>NZ_SAYU02000019.1 GCF_004025965.2 Phycicoccus flavus | reverse complement strand
AGGTCGAGGTGCGCCAAGGCCGCGCCCGCGGTGGTCACGGTGTCGGCGATGACGAGCGACCGGGTCTCGTCGAGGTCGACCCCGGGGTAGCGCCGCCGGAACGTCGGACCCAGCCACCAGCTCGTGGTCGCGGCCCTGCCGTCCAGGACCCCGCCCTCGGCCAGGACGAAGGTGCCGCTGCAGGCGGCCGAGACCGCCGTACCCCTCTCGTGCAGCTCGCGCACCACCGACACCGCCGCACTGTCGCGCACCGCCCCGACGACCTCCTCGGCGCCGACCAGGCCCAGGCCGGGCACGAGGAGCTGGTCCGGGGGGTCCTCGAGGCAGGCCTCGAGCGGTTCGGCGGCCGCGCCGAGGCCGTACCCGGTCCGGACCCGCGGCGTCGTCGCCCGCAACGACACCTCGAAGGGGTCGATGTGCCCGTCGACCCGGTCCCGCAGGAGGTTCGCCGCCGTGAGGACGTCGAGGAGGAGGCCGAGGCCCGAGTCCGCCACCCCGTCGACGAGGACGATCGCCACACGCATGACGAGAATGGTAAGCGGGTCGTCGCAACCGCCACCACCTCCACGTCGTCCTCCTGCGAGGGTGTTCTCGCAAGCACTTCCCGACCCCCGCGGCCGACGCGCCGCAGAAGGGAGCGACATGTCCGAGGTCACCGCCCACTCCGGGCTGCTGCACACCGTCAAGGTCCACGTCGAGGACAGCGGCGGCACGGGACGCCCCGTCGTCCTCATCCACGGCTGGCCGCTGTCCGGCGAGGCCTGGTCCGAGCAGATCGGGGCCCTGCAGGCCGCCGGCTACCGCACCGTCGCCTACGACCGGCGCGGTTTCGGCCGCAGCGACAAGCCCCGCAGCGGCTACGACTACGACACCCTCTCCGACGACCTCGCGGCCCTCCTCGAGGAGCTGGACCTGCGCGACGTCACCCTCGTCGGGTTCTCCATGGGCGGCGGCGAGGTCGCCCGGTACGTCGCCCGCCACGGTGAGGACCGGCTGCGCAGCGTCGTCTTCGCCTCGGCCGTCCCGCCGTACATGGCCCAAACCGACGACAACCCCGACGGTCCGCTCGACGACGCCACCGCCGAGCAGATGGAGTCCGGGCTGAAGGAGGACCGCGACGCCTTCTTCGAGCAGTTCACCACCCAGTTCTACTCGGTGGGCGACGAGCTCGCGGTGAGCGAGGAGCAGCGTCGGCAGGCCGTCGTCCTCTGTCAGCAGTCCGACCAGAAGGCCGCTCTCGGCTGCATGGAGGCCTTCGGCACCACCGACTTCCGGGAGGACCTGCCCAAGGTGACGGTGCCCACCCTCGTCATCCACGGGGACGGGGACGGCGTCGTCCCGCTCGAGGGCTCCGGGGCACGCACCCACGCCGCCGTTCCGCAGTCCGAGCTCGTCGTCCTCGAGGGCGCCCCGCACGGCTGCAACGTCAGCCACGCCACGCAGTTCAACGAGGCGCTGATCCGGTTCCTCGCCCGGTAGCCGCCACGCGCCCGTCGGCGCTCCCAGACCCGTCGGCCGGTCCTCACCGGCCGACGTCCACCGCTCGGAAAGGACCACCCATGCCCTCCCCCGGTATCGCGAACGCCACCGGCATCCACCACGTCCGCCTCACCGTCACCGACATCCAGCGCTCGAAGGCCTTCTACCAGCTGCTCCTCGGCGAGGAGACCGCCTTCGACTTCAGCGACCGCGCCGACGAGCCCGGCGTGCGGGAGGACCCCGCACAGCTCTATGGCGGCACCGGCTGGACCGTCGGCGACCAGCTCCTCGGCCTGCGGCCCGTGGCCGACGCCGGCGACACCTTCCGGTCGACCCGGGTCGGGCTGGACCACGTCAGCCTCCAGGTGTCCTCCGAGGACGACCTGCACGCCGCGGCCGCGCGCCTCGACGAGGCCGGCGTCCAGCACGGCAGCGTCGACCACCTCGAGGCCACCGGCATGGTCATCCTCTCCATCCAGGACCCCGACGACATCAACCTCGAGCTCGTCTACATGCCGGCCGAGTAGCCCTGCCGACGACGACGGGCGCCCGCGGTCCCCCCGGACCGCGGGCGCCCGTCGTCCGTCGGCGCGGCCCGGGTGCGGACGGCCGGCCGGGGCGCCGTCCGGGCGACCCGCCCCGCCGTAGACTCCGGCGGGTGAGCACCCCTCCGGAGTACCCCACGATGGAGGACGTCATCGGCGACACCCCGCTGGTGCGTCTGCAGCGCCTGCCGGGACCGGAGAACGAGCGCCGGGGGAACGTCCTCCTCGCCAAGCTCGAGGGGAACAACCCGGCCGGCTCGGTCAAGGACCGCCCGGCGATCAGCATGATCCGCGGCGCGCAGGAGCGGGGCGAGATCTCCCCCGGCGACACCCTGCTGGAGGCCACGTCCGGCAACACCGGCATCGGCCTGGCCATGGCGGCGGCGATCAGTGGCTACCCCCTCGTCATCGTCATGCCCGACGACGCCTCCACCGAGCGGGTCCGCACGATGCGGGCGTTCGGGGCCGAGCTCGTCCTCACCCCGGCCGACGGCGGCATGGAGGAGGCCCGCGACGTCGTGACGCGCATGGAGCGCGAGGGCCGCGGCCGGGTCCTGGACCAGTTCGCCAACCCGGACAACCCGCGCGCCCACGAGGAGGGGACGGGTCCGGAGCTCTGGCGCCAGACCGGCGGCCGCATCACGCACTTCGTGTCGGCCATGGGCACCACCGGCACGATCACCGGCGTCTCGCGGTTCCTCAAGTCGCGCGACCCGGGCATCCGGATCGTCGGGGCGCAGCCCGCGGAGGGCTCGAAGATCCCCGGGATCCGCGCCTGGCCGCCGGAGTACGTGCCGCGCATCTTCGACCCGACGGCGGTCGACGAGACGATCGAGGTCACCCAGGACGACGCCGAGGAGATGGCGCGTCGGCTGGCGCGCGAGGAGGGCATCTTCGGGGGTCCCTCCGCGGCCGGGGCCTGCTGGACGGCGCTGCGGGTGGCCGAGGAGGTCGAGGGGGCGACCATCGTCTTCGTCGTGTGCGACCGCGGCGACCGCTACCTCTCCAGCGGCGTCTTCCCCGACTGAGGCCCGCGACGGACGCCTGCCGCGGCACCGGCCGCGCTGCTCGCGGCGCCTGCTTGACTCGCCCGGGGGCGCTGCCTAGCATCCGGGTGTTCCAGACCTCCGGGGTGCGCCGAGCGGCGTCGGCCCCGTCCCGAGACCCCGAGGCGGCGCGCGTGCCCAGGCCTGGCTCCCCGTTCTTCACGGCGGTGCGACCGCTGGCGGCCGACCCCGAGGACCCGGCGCCGAAGTACCTGCGGATCTGCCGGGCCATTACCGCCGCCATCGACGCCGGTCGGCTCGCCCCCGGCACGGCGCTGCCCTCGCAGCGGCACATGGCCGAGCACCTCGGGGTCACCGTGATGACGCTGCGGCACGCCCTGGCCGTCCTGGAGTCCCAGGACCGGCTGCGCGTCGAGCACGGCCTCGGCACCTTCGTCGCCGACGGGCGCTACCGGCTGCCCATCGACCGGCTCGCCAGCCTCACCAGCCAGGTCCGCGAGACCGGACGGACCCTGCGCACCGAGGTCGTCTTCGCCGGCCCGATGCGCGCCCCGTCGGCCGTCGCCGCCCGCCTCGGCCTCGCGGAGGAGACGGTCTTCTGCCTCACCCGGCTGCGGCTGGTCGACGAGGTCCCGACGGTCTACGCGCACTCCCTGCTTCCGACGGCGCTCGGGGAGCGTCTCGACGTCGTGGCGCTCGGCGAGGGCTCGCTCTACGACCTGCTGGCCGAGCGGCTGGACGTCCACGTCACCCGGGCCGTCGAGACCCTGCACGCCGCCCTGCTGTCCGAGGACGAGGCACGGGCGCTGCGCTGCGACCCCGGCTCGGCGGCGCTGGTCAGCAGCCGGCTCACCTACACCGACGACGGCACCGCCGTCGTCGACGACCGGGCCGTCATGCCGGGTGACCGGGTGCTGCTCTCGACCGAGCGGCACGCCGGTGACGCCGACCTCCGGCTCGACGGGCCGCTGTCGTCCGGGACGGCCGGGTAGCGGCCGGCCCGGCTCAGTCGGCGAAGGCCGGGTGCCGGCTGCCGACGCCGCGCGCGACCGCCAGGTGCCCGCCGAGGAACGCGCCGGCCGTCACCGCACCGGCTCCCACGAGCCCGAGGGCGACCCCGAGGCGGCGACGGCCGCGACGCCGCGCCAGGTACGACCCGGCGTACGCCCCGATGGCCGTCCCGACCGCGGCCACGTGGACCACGCCCACGCGCTGCTCGCGCCGCCCGCTCGCGCTCCACTCGGCCCAGCCGGTCCAGGCCGTGGGTCCGACCGCGAGCAGCCCCACGCCGACGAGGGTGCGCGCGGCGGGAGCGGCCTCCTCCCCACCGACGAGGTCCAGGACCGTCGCGGACCCCCACGAGCCGATGACGACGTCGGTGAGGGCGGGATGCAGGGCGTGCCCGAACCACTCGCCGCGCAGCACCCGCCCGCGGGCCCCGTCCCCGAAGAGCCGCCCGGCGGTGGCCGCGGCCGCGTCCACGACGTCGTCGAGGGGCTCGAGCTCCTCGAGCCGCCGGACCCACCGCACCGTCGGGGGTGGGGTCGTCGTCACGTGCATGGTGCCTCCTGCGTCGAGACGGGGTGCACCGGCCCGACCGGACGCCGCACGCCCGGACCTGCCGGTCCCGACGCACGCTACTCCCGTCGCTCGCGGCGCGCCCCGACGGCGACGAGCCGAGGCCGGCTCAGCGGGTGCCGGCCACCAGCGCGTCCAGCAGCTCGCGGTAGCCGGGCTCCCCGCCGTCCAGCCAGGCCTGGGTGCCGGCCGTGCCGACGATGGCGACGTCGGCCAGGCCGCGCAGGGCCCGGACGTCGTCGGCGGTGCGGATGCCGAACCCGACGCCCAGCGGCACCGAGGTCGCCTCGCGGCAGCGCGCGAGGAACTCCGGGACGCCCTGCGAGAGGTCGGTCTGCCGGCCGGTGACACCGGTCCGGGCGGCGCAGTAGACCATCCCCGAGGCGTGCCGGCCGATCTCCGCCAGACGCGCCGGGCTCGAGGTCGGCGTCATGATCTGCACCTGGTCCAGGTCGTTCGCCCGGGCGTGCTCGCGCAGCTCGGCGGCCTCCTCCGGCGGCAGGTCCGGGACGATGAAGCCGCGCATGCCGGCCTCGGCGAGGCGGCCGGCGAACGGCTCGGCGCCCATCCGGTAGACGCTGTTGTAGTAGCCCATGAACAGGGTCTCGAACGAGAACGCCGCCGAGGCCCGGGCGGTGAGGTCGAAGTACTCCTCCCACCCGATGCCGGCCGCGATCGCCTCGTGGTTGGCCTTGACGAACGCCGGACCGTCGGCGATGGGCTCGCTGAACGGCAGCTGGAGCTCGACGAGGTCGACGCCCGCGGCGTCCATCGCCTCCAGCATCACCCAGTTGTCCTCGAGCGAGGGGTAGCCGACGACGAGGTGGGTCATGAGGAGCAGCGGCTTGTCCGCCAGGCGCTCGCGCAGCCGGCCCTCGAGGGTGGGGCGCTGGTCGACGGTCATCGGGCGTAGCCCGCGGCGCGCTGCCGAATGAACTCGCGCCAGCCCTCGTCGTCCAGGGCGTCGGCGACGGTGAAGATGTCCTTGTCCCCGCGCCCCGACTGGTTGACGAGGATGCGCTGGTCCGGCGACAGGTGCGGCGCCTCGCGCACGGCGGCGGCGAAGGCGTGCGCGCTCTCCAGCGCCGGGATGATGCCCTCGGTCCGCATGGCGAGGCGCAGCGCGTCGACGACCTCGGCGTCGGTGACCGACTCGAACCGGATCCGGCCCTGCTGCCCGAGGTGGGCGAGGATCGGCCCGACGCCGATGTAGTCCAGCCCGGCCGCGCACGAGTACGTGTCGTGCATGAGGCCCTCGTCGTTCTGGAGGAAGACGGTGCGGTAGCCCTGGGCGACGCCGGTGCGGCCCTGCCCGCCGGCCAGCCGCGCGGCGTGCTGCCCGGTGTCGATGCCCTTGCCCCCGGCCTCGACGCCGACCAGCTCGACCCCGGCGTCCTCGCCGAACCCGGCGAAGATGCCGGACGCGTTCGACCCGCCGCCGACGCAGGCGTAGACCGCGTCGGGCAGGGCTCCCGCCGCGTCGAGCATCTGGGCGCGCGCCTCGGTCCCGATGATCGACTGGAACCAGGTGACCATCTGCGGGAAGGGGTGCGGCCCGCACACCGTGCCCATGACGTAGTGGGTGTCGGCCATCGACTCGGCCCAGTCGCGCAGGCAGGCGTTGATCGCGTCCTTGAGGGTCCGGGTGCCGTCGGTGACGGCGACGACCTCGGCCCCGAGCTGCTCCATCCAGAAGACGTTCGGGTGCTGGCGCTCGACGTCCTCGGCACCCATGTAGATCGTGCACTCGAACCCGAGCCGGGCGGCCATCGTCGCCGTCGCGACGCCGTGCTGGCCGGCGCCGGTCTCGGCGATGACCCGCTTCTTGCCCATCCGCTGGGCGAGCAGCCCCTGCCCCATGACGTTGTTCGCCTTGTGCGCGCCGGTGTGGTTGAGGTCCTCGCGCTTGACGTACACCTGCGCCCCGCCGAGCTGCCGGGTGAGGTTCGGGCAGAAGGTGACGGGGGTGGGTCGACCGGCGTACTCGGCCATCGTGTCGACGTACAGCCGCCAGAAGCCGGGGTCGCGGCGGGCCGCCTCGAACGCCTCGCGGACCTCCTCGAGGGTCTCGTGGAGGACCTCCGGCACGAACGAGCCGCCGAACTCCCCGAAGTAGCCTCCGGGCGACGGCTCCCACATGGACAGCTGTGCAGTCATGCTTCCTCTTCCCGTTGCGTCCGGGCGGGTCCGTGACGGCTTCCGGCCGGCCCCGGCTCGCCCAACTGTTATACAACACCTGGCGCGCGGGGCTCGTCAACCGCGTCCCGGCCCGCGGGGTCGGACCCGGGAACCGGGCGACCGGTCGGCAAATGCGCCTTTTCCCGGGCCGCACATTCCGCGGAGTTTCCGACAATGCGGTCGGCGACATTCCACGGAGGAGCTCCTGCCGAGAATGCGGAATGCCCTAGGGTGAGTCCCGTACGCCTTCCCACCCTGCATGCACGACAGAAAGGCGCCGCCATGGCCCAGCGCACCATCACCGTCCTCAGTGACGACCTCGACAGCACCGAGTCCGACGACGTCGAGACCGTCGTCTTCGGTCTCAACGGGGCCTCCTACGAGATCGACCTCGGCCCGGCGAACCGGCAGAAGCTCGACGCCGCCCTGGCGCCCTTCCTCGACAAGGCACGCAGGACCGGCGGGCGGGCGCCCGCGAAGCGGTCCACCACCCGGCGCGACGCCGCGCAGACGGCGGCGATCCGCGAGTGGGCCACCGCGAACGGCTACGAGGTCTCGCGCCGCGGCCGCATCCCCAAGCAGGTCGAGGAGGCCTACGAGCAGGCCACCTGAGCAACCACCCACCGCGCCGGGCGGCGGTCGTCGACAGGATGCCCGCCGGCCGGCGCATGTGTGCTCGGCCGCATTCCCGGGGCCGCGATGCGCGACATTTCCCCAGGACGCAGGAATGGTCGTGTCCCCGGACCCACCGGCCGCACCGCATTCGACGACGGACCAGTCGACCGGGACGACGAGCAGCAGGTGGACCCGCCTGACCTGTGTCCCACGGCCCGCCCGCGGCGCGTGTGCCGGGTCAGTCGATGACGCGGTTCTCCAGGTGCTTCGGCGGCTGCGGGACGTCGGTCTCGCGTCGGGTCGCGGTCGTGACGACGTAGGCCTCGCCCCGCACGACCCCCTCGGCGACCGCGGTGACCCAGCTGGGGGCCCGGGGCGGCAGCCCGGCGGCCTCGATGCCGTCGCGCAGCTCGGTGGCGGCGGCGTCCACCGTCCACGCCCGGTCGGTCCGCACCAGCTCGTCGATCACCTGCTGGAGCACGACGTCCTCGCTGTCGTGCCGGGCCAGCTCCTCGTCCTCGATGCTCATACACCTCTCCTACCCGGGTCCGTCGGTCGGCACCCAGCGTGCCGAACCCGCCTGTGAGACCGCCCAACCCTCGACAGGCCGTGGGCGGCCGGCGGTTCAGCCGCCGCGGGCCGTGGCCAGGTCGGCGGCGCCGCGCGGTGCCGGACCCTCGGTCGTCCAGGCCGCGCTGCCCCCGGGGCAGTAGCGGGCGACGAACTCCGCGGCCGGCACCGGCTCGCCGACCAGGTACCCCTGCGCGTAGTCGACCCCGAGCTCGCGGACGACGGCGAGGACGGCCTCCTCGGCGACGAACTCCGCCACCGTCTCCTTGCCGAGTCCCCGGGCCACCCCGACGATCGAGCGCAGGATGGCCCGGTCGACCGCCGACCGGTGCGCGCCGGCGACGAACTCCCCGTCGATCTTCACGATGTCGAACGGCAGGTGCTTGAGGTAGTAGAAGGAGCCGAACCCGGCCCCGAAGTCGTCGATGGCCACCCGGGTGCCGAGTGCGGCCAGGCGCTGGCTGAAGGCGCGCGCCGCGGCGACGTCCGCGACCGCGGCGGTCTCGGTGGCCTCGACGACGATGCGGTGCGCCGGCACCGCGTGCCGGTCCAGGGCGGCGAGGAACTCCCGCTCCACCGACTCGTCGCCGATGGAGTGCGCGGACAGGTTGACCTCGAGCGTCAGGTCCGGCGCGTGCTCGTGCAGCCGGGAGAGGAGCGCAACGGCGTTGCGCACCACCCAGCGGTCCAGACGCGGCGCCAGGCCGGCGCGCTCGGCGACGTGGACGAAGCGCGCGGGCGAGACCGGCTCGTCCCGGTCGACGAGCCGTAGCAGGGCCTCGGCCGCGACGACCCGGTCGGTGCGCACGTCGAGGATGGGTTGCAGGTACAGGGCGAAGGAGTCGTTCTCCAGGGCGGCCTCGACCCGGGCCGTCCACTCCAGGCGGGCCCCGGTCCGGGGCTGCTGGGTGCCGCCCGGGTCGAGCACGGCGTGCCGGTTGCGGCCGGCGTCCTTGGCGTCGTAGAGCAGCATGTCGGCCAGCGCCAGGGGGTCGACCGACTGCTGCGCGGCGGCGGCGAAGGTGGCGACGCCCACGCTCGCGGTCACCCGGCGGTTCACGCCCTCGAGGGTCGCGCAGTGCGCACGCACCCGGGCGACGAGGGCGGCGGCCACGGCCTCGGCGCCCGCGGCGTCCGCGTCCGGCAGCAGCACCGCGAACTCGTCGCCCCCGAGCCGGGCCACGAGGTCGCTGTCGCGCAGGGTGTCCCGCACCAGGGCACCGACGGCGACGATGAGCCGGTCGCCGGCGTCGTGGCCCATCGTGTCGTTGACCTCCTTGAAGTTGTCGAGGTCCAGCAGCAGCAGCGCGCCGGTCGGACCGCCGCGACGGCAGCGCTGCAGGTGCCGGTCGAGCACCTCGTCGAACCGGCGGCGGTTGGGCAGGCCGGTGAGCGCGTCGTGGTCGGCGAGGTAGGTGAGCTTCTCCTCGTAGCGCCGTCGCTCGGAGAAGTCGACGACGTTGACGAGGATGACGTCGTCGTCGCCGTCGGCCACGAGCACCCGGCTCGTCAGCGACACGTGGGCGTCCTCGCCGCTCGGGGACTCGATGGTCCAGTCACCGACGAGCAGCTCGCCCGGGACGGCGACCGCCCGCTCGAGGTACACCGCGATCCGGTCCCGGTGCGCGGGCGCGAGCTCGTCGAAGCTCAGGCCGACGAGGTCCTCGACCCGGCGCCCCGCGAGGGTGGCCAGCGCGTCGTTGACCTCGAGGATGTGGCCGGACATGTCGAGGACGGCGACCCCGTGCGGAGCGTCGGAGATCAGCCGGGCGGTGCGCTCGCGCTCGGCCTCGAGAGCCCGCAGGCGGGCCTGCTCGTCCGACACGTCGTGCAGGACGACGAGCGCGCGGTCCGGCGGGCCCTCTCCGCCGTCGGCCATCGGCACGGCGTCGACGGCGAGGACCCGGGTGGCGCCCCGCCCGGTGCCCGGCACCTCCAGCACGGCCCCGCGCACGGTCTCCCCGGCCAGGGCCCGCACGACCGGCCGGTCCTCGCCCCCGTCGTCGGCCTCCTCGACGTCGTCGGCGGAGCGGGCGGCGACCCGCAGGCCGGCGCCGGCGTCGTCGAGCCACTGCCGGGCCGCGTCGTTGTGCAGGAGGACCTCCCCGGAGCGGTCGACGACGACGATGCCGTCGGGGATGGTCTCGGTGATGACCCGCAGGTCCTCCGCCTGGTGCCGGGCGTGCCGGGCCGCGGCGGCGAGGTCCCCGACGAGGGCGTCACGCTCGCGCTGGACGGTGGCCACGACGACGGCGAGGCCGACCGCCAGGAGCATGTAGGCCTGGAGGGTGACGGCCAGGACGCGCGGGTCGTCGATGGCGCCGAACGGCCCGCCGCCATAGCCCGTGACCAGCGCGAGCGTGCCCACGGCGACGACGCCGCCCTGGGCGACCGCGAACGGCAGCGGCAGGCGCAGCCCGGACCAGATGACGAGGGCGAAGGGGACGAAGCCGAGCGGCAGGGTGCGGCCCGGCCCGAAGACGAGCCACAGCACGGCGAGCGTCGCGAGAAGGTGCGGCAGGGCCCGCAGCGCCGCCCGCCGGGTCAGGAGGGCGGTGGCGTCGCGCAGGGCCAGCCCGGGCGCCGCGACGACGACGACGGCGGCGAGGTTGCGCACGAGCCACACCGACGCGCTCTGCCAGGTCACGGGCGCCCCGGTGGTGGCCAGCCCCGGCATCCCCAGGGCGGCGCTGACCAGGGTCGTCCCCCCGGCCGCCGCGAGGAACCGGTAGACGTCGCTGACCCGCGAGAGCGTCGGTCGGGCGGTCCCGAGGGTGCGGAGGCGCCCGTCCCACGACATGACGCCGCGGACGCCGAGGACGAGGACGGCGTTCGCGCTCCCGTAGGCGAGCGCGGCCGTCGTCGGGACGCCGGTGAGGGCGTTGGCGACGGCCGCGAGCACGGCGGCCAGGCCCGCGGCGAGGCCGAGCTCGAGCCGTGAGAGGGCGTGGAGGCCCCACAGGGCGGCGACCCCGGCGGCCGGCCAGAACAGGGCGAGGCCGGTGTCCGGGAGCGCGGTGGCGCGCCCCACGGCGAGCGCGAGGGCGAAGACGGCGGCGAACGAGAGGGTCCGCGTGGACATGCGTGGTCGGGTTCCTGGTTCGGCGAGGAGGAGCCCCTGCGTGTCCATCGTGCGGTGCCGGCCGGGCTCCCGCCAGCCGGTGCGGCGGATCCGGGCCGCTCGTCCCCGTGATCCGGCCGAACGGCCCGGCCGTCGGGGACGCCGGCGCGGCCCCGGCGCGACCGGCGCCGCGCCCCGGAACGCGCGAACGCCCCGGACCGTGACGGTCCGGGGCGTCGGCGCGGGTGGTGCCGGGGTCAGAACCGGCCGTAGCCGCTGACGCCGGAGAAGACGGCACGCTCCTGGGTGACCTCGCCGGGCTTGCCGGAGTCGACCATCATGCCGCCGCCGGTGTAGATGCCGACGTGCCAGGCGGGCGAGCCGAAGAACACGAGGTCGCCGGGCTGCGGGTCGCTGACCGGGGTGGCCGCGGCCTGCTGCTGGGCCGCGGTGCGGGGCAGCGACACCCCGGCCTTGCCGAAGACGTACATCGTGAAACCGGAGCAGTCGAAGCCGCTCGGGGTGCTGCCGCCGTACACGTACGGGATGCCGAGCAGGCCGCGGGCGATGTTGACCACGCCGCTGGAGCTCTGCGCCTTCGGGGCGGGCGGCGGGGGCGGCGGAGGCGGCGGGGTCGGGGTCGGGGTCGGGGCGGCGGACCGGCTGGCCGTGCCCGTGCTGGACCGCTCGGCGAGAGCCTGCTGCACCGGCGCCGGCTCCGGGGCCACGACGGGCTCCGGCTTCGGCTTGGGCTTCGGCTTGGGCTTGGCCACCGCCGTGACGCCGGCGATCCCGACCGTCTCGGTCATGACCGGGGCGGCGGCCTGCGGCGCGACGAGCGCCGGGGCGGCAGCCGCGACGCGGGTCGTCGTCGCGGCGCGTACGGGGTCGGCGGCCGGCGCCGCGGCGGCGGTCCCGGCGACGGCCGTGTGGCCGGTGCTGGAGCCGACGGCGTGGGCCGGGAGGGCGAAGGTGGCGACGAGACCGCCGGAGGCGGCGAGGACGGCGGAGGCGCGGGCTCCGGTCTCGCCGGCACTGCGGACGATGGTCGAGAGCTCGGCCACGGGGCTGTACCGGGTGGCGCTGCGATGGCGGCCACGAGTGTGCTCGGACACGTGAGTACCTCTCCAGGCCTACGGGGTGAGCTGTCGGGTTCGGGCGAAAGGTTGCCCGGCCGTGCGGCCCCGAAGGACCGTCCGGCTTCACCCCGAGGAGCCCTGCGAGAAGGTGGCTCCGAAGGTGGTTCCCCCGCTCCTGCCTAGCGGATGTGGTGCGTGAGAACCGAGCGGAGGTGGCAGGACTCGGCGGTCCACCGCGCGGGCCCGACGTCCGGGGTCGGTCGGGCGAGCCGAACCTAACACGGAGTGGCGGGATGGTCACAAAACGGTTACAAGGAAACTCTCAGGTGTCGGAGAGACGTCTCAGCCCCCGCCGGCGAGAGCCGGGGCGGGGGCTGAGGACGGTGCGCGGAGGCGTCAGAAGTTGATCGTCACGTGCACGTGGTCGTAGTGGTTCGCGGTGGTCGAGCCGCGGTCCTCCATCATCTTCCAGCCCTGGCCGGGGGCCCAGTAGCGCTGCTGCCAGATGAGGTACTTGACGTTGAACTCGCCGACGTGGGACTGCACGTAGGCGGCGATGGCGTCGCCCTGGCCGGCGCTGGAGATCATGAAGTCGATGGCCTGGCCGGTGCCGTGCTCGTCGGCGCTGGCCCGACGCCCACCGATGGTCGGCGGACCGTAGGCCTGGTCGACGGCCGAGCACAGGCGCTGGGCGTTGGTGATGAGGCCGATGCTCGTGCAGCGGCCGGTGAGGGCGCCGTTGTAGCCCGGCGCGGCCGGCGGGGCCGCCTGGGGCGCCGGTGCCGCAGGCGCGACGGGCTGCGGGGCCGGCGCGGCCTCGACCGGCTCCGGGGTCGGCGTGGGCGTCGGCTTCGGCTTGGGTTTCGGCTTGGGCTTGGCGACGGCCTTGACGCCCTCGACGCCGACCGGCTCGGGGACCCGCGGGGCGGCGTCGACCGGGGCCGACACGGCGGGGGCCGCCGCGGCCGGGGCGCGCTGCTCGGAGCGCGAGGCGGCCTCGGGGGCTCCACGGGTGAGGGCGGCGGCCTGCGCGCCGGCGGTGACCTGGACCGAGGGGTCGACCTCGGCGTCCGCGGACTCGGCCGGGATGGTCAGGGCGACGGCGGCACCGCCGACGACTCCGAGGCTGGCGACGGACTTGACGGCCCACGACGCCCCCGTCCGGGGGAAACCGTCGGGGAAGCGGCGGACGCGGCCGGGCGCACGACGGCGACCGGGCTGGCGGTGGGATGACACGAACGAATCTCTTCCGGGGCGGGAACGGCTCGCAGCGCACCCTACGTGACGACTCCGGGTGGTGTCACGTTTCGGTAACGCGGGTCGTCCAACCCTTCCCCCGACAGGCGCCGGACAGCGCTGCGGACCGCGATGTCAGGCCGGCGCGACGAAGACGTGGACCGCGATGTCGTCCGGCAGCGACACGCCGGTGGACTCGTCGGCGCCCTCGCGGCTGACGACGACCCGCGAGCCCTCGCGGCGGACCCGGGCGGGCTGGCCGGGCATGAGGCCGGCCTCGGTGAGCAGCTGGAGGGCTTCGGAGTCGACCTGCACCGGCTCCCCGATACGGCGGACGATGACGGACGCGCCGCCCTCGTCGGCCACCCGGTCCAGGGTACGCAGCCCGAGCCGGAAGTCGACCATCTCGCCGACCTCGCCGAGCTCGTCGAGCCCGGGGATGGGGTTGCCGTAGGGCGACTCGAGGTGGTCGGTGAGGATGGCGAGGATCTTCTGCTCGACGCGGTCGGACATCACGTGCTCCCAGCGGCACGCCTCCTCGTGGACGTACTCCCACTCCAGGCCGATGACGTCGACGAGCAGCCGCTCGGCGATGCGGTGCTTGCGCATGACGCGGGTGGCGAGCCGCCGGCCCTCGTCGCTCAGCTGGAGGTGACGGTCGTCCGCGACGCTCAGCAGACCGTCGCGCTCCATGCGGGCGACCGTCTGCGACACCGTGGGCCCGGAGTGGCTCAGCCGCTCGGCGATGCGGGCGCGCAGCGGCGTGATGCCCTCCTCCTCGAGCTCGAAGATCGTGCGGAGGTACATCTCCGTGGTGTCGATGAGGTCCGTCACGTCGCCCAGCCTAGTCGGGCGCGCCGACGGCCGGGTCCCGCCGACGGGGGTCGTAGCGCGGCAGCCAGCGCAGAAGCCAGGCCCCGCCGCCCAGCGTGAGGACCCCGACGGCGACGCTCGCCGCACCGATCGACGCCGCGGCCGCCACCGCCGCGACGACGAGGGAGGCGCCGTTGTGGCCGACGAGGGAGAGCAGGCGCCACACCCCGAGGAAGGCCGCACGGCCGGTGCGCGGCGCGGCGTCGGCGCCGAGGGTCATGACGATGCCCGAGCCCAGGCCGTTGCCGACGGCCATGAGGACCGACACCGCGCCGACCGCCGCGAGGGTCGAGGTCAGCGGCAGCACGAGGAGCCCGACGCCGAGGGTGACGGTGACCGGGACCGCCACCCACACGCGTCCGCGGCGGTCCATGAGCGAGCCCGCCGGGTAGAAGAGGAGCACCTCGACGAGCCCGGCGACGCCGAACACCAGGGCCGTCTGCGCCGCGGTGAGGCCCACGCTCTCGGCCCACAGCGGCACGACGACGACCCGGGAGGACCGGGCCAGCCCGATGGCGAGCACCCCGAGCCCGACGGTGGCGAGGACCCCCCGGTGCTCGCGGACGACGGCGGCCACCCGGGTCCGGACGACCAGCCCGCCCGGGACGGTGGCGCCGGGCCCGTGCGCGCCGAGGTCCGGTGAGCCCCAGGCCACCCCGGCGGCGAGCAGGCCGCCCGCCACGGCGATGGCGAACGCGGCGCGCGGGCCGCCCGCGTGGACCACCGGCGCCGCGAGGAACGGCCCGACGAACAGCCCGATCCGGGCGACGCCGCCGAGGGTCGACATGGCCCGCGCGCGCATCGACTCCGGGGCGGCGGCGGTGAGGTAGGACTGGCGGGCCAGGAGGAAGACCGCGCCGGTGGGCCCGGCGAGGACGACGGCGAGCGCGAAGACCCAGAGGGTCGGCGCGAGGAGGGCCAGCAGGGCGGCGGCGGCGTCCGCGACGCCGGCCACGACGAGGGCCCGCCGCTCCCCCACCCGGTCGACAAGAAGGCCCGCGGGGATGGCCGACGCGAGCTCGGAGACCGTGCCGAGCCCGACGAACAGGGCAGCCACGGCCACCGACGCGCCGAGGTCGCGCGCGCTGAGGGCGATGACCGGCGCGGTCGCACCGAGCCCAACCGACCAGAGCGCGGTCGGCGCGAAGGCCGGGACGGCGATGCGGCGCAGCGAGAACGGCTCGTCCCGCGCGCCGTCGGTCCGGCCGTCCATCCGTCCCTCCTTGTCCGCCACAAGTATCTCGACATCAAGATACTCCTCGTGACCCACGCCACAGCGCGCGGTCCGGGCGGGCGTCGGTACGTTGGCCGGATGGAGCTCACCGTCCCCCGCCGCTACTGCGGGCCCCCGGCCTCGGGCAACGGCGGGTGGGTGAGCGGCGCGCTCGCCGCCCACGTGCGCACCGCGGCCTCCCTCCCGGCGGTCGGCGTGCGCCTGTCCTCGCCGCCGCCGCTGGACCGGCCGCTGGCCCTCGTCGCCGACGACCCCGACCCCCTCACCGCGACCGCCGTCACCCGGCTCCTCGACGGCGACACGCTCGTCGCCACGGGGACCGCGGTCGCGCCGCTCGACGAGCCGGTCCCGGCCCCCGCGGACGTCGACGCGGCCCGGGCGGCCGAGGACCGGTACGAGGGCGCCGAGGACCACCCCTTCCCCACCTGCTTCTCCTGCGGCACCGACCGCGCCCCGGGCGACGGCCTCGGCCTGCGCCCCGGACCCCTCGAGGACGGCAGCGGCCGCTACGCGACGACGTGGACGGTGCCGGACGACGTCGACGACGCCGTGCTGTGGGCGGCGCTGGACTGCCCCGGCGGCTGGTCCGCCGGCATCGCGGGCCGCCCGATGGTCCTCGGGACGATGACCGCCCAGGTCTTCGTCCGGCCCGAGCCCGGCGCGCTCGCCGTCGTCACGGCGTGGCAGCGTGGGGCCGACGGACGACGGCACCGCTCGGCGACGATGCTGCACGTCGGCGGCGAGCTCCTCGCCCGCGCCGAGGCCACGTGGATCACCGTCGCCGACCCCGCCGCCGTCCGGCCCGCCGCCCGCGCCTGAGGAGACGCCGATGACCGACCCCGCCCCGTCCTCCACCGCCCCGACCGTCGACCCCGACCCGGCCGACCGCCGGCGCACCGCCGTCGTCACCGGGGCGAGCAGCGGGATCGGCGCCGCGACCGCGCGGCTGCTCGCGGAGCACGGCTACCGCGTCGTCTGTGCCGCGCGCCGGGCCGAGAAAGTCCAGGACCTCGCCGACGAGATCGGCGGCGTCGCCGTCCCCTGCGACGTCACGGACGCCGACGACGTCGCCCGGCTCGCGCAGGCCGCGGGGGAGCAGGTCACCGTCCTCGTCAACAACGCCGGCGGGGCGCTCGGTCTCGAGCCGGTGGCCGAGGCGGACGCCGAGCTGTGGCAGACGATGTACTCCGTCAACGTCCTCGGCACCCTCGCGGTCACCAAGGCGCTGCTGCCGGCGCTCGTCGCCGCCGGCGGCGAGGGCGTGGTCGTCAACGTCGGGTCGATCGCGGGGCTGCTCGCGTACGAGGGCGGGGGCGGCTACACGGTGGCCAAGCACGGCGTCCACGTGATGACCGAGACGCTGCGCCTCGAGCTCTACGACCAGCCGGTCCGGGTCACCGAGATCGCGCCGGGGATGGTGCACACCGAGGAGTTCTCGCTCACCCGGTTCGGCGGCGACCGCGAGCGCGCCGACCAGGTCTACGAGGGCGTGCCGGGCCCGCTGGTCGCGCAGGACGTCGCCGAGGCCGTCGTGTGGATGGCCACCCGCCCGGCCCACGTCAACGTCGACCTCCTCGTCATCAAGCCCCGCGCCCAGGCGGCCCCCCACAAGGTCCACCGCACCACCTGACCCCACCCTCACGTCCCGACTCACCCCACCCCACCCCCGCGTCCCGACTTTCCCGCCCCATCCGGGTCGTCGGGGGTTCGCCGGGGAAGACCGACCACGCGAACCCCGGACAAGCCTTGCGAACCCCCGACGTGTCTTGCGAACCCCGCACGGCCACGCGAACCCCGGACGTGTCGTGCGAACCCCGGACGTGTCGTGCGCACCGGGTCGGCGGCCGCGCTCAGGGCTGGCGGCGCGAGACCTCCCACGACCCGGCGTCGCCGAGGTCGCCCTCGCCGACCCGGGTGTACACGATCCGGTCGTGCAGCCGGTTGCGCCGACCGCCCCACAACTCGACCTCGTCGGGCAGCACGCGGTAGCCGCCCCAGAAGTCGGGCACGGGCACGTCGTCGTCGGAGCCGGTGTCCGGGAACTGCGCGGCCCGCTCCTCGAACGCCGCCTCGAGGTCGGCCCGCGAGTCGGTCGGCTGCGACTGCTGCGAGGCCCAGGCCGAGATCCGCGACGCCCACGGCCGCGAGGCCCAGTACCCCTGCAGCTCATCGGCATCGACGGGGACCGCCCGCCCCCGGAACCGGATGGAGCGGAACATCGCCGGCCAGGTGAGGGCGGCGGCGAGGTACCCGGTCTCGCCGATCTCGCGGCCCTTGGTCGACGTCGTCGCGGTGACGAAGCCGGGGCCGCGCTCGTCGAGGAAGCGCATGAGGACGGTGCGCACGTTCGGCCGGCCCTGGGCGTCGGCGGTCGCGACCGACAGCGCGTACGGCTCGGGGACGTCGTCCTGCGCGTCGGCCCGGGTCACCGCCTCGTCGACCCAGAGCCGGATCTGCGCGTACGGGGTGTCCAGCAGGTCGCTCTCGCTGATGCCCTCACCGGTGTAGTCGACGCGTCGTGGGTCCATGCGCTCCACCCTAGGCCGACCGCACCGGGCGACCTCCGGTCCGCCGGAGGGCTTCGACACCACGGGAGGTCCACCGGGCGGCCGCCCCCGCCTCGTGACGCGCGGGTCACGGTTGCTGCCCGGCACCGGACCGCCCGACGACCGGCGCGCGCTGGTCCACAGGCGACCCCGGGCCCGCCCGTCGGACGGGCACCGCCCGCTAGCCTGCATCGATGACCGACTCCGCGCGCATCGCGCTGCTCATCGACGCCGACAACGCGCGGGCCCGGCGTATCGACGTCATCCTCGGCGAGCTGTCGGCCCTGGGCGAGACGACCATCCGGCGCGCCTACGGCAACTGGACCAAGACCGAGCTCAAGGGCTGGACCGACGTCCTCCACGAGAACGCGATCCGGCCGGTGCAGCAGTTCGACCCGGCCAAGGGCAAGAACGCCAGCGACATGGCCCTCGCGGTCGACGCCGTCGAGATCCTCCACACCCAGCGCCCCGACGCCTTCGCCATCGTGTCCTCCGACGCCGACTTCACCCCGCTCGTCATCCACCTGCGCGAGCACGGCGTCGCCGTCTACGGGTTCGGCGACGCCAAGACCCCGAGCGCGTTCCAGGACGCCTGCACCCGCTTCCTCGTCCTGGACCGGCTCAAGGCGCCGAGCGGCCAGGACGACGCCGACGAGACCCCGGCGCGGGGCGGCCGGTCGGGGCGCACCTCGTCCGGGTCGGCGGCGACCCCTGCCGCGTCAACGACGCCCGAGCCCCTGGAGCCGCTGGACGCCTCCGAGGCACCGGAGCCCGCGAAGAAGACGGCCAAGGCGGGGACGCGCAAGGCGGCGGCCACCGCCGCGTCCACCGAGCGCGCCACCCGCTCCCAGCTGCGCCGCGACACCAAGCTCGTCGCCCTCCTGCGGCGCGCCATCGACAGCGCGTCCGACGACGACGGCTGGGCGCGCATCGGCACCGTCGGGCAGCGCATCAACAACCAGTCCTCCTTCGACTCGCGCAACTACGGCTACGCCAAGCTGAGCAAGCTCATCGAGGCCACCGACCTGTTCGAGATCCGCGACATCGGGACCCCCGACATGACGGTGCGCGACCCCAAGGCCGGCTGACCCCTGGCCCCGGACCCCGGGTGCCCGCCGGGCCGCCCGTCGCGCGCGGCCGCTGCCGTCCAGGACAGCGGCGCGGCCCTGGGCGCGCCGGGCCCGGCCGTGCACAATGGCCCCGCGCGACAACGACGAGCGAGAAGGAGCACCGATGGCGGACCCCACCGCGAAGGACCCGAACTTCTACCCCGGGCTGGAGGGCGTCATCGCCTTCGAGAGCGACATCGCCGAGCCGGACAAGGAAGGCGGGGCCCTGCGCTACCGGGGCGTCGACATCAACGACCTCGTCGGCACCGTGTCCTTCGGGCAGGTGTGGGGGCTGCTCGTCGACGGCGAGCTCGACCCCGGCCTGCCGCCCGCCGAGCCGTTCCCGCTGCCGGTGCACACCGGCGACATCCGGGTCGACGTCCAGTCCGCGATCGCCCAGCTGGCCCCCGTGTGGGGGTTCAAGCCGCTGCTGGACACCGCCGACAACGAGGCGCGCGAGAACCTGGCCCGGGCCTCGGTCATGGCCATCTCTTTCATCGGCCAGTCGGCCCGCGGCCAGGACCGGCCGATGGTGCCGCAGTCCGAGGTCGACAAGGGCAAGACCATCCCCGAGCGGTTCATGATCCGCTGGCGGGGCGAGCCCGACCCCCAGCACGTCGAGGCCATCGACTCCTACTTCATCAGCGCCGCCGAGCACGGCATGAACGCCTCGACGTTCACCGCGCGGGTCATCGCCTCCACCGGCGCCGACGTCGCGGCCTGCCTGTCCGGCGCCATCGGCGCGCTGTCCGGGCCCCTCCACGGCGGGGCGCCGTCGCGGGCGCAGCACATGATCGAGGGCGTCGAGCAGATGGGCGACGCCACCCGCTACGTCAGGTCCGTCATGGACCGCAAGGAGCGGCTCATGGGGTTCGGGCACCGGGTCTACCGGGCCTACGACCCGCGCGCCGCGGTGCTGCGCGACACCTGCCGCCGGCTCGGCGCGCCCCGGTACGAGGTGGCGCTGGAGCTCGAGAAGGCGGCCATCGCCGAGCTCGCCGAGCGCTACCCGAACCGCCGGATGGAGACGAACGTCGACTTCTGGGCGGCGGTGCTGCTCGACTTCGCGGAGGTCCCGGGCGAGATGATGACGCCCCTCTTCGTCTGCGCCCGCACGGCCGGCTGGTCGGCGCACATCCTCGAGCAGAAGCGCACCGGCCGGCTCATCCGCCCCAGCTCCCGGTACGTCGGCGAGGGCGAGCGCCCGCTGTCGGCGGTCCCCGGCTACCGCGCCAAGCCCTGACCCACCGTCCCTAAACCCTCAGCCGGCGGTCACCGGACATCACCGCGAGCAGGGCGAGGAGGTTCTGCGAGCGGAACGTCGGGGGCGCCCACGTGGTGGACCCGGCGTCCGGCATGCGGGCGGCACCTGTGACGATGGTCGCGGCCGGTTCGCCAGCGACGTCGACCCGGCCGGCTCGGCGCGACCGTCCCGCGCCGCCCGCCGGCCCACCGCCGCGCGGCCGACCACACCACGGAGAGACACGTGAGCGACGCCCCCATCACCATCCCCGCCGACCTGCTGCCCACCGACGGTCGCTTCGGGTCCGGACCCTCCAAGGTCCGCCCGGCCCAGGTCGAGGCGCTCTCCGCGCTCGGTCGCACCGTCCTCGGCACCTCCCACCGGCAGGCCCCGGTGAAGAACCTGGTCAAGGGCGTCCGTGAGGGGCTCGGCACGTTCTTCGGCCTGCCCGACGGCTACGAGGTGGTCCTCGGCAACGGCGGCTCCACGGCGTTCTGGGACATCGCGGCCTTCGGTCTCGTCCGCGACCGCGCGCAGCACCTGGCCTTCGGCGAGTTCTCCAGCAAGTTCGCGTCGGTGACGGCGAAGGCCCCCTTCCTCGGCGAGCCCACCGTCATCAGCTCCGACCCCGGCACCCGCCCCGAGCCGAAGGCCGAGGCCGGGGTCGACACCTACGCCTGGGCGCACAACGAGACGAGCACCGGCGTCATGACCGAGGTCCGCCGGGTCGAGGGCGCGGACGACGACGCCCTCCTGCTCGTCGACGCGACGTCCGGCGCCGGCGGACTCCCGGTCGACGTGGCCGAGGCCGACGTCTACTACTTCGCCCCGCAGAAGTCGTTCGCCTCGGACGGCGGGCTCTGGATCGGTCTCTTCTCCCCCGCGGCGCTGGCCCGCGTCGAGGAGATCGCCGGCGGCGGCCGCTGGGTCCCCGACTTCTTCAGCCTGCCGACCGCGATCGACAACTCGCGCAAGGACCAGACCTACAACACCCCGGCCGTCGCGACGCTGGCGATGCTGCTGAACCAGGTCGAGTGGCTCAACGACCAGGGCGGCCTGGAGTGGGCGACCGCCCGCACGGCCGACTCCTCCGGCCGCCTTTACGAGTGGGCCGAGCGCACCGACTACACGACGCCGTACGTCACCGACCCCGACCACCGCAGCCGGGTCGTCGCGACCATCGACTTCGACGACGCGGTCGACGCCTCAGCCGTGGCGAGGACACTGCGGGCCAACGGTGTCGTCGACGTCGAGCCGTACCGCAAGCTCGGCCGCAACCAGCTGCGCGTCGCGTGCTTCCCGGCCGTGGAGCCGGACGACGTCAGCGCCCTCATCGGCTGCGTCGAGCACGTCGTCGAGACGCTGGGCTGATCCGGCGGGCCGGCCGGTGCACCGCCGGCCGGCCCGCCGCGGGTCACTGCGTCAGCGCGTAGACCACGGCGACCGCGACGAGCAGCGCGAGCACGGCGAGGGTCATCCGGCGCCGGAAGGTCGGGGTCACGAGGCCCATCGTCGCAGCCGCGGTGACCGCCGGCCGCGACCGGTCACCGGGCCGTCTCGGGCACCGGGACCGACACGTCCTCGTGCCGGTCCGCGCGCAGCGGCGTCGAGGTGACCTGCAGGTGCGGCGAGCCGTGGGACTCGAAGCTGACCCGGACGTTCTCGGTCCGGGTGAGGTAGACCGCGGCCGCGGCGACGGCCAGCCCGACGGCCACCGTGCCGACGCCGATGGTCCAGCGCGGCCCGAACAGCTCGGACACCCAGCCGATGAGCGGCGCCCCCGCCGGCGTCCCGCCCATGAGGATGGCGAGGTAGAGGGCCATGACCCGGCCGCGCATCTCGGGGGCGACGCGGGTCTGCACCATCGCGTTCGCGGTGGTCAGGGCGGTCAGCGACGCGAGCCCGACGAGCGTCAGCGCCGCGGCGAAGGTCCAGTACGTCGGGGCCAGCGCGGCCGCCGCCGTCGCGACGACGAACCCGAGCAGGGCGACGAGCAGCACCCGCAGGCGCGGCCGACGTCGTCGGGCCGACAGCAGTGCGGCCGTCAGGGACCCGACCGCCATGACCGACCCGAGCAGCCCGAACTCGCTGGCGCCCTTGTCGAACACCTTGGTCGCCATGAGCGCCATCGTGATCTGGAAGTTCATCCCGAAGGTCCCGAGCACGAAGACCAGCCCCATGACGAGCTGGAGGTCGCGGCGGTGGCGGACGTAGGCGATGCCTTCGCGGATCCGCCCGCGGCCCCGGCTGAGCGGCACCGGCTTCAGCTCGTCGGGCCGGATGCGCAGCAGCGCGACGATGACGAAGACGAAGGTCAGGGTGTTGACGAGCAGCGCCTCGCCGGTGCCCCACCAGGCGATGACGAGCCCGGCGACGGCCGGCCCGACGAGGCGGCCGGAGTTGAAGGACGCCGAGTTCAGCGCCACGGCGTTGGCGATCCGGTCGGTCGGCACCATCTCGGAGACGAACGCCTGCTGGGCGGGGTTGTTGAGGGCCGTCATCACGCCCTGGAAGGAGGCGATGGCGTAGACGTGCCACAGCTGCGCGGTGCCGGTGACGGCGAGCAGCCCGAGGACGAGGCTGTTGAGCAGCAGCATCGACTGGGTGAACAGGAGCACGCGGTGCTTGGGGAAGCGGTCGGCGACGAGCCCGGCCCACGGCGCCAGCAGCAGGAAGGGGAGGAACTGCAGCCCGGTGACGATGCCGAGCGCGGTCGCGGACCCGTTGGAGAGGACGGTGAGGACCAGCCAGTCCTGCCCGACGCGCCCGACCCAGGTGCCGATGTTCGAGACGAAGCCGCCGGTCCACCAGAGCCGGTAGTTGCGGATGCCGAAGGAGCTGAAGGTGGGGCTCACTCCGCCGCCACGCGTTCCAGGATCGCCGCCGCTTCGACGAGCACCGCCCGCTCGGCGTCGTCCAGGTGCTCCAGACGGGTCGCCAGCCACTGGTCGCGGCGTCGTCGGGTCTCCTTGATCGCCCGACGCCCCTCCGCGGTCAGCGACAGGATCACCTGACGGCCGTCCGCCGGGTCGTCCGAGCGCTCGACGAGCCCGCGCTCGACGAGCCCGCCCACCGTCCGCGACACGCTCGGCGCCGACAGCTGCTCGATGTCCGCGACCTCCTTCGGGGTCCGCGGGCCGTTCTCCAGCCGGACGAGGACCGAGAACTGGTGCGGCGCGAGGTCCGTCGTGCTCTCGAACCTGGACCGCCGGGAGATGCGCATGCACGCCATCCGCAGGTCGCTGGTCAGGCGGTCCTTCTGCGCGCGGGTCAGCGCCGGCGCGGTGGCGGATGTGGGCACGGCTGTCTCCGGTGGTCGTCGTCATGGGTAGTTAGCACAACTCATTACCTGTGCTAACTATTCCACGGCGGCCTCGCGGTATGTCGGGCGGCCCCCGGCCGGCGCCTCGTCCGCGGGACGAGCGTCGGACGACCCCCGCCGACGCCGTGTCCGCCATCGTGCGCTGGACAGTCCCGCCAGCGCCGTGTCCGCGGTCGCGCGTCGGGCAGGCCCGGCCGACGCCGTGCCCGCGGGTCGTGCGCCGGGCGGAGGCGCCATGCCCCACGCGCGCGGGTCGGCGGGAGGTCGACACCCCGCCGAGGACGCACCCGCCACCCCTCACTCGCCGACACCCCGGTTCGTCACCGAGACCCCGCTTACGAACCCCGTCCCGGCGGACATTTCGGGGTCACCCCGAAATGTCCGCCGGCCGGCGCCGGGTGGGGTGGGGGGCGGGGGTCAGGTGAAGAGCTCGGTGATGGGCTCGATGAAGAAGTAGACGAGGAACATCGCCGCGGTGCCCCACATCATCGGGTGGATGTCGGCGGCCTTGCCGCGGACGAGCTTGATGAGGACGTAGGCGACGAACCCCGCGCCGATGCCCACGGTGATCGAGTACGTGAACGGCATGAGGATGATCGTGAGGAACGCCGGGATGGCGATCTCGAGGTCGTCCCAGGCGATGTCGGTGACCTGCTGCATCATGAGGAACCCGACGAGCACGAGGGCGGGCACGGCGGCCTCGTTGGGGATGACCTGCACGAGCGGGGCGAACAGCGTGGCGACGAGGAAGAGCACCCCGGTCACCACGGACGCCAGCCCGGTGCGCGCGCCCTCGCCGACGCCGGAGGCCGACTCGATGTACGAGGTGTTGGACGACACCCCGGCGGCGCCGCCCGCCGCGGCCGCGACGGAGTCGACGACGAGGATGCGGCGGGTGTTCGGCGGGTTGCCCTGCTCGTCGAGCAGCCCGGCCTCGGCGCCGATCGCCGTCATCGTGCCCATGGTGTCGAAGAAGTCGGCGAGCATGAGGGTGAAGACGAGCAGCACGGCCGCGACGACCCCCACCCGGGTGAAGGAGCCGAGCAGGCTGAACTCCCCGAGCGTCCCGAAGCTCACCGACGCGATCTGGTCCGGCCAGGCCGGCACGTTGAGGTTCCAGCCCGTCGGGTTGACGACGTTGTTGCCCTCGGCGTCGACCCCGGTGACGGTGGGTCCGACGTGGGCGATGGCCTCGACGACGAAGGCGACCACCGTCATCGTGAGGATCGAGATGACGATGGCGCCCTTGACCCGGCGCACCCACAGGGCGACGACGAGGACAAGCCCGAGGGCGAACACGAGCGAGGGCCACCCCTGCAGCTGCCCGCCGACGCCGAGCTCGACGGGAACCGGACCCGCGCCGGTGCGGCGCACGAACCCGGCGTCGACGAGCCCGATGAGCGCAATGAAGAGGCCGATGCCCACGGAGATCGCGACCTTGAGCTGGGCCGGCACCGCGTTGAACACCGCCTGCCGGAACCCGGTGAGCACGAGGACGAGGATGACCAGGCCCTCGAGCACGACCAGGCCCATGGCGTCGGCCCAGGTCATCCGGCTCGCCACGGCGTAGGCGACGAAGGCGTTGAGCCCGAGCCCGGTGGCGAGTGCCAGCGGGTAGTTCGCGACGACCCCCATGAGGATGGTGAGCACCCCGGCGACGAGCGCGGTGCCGGCGGCGATGGCGGGCAGGTTCGGGGCGTCCCCGCCCCCGAGGAAGCGGCCGTCGGCGTCCTGGACGAAGCCGAGGATGAGCGGGTTGAGCACGACGATGTAGGCCATCGTGAAGAACGTCGCGACGCCGCCGCGCACCTCCCGCCCGAGCGTCGATCCGCGCTCGTGGATGCGGAACCAGCGCTCGAGGGAGCCCCCGGGGGCCGGGCCGTCGGGGTCGGTCGTCACCTGCGAGGTCTCGGTCATGCGCCGCAGGCTAGTGGCGGCAGGGGCCCCGCGCGTTTCGCGCAGGTAACGGCCGCCGATCCGCAAGGACCCCGCGCCGACACGGCCCCGCTGGGGCGGCGGCCGGGCGGGCGGACGAGCCCTGGCTAGGCTGACGGCGTGACCGAGCAGCCGCCCCCCGACCGTCCCCGCGGCGGCTTCGGCGAGTCGGCGCCCGTCGACCCGCCGGTCGTCCCCACGAGGACCATCGCCCTCGTCGGCACGGCCCTGTGGGTGCTGGCGCTCGCCGTCACCCTCGTCGTCCCCGCCCTGCACACCGGCGAGCGGGACTGGTGGCCCTGGGCCTGCGTCAGCGGCATCGCCCTCGGCGTCTTCGCCTGGTGGTACGTGCGCCGGGGCCGGGGGAACGCCGCCGGAGCCTGAGCGCCGGACTCAGGTGTAACACCGCGTTCACGACACCCGTCGACACTGGCGAGATGTCCGACCGCTGGATCGCCTTCACCGTCGTCCTCGTCATCGGCCTCGCCGTCGCGGCCACCCTGTCCCTCTCCACCGGCCTGCTCCTGCGCCTGGTGTTCCGGCGCCGCCCGGCCGTCCACGTCCTCGTCCGCCGCGGCCGCCTGCCGCTGCGCCTCCTGCTCGGCAGCATCGCCGTGTGGGTCGCCCTGGCCACCGCCCTGCCGGTCTCCCCCGCGGACACCGGCGGCGTCCCGCCCTCGGTCGACCGCGTGCTCGCCGTCCTGGCCCGGCTCGTGACGATCGGCGCCCTCACCTGGTTCGTCGCCGTCGTCGCGGTGTGGATCCAGGACCGCGGCCTCGCCCGGAACCGCGTCGAGCGCCCCGACAACCGGACCGCCCGGCGGGTCCGCACCCAGATGATGCTGCTGCGCCGGCTCACCGTCGGCGGCGTGGTCGTCGTCGGCCTCGGCGCCGCGCTGTTCACCCTGCCCGGCGTCCGCGCCCTCGGCGCCAGCGTGCTCGCCTCGGCGGGCGTCGTCTCGATCATCGCCGGCCTCGCCGCGCAGTCGACGCTCGGGAACGTCATCGCCGGCATCCAGATCGCGCTCAGCGACTCCGTCCGCTTCGACGACGCCGTCATCGTCGAGGACGAGTGGGGCTGGGTCGAGGAGATCACCCTCACCTACGTCGTCGTCCGGCTGTGGGACGACCGCCGGCTCGTCCTGCCGTCGACCTGGTTCACGACGCAGCCCTTCCAGAACTGGACGCGCAACCACTCCGAGCTGCTCGGCTCCGTCGAGCTCGACCTCGACTGGCGGGCCGACGTGGCGGCGCTGCGCGAGCACGTCCGCGAGGTCGTCGGCGGCACCGAGCTGTGGGACGGCCGGGTCGCGCACACCCAGGTCACCGACGCCGTCGGCGGCACGGTGCACGTCCGGGTGCTCGTCACCGCCCGGGACGCCCCGACGCTGTTCGACCTGCGCTGCCACGTCCGCGAGGAGCTCGTGGCGTGGGTGCGCACCGAGGACCCGGATGGCCTGCCGCGCACCCGCGTCGAGTCGGTGGCGGCCGGCCCGGCGGTCCACACCGCCCTCGACCTGCCCGCCACCGGCTGAGCAGCGGGCGGTTCCGGTCAGGACAGGTCGAGCGCGTCGTCGTCGAGGATGGGCGGGGTGACCCGCTCGGGCTCCGGGCCCTCGAGGTCGGCCTCGGAGTGGGCGCCGCAGCCGTGGTCGAGGCTGACGACGGCCCCGTCGGACGGGGACCACGCGTTGGCGCAGACCCCGAAGACCGAGCGCAGCGCCCCCGGCATGGGGACGAGGAACCCGCACGAGGAGCAGGGCAGCGGCGCCTTGCGGGCCACCGCGGAGGTCGGCCCGTGCTCGCCGTCGTACCAGCGCTGCGCGGCGGCGTCGCGGCCCTCGGCCGAGAGCACCCGCGGCCGGCCGAGGCCGAGCTCCCAGAGCGCGACCTCGTCGACGTCCTCCTCGCCCGTGGCCTCGAAGCCGGCGACGAGCAGCGGGTCCTCGGCGAGGTAGGGGGTGACGTCGCCCGGGCCCAGGTCGCCCGGGGCCAGGCGCGCGGAGTACGGCACCCACGTCGGGGACAGCAGCGAGTCCTCGCCGGGGACGAGGTCGGTCTCGCAGACCGTGACGGTCTTCGAGCGCGGGATGCGTGCCACCGACACCGCCCACCGCCAGCCGCGGTAGGCGGGCGAGGCGGACGCGAAGTAGTGCGTGGCGAGCCGGTCCTGGACCATCTCCATGCCCAGGTGCTCGCCCACGGCGTCGGACCCCGCGACGTCGACGGCCGCCGCGTGGGCGACGTCGACCGCGCCGCGGAGCGTGGCGTCGGGACGGACGGCGGTGGCGGCGGCCATCAGAGCTCGAGGTCCCCGGCGACCGCGCGGAGCACCTGCGCGACCTTGTTGCCGTGCGAGCGGTCGGGGTAGTGCCCGCGCCGCAGCGACTCCGAGACGTCGTCGAGGAGCTTGATGACGTCCTCGACGATGACGACCATCTCCTCCGGCTCCTTGCGGTCGCGCACCTTGCGGCCGGTGGTGACGGACGGGGCGGGGCCGAGGATGCGCACGGCCATCGCCTGGGCGCCGCGGCGGCCCTCGACGATGCTGAACTCGATGCGCTGGCCGCCCTTGAGCCCGGGCACACCCGCGGGCAGCGCGGAGGCGGGGACGAACACGTCGCCCTCGCCGGACTCCCCGGCGACGAAACCGAAGCCCTTCTCGCTGTCGAAGAACTTCACCTTGCCTGTCGGCACGGTCCACCTCATCCATGGCTCGTGGGATCGGGCGTCCACGGCGGACGCCGACGACAAGGCTAACCGCTGGGAGCGCCACCGCGCTGCCCGGTTCTGCGCGGGCCGCCCCGGCGGAAACCGGGTCGAGCGGTGTCGGTGCCCCGTGCGAGCGTGGGCCCCGTGAGCGACGCGACATCGGCCCCGCCGGAGGCCGGCGGACCCGGTACCGGCGGGTCCGCCGCGCCCGCGTCCCCGGACCAGGCCCGACTCACGCTGCGCGGCTTCTGGACGGCGTTGCCGCCGGCCGGCCGCTGGCTGCTGTCGACGACCGCCATCTCCACCCTCGGCCGCGGGATGGTGCTGCCGTTCACCGTCATCTACATGCACGAGGTGCGCGGCATCGACCTCGACGTCGCCGGCCTGCTCATGGGCCTCATCGCGGGGGTCGCCGTCCTCGTCACGGCGCCGATGGGCGTCGTCACCGACCGGCTGGGCGCCCGCCCGGTCGTCGTGCTCGGCCTGCTCGCGCAGGTCCTCGGCGCGGTCGTCATGGCCTTCGCCACGACCGTGCCGGCCTTCGTCGTCGCCGTCGCCCTGCTCGGGGTCAGCTTCGGGGTGGGCTGGCCGGCGTTCAACGCGATGATCGCCTCGCTCGTCGAGGGCCGGCTGCGCACGCAGTACTTCGGGGTGAACTTCGCGCTGGTCAACCTCGGCATCGGCGTCGGCGGGGTGGTCAGCGGCTTCCTCACCGACGTCGAGCGCCCGGGCACGTTCACGACGATCTTCCTCGTCGACGCGGCGTGCGTCCTCGTCCCGGTCGCGCTGCTGCTCGGACCGCTGCGCACCGTGGCCGGGCGGCCGCCGCCGGCCGAGGACGGACCCCGCGGCGCCGACTACCTCTCGATCCTGCGGCGGCCCGCCGTGCTGTGGATCACGGCGCTCACCTTCCTGTCCAGCTTCGTCGGCTACGGGCAGATGGAGGCCGGCTTCCCGGCGTTCGCCCGCCAGGTCAGCGAGGTGTCCACCCGCACCATCGGGCTCGCCTTCGCCGCGAACACCGCCGTCATCGTGCTCATGCAGTTCCTCGTGCTGCGCCGCATCGACGGGCACCGCCGCACCCGGGTGTTCCTCGGCCTCGTCGTGCTGTGGGCCGTGGCCTGGCTGCTGCTGGGCTCCACCGGGCTCGTCGCCGGCGCGCTCGCGGCGACCGCCGGCGTCATCGTCTTCCACGTCTTCTTCGGCCTCGGCGAGACGATGCTCCAGCCCACCGTGCCGGCCATCGTCAACGACCTCGCGAGCGACCGCGACCGCGGCCGCTACAACGCGGTGTCGGCGATGGCCTTCCAGCTGGGCGCGATCACCGCGCCGGTGGCCGCCGGGCTCCTGCTGGACCGGCGGCTCGGCGGCGTGTTCGTCGGGGTGCTGCTCGTGTGCCTCGGGCTCGTAGCCGGTCTCGCCCTGCTGCTCGAGCGGCAGATCACGCCCGAGGTCAACGGCGTTACCCCACGCTGAGCCGCCCCGGGTGCCCCCCGGGTCAGCCGGCCAGCGCGGTGACGACCCGCGACGGCGACGGGCGCCCGAGCCGCCCGGCCAGCCACGTCGAGGTCTCGACGAGGGCGTCGAGGTCGACCCCGGTCTCCACCCCGGCGCCGTCGAGGGTCCAGACCAGGTCCTCGGTGGCGAGGTTGCCGGTGGCGGACCTCGCGTACGGGCACCCCCCGAGCCCGCCGGCCGAGGCGTCGACGACGGTGACGCCGTCGCGCAGCGCGGCCATCGTGTTCGCCAGCGCCTGCCCGTAGGTGTCGTGGAAGTGCACGCCGACGCGCTCCGGGCCGATGCCCGCCGCCCCCAGCGCGTCGAGCAGGCGGTGGACGTGCCCGACCGTGCCCACGCCGATCGTGTCGCCGATCGAGAGCTGGTGGCAGCCGAGGTCCATGAGGCGACGGCAGGCGTCGACGACCTGCGGCACCGGCACCGGCCCCTCCCACGGGTCGCCGAAGCACATCGAGACGTAGGCCCGCACCCACAGCCCCTCGGCCCGCGCCCGCTCGACGACCGGCGCGAACATCGCGACCGACTCGGCCAGCCCGCGGCCGAGGTTCTTGCGGGCGAAGGTCTCGGTGGCGCTGCCGAAGATCGCGACGGCCCCGACCCCGGACTCCAGGGCGCGGTCCAGCCCTCGGACGTTGGGGACGAGCACCGGGCGGCGGGGTCCGCGGCCCTCGTCGCCGAGCAGGTCCAGCAGGTCCGCGGCGTCGGCCAGCTGCGGCACCCAGTCCGGGTGGACGAACGACGTCGTCTCGACGGTGTCCAGGCCGGCCGCGACGAGCCGCCGGACGAGCTCGGCCTTGACCTCGGTCGGCACCGTGGCGGACTCGTTCTGCAGCCCGTCGCGCGGGCCCACCTCGTAGACGGTGACCCGGGAGGGCAGCCCCGGGTCCGGCTCGACCTGCGGCAGGGCACGGCTCATCCCCCGATCCTGGCACGCCGCGGTCCGCACCCCCTCGCCGGCGGACCGGCCCGGTCCGGTGCAGAACGCCCGCCCGCACGCCCGCGGCCCCGCTACCCTCGGCGGCGACGGGCCGGAGACCGGCTCCCGACCACGCGGAGGGGCGAGGTGGCGACGCACGACGAGGGCGAGCGGCCCGAGCAGGACGCGGACGTCCTGCGCGACCCGACGGCGCCCCCGCCGGCGAACTCCTCGGGCTGGGAACGTCCGACGTACACCTCCCCGAGCTACTCGCTGCCGTCCTACGACCTGCCCGCCCCGCCACCGGCCCCCTCGCCCGCGCCGGCTCCCCCGGCCGGCCCTCCGGCCCCGCTCCGCTACGGCGACGCCGGCCGCCCCGCGCCGCCGCGCACGACGGGCGACGCCACCACCTCGCCCCCGTCCTCCCCGCCGCCCGCGACCTATCCACCACCCCCGCCCGGCGGCGTCCCGTCCGGATGGCCGGGCACCACCGACGCCCCGCCGGCCGGCGACGCCTACCCCTACGCGACGCCGCCGAACCCCCTCACCCCCACGACGACGAACGGCAGCGCCCTGGCCCTGACCATCGTCTCCGGGCTGCTCGTGCTCTCCTGCTGCGGCGCGCTGATGGTCCCGGCGCTCGTCCTCGGCATCCTCGCCCTGACCCGGCAGGCCACCGACCCCGCGTGGGCGTCCGCCACGGCCCGGAAGGGCTGGCTCGCGCTGGCCGGCGGCGTCGCCCTCACACTGGTGCTCGCCGTCGGCTGGCTGGTGATCGACCTCGTCGCGTCCAGCACGGGCTCCGGCTCGCCGCCCGGCATCTGACCTTCCGGGGCGTCCACCCAGGCCACGTCCAGCCACTTCACAGGAAACGGGCCGAGACTGTGAACCGTGACCGCGACCCAGACCCCCGAGGCCCGCCTCCTCGTCGTCGAGGACGAGCCCAACATCCGCGAGCTCCTCGCGACGTCCCTCCGCTACGCGGGCTTCGACGTCGCCACGGCGGCCAGCGGCTCCGAGGCCATCACCGTCGCCGGGAAGCACGACCCGGACCTCTGCGTCCTCGACGTCATGCTCCCGGACATGGACGGGTTCACCGTCACCCGCAAGCTGCGCGACCAGGGCCGCCAGCTGCCCATCGTCTTCGTCACCGCCCGCGACTCGGTGGACGACAAGATCAAGGGCCTCACCGTCGGCGGTGACGACTACGTCACCAAGCCGTTCAGCCTCGAGGAGGTCGTCGCCCGCATCCGCGCCGTGCTGCGGCGCACCCGCGGCGAGGGCGACGAGGACCGCCAGGTGCTGCGCTTCGAGGACCTCGAGCTCGACGAGGACAGCCACGAGGTGAGCCGCGCCGGCCGCGTCATCGAGACCAGCCCGACCGAGTTCAAGCTGCTGCGCTACCTCATGCTCAACCCGAACCGGGTGCTGTCCAAGGCGCAGATCCTCGATCACGTCTGGGACTACGACTTCCGCGGCGAGTCCGGGATCGTCGAGTCCTACATCTCCTACCTGCGCCGCAAGATCGACAGCGACGGCGCGCCCGCGCTCATCCACACCAAGCGCGGCGTCGGGTACGTGCTGCGGCTGCCCCCGCAGAGCTGATGCCGGCCGCGCAGCCCGCCGCCGACGCCCACCTCGCAGGACCCGCACCGGACCCGTCCCCGACGCCGGACCGGGGCTCCGGAGCGGGCGCTCACCCCGAGGGCCGGCGACGGCTGCGCCGGGCCGTCGGGCGCCTCGAGGCGATCCCGCTGCGGACCCGGCTGCTCCTCATCGTCGGCGTGCTCGTGGGCGCGGCGCTGCTCTCGACGAGCCTCATCACCGCGTACCTGCTGAAGACCGACCTCGACGCCCGGGTCGACGCCGAGCTGCGCAGCGTCCTCACCCCGGTCGCCCGGCAGGGCGTCAGCGAACTGCAGACCCCCTCGGACAACCCCATCCCGACGACGTACGCCTTCGTCCTGCGCACCCCGGACGGACAGCGGATCGTCCGCCCGCCGACCAACACCACGGCCGAGCCGCGGATGCCGTCCCTGGCCCCGAGCGACCCCGTCGTCGTCGACCAGACGCCGTTCACCGTCGGCTCGGACAACTCCCCGATGCGCTGGCGGTTCATCGCCAGCCGCACCGACAACCCCGAGATCACCGTGGCCGTCGGGGTGCCGCTGGAGCCGGTGACGCACACGGTGACCCGGCTGCTCGTCTCGACCGCGCTGCTCGGCACGGTGGCCCTGCTGCTCTCGCTCGTGCTCGGGCACTTCGCGGTGCGGCGCGCGTTCCGGCCGCTCCGGCGGATCGAGGACACGGCGGCGACGATCGCCGGCGGCGACCTCACCCAGCGCGTCCCGGTCCGGCACGCCGACGACGAGGTCACCTCCCTCTCGCGCAGCCTCAACGTCATGCTGGCCCGGATCGAGCAGTCCTTCGCCGTCCGCGAGGCCAGCGAGGAACGGATGCGCCAGTTCGTCGCCGACGCCTCCCACGAGCTGCGCACGCCGCTCGCCACCGTCCGCGGGTACGCCGAGCTCTACCGCCAGGGGGCCGTGCGCGACCCCGAGGGCGTCGAGGGGGCGATGGCCCGCATCGAGGCCGAGTCCGGCCGGATGAGCACCCTCGTCGAGGACCTGCTCGTACTGGCCCGCCTCGACGGCGAGCGCGAGGAGACCCCGACCGACGTCGACCTCACGGTGCTGGCCGCCGACGCCGTGGCCGACGCCCGGGTGCGCGCCCCCGACCGGCACATCGCCCTGCTGGGCCTCGACGGCGACGTCGAGCCGACGGTCGTGCGCGGGTCGGAGGCCCGCCTGCGCCAGGTCGTCACCAACCTCGTCGCGAACGCGCTGCGGCACACCCCGGCCGGGACACCCGTGGAGGTGGCGGTCGGCGTCGAGGACGGTGTCGCGGCGCTCGAGGTGCGCGACCACGGCGACGGCGTGCCGCCGGAGATCGCGACGAAGGTCTTCGAGCGGTTCTTCCGCGCCGACCCCTCGCGCGGGCGCTCCAGCGGCGGCAGCGGCCTCGGGCTGGCCATCGTCGCCGCCATCGTCGCCGCCCACGGGGGCCGCGTCGGGGTGGCGCGCACCCCGGGCGGCGGGGCGACGTTCGTCGTCCGCTTCGCACAGCAGACTCCCAGCCGCTGACCAGCGGACCCCCACGCGGGGGGTGTGGAGTGGGGATCGACCTCGACAGAGACGATCCGAAGGAACAGCGAGCGAGCGATGAGCGACCAGCAGCCGAACCGCACCGGGAACGGTCCCCAGTGGACTGCTCCGCAGTGGTACACCCCGCACGGCGGGACGGCCACCGCCGACCGCCCGGGCGGCGCGGCCGCCCCCGGGACCACCGCCGGCCCGTACTCCCAGAGCTCCCCGACGACCCCCATGGCCCCTCCCCCTCCGTCGGGGCCGTTCGGGTCGTCGGGGCCGTCCGGACCCCAGGGGAACCGCCCTCGGTCCGGACGCCGCCGCACGGCGGAGATCACCGCCGTCGCGGTTCTCGCCGCCATCCTGTCCTCTGGCGGCACCATCGCCGCGGCCCGGCTGTGGGACGACACGCAGACCCCCTCCGCTGCGTCCTCGTCCACCCAGCTGGGCCGCGGCACGGACCCGGCTCCCGTGCAGCAGGCCGACGCCACCGCCCCGAACTGGACGGCGACGGCGGCCGCGGTCTCGCCGAGCGTCGTGTCGATCACCGCGACCCTGGCCAACGGTGAGGCGCAGGGCTCCGGCGTCGTCATCGACGACGCGGGCCACATCGTGACGAACAACCACGTCGTCGCCGGCGCGCAGAAGCTCCAGGTCACCCTGGACGACGGGCGCACCTTCTCGGCCAAGGTCCGGGGCACCGACCCCTCGACCGACCTCGCGGTCGTCACCCTCGACACCCCGCCGAGCGACCTGACGCCCATCGCCATCGGCAGCTCCGACGCGCTCAAGGTCGGGGACCCGGTGATGGCCGTCGGCAACCCGCTCGGGCTCGCCGGCACGGTGACCACGGGCATCGTCAGCGCGCTGAACCGCCCGGTGACCACCCAGGCCGAGGAGCAGCAACAGCAGCAGAGCCCCTTCAACGGCGGGTTCCAGCAGCAGAGCCAGGCCGAGCCGGTCGTCACCAACGCCATCCAGACCTCGGCGGCGATCAACCCCGGCAACAGCGGTGGCGCCCTGGTCAACGCCTCGGGACAGCTCGTCGGCATCAACTCCTCGATCGCCTCGCTGGGCTCGTCCGGCGGCGGCCAGTCGGGCAGCATCGGCATCGGCTTCGCGATCCCCGTCACCGAGGTGCAGTCGATCGCCAAGCAGCTCATCGAGACCGGCAGCGCCCAGCACGCCTTCCTCGGCGTCGTCCCGGGCGACGGCACGGCCTCGGACGGCTCGGCGACCCGCTCCGGCGCGGTGGTGCAGTCGGTCGAGTCCGGCACCCCGGCGTCCAGCGCGGGCCTGCGCAAGGGCGACCTCATCACCGCCGTGAACGGCGAGCCGGTCGACGGCGCCGAGTCCCTCATCGGCTACGTCCGCGAGCAGGCCGTCGGCTCGACGGTGAAGCTCACCGTCATCCGCGACGGACAGACCCAGCAGGTCGACGCCACCCTCGTGGCCCGGACCGCCGGCTCCGACTGACCGCCCCGACCCGACGCCCCCGGCCCGCCCCGGCCGGGGGCGTCGCCGTGTCCGAGGCGGCCGCGCGGGCCTCCCGCGAGCTCGTCGTCACGGGGCGGGCCGGCGTGGCTCCGGTCGCCGCTCGAGGTCCGTCCAGGCCCGGCGCGCCGGTCGAGGAGCCGTAGTCCGGAGGACCCGGTGAGTAGCCGTGCTCAGGACGTCGCCCGGCCGCGCCGGGACCCTGGTCGCATGAGCCACCAGGACGACGTGCTGTTCCTCGAACGGGAGTTCGCGGACGCGATGCAGCGCATGTACACCGTGGGCAACGGGCTGGCGCGACTGCGCGCCGACCTGTCCCGCCCCGCGACGGACCCCGCCGCGGGACTCCTCCCGGTGCTCCCGACGTCCGGCGGTCCGGCGAGCCCGCAGGGGGCGCACGCCGGACCGTCGGCACCCTCTTCCGTCCCGGCCGGACCGGCCACCGACCCCGCGGTGCCCGCCGCCGGTCCGCTCGGTCCGCCGCCCGGAGCGCGCGCCGCCCGCTCCGGCGACGGTGACGTCCCGCCTCCGGTGACGCGGGAGTCCTGGTACCGCCGCGAGGGGATGGTCACCCGCGTCCTCGGCGTCGCCGGGGCCGTCGTCACCCTCTCCGGGGTCGCGATGCTCCTCGTGCTCGCGGTGCGGCACGGGTGGTTCGGGCCTGGGGCGCGGGTCACCGCCGGTGGCCTGCTCGCGGTCGTCCTCGGCCTGCTCGGGGCGCGTGGAGGGGCGCGCGACCGGGCCCGGGACGGGACGGTGGGGAACGCCCCGGTGGCCCTCGTGGCCACCGGGGCGGCGGCCGGGTACCTCGACGTCGTCGCCGTCACGACGGTCTACGGCTGGGTCCCCGCCGCGCTCGGGCTGCTCCTGTGCACCGGAGTGGCGGCCGCCGGGCTGTGGCTGGCCCGGACCTGGCGCAGCGACCTGCTGGCCGGGCTGGCCGTCGGCGGCGCCGCCGCGTTCTCGCCGGTCGTCGCGGGCGAGCCCGGCTGGGTCCTCACCGGCGTCCTCGGCGTCCTCGCCGCGGCCGGCTGGTGGGCGGCCGACGGCCGGCCGGCACCCCGGCTCACCGTCGTGCGGACCGTCCCGGTCGCGCTCTCGACCCTCGCGGCCGCGGGGTCCGTCACCGGCCCGGCACGGCTGCTCGCGCTCCTCGTCGTCACCGTGCTCGTCCTCGCCGGGGTGCTCGCGGCGTCCGCGGCCACCCTGCGACGGCACCCCGCGGACGTCGTCTCCACCGTGGCCGTCGCGGCGGTGGCCGTCGGCGCCCTCGCCGTGGCGGCGGCCCAGCCGGAGCCGCTGCGCACCCTCGCCCTCGGGGGCCTGGCCGCCGCCCTGCTGCTCTGCGCGACGGCGTTCGGCCGTCCACCCGTCGGTCCGCTGCCGGCGCACCTCGTCGCGACGACGGCGGTGTCCGGGGCCCTGGCCGCGGTGCTCGCGGTCCTCGCCGGGGCCCCCGACCGGTTCGTCGGCACCGGCCTGCTCGTCCTCGCGCTGGCGCACGTCGCCGTCGCCGGTGCCACCCGCTCGCGCCTGACGCTCGCCGTCGGCGCCGGGGTGGCGGCGGTGGCCGTCACGGTCTGGCTGCAGCACCCCGTCGCGATGGTGTCGGTCGGCGCCGCCACCGCCCACGACCTCGCGGTCGCCGCCGTCGACAGCCTCCTCGTCGTCGGCCTGGCGGCCCTCGCGGCCGGCGTCGCCGACGGAGTGCGGAGGATCCCCGCGGCCGTGCGTCGCGCCGTCAGCGTCCTGACCGTGGCCCTCGCCCTCGCGGCGCTGGCGACGGCGCTCGTCGGGCTCGGCACGCTGGCCGGCGCGATCGCGGGTGCGGCCCTCCTCGGCTTCACCGTCGGGCACGCCCTGGCCACCGTGGTCTGGATGGTGGCCGCGGCCGCCCTCCTCCTGCGCTCGCGGGAGCGGGGGTCGGACCTGGCGCTGCGCTGCGGACTGGCGCTCGTGGCCGTGGCCGTCGCGAAGCTGTTCCTCTTCGACCTGGCCTCCCTGGACGGCGTCGTCCGGTCGGTGGCCTTCATCGCCACCGGGCTGCTCCTGCTCGCCACCGGCAGCCGCTACGCCCGCTCCTGGGAGCGCCCGCGGGCCGGCGCGTGACCGGGGTCCACCCGCCCGCCGGCCGGGTCCCGGAACGACCGTCCCGACCGCGCGCCAGGGGTCCTCGCGTCTGCCACAGTGTCCCGATGCAGGCGTTGCCGGGGCGCTGGGTCGTCGACGTGCGGGCCGCGCTGCCCGGGGCGGACCCCGCTGCGGTGGCCGCCGCCGGCCGCGATCTCCTCGCGCGCTGGGACGAGCCGCACCGGCACTACCACGACCGCGTCCACCTCGGCGAGGTGCTCGGCGCGCTCGACGTCCTCTGCCGGGCCGGCCGCGTCGGTCCCCGCGCCCGGTCGGTGGCGGTGCTCGCCGCCTGGTTCCACGACGCCGTGTACGCCATGGCCGGGGCCGGAGAGGACGAGCGGCGCAGCGCCGCACTCGCCCGCTCGGTCCTCCAGGGGCTGGGGGCGCACGAGACCCTCGCCGACGACGTCGCCACCGCCGTCCTCGACACCGTCGACCACGACCTGGCCGGCCGGGACGCGGGCGCGGCGTCCGGCACCGCCCGGGGGCTGCTGCACGACGCGGACCTGTGGATCCTCGCCGCCCCCACCCCCCGCTTCGACGAGTACTGCGAGCAGGTGCGCGCCGAGTACCGTGAGGTCCCCGCCCGCGACTACGCCACGGGCCGCTCGGCCGTGCTGCGTCCCTTCCTCGTCCGCGAGCACGTCTACGTCACGGAGCGGGCCCGATCCGCCTGGGAGCCGGTCGCGCGCGAGAACCTCGCGCGCGAGCTGACCCGGCTGGCCGGCTGAACCGCGGCGGGCACCCGCCACCCGTCGTCGGCGGGGGCGTCCGGCCGACCGGTCACCACCCCGCGGGATCGGGACCGAGCACGGCGGCGAGGATCGGCCAGTAGAACTCCCCGGCGCACAGCGCCTCGAGCTCGGCCCAGGACACCCAGCGGCACCCGTCGACCCCGTCGAGCCGCTCGCCGAACGCCGGACGGACGGTCGGCAGGTCGACGGCGTAGAGCTGCAGGAGGTCCTGGCCGGGGCGCCACAGCGGTCCCGTCGCCGTGACGCGGAACCGCTCGTAGCCGACCGGGACGAGGGTCTCCGGGGCCACGACGAGCCCGGTCTCCTCCCGCAGCTCGCGGACCGCGTTCTCCCGCACCGACTCCCCCGCCTCCCGCCAGCCCCCGGGCGGACCCCACTGGTCGCGGCGGACCGAGTGCACGACGACGTGGTCGCCCGCGGCGTCGCGGACGAACGCCATGGCGGCGAAGGTGCGGCGCGGCTCGACCTCGCGGCCGGAGCGGACGAGGTCGATGTCCGCGACCGTGCCGTCCGGCAGGTGCACGTCCGGCACCCGGGCCACCCCCGTGTCGCCCCGGCGCTTCGGCAGGCGCAGCCCGCTCGCGACCAGGGCGCGCAGCAGCGTCCGCACGTCGGTGGGCCGGGCCCCGGCGGCGACGACCGCGGCGTAGCGCTCCTCGGGGACGTCGTAGTGGTCGCCCTCGAAGCCGCGGGCCGGGAGGCCGCAGCCGCGGGCGAAGGCGTGCAGCTCCTCGAGGTCGGTGTCGCTCACCAGGTGCGACCACCGCCGGCCGTGCGCCTCGAACAGCGGAGGGTCGATGAGGATGGCCACGGGGCGATCGTAGGAGGCGGGGCCTGTGGAAAACTCCGCGGCCGTCCGGGCCGTCCTGCCTAGCGTGGCGTCAGCAGGGTCGGCCACCGGGCCGGCCACGACGAAGGGGGACCCCATGGCCGCGCAGTTCCAGGTCGACACCGACCGCATCGCCGCAGCGAGCGCCGACGTCGCGCGGATCTCGGCCGAGATCGAGGGCCAGGTGGGGGTCATGCTGGCCCGCCTCACCGGCCTCCAGGACGCCTGGACCGGCACCGCCGCGGCCCAGTTCCAGGGCGTCGTCATCGAGTGGCGCGGCACCCAGCAGCAGGTCCGCGAGTCGCTGGACCGCATCGGCCAGGTGCTCGGCGCCGCCGGGTCGCAGTACGCCGAGACCGAGGCGCAGGCGGTACGGATGTTCACATAGCCGACGCACAGCCGGCGCACGGCCACCGTGCGGCAGGCGTCCATAGCGTTGCCAGCATGGACACAGCGGAGCACGACACCGCCGCAGCAGGCGGTCCCACGACGAGCACCGGCACCGGGCCGGAACGCCCGGTCCCCACCCGGGCCGAGGTGCACGGACACCCCCGCCCCGGGCAGAGGCGGTGGCCCCAGGGCGACCCCGACGGCCGCGCCGCCCGCACGACCCGGCCCTGGTACCGCCGGCTGGGCTGGCTGTGGGTGCTGCTGGTCGGGACGGCGGCCTACGTCGCCGAGCTCGTCGTGCTCGTGGGGACGGGCAACCCCAACTTCTTCCCGTCCATGCTGCTGCTCGGCGCCACGGTCGTCCCGCTGTCGGTCCTCACCTTCGCGGCGACGAGCGGGACCCGCGTCAGCACGCCGACCGGCTGGCTCGTGGCCGTGGTCGTCGTCGGGGGCGTGCTCGGGACGCTGGCCGCCGGCCTCCTGGAGTACGACACGCTGCGCCGGCTGGTCTGGGGTCAGTACCTCATGGTCGGGCTCATCGAGGAGGCGAGCAAGCTCGTCGTCCCCCTCGTCGCGATGGCGGTCCTGTGGCGGCGGTACCCGTACGCGGGGGTCGTCGTCGGGGTGGCCAGCGGCATGGGGTTCGCCGCCCTGGAGACGATGGGCTACGGCTTCACGGCGCTGCTCCAGGCCCGCAGCCTGGCCGCGGTGGACCAGACGCTCCTGCTGCGCGCGCTGCTCGCGCCGGCGGGCCACGTCGCGTGGACGGGCCTGACGATGGCGGCGCTCTGGCGGGTGCCGCGGGCGGCCCACCGGGTCCGGGCCCTGCTCGGCGCCGCCGGGGTGTTCGTCGTGGCCGTGCTGCTCCACGCCGCCTGGGACGGGCTGAACGGCCTGCCCGCACACGTCGCGGTCGGGGTGGTCTCGGTGGTCGCACTGCTGTGGACCATCCACCGCGTGCACCACGACGAGAAGCTCTTCGCCTGACGGGCTACTCGGTGGCGATGGCCCGCAGGACGTCGAGGCGAGCGGCCCGCCGGCCCGGCCACAGCGCGGCGAGGACGCCGACGACGGCCGACAGCCCGACGAACCCGGCCAGCTGCGGCCAGGGGATGGCGAGCACGTCGATGCCGTCGTCGGCCAGCGAGCGCTGGAGGGCGAGGGCGAACGCCAGACCGAGGACGATGCCGAGCACCGCGCCGAGGACGGCGATGAGGACCGACTCCAGCCGCAGGAGCGTGCGCAGCTGGCGCCGACTGAGACCGACGGCCCGCAGCAGCCCGATCTCGCGGACCCGCTCGACGACCGACAGCGCGAGAGTGTTGACGATCCCGAGCACGGCGATGACGACGGCCAGCCCGAGCAGGGCGTAGACGATGAACAGCAGCCGGTCGATGGGCTCGCGCTGTTCGGCGGCGTACTTCGCCTCGTCGGCCACGGTGACCGAGGGCAGCCCGGTGACGGCGGCGTCCAGCCCCCGCTGCAGCGACGCGCGGTCGGTGCCGGGGGCGGCGACGACGTAGGCGGTCCGGTCGGTCGGCGGCACCCCGAGAGCGTCGAAGGCCTGCAGCGACATCGTCACGTCGCCCTGGAGCACGGCGTCGGGCTCGTAGGTGGCGACGACCCGGGTCGGCACCTCCTCCCCGGCGAAGTCGACGGTCACCTCCGACCCGACGGTGAGCCCGTGGCCGGCGGCGTACGTCGTGGACAGCGCCACCCCGTCGGTGCCGAGGTCCTCCAGCGCCCCGGAGGACACGACGGGACGCGCGACCCGGACGACGCCGGCGGGGTCGATGCCGGTGGCGAACTCCCGGTCGCCGTCGACGGAGATCCGGGCGGCCCGCACCCGGACGACCTCCTGGACCCCGTCGACCTTCGCCACGGCGTCGGTGACCGCCGCGGAGAAGCCCTGCCCGACGACGCTGGAGACGACGTAGTCGGCGACGACGTCCTCGGCCAGCGCCTTGTCCAGGCTGGCCTTGGTCGAGTCCCCGAGCACGGACATCAGGGTGACGAGCGAGACCCCGATCATCAGCGCCGACGCGGTGGCCCCCGTGCGCCGCGGGTTGCGCAGGGCGTTCTGCTCGGCCATCCGCCCGACCGCCCCGAAGGCCCGGCGGTAGACCCAGCCGACCGCCGTGAGCACCGGGCGGCCGAGCACCGGGCTGAGGAGGGCCGTGCCGACGAGCACCCCGAAGATCCCCCCGCCGAGGACGTAGGTGGGCTCACTGGTCCACCCGGCGAGGCCGCCACCCATGGCGACGACGCCGGCGACGAGCAGGGCGCAGCCGACGACGACCCGCCAGCGCATGCCGCCCTCGGCGAGCACCGCGTCGTCGCGCATCGCGGCCACCGGGGCGACCCGGCCCGCGCGCCGCGCCGGGAGGTAGGCCGACACCAGCGTGACGAGGAGCCCGACGACGAGGGCCACGACGACGGTCCGCGGGCGCAGCACGAGCGGGTCGGACCCGAGGTCGAGGCCGACCCGGCCGAAGACCCAGCGGATGCCGACGGCGAGGACGAGTCCCAGGCCGATCCCGAGGGCAGAGCCCGCCAGACCCACCACCCCGGCCTCGAGGAGCACCGAGCGCGACACCTGGCGGCGGCTCGCCCCGATCGCCCGCAGCAGCGCGAGCTCGCGGCTGCGCTGGGCGACGAGGATGGAGAAGGTGTTGACGATGAGGAAGGCCCCGACGGTGAGGGCGACCCCGGCGAAGACGAGGAGGAAGGTCGTGACGAACGAGAGGGCGTCGTCGATCCGGCTGGCGGCGCGCGCGGCCGCGGCGTCCCCGGTGGTCGCCTCGTAGCCCTCCGGGAGGACGGCCTCGACGGCGGCCTTCAGCGTGTCCTGGCTCGTGCCGTCCGCGGCCGTCACCCAGACGGTCGACCAGGCGTCGGCCCCGCCGAGGTAGATCTGCTGCGCCTGCGCGGGGGAGAGCATGACGATGCTCGCCCCGACGAGCGAGGTGCCGGCGAACTCGGCGGTGCCGACGAGCCTCACCTCGACCCGCGGCTGCGCGCCCGAGGTGACGAGCGGGACGGTGTCGCCGAGGCGCCAGCCAGAGCGGGCCGCGGTGTTGGCGTCGACGACGACCTCCCCGGACGCCGTGGGCCAGCGGCCGGAGTCCAGGGTCGAGGTGGGCACCCCGTTGGCGGCGGGCCCGTCGGAGTAGGAGACGACGATGCCCGGCGGCCCGGCGGTGCCGACGAGCTTGCCGTCCCGGCCGACGACGAAGGTGCCGAAGCTTGTGATCCGGCCGTCGGCGCGGGCGGCGCCGGGGACGTCGGCCAGGGTCGCGACGAGCCGGTCCGGCACGGTCGCGGTGCCGCCCTGTCCGGCCAGCGGGGCTCCGCCGGTGCCGCCCACGGGACGGACGATGACGTCGCCCACCGCACCGCTGGTGAGGCCGGTGAAGGCCCGGTCCAGGGTGTCGGTGAAGACGTAGGAGCCGGCGACGAAGGCCACCCCGAGGACGACCGCCACCGTGCTCAGCAGCAGCCGCAGCTTGTGCGCGAGGATGCCGCGCCAGGTCGCCCGCAGCACCGTCAGTCCCGGACGCCGGCGGGTGCGCCTGACCGTGCCGGGGCACCCGCGTGCCCGTCGCCTCCGGCGTCGGCCGCCGGGGCCTCGGCCTCGGCCAGCCGCGCCATCCGCTCCAGGACGGCCTCGGTCGTCGGCTCGCGCAGCTCGTCGACGACGTGGCCGTCGGCGAGGAAGACGACGCGGTCGGTCCAGCGCGCGGCACCGGGGTCGTGGGTGACCATGACGACGGTCTGCCCGTGGGTGTCGACCGCCCGGCGCAGGAAGCCGAGCACCTCGGCGCCCGAGGTGGAGTCGAGGTTGCCGGTGGGCTCGTCGGCGAAGACGACGTCGGGTCGGCCGACGAGGGCCCGGGCGCAGGCCACGCGCTGCTGCTGCCCGCCGGAGAGCTCGCCGGGGCGGTGGCCCAGGCGGTCGCGCAGCCCGACGGTGTCGACGACCTCGTCGAACCACGCCGGGTCCGGGCGGCGGCCGGCGATGTCGAGCGGCAGGGTGATGTTCTCGGCGGCCGTGAGCGTCGGGACGAGGTTGAAGGCCTGGAAGACGAACCCGATGCGATCACGGCGCAGCTCGGTGAGGCGGCGCTCCTTGAGGCCGGTGAGGTCGACGTCGCCGAGGAGCACCCGGCCCGAGGTCACCGAGTCCAGCCCGGCGGCGCAGTGCATGAGGGTCGACTTGCCGGAGCCGGACCGGCCCATGATCGCGGTGAACTCGCCGGCGTGGAGGTCGAGGGTGACCTCGTCCAGCGCGGTGACCGCCGTCTCGCCGCTGCCATAGACCTTGGTCAGGCGCTCGACCCGGGCGGCGGGAGGCCGCGCGGGGTTCTCGGATGGAGGCGTAGCGACCGTCATACGTCGTCCTCGGGTTTGGCGGGCGGCCGGGCGGACGGCACCGGTCCTTCCCGGGGGCAACGCTAGGGGACGGCGCTCGCGTTCCCGCGCCCGGTCCCCGCCTCCGCCGACCGACGAACGCCGGGCCGGTGGACACCTCCTCGGTCGGGATCGCCGCCGCGACCGGGGAGGGTCTCGCTCAGGCGGGCCGCGAGGTCGTGGGCGCCCGCAGGTGGAGCGCGGCGAGCAGCGCGACGAGCAGCTCGGAGACCAGGGCCACCACGCCGAGCGGGTCGGCCCAGTTCCCGACGTCGTCGCCGATCTGCGGCAGCCCGACCGTGCGGGAGAGGACGAACGCGAGGGCGGCGAGGACGCAGACCACCCCGCTCAGCAGCCAGACCCGGCGGTCCTCGGTGCGCAGCACGGCCACCGCCAGGCCGAGACAGGCGAGCGCGAGGAGCACGAAGAGCACCCCGACGTACGGGGCCTCCTCCAGGTGCTCGGGGACGAGGGGCACGTGCACGCCTCCGGCGACGAGCAGCAGCGCCGCGAGGACCCGGCGGTCGAAACTGGTGCGGTCCATCGGGGACCCCTTCCCGGCGGGCTCGGCTCGCCACCACCTGGTTCGGCGCGGTGGCGGCCCGTGGATGGCCGGGCCGGGGCCGGGGTCAGGCGACCGAGTGCGCGCCGCGCCGGTCCGGTCCGCTGTGGGCGGGCTCCGGGAGCTCGTCCTGCGGGGTCGGGCGGCCGTCGGAGCCGGTGTCCTCGGTCCCGCGGGCGGCGGGCACCTCGACCTGCCACACGCGCCGCAGTCGCGGATGGTCGTGGTCGCCGTCGTCGACGCCGGTCACCCAGGTCAGCTCCAGCGCGTCCGGCAGGACGCGGCAGAGGGCGACGTTGTTGTCGAACCACGGGCCCTGGGTGACCGTCCACGGGTACCGGGGGTCGGGCACCCGCTCCGAGCGCGCGGCGAGGAAGCGCATGGGCCGCACGAGGGACTTCGCGAGCATCGACACCGCGACGCGCACCCCGCGCGGCATGGGGTTGCGGATCGGCGAGCAGACGGCCTGGGTGATCCGCGAACGGGCGCCGTACTGCTCCTCGTCGGTGACCTCGGCGAAGTAGGAGTTGTGCACGTCCCCGGAGAGGAAGGTGACCGTCTGCGGGGCCTCGTCCCGGTGGCCGCGGGCGAGGTCCATGACCATCTCGAAGACCTCGTCGAAGCCGTGGTTGAACGCGGCCCAGTGCTCGAGGTCGATGCTGCGGCGCATGGACTCCGCGAGCCGGGCGGCGCGGCGGCCGAAGGCGCCCTGCGCGACGGCCTCGTCCATGGCCTCGAAGTCGTGCAGCCCGGGCGGCAGGAGGAACGGCAGCGAGGTCCCCACGAAGACGTGCCGGTACCCGCCGCGCAGGGTGTCGTCCAGCCACTGCGCCTCGGCCCGGTCGAGCATCGAGCGCTCGTCGGGCTGGAGGTCGCGGGCCGCGCGCGAGTCGACGACGACGAGCAGGCAGTCGCCGACCTCGCGGGTGTAGCTCCATCGGTAGGTCTCCGGCTCGGCGTCGGCGCGCGCGGCGAGCGCGTCGAGGTCGGCGGTGAGGTCGACCTCGCCGTCGCGGCCCTCGGCCTCGTGCTCCAGCACCCGCCGGAACAGCGGCTCCTGCGCGAGTCCGGCGGGCGAGAGGTTCCCCAGGTGCTGGTTCACCCAGTACGCCGCGAGCCCGGACACGATCCGCTCCTGCCACCACGTCGTCGCGCGGATGTCGCGGCGCCAGGAGTACGAGGTGTTCCAGTCGTCGCGGATGTCGTGGTCGTCGAAGATCATCGCCGACGGCACGGTCGACATGGCCCAGCGGATGACGGGGTCGCCCCAGGTGAGGCGGTAGAGCTCGTCGTACTCGACGTAGTCCTTGATCTCCTCCCACGGCGGCTCGCTGACGTCGCGCCGGGCCCGGAGGAACTCGTCGAGGTCGGGGTTGGGGGTGGTGTCGGCGTAGACCTGGTCGCCGAGGAGCAGCAGGAGGTCGGGCCAGCCGGCCTCGGGGTCCTCGCGCAGCGCGACGGCGAGGCTGCGCAGCGCGTCCACCCCGTGCACCCGGTTGCCGGCGTCGTCGTGGGTGCCGGTGGTGCGGCAGGACCCGAAGGCCAGGTACGGCAGGCGTCCCGGGTCCAGGGTGCGGATGCGGCTCGGCGGCTCGCCCTCCAGCGGCCAGACGGTCTCGTCGTCGAGGCGGACCTCGTAGGTCTCGTCGGTCGCGGGCTCCATGCCGTCGCAGACGACGAGTGCGTAGTGCGAGCCGTGGACCCCGAAGGTCCGCGCGCTCCACGTGCGGCCCGCCCGCTCGACGGTCACCGTGCAGGCCTGCGCGGTGCGGACCCAGACCGTGGCCGAGGTCGCGTCGACGTAGCGCAGCATCGGTCCGAGGACGAGGGGGTGCTGGTCGGCGTCTCCGGGGCGGCTCATACCTGCCCATCCTGCCAACGGCGACTGTGCCACGGCTGTGGGGGCGCATCCGGATCCGGGTCGGCGTCGGGGCGCGACGTGCGCGCCGCGATCGGCAGGCCCGGGCACACGCCGACGGGCGGCCCTCCGTCGTGGAGGACCGCCCGTCGGTCGGTGGGACGTCAGGCGAGGAGGCTCAGAAGCCCATCCCGCCCATGTCGTCGCCGCCGCCCGGCATGGCCGGAGCGGCCTTCTCGGGCTTGTCGGCGATGACCGCCTCGGTGGTGAGGAACAGCGCGGCGATCGACGCGGCGTTCTGCAGCGCCGAGCGGGTGACCTTCGCCGGGTCGATGACGCCCGCGGAGACGAGGTCCTCGTACTCGCCGGTCGCGGCGTTGAGGCCGTGACCCGGGGTGAGGTTGGAGACCTTCTCCGCGACGACGCCGCCCTCGAGACCGGCGTTGACCGCGATCTGCTTGAGCGGCGCCTCGACGGCGACCTTGACGATGTTCGCGCCGGTCGCCTCGTCGCCCTCGAGCGTGAGGTTCGCGAACGCCTTGGCCCCGGCCTGGATGAGGGCGACGCCGCCACCGGCGACGATGCCCTCCTCGACGGCCGCCTTCGCGTTCCGGACGGCGTCCTCGATGCGGTGCTTGCGCTCCTTGAGCTCGACCTCGGTGGCCGCGCCCGCCTTGATGACGGCGACGCCGCCGGCGAGCTTGGCGAGGCGCTCCTGGAGCTTCTCGCGGTCGTAGTCGGAGTCCGACTTCTCGATCTCGGCGCGGATCTGGTTGACCCGCCCCTGGATCTGGTCGTTGTCGCCGGCACCCTCGACGATCGTCGTCTCGTCCTTGGTGACGACGACCTTGCGGGCACGCCCGAGGAGGGACAGGTCCGCGGTGTCCAGCTTGAGGCCGACCTCCTCGGAGATGACCTGGCCGCCGGTGAGGATGGCGATGTCGCCGAGCATGGCCTTGCGACGGTCGCCGAACCCGGGGGCCTTGACCGCGGCGGACTTGAAGGTGCCGCGGATCTTGTTGACGACGAGCGTGCTCAGGGCCTCGCCCTCGACGTCCTCGGAGATGATGAGCAGCGGCTTGCCGGACTGCATGACCTTCTCGAGGAGGGGCAGCAGGTCCTTGATGGAGCCGACCTTGGAGTTCGCGATGAGGACGTAGGGGTCCTCGAGCACGGCCTCCATGCGCTCGGTGTCGGTGACGAAGTAGTGGCTGATGTAGCCCTTGTCGAAGCGCATGCCCTCGGTGAGCTCGAGCTCGAGGCCGAAGGTGTTGCTCTCCTCGACGGTGATGACACCTTCCTTGCCGACCTTGTCCATGGCCTCGGCGATCATCTCGCCGATCTGCGGGTCGGCCGCGGAGATCGACGCGGTGGCGGCGATCTGCTCCTTGGTCTCGATGTCCTTGGCGTTGGCGGCGAGCTCGTCGGAGACGGCCTGGACGGCCTTCTCGATGCCGCGCTTGAGCGCCATCGGGTTGGCCCCGGCGGCGACGTTGCGCAGGCCCTCGCGGACCAGCGCCTGGGCGAGGACGGTGGCCGTCGTCGTGCCGTCACCGGCGACGTCGTCGGTCTTCTTGGCGACCTCCTTGACCAGCTCGGCGCCGATCTTCTCGTACGGGTCGTCGAGCTCGATCTCCTTGGCGATCGAGACACCGTCGTTGGTGATCGTGGGGGCGCCCCACTTCTTCTCCAGGACGACGTTGCGGCCCTTGGGGCCGAGCGTCACCTTGACGGCGTCGGCGAGGGTGTTCATGCCTCGCTCGAGCCCGCGGCGCGCCTCCTCATCGAAAGCGATGATCTTGGCCATTCGGGTGGTTCCTCCCACGCGAATCGAAGGTGGGACCGGGCGGCGCCCGCGACGGACGGGCCGGGGCCGCGGCTCACGTCACCGACGACACACCTGCCCTCACCGGACCGGTCGGGTTGTCACTCTCGGCATGAGAGTGCCAATGCTCATTATTGGCACTCTCGGGGTGAGAGTGCAAACGAGGGGCCACGCCGGGACGGGCCGGTGTCAGACCTGCGGCGCGTGGCCCTCGAAGGTCGTGCGCATCGAGGCGTCGGCCTCGGAGGAGACCGGGTCGCCCGGGTCGGCCACGAAGACGGCGACGGCCTCGCGGGCCGGGTTGCCCTCGAGCTCGTGGAGCACCTCGCGCCAGGCGGCGAGGTTGGGGTGGGGCAGCTCGGTGCACGCCTCCGCCGGCTCCAGCGAGGTCACGGCGGCCTCGAGGTCGGCGCGGGAGACCGGCAGGGTCGCGGTCGAGCCGTCGTGCCGCAGGATCGTCCCGAGGACGACGGCGGGCAGACCGTGCGCCCCGCCGGGGGTGTTGACGTGCGGGTAGACCCAGTCGGGGGTCGAGCTCGCCGGGGACACCCCGACCGCCCAGGCCGCCGGGGCCCGCCAGCCCTCCAGCTCTCCGGCCAGGTGGTCGCGGATCGCGGCGAGGCCGTCGGGGGTGCTCCAGTCCAGGTCGCTCATCCGGCCAGTCAACCAGGCGCGTCCGTCCCACCCGTCCCCCGAGACCCGTCGGCCTCGCGGAAGATGAACAGCGGGTGAACGTGGCGGTCGGGGTTGGTGAACCCACGGTGTCGACCCCACACCGAGCGCTCGTGGACGCTGCAACCGTCATCCTCGTGCTCGTCGTCGTCACCGCGCTGGCGTTCGACTTCACCAACGGCTTCCACGACACGGCGAACGCGATGGCCGCCTCGATCTCCACCGGCGCCCTCGCCCCCAAGGTCGCGGTCGGGCTCTCGGCCGTCCTCAACCTCGTCGGCGCGTTCCTCTCCGTCGAGGTCGCCCTCACCGTGTCGAACGCCGTCATCCGCATCCAGGACTCCGACGGCGCCCCGCGTCCGGAGCTGCTGAGCGACGGCGGCGAGGCCCTGCTGCTCATCGTGCTCGCCGGGCTCGTCGGCGGCATCGTCTGGAACCTCTTCACCTGGCTGCTCGGCCTGCCCTCCAGCAGCTCGCACGCGCTGCTCGGCGGCCTCACCGGCGCCGGCGCCGCGGGGCTGGGGTTCGCCGGGGTGAAGTGGACCGGCGACGGCACGAAGCTCGACGGCGTCGTCGGCAAGATCCTCCTGCCCTCGCTGCTCTCGCCGCTGGTCGCCATGCTCGTGGCGTTCGTCGGGTGCTGGGTCGTGCACCGGGTGACCCGCTCGGTGATGGACCGGCTCCAGGAGCGCCACTTCCGCTGGGGCCAGATCGGCAGCGCCTCGCTCGTGTCCATCGCGCACGGCACGAACGACGCCCAGAAGACGATGGGCGTCATGACCCTCGCCCTCATCGCGAGCGGCCACTGGGAGCGCACCGACGCCGTCCCGGTGTGGGTCAAGGTGAGCGCCGCCCTGGCCATCGCGCTCGGCACGTACATCGGCGGGTGGCGGATCATCCGCACCCTCGGCAAGGGCCTGGTCGACATCACCCCGCGCCAGGGCCTGGCCGGGGACGGGTCCACCGCGGCGGTGCTGCTCGCCTCCAGCCACCTCGGCTTCGCGCTCTCGACGACGCACGTGGCCACCGGCTCCGTGCTGGGCGGCGGCCTGGGCCGCGGCACCACCGTCCGCTGGTCGACGGCCGGCCGGATGGCCGTCGCCTGGGCGATGACCTTCCCCATCGCTGGCGCTCATGGGCGCCGTCATGTGGTGGGTGGGGAACACCCTGGGCGGCGTGCCCGGCGCGGTCCTCGTCTTCGCCGTGCTCGTCGCGGCCTCGTGGACGATGTACCGCCGCTCGCGCGTGGCCCACGTCGGCGCCCACAACGTCACCGCCGACTGGGAGCGTCCGCAGGACGCCGTCGGCGAGCAGCCGCCCACGAAGACCCCCACCCACTGACCGGCCGGACAGGAACGGACCACGATGCGCAGTCTCGAGCTCGCCCTCCTCGGCGCCGGCAAGGTGCTCCTCGCCGGACTCGTCTTCGGAGCCGGCCTCCCGGTCGTCTACGCCCTCGCCATGCGGGCCCTCACCATCGGCACGACGACGGTCGCCGGGCCGGACGGCGACGGGCGCGAACGCCGCTCGCCGCTGGGCCTGGCCCTGGCCGGCGTGCTCGTGGCCGTCGTCGCCGGGGGCGTCGTCCTCGGTCTCGTCCTCATCGTCGCCGGCGGCTTCGGCAAGGCCGTGAGCTTCGAGCACGTCGTCCCCGTCGTCGTCGACAAGTGAGCCCCGCGATGCCCCAGCGGTCCCACGCCGTCCTCGCCCACATCCGCACCGGCTTCCCCGGCGGCGTCGCCGACTCCGAGGCCGCGGCGCTCGGGTCGGTGCTGCAGGAGCGCCTCGGCACCGAGGCCGCGCACGACGTCCTGCGCCTGCTCGCCGACGAGGGGCTGCTGTCGCGGGGGGCGGTCCGCGCCCTCGTCCCCGAGGACGCGCAGGTCCGCGAGGTGTCGGCCAAGCTCGTCCTCGGCGGCTGGCCGCTCGGCGGGATGGAGGAGGACGAGGACGAGGCGCCGCCCCGCGAGGGCAGCCCGCTCGCGCGGATCGTCAGCTGGCTGCGCGAGGGGTACCCCGGCGGCGTGCCGGAGCACGACTACGTGCCGCTGCTGGCCATCCTCGAGCGCCGGCTCACCCGCAGCGAGGTGAAGAAGGTCGCCAAGGCGCTCCGGCGGGCGGACGTCAGCCCGGCCGGGCCGCACGACATCGCGGCGGCGATCACCTCCTACACCCACGCCGACCCCTCGGCGCAGGACCTGCGGCGGGTGCGCGACCAGCTGGCGAAGAAGGACTGGCCGGTCGAGTTCCCCGACCCCGACCTCCCCTGACACCTCCCGCACCCGGGCGGGTGCGGGCACAGAGACGCCCGTCCGGCTTCCCTCACGGACGGGCGTCACTGGCTGGTGGGGCGGCGGGTCAGGCCGCGGGAGGGGTCACGGCTCCATCCCGAGCCGGCGGGCCGAGCGGGCGCGCTGCCGGCTGGCGCGCAGCCGGCGGAGCCGCTTGACGAGCATCGGGTCGTGGGCGAGCGCCACCGGGTTGTCGATGAGCGCGTTGAGCACCTGGTAGTACCGCGTCGAGCTCATGTCGAAGAGCTCCTTGATCGCGGTCTCCTTCGAGCCCGCGTACTTCCACCACTGCCGCTCGAAGGCCAGGATCTCGCGGTCGCGCTCGGACAGGTCCGGGACGCTGACGGCGGTGGTGGCGTGGTCCGAGGCGGCGCTCACGGTGTGGTGTCGACCCTTCGATGTCGTGCGGACTGCGGCGGGACCCACTGTAACGGAGGGAATGACACGGATGTCATTCCCTCGGGCGCGTTGCCGCGTGTCGACTGGACACCTTCCGCCGCCCTGGACTCACGAGTCACAAACGCACCACGGGCCTCGCGACGACGGGCCCGGGGGTCAGGAGGCGGGGACGAGGACGGCCCCGAGCGCCGCGACGTCGTCGACGAGGGCGTCCGGGCCCTCGGCGGCGAGCGCGGCCGGCTCCCCCGCACCCCAGGTGACGGCGACGGCCGCCATGCCTGCGGCGCGGGCGGCCCGGACGTCGACCGTGGCGTCCCCCACGTAGACGCAGTCGTCGGGGCGCACCCCCAGCGCGGCGGCGGCGTGCAGGAGCGGGTCGGGCGCGGGCTTGTGCCGCTCGGTGTCCTCGAGGGCGGCGACGACCTCGACGAGGTGGTCGGCCCCGACGCCCTCCAGCGCCAGGCGGGCGGTCTCGCGACGCTTGGAGGTGACGACGGCCGTCCGCACGCCGGCGGCGGTGAGGAGGGCGAGCAGCTCGGGGACGCCGTCGTAGCGGCGGATGAGCCGGGCGGTGTTCGCGAGGTTCCACTCCCGGTAGGCGACGTCGAGGGCGTGGCCGTGCTCGGGCGACTCCTCGAGCAGCGCCTCCAGCAGCGGCCGGCCGATCCAGGCCCGGGCCCGGTCCTCGGCCACCTCCTCGCCGAGCACGGTGCGGAAGGCGTGCCGGTAGGAGGCGACGATGAGCGGGATGGTGTCGGCGAGCGTGCCGTCGAGGTCGAAGAACACCGTCGGCCAGCGCGGGGAGGCGGTCACGGACCTCAGTCTGCCGGGCGGGGGCGGGCGCCCGGACCCGGGTCCGCGGTCCCGGCCGGCCCCCGCCACCGGGTCGGGCCCGGCGGGACGCGGCTCAGGGGGTGACCGGCGGGACGCCCAGCTCGCCGAGGAGCGCGAGCACCCGGCGGCGGATCTCGTCGCGGATCGGCCGCACGGCCTCGATGCCCTGCCCGGCGGGGTCGTCGAGCTCCCAGTCCTCGTAGCGGACGCCGGGGAAGACCGGGCAGGCGTCGCCGCAGCCCATCGTCACGACGACGTCGGAGGTCCGCACGGCGTCCGGGGTGAGGACCTTCGGCCGCTCGCCGGCGATGTCGATGCCCTCCTCGGCCATGGCCCGCGTGGCGACGGGGTTGACGGCGTCGCCGGGCGCCGAGCCGGCCGAGCGCACCTCGACGGCGCCGCCGGAGAGGTGGCCGAGGTAGGCGGCGGCCATCTGCGAGCGACCCGCGTTGTGGACGCAGACGAAGAGGACGGACGGGCGGTCGGTCACGAGGGCTCCTGGGGGTGGTCTCTGCGGTCGGGACGGGGGTGGGCGGGTTCCGGGTCGGGCGCCTCGAACGTCGTCGCGGCCCGGGGCGCGGCGACGAGGGCCATGAGGGCGAGGCCGACGGCCACGCCGACGAGCTGGGCGAGGACGAAGCCCGGGGCGTCGGCCGGGGCGATGCCGGCGAAGGTGTCGGACAGGGTGCGGGCGAGCGTCACCGCCGGGTTGGCGAAGGAGGTCGAGGAGGTGAACCAGTAGGCGGCGAGGATCCACCCGGCGACGAGCAGCGGCGCCTGCCGCTCGCGCCCGCCGCGTGCGACGAAGCCGACGACCATGAGGAGCCCGGCGGTGGCGAGCACCTCCCCCAGCCACTGCCCGACCCCGCCGCGCGCCGTCCGCGAGGCCTCCACCGCGGGCAGGTCGTACATGAGGTCGGCGAGCACGGTCCCGAGGCAGGCCCCGAGGACCTGGGCGACGACGTAGCCGGGCAGGTCGCGCCACGGCAGGTCACCGCGGACGGCCTGGGCCAGCGAGACGGCGGGGTTGAAGTGCGCACCGCTCAGCGGGGCCAGGCAGGCGATGAGCACCCCCAAGGCGGCCACCGACGCCAGGGCGTTGGCGAGCAGCTGGACGCCGACGTCGTCGGTGAGCCGGGTGGCCATGATCCCGGACCCGACGACGGCGGCGAGCAGGCCGGCCGCCCCCACCGTCTCCGCGACGAGGGCCCGGACGCGGGGGGTCACGAGCAGCACGCCGCCGCGCCGCGCGGCGGGTGGCCGGCCTCGGGGGTGCAGCAGCCGTCGGAGACCGGCAGCGACGCGGTGGCGGGTCGCGGGTGCGCGGGGTCGTCGTCCTTGACGGTGTAGAACTCCCACCCGGCGCCGTGCGGGTCGTGGACCCACACCTTGTCCTGGAGCGCCCAGCAGCAGGTCGTGTCGTCCTCGTCGAAGGCGGCGAGACCGGCGGAGGAGAAGCGCTCCCGTGCGGCGGTGACGTCGTCGACCGAGGCGACCTCGACGCCGAGGTGGTTGAGCGCGCCGGTCGTGCCGGTGCCGCGCTCGGCGGCGGTGGTCTCGATGAGGACGAGCTTGAGCGGCGGCTCGGCCACCTCGAAGTTGGCGTACCCGGGGCGGCGCTTGTGCGGCGCGACGCCGAACATCGCGGTGTAGAAGTCGACCGACGCCTCGAGGTCGGCGACGTTGAGGGCGAGCTGGACGCGGCTGGTGGGTGTGGCCATGGGGACCTCCGGCGGGACGGACATCGACGGTCGTCGATGCGATGCGCAGCACACCACACCCATCGACGTGTGTCAATATAGACGTTCGTCGATGACAAGGAGGACCCGTGCCGACCCGAGAGCTGCCCCTCGCCGCCACCACCCCGTGCTGCGGCATCGGCACCGACGGGGGCCTCAGTGCCGCCGAGGCCGAGCGCAGCGCCGCGCTGCTCAAGGCCGTCGCCGACCCGGTCCGGCTGCGGCTGCTCAGCGCCATCCGCGCGACGGCGGCCGGCGAGGCCTGCGTCTGCGACCTCACCCCCCTCGTCGGCCTGTCGCAGCCGACCGTGTCGCACCACCTCAAGGTGCTCGTCGAGGCCGGTCTGCTCACCCGGGACAAGCGCGGCAGCTGGGCCTGGTTCCGCATCGTGCCCAGTCGCGTCGAGCAGGTCCGCGCCATCTTCGGCTGACGCCGCCGCGTACTACCGTGGGCCCGATGTCCGACTCCCCCACGCCCCCCGGCCCTCCGTCGGCGGAGCAGCCGGCGGCTCCCGCCCCGGACGCCGACGAGGGCGCGCACGCCGCGCGTCCGCTGCGCGAGCTCGTCCACCCGTCGTGGGCGCAGGCCCTGGCCCCGGTCGAGCCCGTCGTCGCCCGGATGGGCGAGTTCCTCCGGGCCGAGGTCGCGAGCGGCCGCGGGTACCTGCCGGGCGGGCCGCACGTGCTGCGCGCCTTCCAGCAGCCGCTGGACTCGGTGCGCGTGCTCGTCGTCGGCCAGGACCCGTACCCGACCCCGGGGCACGCGATGGGCCTGTCGTTCTCGGTGAACCCGGACGTGCGGCCGGTCCCGCGCAGCCTCGTGAACATCTACCAGGAGCTGCGCGACGACCTGGGCCTGCCGATGCCGACCACCGGCGACCTCACCCCCTGGGCCGAGCACGGCGTCCTCCTGCTCAACCGGGTGCTCACGGTGCGGCCCGGCACGCCGGCGAGCCACCGCGGGAAGGGGTGGGAGGAGGTCACCGGCCGGGCCATCGAGGCCCTCGTCGAGCGCGGTGGCCCGCTCGTTGCCATCCTCTGGGGACGCGACGCCCGGTCCCTCGCGCCGCACCTGCGCGGCATCCCGTGCATCGAGTCCGCGCACCCCAGCCCGCTGTCGGCGCGCAACGGCTTCTTCGGCTCCCGGCCCTTCTCGCGGGCCAACGCCCTGCTCGCCGAGGCCGGCGCCGACCCCGTCGACTGGCGGCTGCCGTGACGTCGTTGCCGGCGGACCGCCGCGTCTGGACCCGCTACGTCGCCATCGGCGACTCCTTCACCGAGGGCCTCAGCGACCCCGACCCCGAGCGCGAGGACGCCTTCGTCGGCTGGGCGGACCGGCTGGCGCTGCACCTGGACCGGGTCGCCGCCGACGAGCACCTGCCCTTCGGGTACGCGAACCTCGCCGTCCGCGGACGCACCCTCGGCGACGTCGTCGGCCCGCAGCTGGACGCGGCGATGACGATGACCCCGGACCTGGTGTCGATGGTCGGCGGCGGCAACGACCTGCTGCGCCCGTCCGTCGACCTCGACGCGCTGGCCGCGCGCCTCGAGGAGGCCGTCGTGCGGATCCGCGCCGGCGGCGCCGACGTCCTGCTCGCCACGCCCACCGACACCCGCGACGCCGGCCTGTTCCGGGCCCTGCGCGGCCGGCACGCGGTGCACGCCGCCAACCTGTTCACCATCGCCGCCGACCACGGCTGCCACGTCCTCAACCTCTGGGGGATGCGGGCACTGCGCGACTGGCGGATGTGGGCCGAGGACCGCATCCACCTGACGACCGAGGGGCACCGCCGCGTCGCCCTCGCCGCCCTCACCGCGCTCGGGCACCCCACCGACCGCGACGAGTGGTCCACCCCGCTGCCCCCCGCGGGCCCGTCGGCGCGCGCCGACGAGCTGCGCGGGCACGCCGAGTGGGTCCGCAGCCACGCGACGCCCTGGGTCGAGCGGCGGCTGCGCGGCACGTCCTCCGGCGACGGCCGCGACCCCAAGCGGCCCGAGCTCTCACACTTCCGCGACCCGCACGCCCGGCCCGAGCCCGGCACCCTGCCCGAGCCCTGACCGGCCCGTCCGGTCGGACGGTTCTGCTCTCCTCGCCGTCAGGAATCCGCAGGTGCGGGGTTAGAGTCCGTCACATGACGCAGATTCGGATCTCGGAGGCCGCCGCCCTCCTCGGGGTCTCCGACGACACGGTGCGCCGGATGGTCGACGCCGGACGCCTGCCCGCGACGAAGGACGACGCCGGACGCCTCGTCGTCGCGGGCGCCGACCTGGCCGCCGTCGCGCGCGAGACCGCGCGCCCGGCCCCGGTGGGCGTCGTCGCCGACGAGTCCGCCCGCAACCGGATGCGCGGGGTCGTGACCGGTGTCCTCACCGACACCGTCATGGCCCAGGTCGAGCTGCAGTGCGGACCGTTCCGGGTCGTCTCGCTCATGTCCAGCGAGGCCGTGCGCGACCTCGGTCTCGAGGTGGGCAGCGTCGCCGTCGCGACCATCAAGTCGACGAACGTCGTCGTCGGGGTGCCCCGGTGAGCCCGCGGCCCGCCCCTGCCCCCGCAGCGCGACGAACGGTGCGCCGATCGCGCCTCGCCGTCCTCGCGGCGGTGACGGGGCTGCTCGCCCTCACCGCCTGCTCGGCGGCGACCCCGCAGGACACCGCGCCCGGCGCCGCCGGCTCCACCTCCGCTCCGGCGTCGAGCGGCGGCGGGTCGAGGGTGGTGACCGTCCTCGCGGCGGCCTCGCTGACCGAGCCGTTCACCGCGCTCGCCACGGCCTACGAGCAGCAGCACCCCGGCGTCACCGTCGCCCTGAGCTTCGGCTCCAGCACGACGCTGGCCCAGCAGATCGCCGAGGGCGCCCCGGCCGACGTCTACGCCAGCGCGGGCGAGTCGGCCCTGGCGATGCTGCCCGCGGACGCCGCGGCCGACGGCGGCCGGGAGGTTGTCGCCCGCAACACCGTCGAGATCGCCGTCCCGCCGGACAACCCGGGGTCGGTGTCGAGCCTCGCCGACCTGGCCGACCCCGACCTCGACGTCGTGCTCTGCGCCGAGACCGTCCCCTGCGGCGCCGCGGCCGACCAGGTGCTGGCGAAGGCGGGCGTCACCCCCCACGTCGTCTCCCGCGAGATCGACGTCAAGGCCACGCTCACCAAGGTCACCCTCGGCGAGGCCGACGCGGCGATGGTCTACCACTCCGACGTCGTGAGCGCGGGCGCGGACGTCGAGGGGGTCGAGGTCCCCGCGGCCGACAACGTCGTCCTCACCTACCCGCTGCTGTGGTTCTCGAAGGACCGCGACGTCGCCGGCTTCGCGCGGTTCGTCGCGAGCCCGCAGGGCACGGCCGCGCTCACGAAGGCCGGCTTCCTGGCGCCGTGACCGCTCCCGCCCCACCACGCCCCCGCGCCCCGTCCACCCCGGTGGGACGGGCGCGGGCGCGGTCCGCCGGCTGGTCCCGGGCCGTGCTGCTCGTGCCCGCCGCGCTGGGCGTGGGGCTCGTCGTCCTGCCGCTGCTGGGGCTGCTGCTGCGGACCGAGTGGGGGGCCTTCGCCGCGCACCTGGCCGCCCCGGTGGTCTGGCCGGCCATCCGGCTCTCGCTGGTCACCACGCTCGTCACCGTCGCCCTGTGCGCCGTCCTCGGCACGCCGCTGGCCTGGCTGCTGAGCCGGGCCGACGGCCGGGCCGCGACGTGGCTGCGGGCCGTCCTCACCGTGCCCGTCGTCCTGCCGCCGGTGGTCGGCGGCGTGGCCCTGCTCATGGCCTACGGACGCCGCGGTGTGGTCGGCGCACCGCTCTTCGAGGCCTTCGGGCTGCGGCTGCCGTTCACGCCGTCGGCCGTCGTGCTGGCCCAGGTGTTCGTCTCGCTGCCCTTCTTCGTCCTCGCCGTCGAGGGCGCGATGCGGGCGGTCGACGGCCGCTACGACGCGGTCGCGGCGACCCTCGGGGCCTCCCCACTACGCATCTTCGTCCGGGTGGCGCTCCCGCTGGCAGCCCCCGGCATCGCCTCGGGCGCCGCGCTGGCCTGGGCCCGGGCGCTCGGCGAGTTCGGCGCGACGATCACCTTCGCCGGCAACTTCGCCGGCCGCACCCAGACCGCGCCGCTCGCCGTCTACGTCGCCCTGCAGAACGACCCGCAGGCCGCGCTGGCCCTGAGCATCGCCATGCTCGCGGTGTCGCTGCTCGTGCTCGGGCTGCTGCGCGGGCGGTGGATGCGATGACCCTGGACGCCCGCCTGCGCGCCCACCGCGGCGGGTTCACGGTCGACCTCCCCCTCGCCGCGCAGGACGGCGAGGTGGTCGCGGTCCTCGGGCCCAACGGCGCCGGCAAGACTACCGCGCTGCACGCGCTGGCCGGTCTCGTGCCGCTCGAGGCCGGGCACGTCCGGGTCGACGGCGAGACGTGGGCCGGCGACGGGCGGCACCTCGGCCCGGAGCGGCGGGCCGTCGGGCTCCTGGCCGCCGACCACCTGCTCTTCCCGCACCTCACCGCCCGCGCCAACGTCGCCTTCGGCCCACGCAGCCGGGGCGCGTCGCGCCGGGAGGCCGAGGAGCGCGCGGACGCCGAGCTGGGGGCGCTCGGCGTCGCCGAGCTGGCCGGCCGGCGTCCGTCGGCGCTCTCGCACGGCCAGGCCCAGCGCGTCGCCCTGGCCCGGGCCCTGGCCACCGACCCGCGGCTGCTGCTGCTCGACGAGCCGCTGTCGGCGCTCGACCCCGCCACCCGGCCGCAGGTGCGCGCCACCCTCGCCGCCCGGCTGCGCGCCTACGACGGCGTCACCGTCGTCGTCACGCACGACCCGCTCGACGCCCTCACCCTGGCCGACCGGCTCGTCTTCGTCGAGGGCGGCGCCGTCGTCCAGGAGGGGACCCCGGCCGACGTCGTCGCCCGACCGCGCGACCCGTACGTCGCGCAGGTCGTCGGGCTCAACCTGTTCGCCGGGACCGCCGACGGCGAGGCGGTGACGACGCCGCTCGGGCCGGTCGTCACCGGGGGCCACGCCCACCGCGGGCCGTCCTGGGTGGCGTTCGCGCCGTCGGCGGTGGCGCTCTACCCCGAGAAGCCGCACGGCTCGACCCGCAACCTGTGGCCGGCGCGCGTGGGGTCGGTCGAGCTGTCCGGCCAGACCGCCCGGGTCCGCCTCCTCATCGGCGCCGGACGCCATGACGGGCCGCACGTAGCCGACACCGCACGCGACCAGGGGACGCGCGGAGCCGACGCCGCACGCGAGCATGGGCAGCGCGGAGCCCCCGGGCAGGGCGACCACGGACAGCGCGGTCACGCCGGACGCCATGACGGGCAGCACGGGGCCGACGCCGCACGCGACCACGAGGACCACGGGGCCGACGCCGGACGCCATGACGGGCCGCGCAGGGCGGAGCCAGGACGCGACCACGAGAACCGCGGTGACGGGACGGTCGCCGTGCTCGCCGACGTCACCGCCGGCTCGGTGGCCACCATGCGTCTCCAGCCGGGCGCCGACGTCTGGGCCGGCGTCAAGGCCACCGAGGTCAGCGCCTACCCCTCCTGACCGCCCACCCCCCACTCTCCCCGCCCCCGCCGCAGCTTTCTCGCCTGATCCCGCAACCTTCGGGTTCGCACCGGCACCGAACCCCGGCGAACCCGAACCTTCCGGGGCAGACCCGCCCGCCGCACCTCCGCCCCCGCCGCAGCTTTCTCGCTTGATCCCGCAACCTCCGGGTTCGGACGGCCACCGAACCCCGGCGAACCCGAACCTTCCGGGGCAGACCCGCCCGCCGCACCCCCGACCCCGCCGCAGCTTTCTCGCCTGATCCCGGAACCTTCGGGTTCGCACCGGCACCGAACCCCGGCGAACCCGAACCTTCCGGCGCGGACCTACCCGCCGCACCCCCGACCCCCGACCCCCGACCCCCGGCAGCACCGAACACCGGCCACGCGTTTACTAGGACGTCCGACCACCTCGGTAGTCTCGAGCCATGCCAGCGACGAGGCTCATGCCGACCGACGAGGGCCAGGAGCTCATCGACCTCACCCGCGAGATCTGCGCCAAGGAGCTCGCGCCGCAGGTCGACGACGCCGAGCGCGCCGCCGCCCACGACGAGTCCTTCCCGACCGAGGTGTTCCGCACCCTCGGAGCGGCCGGCCTGCTCTCGCTGCCGCAGCCGGAGGAGCACGGCGGCTACGGCCAGCCGTACGAGGTCTACCTCCAGGTCGTCGAGGAGATCGCCAGCGTGTGGATGAGCGTCGCCGTCGGCGTCTCCGTCCACGCCCTCACGACCTACCCGGTCACGGCCTTCGGCACCGACGAGCAGCGCGCCGCCCTGCTGCCGGACATGCTCTCCGGCGACCGGCTCGGGGCCTACTGCCTCTCCGAGCCGCTCGCGGGCTCCGACATCGCCTCGATGACGACCCGCGCGACCCGCGACGGTGACGCCTACGTCTTGCGGGGCCGCAAGGCGTGGATCAGCCACGCCGGGCACGCCGACTACTACACGACCTTCGCGCGCACCTCGGACGACGGCGGCAAGGGCCTCACCTGCGTCGTCGTGCCCGCGGACGCCGACGGCCTCTCCTTCGGCACGCCGGAGAAGAAGATGGGCCTGCACTGCGACACCGTCCGCGAGGTCCTCTACGACGACGTCCGCGTCGACGCCGACCGCCGGATCGGCGCCGAGGGGCAGGGCATGGCCATCGCCCTGTCCGCCCT
>NZ_SAYU02000018.1 GCF_004025965.2 Phycicoccus flavus | reverse complement strand
GGTCGAGCAGCACCCGGATGCCGCGGCTGCGGGCCGCGTCGACGAAGGCCACGAGGTCCTCGTTCGTGCCGTAGCGGGGCGCGACGGAGAGGTAGTCGGCGACGTCGTACCCGGCGTCGGCGAACGGCGAGGCGAACAGCGGGCTGAACCACACGGCGTCCACGCCGAGCCAGGCCAGGTGGTCGAGGCGCTCCAGCGCCCCCGCGAGGTCGCCGATGCCGTCGCCGTTCCCGTCCGCGAAGGACTGCGGGTAGATCTGGTACAGGACCGAGGACGCGAGCCACGCGGGCTGCGGGCGGGGTGCGGGCACCGCCTCACCCTAGCCAGGACGACCCGTCCGGCGGCGCGCCCGGCGTGCGCCGCACGGGCCGGCGTGCGCCGCCCGGGCTGACGACCCACACGAGCCGACGACACGCAGGGCCGGGACGCGGCGTGTCCGGCCGAGCCGGCGCACCCGCCGCCGCAGCGTGTCGTCCGCCCGTACCGCCGCCGACCCCGGCGGGTCGGTCAGCGGTGGATGCGCTGCAGCCAGTCCGTGGGGACCGCACCCGCCGGCCCGGGCGACGGCTGGCCCTCGGGCCGGCTCTCCGGCGGCGCCAGCGACGGCCCGTCGAGCGACTCGCCGCTGCGGAAGTCGTAGAACCAGGACTCCCCCGGCTCGAAGCTCGTCATCACCGGGTGACCGGTCTCGCGGAAGTGCGCGCTGCGGTGCTGCCCCGGCGAGGAGTCGCAGCAGCCGACGTGCCCGCACGCCGCGCAGCGCCGCAGGTGCACCCACCAGCCGCCGGCGTCCAGGCACTCGGCGCAGCCGGTGCCGCTCGGGGGGACGGACGGGTCGATCTCGCTCACCTCGGCCATCCGCCGACGCTACCGCGAGGTGTGTGGGTGGGTCACCGACACCCGTCCCGAGGCCGTCGCCGAGCGCCTGCGCGCGCTCGCCGCCCGGTCCTGACCCGCGTCACCCGCCCTCGGGCGCGGGGGCGTCGCGGCGGGCCTCGACGACGACGAGGACGCCGACCACCACCGCCCCGAGCAGGGCGAGCAGGACCGGCCCCGTCACGGGTTGCGCGGGCGCGGCGAGGCTGCCGGGGCCGTCCTCGTCCCCGGCCTGCCAGGGCCAGAGCGCCCGCAGCGAGCCGATCATCAGCCCGGCCATGACGAGCAGCGTCGTGCGGCGGTGGCGCAGCAGCAGCCGCCGCAGCACGGGGACGAACGTGGCCAGCCCCACGGCGGCGCCGGCGGCGAAGACGGCGAGGTAGCCGAGGTCGCGGCCGTCGACCGCCTGGAGGGTGCTGCCGTAGAGGCCCACCGCCAGGAGGAAGAACGAGCCGGACACCCCGGGCAGGACGAGGGCGCAGACCGCGGCGGCCGCGGCGACGAAGACGACCGGCGGGGTCGCCGAGAGCGAGCGGTCGCCGGCCGCGGACCCGATGAGCAGCCAGGCCAGGACCGCCGCGCCGACGAGCAGCGCGGCGTCGAGCGCCGCAGGACGGTGGGCGGCCGGCAGCATCCGCAGCGGGACGACCACGCTTACGGCGACGAGCCCGAGGAACAGGCCGCGCGCGTGCTCGGGGCTGCCCTCGACGAAGGCGTGCATGACGCCGGCGACGGTGAGGACCGCGGTGGCCATGCCGAGGAGCACCGGGACCACGAGCCGCCAGTCGGTGCGCCGCAGCTCGGCGGCCGCCCCGCGGACCCGGTCCGGCCCGGTGACCAGCCGGCGACCGGCCGCCACGACGTGCGCCGCCGAGCCGATGAGCTGCTCGTAGACCCCGGTGACGAGCGCCACCGTCCCGCCGGAGACCCCGGGGACGAGCTCGGCCATGCCGATGAGGAAGCCGCGCGCGAGGTCCAGCGGCAGCAGCCGGCGGGCGCGGGGCGGGGGCGGGGTCGCGAGGGCCTCGTCCATGCGGAGGACGGTACCGGGCCGACCTGGACGTCCGGCGCCGACGTCCGCGGCGACCGGCCCGCGACGGGGTGCGGCGCCGGCCTACGCCGGGTCGCGCAGCGTGCCGCCGCCGCGCAGGACCGTCGCCCGGGCGACGGCGTCGATGGAGTCGACGAGCCGCGGGTCCTCGATCCCCAGGTCGCCGAGGAGGACGGACAGCTCGGTGCAGCCGAGCAGCACGGCCTCGGCGCCGCGGTCCGCGAGGTGGTCGACGAGCGCGTCGAACTCATCGCGCGGGACGGGGTTGCCGGCCTTGACGCCGTCGTAGATGACGGCCATGACGCGCTCCTGGACCTCCGGCTCGGGCACGAGCAGCGTCAGCCCCGCGGCCTCGGCGGCCCGGGCGTAGATGCCCTGCTCCAGGGTGCCGTCCGTCGCGAGCAACCCGACGCTCGTGAGCCCTGGCACGGCGGCCTGCGCAGCGGCGATCGTCTCCTCGACCGTGTGGAGGACCTCGATGCCGACCGCGGCCCGGATCGCGTCCACCCACACGATCGCGGTGTTGCACGGGACGGAGATGAAGGTGGCACCGGCCCGCTCGAGGGCGACGGCGTTGGCGACGAGGGCGGGCTCCGGGCTCTCGCCCCGGCCCTGGAGGAAGCCGGTGCGGTCCGGGACCGAGCCGAACTGCCAGACGAGCAGGTCGACGTGGTCCTGGTCGCGGCGGGCGTCGGTCAGCTCGACGACCCGGCGCAGGAAGTAGACGGCTGCGGCGGGGCCGAGGCCGCCGAGCACGCCACCCGGCGGCCCGGGCACCTCGGGGGGCTCGGGGGCGGTCATCGGCGGTCCACGAACCAGCGCCGGAACTTGCGCACCTGGTTGAGGTGGTAGAGCGCGTTGTAGGCCCGCCGCTTGAGCGTGAGGTCCGGGGCGTAGACGTTGGGGTCGCTCGCCCGGCCGGCCCGCATGAGGCCGAGCGCCTTGTCCCGCAGCGCCTCGTCGAGGACGTAGCGCCTGATGACGGCCTTGGGGACGAAGGCGAAGAGGTGCTCGCCGCGGGCGATGGTCAGCCCCTCCATCGGCTCGTGGCAGACCCAGTCGCGCACGTACCACTCCGAGACGTTGTACCCGTTGGCGGTCACGTAGAAGTTCGAGCGCCCGAGCCGGACGTTGATCTCGAAGAACTTGTAGGTGCCGTCGCGCCGGTCGTACTTGAGGTCGAAGTTGGAGAACCCGACGTAGCCGATGTGCTCGAGGAAGGTCCGCGCCTGCTCGATGACCTCGTCGGCCTCGGTCGTGATGATGACGCAGGGGTTGCCGATGGCCAGCGGCTGGTGCTCCTCGAGCAGGACGTGGCCGAGGGAGCCGAAGCGCACCCGGCCCTGCTGGTCGGAGTAGCAGGTGAGGACGCGCATGTTCGTGTCGTCGCCGGGGACGAACTCCTGCAGGAGGAAGGTCCCGTCGTACGGGCTCGCGCGGACCCGGCGCAGGACGGTGGCGAGCTCGGCCTCGTCCTGGCAGATGAAGACCTTGTCGTTCCCCTCGAACGGCGCGTAGTGGTACTCGGAGCTGTCCGAGGGCTTGGCCACGACCGGGTACCCGAACGGCAGGTCGTGCTCCTCCCCGTGGTCGGCGGCCATGTCGACGACCACGGTCCGCGGGTGGGGCACGCCGACCTCGTCGAGGATCGCGTAGAACTCGTCCTTGCGCACGATGCGGCGCAGCAGGTCGATGTCGATGTACGGGATGGTGAACCACTGCGCGAGGTGGTCCTTGCGCTCGACGACCATCTCGACGTACCAGTCGCCGGTCGCGACGAGGAGCAGCTCGGGGCGGCCGGGACCCGCGTGCTCGCGGCCGACCCGCTCCAGGGCGGCGGCGAAGACCTCGGCCTTCTCGAAGTCCTCGACGTACACGTGGTCGCACAAGGTGGACAGCCCGACCGGCCCGCTCGTGCTCATGTTGACGACGATCGGACGGACGCCGTAGGCCGCGTGAAAGGTCCGGATCAGCGTGTACGCCGTGATGTCGCCGCCGAGGATGACCGGGCGGAAGTCCGTGGCGGGGGCGTCGGGCACGCGCGGATCTCCTTGACGGCGGGGCGGGGATGGCGGGACGGACGGGTCCAGCGGCCATCCAGGGTCCCACACCGGGGTCGGTGCTCCGACGGCGCACGCCGGGCGGCCCTCAGGAGGCGAAGACCACCGTGTTGTCGCGGTAGTGGCCGCTCACCGGGTCGACGGTGCCGCTGCACGTGATGAGCCGCAGCTCCGGGCCGACGGCCGGGCCGTAGACGAGGTCGGTGGGGAAGCGGTCCTTCGGGACGCTGCGCAGCGAGCGGACCGTGAAGCGGACGACCTCGCCGTCCTGCCGGACGACCTCGATCCGGTCGCCGGGCCCGAGCTCGTGGAGGCGGGCGAAGACCGCGGGCCCCTCGCGGGTGTCGACGTGGCCTGCGATGACGGCCGGTCCGAGCTGCCCCGGGGCCGGCGCGGTGGTGAGCCAGCCGGCCCGGTCCGGGTCGACCGGCACCTCCATCGTCCCGTCGGCGGCGATGCCGAGGTCGACGAGACGCGAGTCGACGCCGATGGCCGGGATCCGCACCTCGACCGGCCGCACGCGGGCCGGGCTCTCCGCCCCGGAGGTGGCGCCGGTGCGCCCGGACCGGCGGACGGCGACGGAGTCCGGGACGTCCGGGGTCGGCCACTGGTCGGGCGGCAGCGTCGCGAAGCCGGTGGACGTCGGGGTCGGCGAGGCCGGCGGGGTGGCCCCCGACGGCGCGATCGACGGCGCGGCCGACGGTGCGGGGTCGGCGGCGAGCCGGGCGGGGGCGGGGTGCGTCGCGGCGACCGCGGCGACACCGAGTCCGCCGACCACCGCGAGCCCGGCGCCCGCGGCGAGCGCGCGGACGAGGACGGGTCTCACCGGAGCGGCCGCACCGCCACGCGCTGCCGGCGGGCCAGCCAGGCGAGGACGACGAGGCCGGCCCCGGCCGTGCCGAGGCCGCCGAGCAGCACCGGGTCCGCCGGTCGGGTCGCGAGCCCCCCGAGGCCGGTCTGCACCCCGGACACGGGCATCGTCCCGGCGCCCTGGGCGTCGGCCACGGGCTTGAGGACCACGCCGCCCTGGCCGTCGGCGAGGACGAAGACGGTGAAGACGCCGCCGGCGGGCACGTCGACCGACGCCGACACCGGGTCGCCCCCGCCGCCCGTCGTCACGTCGAGGGTCCAGGACCCGGCCTTCACCGACCGGTAGGGGGTGGGCCGTCCGTAGGGCGCGTCCGTCGCGATCGTCGGGCCGTCCTGCGCCCGGACCGTGAGGGTCGAGGCGTCGGGGACGGCCGGCAGCAGCCGGATGCTCGCGGTGCCGGCGGGCGGCGGGGACAGCCGGTCGGAGATGGCCTCCACCCGCGGGTCCTTCTTCGACCCGCCGAGCGCGGCCAGGGTGACCGCCCGCCCGGGGCGGGCGTCGAAGGTCCCGGTGAGCACCGGCGGCCCGTCGGTGCCCGAGCCGGCCGGCCGGATGGTGACGGCGTAGAGGCCGGAGGGCACCTGGCGGTAGTCACCGATGCCGCCGTAGCCGACTGCGCGCTCCAGCACCCGCGTCGTGCCGTCGGCCTGGGCCTCGGGCACGCCCTCGGTGGGGATGTCCGAGGTCGAGGAGCCGGAGAAGGGGACGAGGCGGATCGTCATCGTCCCCACGCCCGGGACGAGGTGCGCGGCCCGCACCCACGCGGTCGTCTTCGCTGCGGGGACGGCCGGGGCGGCGGCGCCCGCGGGTCCGGCGCCGACCGCGACGAGGCCGAGGGCTCCGGTGGCCGCCGCCACGGCGGCGAGGAGGCGCCGCAGCGTCCCCGGGGTGGTGCGTGCCATGGCAGTGGTCCTTTCGGGAGCCGGCCGGCGCGGTCGCCCGCGTCCGCCGGGGTGGGAGGTCACGGGGCGCCGTCGCCGAGGACGAGCAGCAGCCACGGGTTGCCCGCGGCGTCGGCGTCGAAGTACGCCTCGGGGTGGTAGTCCTCGCGCTGGGCCGCGAGCTCGTCGAGGAGGGTGCGGACGGCGGAGGCGTCCTCGACCGGCGGACCGCCGTCGACGCGCACGAGGCGCACGCCGGTCAACGGGGCGGCCGGGTCGGCGCCCTGCGCCGTGACGAAGTCGCCGACCGCCAGGCGGTGGTCGAGGGCCATCAGCGCGAGCAGCGTCGACAGCCGCGGGTCGACCCGCCCGCGGACGAGGTCGCGACGGGCGTCGGGCGCGAGGTCGAGGGCGGGGTTGCCGGCCACGGCGCGGCCGGCCTCCACGGCGGCCCGGTCGCCACGCGGCGGCCGGTCCGGGACGGCGCCGTCGGCGGACGGGCTCGGGGCCGCGGCGCTCGGACCCGGCGCCTCGGGACCCGGCGCGTCGGGGGCCGGCGCGTCGGGGGCCGCCGGTCGTGCGGCGGCCGGTCCGGCGCGCCCCGGACCGACGAGCCCGCTCAGGGCGCCGGCCCACGTGGGCGCCACGAGGCCGACGACGACCCCGGCGGCGAGGACACCGACGACGGCGCCCGCCCGCCGGACGTCGCGACCCGCGAGGCGCGTCGGACGGTAGCGGGCGACGGCGTAGACGGCCCCGGCGACGAGCAGGGCGGCGAGCGGGACGAGCAGCGTGACCGGGGTCGCGTTCCCCCCGCCGACGAGCAGCACGCCGAGGAGCAGGCCGGCGGCGGCCACCGAGTGCGGCCGCAGCCGGTAGACGAGCAGGCCGAGGACGGTGGCGAGGAGGACCGTGGCCGGCACGACGAGCGAGGAGATGCTCGGGTCCTGCCACCCGGACCAGGGCGCGAGGGTCAGGGTCTCCCCGCGGTAGACGGCGACCGCGAGGGCCACGGCGACGACCGCGAGGGCGAGCAGGGCGTCCAGGGCGTCGATGGCGCCGGCGTGCTGCCGGACCCGGTCCCGCCACAGGAACATGACGAGCGCGGGCAGGACGAGCATGGCCGCGGGGGTGAGCAGGCAGGCCGCCGCCAGGCAGAGCGCCGCGGCCTCCATCGAGCGCCGGCGTCCGCCGAGGCCGAGCACGAGACCGCCCAGCACGAGCGGCAGGGCGAGCCCGGCGGGGGTCACCGTGCGGTGCGCCTCGACCGCCGCGGGCGCGAGGCCGGCCAGCAGCACCGCGAGCGCAGCGACCCACCGGGGCAACGGCACCCGCTGCGCGAGCAGCCACAGCAGGGCGGCGTCGAGCACGGCGAGCCCGACGACAAGGAGGCGGTCAGCAGGTCCGGCGGCGAGGGCCGTGACGACCCCGGTGACGACCAGCAGCGGGAGGAGCACCGCGAGGTCGACGACGTACCCGCCGGGACGGCGGGGGTCACGGGGTCCCCCGGGGGACTGCGGCGGACCCGGCGTGGGCGTCTCGACCGCGGGAAGCCACGGGCGCGCGTCGGCGTCGCGGCGGACGGCCGGCCCGTGGTGCTCGACGACGGACATGTCCGTCCTCCCTCTGCGCGCGCGCAGGGGACGCCGGCGAAGCCCGGGCCCCTGCAAACCCGATCGCTCCTCGACGGTAACCCGCGGTCGGCGAAATGGGAAGTTCGCGACCCCGCGAAACCGCTGGTCAAGCGGGGGCCGGGCGTGCGCGCGCGAGCGTGCGGGACGCGGCGGGTCAGGCCTCGGGCAGCCCGGTGCCCTTCCCGACGACGCCGTTGGGGTCGATGAGGTCGTAGACGCGGGGCGCGACGAGCAGCTGGGCGCGGGTGAGCTCCGGCGGCCCGATCCGGCGCAGGCGCCCCGGCGGGCGGACCTGCCCGCTGCCCCCGGTGGCCGGGCGGCCCCGGCGGCGCCAGCGCACCGCCGTCCCCCGGCGCGGGCCCTTCGGCCGGGGCACGTGCACCCGCCCGCGCGGCGGACCGGCGTCACCGTAGTACGCGTCGAGGGCGTCCGCGGAGGCGGCCATGAGGTCCCACAGCTCGTCCGGGTCGTCGGGCACCTCGTCCGGGTCGAGCCCGACGTGCTCGCCGACCAGCTGCCGGCGCAGCCGCAGCGGGAAGGAGTCGTGGCCCGCGGGCTCCCCCGCCGCGACCCGCTCGTCCTGCACCGCGAGCGAGAGCTCGGAGTCGTTGGTCCAGGAGCGGCGGTTGAAGTTGTCGGACCCGATGCTCGCCCAGCGCCCGTCGACGACGCAGACCTTGGAGTGCACGTACACCGGGTACCCGGCCGGGCTGGTGAGCCCGTACAGCGCGACCCGGTCGCGACCGGCCTCGAGCAGCAGGTCCATCGCGAGCCGGCGCCCGTAGAGCTGCGCGGCCAGGGTCAGGGAGCCGTCCATGTCCGGGGCGATGGGGATGACGGCGATCATCCGCAGCTCCGGGTTGTCCCGCAGCGCCCGGCCGAAGTGCCGGCCGACCTCCTCGGACCACAGGTACTGGTCCTCGAGGTAGACGAGGCGGCGCGCGGTCCGCACGACCTTGCCGTTGGCCCGGGCCACGCTCTGCTCGCCGTCGGGGGCGAAGTCGAAGCCCTTGGTCAGCAGGTCGGGGTAGGTCCGCAGCACCTGGACGGCCTCGCGGGCGCCCTCGGGGGACGGCGGCGGCGGCGCCTGCTCGGGCAGCGGGGTGGGCTCGAGGTCCTCGCGCCGGACGAGGCTGGAGACGAAGCGCCCGGGGTTGAGGGTCAGCGGCGTCGTGTCCTCCCACCGCTCGCGGAAGGTCGTCTCGACGTCGTGGACGGCCGGGCCCTGCACCGCGCAGTGCACGTCGTGCCAGGCCGGCCGCGGGCCGAAGACGCTCGGCATGGCGATGGGCTGCGGGTCCCCGTCGTGGGCGATGGTGTCGCGGCGGCTGTGGCACAGGTCGATGCCCCCGACGAACGCGATGTCCTGCGTCGCGTCCTCGCCGTGCCGCAGGACGACGAACTTCTGGTGGTGCGAGCCGCCGGGCGCCACCCGCATGTCGCGCAGGCACTGGCCCCCGGCCCGGTCGATCTCGATGCCGAGCAGCCGTGACTTCTCGGAGTGGAAGCCGAAGTGCCGCCAGTGCGAGCGCCACAGCAGGCCGCGGACGGTGACCCCGCGCCGGGCGGCGGCGGTGAGCGTCGCCGACAGGGTGGCGCGCGCGTCGTCGGTCAGCTGCTCGTCGGGGTCGCCGCGCCAGTCGGCGAACAGCAGCAGGTCGCCGCGTCCCATCCGGCCCACCCGCTCGTGGAGCTCGGCGAAGTACGGCGCGCCGTGGACGATCGGGCGCACGCTGTTCCCGGTGCTCCACGCCTCGCCCTGCGGGTGCCGGGCGTCGACCCGGGTGTCGGGGTTGCCGCGCTCGTCGGCGCGCAGGAAGAGGTCGTCGAGCACCGTGCCATCCTGCCCGCTCGGCGACCGCCGCGGCGGCGCGGGTCAGATCGCGAAGAAGGCGATGAACACCGCGAAGACCAGCGGCACCCCGAAGACGACGTCGAGGACGTGGAACGGCACCCAGAACAGGTGGGTCACCTTCCAGCCGTAGTCGGCGTCCGGCCACTCCGGCGGCCGCCACGACCGGGCCCGGTAGAGCCGCTGCCCGACGAGCAGCAGCGCGTAGACGACGACGGCGACCCACCAGGCGTCGACGAGGCCGGTGGTCTCCCTCACGGGCCCGGGGTCGTCGGCGGCGCGATCATGCCCCGATCATGCCTGGCCGATGGACTCCAGGAGCTCGGTGAACCACGACGTGGAGGGGTCGAACGCCTTGCCGCCCTTGATCCGCGGGAACTCGATGGGCCGCAGCTCGTCACCGCGCTCCTCGTCGTGCCCGACGACCCCGGCCTCGCCGCGCAGGGCGGCGTCGACGGCGAGGTCGGTGCACTGCTTGATGAGGTCGAGGTCGGCCTCGTTCGCCGGGGCGCTGCGCGAGAAGTACCCGGACTTCTGCACCATCGTCTTCTCGGCGCCGAGGACCTCGGCGAACTGCTTGGCGAACCAGGCGCCGGGGTTGACCTTGTCCAGCTGGACGTGACCGAACGGGTCCTTGGGCACGTCCTGACCGGCGGCCTCCAGCTCGGCGACGACCTCGGCGACGCCGGCGCCCTCGGACAGGAAGATGTTCACGCAGCCGACCTCGTCCATGACGGCCTTGAGGCGCTCGCCCTCGCCCGCGATGTCGATGGGTCGCTCGGGGACGAAGACGGCGTGGACGTCCCAGGCCCGCGGGTCGTTGCCGATGGCCGGGACGTACTCCTGCTCGCCGACCCAGCGGTGGTACTCGGCGGCGGTGGCGGCGGTCAGCCAGCCGCAGTGCCGGCCCATGACCTCGTGGACGACGAGCATCCTCGGGTTGCTGGAGTGCTCGGCGACGATGTTCTGCGCGAAGCGGCTGCCCTGCTCGGCGGCGGTCCAGGCGCCGAGGCTCTGGCGGATCGGGACGACGTCGTTGTCGATGGTCTTCGGCAGCCCGACGACGGTCAGCTCGTAGTCGTTGTCGTGCAGGTAGGCGGCGAGGTCGGCGGCCGTCGTGTTCGTGTCGTCGCCGCCGATGGTGTGCAGGACGTCGACCCCGTCGGTGGTCAGCTGCTCGGCCGCGACGTGCAGCGGGTCCTGACCCTCCTGGACCAGGCCGCGCCGCACGCAGTCGGCGACGTTGGTGAGCTTGACCCGGCTGTTGCCGATGGGGCTGCCGCCGAAGCGGTGCAGGAGGTGCGCCTGCTCGCGGACCTCGGGCGTCACCTCGACGTACTCGCCCTTGAGCAGCCCGGCGTAGCCACCCACGTAGGCGATGATCCGCACGTCGGGCGCGACCTCGGTGTACCGCTCGATGAGGCCGCCGACGGCCGAGGACAGGCACGGGGCCAGGCCACCGGCGGTGAGCATGGCGACGGTCCGGACGGTCATGGGAGGTGCTCCTTCGTGAGCGGACAGGGTGTCGCCGACCATCATGGCAAGCCCGGTGGCCCGGCCGTGACGCCGGTCACGATGCTGGACGAGCGACTGTCAACGGCCGCTGTGCGCGGCGCCGGGGACGAACCGGCGCACCGACACCGGTCGGCCGCGACGTCTACCCCCTCGCGTGCCGCCACCACTCAGGTGACGTCGTCCCACCGAACCGACTGCTCCACACCCGCCCACCGCTCTGTCAGCCCCTCCCTAGTGACGACGATCGTCCGGTCAACCATCCGCCCGGACCACGTGAACCACGCGGCCAGCCCGAGCCAGGTGGAAAGGAGGCGGAGGCGACAGCGCCAGGGCGGCCACTTCGTGAGTTCCACAAAGCCCGCCGACACGCGGTGAGACGCGGGGGCGGGTCGCTCGTCGACGAGCGGTACCACCGCTAGGGCCTGACCTAGATCCCGCTGCGCGGCGCCGCCGACCTCGTTCCCGCGGCGGGCGGGGGGCGCCGTCGAGGGGTACCCGCATTCCCCGCCGCCGCAGAAGAAGGCCTCGTCCTCGTCCCTCTTCAACGCGACGACGACGATGTACGGGCGGTGCGGGTTCGACCTCGCCCGGCCCAAGGGGATGCGCAACTCGGTAATGCGGTGGACCGACGCTGCCGGCAGACCTCGTCTCTCCGGGCCGGCCGCTACGAGCGAGCCTTCTACTCGGGGCGGGTCAGGACATTGAGGAAGTCGTGGTTGACGAACAGTAGCTCTCGACCGACCTTGACGTCGCTGAGCAGCCCCGCCTCGACGAGTGCGTGCAACCAGGTTGACGCCGTCTGACGAGAGACGTCGCATCTCCTGGCAACCGTGGTGATCCGGCAGTACGGCTGCTCGAACAGCACGGCGAGGAACTGCGCGTCCCGACCGCCAGGGGTGGCCAACCGGGCCCGCTCAGCGATGTCGTCCTGGCAGGACCGAATGTTGCTGATCTTGCGCGTGGTGGACTCGGCGGAGTCCCGCACCACGTCGAGCATGTACAGGACCCATTCCGTCCATGCCTGCTCGGCCGTGACTGCCCGCAACAAGCGGTAGTAGTCGTTCTTCCGAGCGATGATCGCGCGGGAGAGGTAGAGGATCGGGTCGTTCAGCAGGCCGGCCTCGATGAGCATGAGGATGTTGATGACGCGCCCGGTCCGGCCGTTTCCGTCGTGGAAAGGGTGGATCGCCTCGAACTGGTAGTGCGCGACGGCCATTCGAACGAGGGGGTCGAGGTCGTCCTCGGCGTGGACGAAGCGCTCCCAGGCCGCGAGTTTGTCGCGGATGACGTCCGCTCCTTCCGGCGGGGCGTAGATGACCTCCCGAGTCGTCGGGTTCGCGATGCGGGTGCCCGGCAATGCCCGGACCGCCATCTCTCGGGCGTGCAGCGTGGAGCAGATCTCGCCCGCGGTCGTCGCCGTCAGTGGACGGTGCTTGATGGCTTCAACTCCCGTGAACAGCGCCGATCGATAACGCAGCGCTTCCTTTGTCGCGTGGTCGCCGCCACCAGACTCCGCGTGCTTGAAGAGCTCGTCGGCCGTGGTCACGATGTTCTCGATCTCGGAGCTCGCCTGGGCCTCGAGCAGCGGAACCGCGTGGATGAGGATGTTGGGGTTCGGCAGCAACCGGCCGGCCTGCGCCAGCGTGGCCAAAGCAGTCCGTGCCTGGATCGTGGCCTTCAGCACTGGCTTGGTCTCGAGCTCGATACCGTGCGGCGGGAGGGCCGGCAGAGCGTTGTACGGAACGTCGGGGCTCCACGGCATCTGTTCGCTCCTTCGACACGTTCACGATTCGTGTTAAGAATATCGATCAAAACTAACACGTTCTTGGAATGTGTCGAACACCTCGACATGTCCGTCGACGAAGGCCCCACCCATCGCGGAACTCACAGAACGGGCACTGCCGCGCGCTCAGAGGTCGGCGGCGACGAGCTCGGCGGTCTGCACCATGTTGAGCGCGGCGCCCTTGCGCAGGTTGTCGCCGCAGATGAACAGGTCGAGGGTGTTCGGGTGGCCCTCGAGCTGCCGGATCCGGCCGGCGAACCGGGGGTCGGCGCCGACGACGTCGTTGGGGGTCGGGAAGTCCGGCTGGTCCGGGTCGTCGAGGACGACGACGGCCGGCGCCTCGACGAGGGCCTGGCGGGCTGCCGACGGCTTGATCCGCCGGGCGAACGTCGCGTGCACGGTCACCGAGTGCGAGGACACCACCGGGACCCGGACGCACGTCGTCGCCACGGGCAGCTCCGGCAGGTCGAGGATCTTGCGCGTCTCGTCGCGGACCTTGCGCTCCTCGGAGGTCCAGCCGTCGCCGGCGTGGTGCCCGACGAAGGGGATGAGGTTGAGCGCCAAAGGCGCCGGGAACGGCGACTCCTCCCCCAGCTCGTGCTCGACGAGCCGGCGCACGTCGCCCGGCCGGGTGCCGAGCTCGCGGTCGCCGTGGACGACGTCGAGCTCGTCGTGCAGCCGGCTCATGCCGGCCCGGCCGAGCCCGGAGGCGGCCTGGAAGGTGGTGACGACGAGCTCGGTCAGCTCCCAGCCGCCGTGAAGGACGGCCAGGACGTCGATCATCGTCATCACCGTCGCCCCGGGGTTGGCGATGATGCCGCGCGGCCGGTCGCGCACCTGGTGGCTGTTGACCTCCGGGACGACGAGCGGGACGTCCTCCTCGGTGCGGAAGACCGTGCTGTTGTCGATGCAGACGACGCCCCGAGACGCGGCGAGCTCGACCCACTCGCGGGCGATGCCGGGCGGGATGTCGAAGATCGCGATGTCGAGGTCGTCGAAGAAGGCGGCGTCCACGGCCTCGACGGTGAGGTGCTCGTCGCCGACCCGGACCGTGCTGCCGACGTCCTCGGCGCCCGCGGCCACCCGGACCGCGCCCCAGTGCTGGCGGCGCATGGGCAGCACCTGGAGCACGACGCGCCCGACGGCCCCGGTGGCCCCGACGACCCCCAGCGTGGGTCGCCGGCCGAACGCCGGGGCGGTGCTCATCTCAGCGCCCGGTGCCCCCGTAGACGACGGCCTCGCCCTCGGTGGAGTCCAGGCCGAAGGCGGTGTGGACCGCACGGACGGCGTCGTCGAGGACCTCGTCGCGGGTGACGACGGAGATGCGGATCTCCGAGGTCGAGATCATCTCGATGTTCACCCCGGCGGCCGCGAGGGCGCTGAAGAAGGTCGCACTGACGCCGGGGTTGGAGCGCATGCCGGCGCCGACGAGGCTCAGCTTGCCGACCTGGTCGTCGTACTGGACCTGGGCGAAGCCGACCTCGCCCTGGATCTTCGTGAGCGTCTGCACCGCGGTGGGGCCGTCGCTCTTGGGCAGGGTGAAGGAGATGTCGGTGAGTCCGGTCTCGGTGGCGGACACGTTCTGGACGATCATGTCGATGTTGATCTCGGCGGCGGCGACGGCCTCGAAGATCTTCGCGGCCATGCCGGTGCGGTCCGGGACGCCGACGACGGTGATCTTGGCCTCGCTGCGGTCGTGGGCGACACCGGCGATGATCGGGGCTTCCACGGGCACTCCTTCGGGGGCGGGCTGGTCCGTGACGGTGGTGCCGGTCTTCTGCGAGAACGAGGACCGGACGTGGATCGGGATGTCGAAGCGCCGGGCGTACTCGACGCTGCGCAGGTGGAGCACCTTGGAGCCGCAGGCCGCGAGCTCGAGCATCTCCTCGGCCGAGATGCGGTCGATCTTGCGGGCGCTGGGGACGATGCGCGGGTCGGCGGTGAAGACGCCGTCGACGTCGGTGTAGATCTCGCACACCTCGGCGCCGAGCGCGGCGGCCAGGGCGACGGCGGTGGTGTCGGTGCCGCCGCGGCCGAGGGTGGTGATCTCCTTGGTGTCCTGGCTGACGCCCTGGAACCCCGCGACGATGACGACGTGGCCCTTGCCGAGAGCCTCGGTGATGCGCCCCGGCGTGACGTCGATGATCTTCGCCCTGCCGTGCACGCTGTCGGTGATGACGCCGGCCTGGCTGCCGGTGAAGCTGCGGGCGCTGTGGCCGAGGTCGGTGATGGCCATGGCGACGAGGGCCATGCTGATCCGCTCGCCGGCGGTCATGAGCATGTCGAGCTCGCGCGGCGGCGGCAGCGGGCTGACCTCCTGGGCGAGGTCGAGCAGCTCGTCGGTGGTGTCCCCCATGGCCGAGACCGCGACGACGACGTCGTTGCCGGCCTTCCGGGTCTCCGAGATGCGCTTGGCGACGCGCTTGATGCTCTCGGCGTCGGCGAGCGAGGAGCCGCCGTACTTCTGGACGACGATGGGCACGCTGCTACTCCGGGTCGGACGGGGCTGGACGGATCGGCGCAACTCTACCGGGGTGTCCACGGACCGGACACCGTGCCCACATCCCGGCCCTCCCCCCGGCGGACATTTCGGGGTGACCCCGAAATGTCATCGAGACAGGGGTTGCGAACGGGGGGTCTCGAGGACGAACCGGGGTGTCGGGCCCCGGGGGTGGTCGCCAGCTCGGACGGCGACGGCGGAGTCCCGGCGGCGAACTCCCACCGCGGACGGCGCGCGGCGTAGCGTCGGGCGCATGTCGATCGTCATCGTCGGAGCAGGGCTCGCCGGAGCCACCGCCGCCACCGAGCTGCGCGACCGCGGCTACACCGGGCCCGTCGTCCTCGTCGGGTCCGAGGAGCACCCGCCCTACGAGCGCCCGCCGCTCTCCAAGTCCTTCCTCCTCGGCGAGGACCCCTTCGAGAAGGCGCTCGTGCACCCCCGCGAGTGGTACGCCGAGCACGACGTCGACCTGCGGACGGGCGTCACCGTCACCGGCATCGACACCGACGCGCACACCGTGTCGACGACCGGCGGCGACCTCACCTACGAGCGGCTGCTGCTGGCCACCGGCGCCGAGCCGCGGGTCCTCACCGTCGCCGAGGACGCGGACGTGCCGGTCGCCTACCTGCGCACCCGCGAGGACTCCGAGCGGCTCAAGGCCGCGTTCGGCCGGGGCACGAAGGTCGTCGTCGTCGGGGGCGGCTGGATCGGGCTCGAGGCCGCGGCCGCGGCGCGCACGGCCGGGTCGGACGTCATGCTCTTCGAGATGGACGACCTCCCGCTGCAGCGGGTGCTCGGCGCCACCGTCGCCGAGGTGTTCGCCGACCTGCACCGCGAGCACGGCGTCGACCTGCGCCTCGGCACCGAGGTGACGCCGGCCGACCTCGAGGGCGCCGACGTCGTCGTCGCCGGCATCGGCGTCAAGCCGCGCGTCGACCTCGCCCACGCGGCCGGGCTGGCCGTCGACGACGGCGTGCTCGTCGACGCGCAGCTGCGCACGTCCGTGCCGTCGGTCTACGCGGTCGGCGACATCGCCAACCAGGCCCACCCCGCGCTGGGCCGGCGGATCCGGGTCGAGCACTGGGACACCGCCATCAAGCAGGCCAAGGTCGCGGCGCACAACCTCGCCGGCGCCGAGGAGGAGTACGACGAGATGCCGTACTTCTTCAGCGACCAGTACGACCTCGGGATGGAGTACGTCGGCCACGCCGGCGCGGACGACGAGGTCGTCGTGCGGGGCAGCCTGGAGGACCGCGAGTTCCGCGCCTTCTGGCTGCGCGACGGCGACGTCGTGGCGGCCATGCACGCCAACGACTGGGACGCCGGCGACGTCATCAAGGAGGCCGTCGAGTCCGGCGAGCTCCCCGCCGAGGACGACGACTGACCGTCGCTCGAGCACCGCGCGCCGCTCCCCCGGCCCCCTGACGCGCGGCGGCCCGGCGGGTCAGGGGTGGAGGGCGTCGAACTCCGCCTCGGACACGGTGTCCTCGTCGGCGTCGAGCCGGACGTGCGCGAGCAGGGTTTGCACGACCCGCAGCGCCGACGCCGCGCGCTCGCCCCAGACCGAGAGGTAGCTGAACTGCCACCACCACAGCGCCTCGAACGTCCGGCCGGCGTCGTGGTGGTCCAGGCCGTGCGCCAGCGCGGCGGCGACGTGGACGAGGTCGCCGGAGACCGAGCCGACGGTGAGCTCCGGGGTGGTGAGCGGGTCGGCGACGTCGGCGTACTCGTCGAGGCCCTCGAACAGGTTGGCCAGCGCGTCCTGGAGCGGCACGAGCTCGGGGTCCGGGGTGTCGGGCTCGAAACGCTCCTCGGGGACGACGTCCTCGACGGCGCCGAGCCGGGCCCCTGCCACGAGGACCTGCGAGAGCGCGAGCAGCAGCATCGGCAGGGAGGCGTCCGGCAGCGCGCCCGACGCGACGTCGCGCAGTGTCCCGAGGTAGGTGCGGGCGTCGGCGGCGGTCTCCTCGGCCAGGGCCGCCCAGTCGGCGGGGACCTCGTCCGGGCCCGGCGTGGTGGCCGCGGCGTCCGTGGCGTCAGGCATCGAGCAGCCTCCGCCCCTCGAAGGCGCGTCCCAGGGTCACCTCGTCGGCGTACTCCAGGTCGCCGCCCACCGGCAGCCCCGAGGCGAGCCGGCTGATCCGCGGCACCCCGATGTCGCGCAGCATCCGGGACAGGTAGCTGGCGGTCGCCTCACCCTCGAGGTTGGGGTCGGTGGCGATGATGACCTCCTGCACCGTACTGTCGCCGAGCCGGGCCACGAGCTCGCGGACGCGCAGGTCCTGCGGGCCGACGCCGTCGATGGGGCTGATCGCGCCGCCGAGCACGTGGTAGCGGCCGCGGAACTCGCGGGTGCGCTCGATGGCGACGACGTCCTTGGGCTCCTCGACGACGCAGATCGCCGTCTCGTCACGCCGCGGGTCGGAGCAGATCCGGCAGCGCTCGGCCTCGGCGACGTTGAAGCACACCTCGCAGAAGCGGACCCGGGCCTTGACCTCGGCCAGGGCCTGGGTCAGTCGCTCGACGTCGGCCGGGTCGGCCTGGAGCAGGTGGAAGGCGATGCGCTGGGCGCTCTTGGGACCCACGCCCGGCAGCCTGCCGAGCTCGTCGATGAGGTCCTGGACCGCGCCTTCGTACACGCCCCGAGCCTACGGCCTCAGGCGCCGACGAGCGCGTAGTCGCCGGCCTCGTCGAGCGCCGCGGCGACCTCGTCGGTGCCGAGCTCGCGCTCGGCGGTGACCGCGACGGTCGAGGTGCCGTCGGCGACGACGTCGACCGCGACGTCGGTGACACCGTCGAGGGCGGTGAGCTCCTCGGTGACGGCGTGGGCGCAGTGCCCGCAGGTCAGCCCGGTGGCCTGGAACTGCTGGGTGCTCATGTCGGTCCTCTCGCCGGGGGTTCGGATACCTCCCCAGGGTATCCCCCGGGCCCTCAGATCCCGACCGCGGCCCCCGAGGACTCCGGCGGCAGCTCGTTGTGGGTGTCCGCGCGCTCCTGCCCGGTGAGCCCGGCGATGGCGTCCATGACTTCGTCGGTGAGCAGGCGGCGGGCCTTGCCGGCCGGCTCGTCCGCGTACGGCTCGGGCCGGATCGGGGTGCCGAAGGAGACCCGCACCGTGGCCGGGCGCGGGAAGCTGCTGCCGACGGGCTGGACCCGGTCGGTGCCGACCAGGCCCACCGGGACGACGGGCACGCCGGCGGTCAGCGCCAGCCAGGCGACCCCGGCGCGCCCCTTGTAGAGCCGGCCGTCGCGCGAGCGGGTGCCCTCGGGGTAGATGCCGAACGCGCGCCCGGCCCGCAGCACCTCGAGGGCGGCGTCGAGCGACTCCTGGGCGGCGCGCGAGCTGTGCCGGTCGACGGGGATCGACTCGATGGCCTCGAAGAAGCCGCGCCGGACGGCTCCGCCGAGCCCGGTCCCCGTGAAGTAGTCGGACTTGGCGAGGAAGCTCACCGGCCGCGGCGCGACGATGGGGATGGCGAAGGAGTCGATGAAGGACAGGTGGTTGCTCGCGAGGATGACCCCGCCCTCGCGCGGGACGTTCTCGCGACCGGTGACGGTCGGGCGCCAGAGCAGCATGGCGAGCGGCGCGACGGCCAGGTGCCCGGCCCGGTAGGCCAGACGGCTCACTGCGGGTCCTCGCGGATGACCGTGCCGCCGAGGATGCGCTGGACCACGGGGACGCCGACGTCGGTGAGCTCCTCGATCGACTCGTCGTCGTCGCTGATCGCCGTGTCGTCGACGACCCGCGGGGCGCGGCCCTGCTCCTGCTCCGACTCCCGGGCGACCTCGGCCCGGGCCTGCTCCAGCGGGCTCGCCCACGACGGCCCGGAGTCCGGCGGGGGCGGCGCCTCGGACCAGCTCGGGGCGGCCGTCCGCGGCGGGCCGGACGACGCGACGCCCACGGCCTCCGCCCGTGCGGCGCCCTCGTCGCCGCCGGTCGGCCCGCTGCGGTCGCGGTCCGCGGGCCCGTCGGCCCGGCCCGGGGCGGCACCGCCGCCCGTCCGGGTGTCGGACCGGTCCGGCGGCTCCGGCGGCGGGGGCCCGGGGTCGCCCGCGGGCGGTCCGGGGTCGGCGGCGGGCCGCCCACCGGGCGGCGGGCCGTCGCCGGGACGCCCCTCGACGCGGGCGTCGACGCCGAGGACGTCGATGAGCGCCTGACGCACGTACTCGGCGTGCGCGCCCTTGCGGAACGCCTCGGCGAGCCCCGCGGTGGTGAGGGTGAGGACGAGGAGCGAGCCGTCGTACTGGCCCACCTGCGCGTTCTGGGAGACGAGCGTCCAGGTGCCGCGCCGCATCTCGAAGAGCTTGGCCAGGACGTCGGGCCAGGAGCGGCGCAGGGCGTCGGTGTCGATGCCGCCGGGGCCGCGCGCGGGCGGGTCGGCCGGCGGCGGGTCCGCGGCCGGCGGCGGGTCCGCGGCGGGCGGGGCCTCGAAGGACGGCGCCTCGGCGGCCACCGGGGTCGGTGACCCGGAGGTCGCGGCCGTCGGCCGGTCCTGCGCAGGGGACGGCTCGGGGTCCGGTTGTGTGGTCGGCTCGCCCGCCGCCGGCGGCGCCGATGACGGTGCGGTCGGGTCGGCCGGCGCAGCGGCGGGGGCCGGTGCCGGGGTGGGCGGTACCGGGCTCGCCGCGGGCGCGCTCACCGGCGGCGGGCTCGTCGCGGGCCGGAAGGGCGCCGCGGCGGGCGAGGGGACCCCGCCGACCTCGAGCCGCCGCTCCAGCCGGTCCAGGCGGGCGGCGTACCCGGCCTCGCCCGCGGCCCCCGGGAGGAGGATCCGCGCGGCGATGAGCTCGAGCTGCAGCCGGGGCGCCGTCGCCCCGGTCATCTCGGTGAGCCCGGCGTTGACGACGTCGGCGGCCCGGGACAGCGCGCCCGCGCCGTACCCGGCGGCCTGGCGGCGCATCCGCTCCAGCTGGTCCTCGGGCAGGTGGCGCAGCACCTGGCCGGCCCCCTCCTGGACCGCGGCGACGACGATGAGGTCGCGCAGGCGCTCGAGCAGGTCCTCGACGAAGCGGCGCGGGTCGAGCCCGGTCTCGACGACCCGGTCGATGGCCCGGAAGACCGCGGCGGCGTCCCCGGCCGAGAGGGCCTCGATGGTGGCGTCGAGCAACTCGGAGTCGGTGAAGCCGAGCAGCGCCGCCGCCGACTCGTAGGTGAGGCCGTCGTCCCCGGACCCCGCGATGAGCTGGTCCAGCACCGACAGCGAGTCGCGGACCGACCCCCCGCCCGCGCGGACGACGAAGGACAGCACGCCGGGCGCGACCCGCACCCCCTCCTTCTCGCACAGCGACTCCATGTAGTCGCTGAGCCGGGCGGGCGGCACGAGCCGGAACGGGTAGTGGTGGGTGCGCGAGCGGATGGTCCCGATGACCTTCTCGGGCTCGGTCGTGGCGAAGACGAACTTCACGTGCTCGGGCGGCTCCTCGACGATCTTCAGCAGGGCGTTGAAGCCCTGCGAGGTGACCATGTGGGCCTCGTCGATGATGTAGATCTTGAAGCGGCTCTGCGCCGGTCCGTAGGACGCGCGCTCGCGCAGGTCGCGGGCGTCGTCGACGCCGCCGTGGCTGGCGGCGTCGATCTCGATGACGTCGACCGTCCCCGGCCCGCCCCGGGCCAGCGCGACGCAGGAGTCGCAGGTGCCGCAGGGCGTGGGCGTCGGGCCCTGCTCGCAGTTGAGGCAGCGGGCGAGGATGCGGGCGCTCGTGGTCTTGCCGCAGCCGCGGGGGCCGGAGAACAGGTAGGCGTGCCCGACCCGGCCGGTGCGCAGCGCCTGCATGAGCGGCTCGGTGACGTGCTCCTGCCCGATGACGTCGGCGAACGTCTCGGGCCGGTAGCGGCGGTACAGGGCGGTGCTCACCCACCCGACCCTAGTGCCGGGCCCGGACACCGGGGAACGGCCGTCCTCGGCTGTGGACGGGCCCCGGGTGAGAGGCTGTCGGCCGTGAGCGGGACCGCGGCGGGCGTGCGTGTCGAGGTCGCCGGAGCGGCGAAGGCGGTGGACGGCGCCGTGCTCCTGCGGCCGGTCTCGCTGCGCGTGGAGCCGGGCACCTGCACCGTGCTGCGCGGCCCCAACGGCGCCGGGAAGACGACGCTGCTGCGGCTCGTCGCCGGCGTCACCGCCCCGACCGAGGGCGCCGTGACGCTGGACGGCCGCCCCGCCGACGAGCGCGACCCGTGGACGCGCGACGCCGTCGCGGCGCTCCTCGGCCCGCCGGCCACCTACCGCGACCTCACCCTCGCCGACCACCTCGTCCTCGTCGACGCGACGTGGGGCCGCGACCCCGACACCTGCGCCGACCGGGTCGAGGAGGCGCTGGCCCGGTTCGGGGTCGAGGGCCTGGCCGACCGGTTCACCCACGAGCTCTCCTCCGGCCAGCGCCAGCTGTTCCACCTCGCGCTCACCTGGTTCCGCCCGGCCCGGCTGCTGCTGCTCGACGAGCCCGAGCAGCGTCTCGACGACGACCGCCGCGCCCGCCTCGCCGACCTCGTCCGCGAGCGCTGCGCCGGCGGCGTCACCGTCCTCATGGCCTGCCACGACCCCGACGTCACCGCCGCGGCCGCCGACGCGGTGCTCGAGGTCCGGGAGGACGGGCGGTACCCGTGAGCGCCGACGAGCCGCCGGCCGGCCCCGGCCGCGAGCGGCTGCGCGACGCCGAGCACGTGCTCCACGGCCCCGGCGGCTCCGGGGCCTGGCGCCAGCTGCTGTACGTCGTCTACGTCGTGTCGATCCTCGCCGGCCTGTACGGCTTCACGGTGCTGCGGGCGCTCGTCGAGGTCGTCGGTCCGCGCTGGGCGGCGGACGGCCTCGTCGTCCCCACCCGGGTGGCGCTCGCGCTCGCCGCGGTCGCCGTGGTGGCGCTCGTCCGGCTCGCGGGGCGACGCCGTGGGCCGGTGACCCCGGACCTGGCCTGGGTCGACCTCGTCGTCGCGTCGCCGGTGGACCGGCGGCTGGCGCTGCGCGAGGCGTGGCTGCTGCCGTGGACGGGCCTGATCGCCGTGGGGACGGTGCTCGGCGGGGTGGTCGGCGCCGCGCTGTGGGGTGGCGGCGCGGCGGGTCCGGTGACGGCCGTCGTCGGGCTGGTCGGGGGCGGCGGGTACGGCGTGCTGCTCGCGCTCGTGTGGCTGGCCGGCCAGGTGGCCGGCGACCCGGCCGGGGACCGGCACCCGGCCGCGGCCGCGCCGGCCCTCGCCGTCCGCCCCGGTCGGGCGCTGCGGGCCCTCGGGCTCGAGGGGCTGCGGGCGCACAGCGCGCGGTCCTCGCGGCTCGGCGGGGCGGTGCTGGCCGGGGACCCCCGCGCGCTGCGGCTCGAGGCCGCGTCGCCGGTGCGGCGGGGTCGGCGGTGGCGGCTGCGCTCACGAGGGCCCGTGCGCACCGTCGTCGCCCGGGACGTCCTCGGGCTGCGACGCCAGCCGGTGCTGCTCGTGGCCGGCGGCGCGCTCGTCGTCGCCGGCTCGTCCGGGCTGGCGTGGGTGCTGGCCGAGCCCTCCGCCCCCGTCCTCGGCGCCGCAGTGGCGGTGCTCGTGTGGCAGGGCGGCGTCGGCGTCTGGGCCGAGGGCCTCCGGCTGCTCGGCGACACCCTCGGTTCCCCGCGGCTGCTCGGCGGGTCGGTGGCCCGGGAGGCGGTGGCGCACTCGGTGGTGCCGGGCGGGCTCGCGCTGCTCGTCGCCGGGGCGACGCTGGCGGGCTGGTCGGCCGTCGCGGACCCGGACGGCGGCACCGTCGCGGCGGCGGTCGTCGCGGTCCCGGCCCTGGCGGCGGTGTGCCTCGCGGCCCAGTGGGTGGCGGCCTTCCGGGTGCTCCCGCCCGAGCTCGCCCTGCTGCCTGAGGCCGGTCCGCAGGTGCTCGTGGTCTGGCTGGCCTGGCCGGTCGTGCTCGCGGTGGCCGCGGGCACCCTCGCGGTCGTCCGGGTGGCCGGCGTGGCGCACGGGGCGCCGGTGGTCCCCGCCGCCCTCGTCGTCGTCGTCGCGGTCGGGGCCCTGAGCGGGCTGGCGTCGCGCGCGCTGTCCCGGGCCGCGGTCGCGCACCGGGACTGACCGGCGGGGGCCGTCGGGGGCGTCGCCTACCCTGGAGGGGTGCGTATCGACGTCTGGACCGACATCCTGTGCCCGTTCTGCCACCTGGGACGGCGCCATCTCGAGCTCGCCCTCGAGCAGTTCGAGCACGCCGACTCCACGCACGTCGTCTGGCACAGCTTCCAGCTGGACCGGAACGCCCCGGCCGTCGACGACCGTCCGCAGGTCGAGCGGGTCGCGGCGAAGTACGGCACCTCCCCGGAGCAGATGGCCGACCAGCACACCCGGATGGCGCAGGACGCCGCCGAGGTGGGGCTCGACTTCCAGTGGGAGAGGCTCGTCGGCGGCAACTCCTACGACGCCCACCGGCTGACCCACTACGCCCGCTCGGTCGGGCGCGAGGACGAGGTCACCACCCGCGTCATGCGCGCCTGGTACTCCGAGGGCGCGTCGATCGGCGACCACGAGACGCTCGTCCGGCTGGCCGTCGAGGCCGGGCTCGAGGAGGAGGCCGTGCGCGCCGTGCTGGGCTCCGACGACTTCGGCATCGACGTGCGCACCGACGAGGCGCTGGCCGGGCAGATCGGCATCACCTCGGTCCCGATGTTCGTCCTGGACCAGAAGTACGGCGTCACGGGCGCCCAGCCGGTGGAGGTGCTGCTGCAGGCCGTCCGCCAGGTCTGGGACCTGCAGGGCACCGAGCCCGAGGAGGTCGCCGGCGGCGGATGCGGCGGGGGCTGCTGCGGCGGCGCCTGCGGGTCGGGCGCGGCGGCCGACGAGCCCGTGGCCGAGGCCGCGGGCTGCGGGTGCGGCGCCGGAGGCTGCGGCGGCGTGTGCGGTCCGGGCGAGGCGCACCCCGACGACACCCAGCAGCCGACCCCCGCGACCACCCGCTGACCCCACCACCCCTGCCGGCGGCAGGTTCGGGGCCGGGCACGGGGACACCCCGCGTACCTGGAAGAGCCCACCTGCCCTTGCTGCATTCCTGCCCTGGGGGAGTTCAGTGAGGTACCACCACGCGGGGTGCCGGACTCGATGGTACGGGTGAGCGTCCCCCGACCGGAAATCCGAACGCGCCCGAGGGCGCCGCGGGGACCTCAGCCTGGGCGGACGAGCCAGAGCCAGTGCGTCGAGTCGGCGAGCCCGGTGCCGGCCGCGGCCAGCAGCCGCCCGGCGAGGAGCATGAGCAGGAACCCGACGACCCCGGTCCAGCGGCGTGGCGCCCCGGGCTCCCCGCGACGTGGCGCGGGCCGCAGCTGCTCGAGCAGCGCGTAGGCGAGCACCCCGACGCCCATCGTCACCCACACGAGCCAGACCCAGAACCAGCGCGTGCCGCGGGTCGGGGCGGGTCCGGCGATGATCGAGCCCAGCGCCATGAGCGTCAGCGGGAAGGCCGCCCAGACCGGCCAGTTCGCGTGCCGGTCCGGCAGCCACGAAGCCCCGCCGGCGCCTCCGTCGCCGACCCCGGCGGCCCGCACCCGGTCGAGCAGCGCCCGCGGCGCCTCGGCGGACGTCGACGGGTCGACGATGCGCAGGGGCGCGAAGACCCCGCCGACGCGGTAGGCGAACGCCCGCTCACCGCTCCCGCCGGAGCCGGTGTCCCCGGTGGAGACGTCGACCCCGCCGTCCGGGACCGCGTCGAGGACGACGGTCCTCGACCAGCTCCACGTGGCGTCGCCGGCACCCGGGGAGCGCAGGTCGACGACCTGCGCGGCGACGACCCGTCCGGCGGCGAGGTCGGCCTCGAACCGGTCCGGCGTGACGAGCCGGGGCTGGGTGAGCGTGGTCGCGACGAGCCAGGCCACCCACAGGAGGACCATGACCGCGCCGAAGACCCGGTCGCTGGTGCCGCGGTCGCGCGGCCCGGCGTCCGGGAGCCCCGGCGTCGGACGCCAGAACCACGCAGGCGGCCGGCGGGCCGGCGGCTGCGGCCGCGGCTCGTCGGTGGTCGTCGGCCCGCGCCCCCCGGCGCCCTCCCCCTGGTCCATGCCGTGATGGTGACACCGTCGGCGACGCCATGTCGACGTCCCGGGCGATTTCGGGTCCGTGGCGCCGCTCGGGTAGCCTCCTCGGCGGAGGATTCGCATAGTGGCCTAGTGCGCACGATTGGAAATCGTGTTGGGGATGAAACCCCTCGCGGGTTCAAATCCCGCATCCTCCGCCGACCAGGACCCCCGGGAGCACGCGCCCCGGGGGTTTCCTGCGCCGGGGACGCCGTCAGGCGAGCAGGACCTCGACCCCCGACGCGGCCAGCGCCTCCGCCAGCGGGCCCGCCGGCGCGGCGTCGGTGACGAGCACGTCGACCTCGTCGAGGGGCAGCAGCCGCTGCGGACCGGTGACGCCGTGCGCCCCACCTCCGGCGACGACGACCACCCGGTGCGCCGCCGCCGCGAGGGCCCGGCCCACCTGCGCCTCGTCGGCGTCCGCCGTCGTCGTGCCGAAGCGCGGGTGCACCCCGTCGACGCCGAGGATGGCGACGTCGAGGACGACCTCGCGCACGGCGGCGACGGCGGCCGGCCCGACGAGCCGCAGCGAGCGCGGCCGGACGCTGCCGCCGGTGACGACGACGTGGACGTGCGGCCGGGCGGCGAGCTCGTAGGCGACGTCGAGGGCGTCGGTGACGACGGTGAGTCCGCCGCCGGCGCCCACGACGACCCCGTCGGCCACGGCCAGGGCCCGGGCGACGGCCACGGTGACCGCCCCGCCGCCGAGGCCGACGGTGGACCCCGGGGGCACCAGCGCCGTGGCCCGGCGCGCGAGCCGTGCCCCCGACTCCCCCTCCGCCCGGCCGCCGGGGGGCGACCCACCGCCGAGCGGCACCAGCGCCGACGCGCCCCCGTAGGTGCGCCGGACCAGCCGCTGCTCCGCCAGGGCGTCGAGGTCGCGGCGGGCGGTGGCGGGTGAGACCTCCAGCGCGGCGCAGACCTCGGCGACGGTGACGTGGCCCGCTCCGCCCACCATCTCGACGATGCGCGAGAGGCGCCGCGGCCTCACGAGGACACCCGGGCGCGGACCTCGGCCAGGGTCGCGGTGAGCCGGGCGTGGGCGTCGGCGGGGACCTCCCCGTCCGTCCCGGCCAGCCGAGCCAGCGCCTCGGCCGTCGCCCCGAGGGCCCCGTCGGCCGCCGTGCGCACGGTCGCCCCGGCGAGGGCGGCCCGCAGCGGTCCGTCCCCGGACCGGGCGAGGACCTGGTGCAGCACGCTGCCGCCGAGGACGAGCGGCTCGTCGTCGGGCCCGGTCCGCACGGTGTCGACGAGGGTCGCCAGCCGCCGCTCGGCGTCGTCGAGGATCGCGGCGGCGACGGCGTCCCCGGCGGAGGACGCGGCGAAGGCCGTCGGGGCCAGCCGGGCCAGGCCGACCGGCGGCTCGGCGTAGAGCCGCCCCATGAGCCGGGTGACGACGACGGGCCGGGCGTCGTGCGCCACCTCGCGCTCGTCGTCGAGGCCGAGCCCGGACAGCAGCAGCGGCGTCAGGGCGGTCTCCGGACCCAAGCCGTCGAGCGCGGCGAGCACCGCCCGCACCACCGCCCGCCCGATGGCGAACCCCGAGCCGCCGTCCCCGAGCAGCCAGCCGGTGCCCCCGACCGTCCGGGCCAGCGCGCCGCGCTCGACCCGGGCGGCGACCGACCCGGTGCCGGCGACGACCGCGGCGCCGGAGGCCTCGGGCCCGCCCGAGCGGAACATGGCGAGGATGTCGCCGGCCACGGCGACCCGCGGCGCGAGGGCGGGGTGGCCCCAGTGCGCTGCGACGGTGGCCGGGGTGAGCAACTGCTGGGCACCGGCCAGGCAGACGACGAGCAGCCGGACGCGCCCCAGGTCGGCGTCCGCGCCGGCCAGCGCCCGCGCCGCGGTCGTCGTGATGGCGTCGTGCGCCCGCTCCGGCCCCGACGAGGTCGGGTTGCCGGCGGGGCCGCGGGCCCACCCCAGGCAGGTGCCGTCGAGCCGGGCGACGACGGCGCGGGTGGTGCTGCCGCCCGCGTCGACCCCGACGACGAGGTCGCCCTCGCCCGGGGGCACGCCGCCCCCGTCCCCCCCGGGCCCCGGGGTCACGCCGCCGGTCCCCGCCCCGCGCCCGCGGGGCCGGGCCTCACTTGACGCTCCCCTGGACGACCGAGCCCTGCAGCCGCCGCTGGAAGACGAGGTAGACGACGAGGACGGGGACGATCGTCGTCACCGCACCGGCGAAGAGGGCGCCGAAGTCGACGGAGTAGCCGGCCTGGGACGCGAAGGAGGCCATGCCCTGGGTGAGGACGTAGTTCTCCTGGTCGGTGTTGAGGACCACGGGCAGGAGGAACTGGTTCCACAGCCCGACGAAGTTGAGGATGACGACCGACGCCATGCCCGGCCGCGCCATCGGCAGCATGATCTGGAAGAAGGTGCGCCACTCGCTCGCGCCGTCGATGGCCGCGGCCTCGGCGACCTCGCGCGGCAGCTCCTCGAAGAAGCTCACGAGGAAGAACACGGTGAAGGGGTAGGCGTAGGCCGTGTACGCGGCGACGAGCCCGGGCAGCGTGTTGAGGAGTCCGGCCTGCTGGAGGATGAAGAACAGCGGGACGACGGCGAGGAAGATCGGGAAGGTCAGCCCGGACACGATGAGCGTCCGCACGACCTCGCGGCCGGGGAAGTCGAAGCGGGCGAGGACGTACGCCGACATGGCCCCGAGCAGCATCGTGAGGAACAGCGCCGCGGCGACGACGACGACCGAGTTGACGAAGTAGGTCCCGATGCCCGCGAGCGTCCAGGCGTTGACGTAGTTCTCCCACTGCAGCGAGGTCGGCAGCGAGAACGGCGAGGCGAAGATCTGCTGGGTCGTCTTGAAGGACGACATGAGCGTCCACAGCAGCGGCGCGATGACCAGGACGCTCCACACCGTGAGCACCGTGTGCGAGGAGACGGTGACGGCCCGCTCGCCGCGTCCGTCGCGGTGGCGCACCGGCCCGCCGCTGGGAGCCCGGGTGCCGGCCGGCGCGTTCGTCCCGGTCGCCGCGCTCATGCCGTCCTCCCGTCCGAGCCGCGCACGAGCCGCACGACGGCGAACACGAGGGCGGTGAAGACGAGCGTGACGACGGCGAGCACGACGCCCATCGCGCAGGCCAGCCCGAACTGCCCCCGGGTGAACGCTGTCTCGTAGATCTCCTGGGTGACGACCTTCGTCGAGCCCTCGGGGCCACCGGTCGGGTTGAGCGCCTGCATGTACACGAACGCGTCGAGGGCGAGGATGCCCATGTAGACGTACGCGGTCCGCACGCTGCCGGCGATGCCCGGCGCCGCGACGTGCAGCGCGGTGCGGAACCGGCCGGCGCCGTCGAGCCGGGCGGCCTCGAACAGCTCGAGGTCGATGCTGCGGATGGCCGCGACGAACAGCACCATGTAGAAGCCGATGAAGGCCCACACGATGACGACGATCGAGGCGGGCATGGCCGTCGAGGCGTCGCCGAGCCACGCGAAGTCCTGGAAGCGGTCGAGCCCGACGAGGGTGAGCAGCCCGTTGAGCAGCCCGTTCGCCGGGTTGAACACCTGGCTCCAGATGATGCCGATGACGATGGCGGGCACGACGTACGGGAAGAACGACACGACCCGGTACACGCCCGACCCGCGCAGCCCCCGGACCCCGCCCGACGTGGGCCCGCCGAACGTCACGAGCACCGCGAGGGCGAAGCTGGCGACGATGGTCACGGCGGGCACCACGACGAGGAGGGTGAGGCTGTTGCCCAGGGCGCTCATGAAGCCGTCGTCCTGGGCCAGCCGCACGTAGTTGTCGAGGCCGACGAACGGCTGCGTCGGGCTGAACCCCGACCACCCGGTGAGCGAGTAGTACGCCGCCTGGGTGAAGGGGTAGAGGACCATGAGCACGTAGAACGTGAACGGGATCCCGAGGAAGACCGCGACGAGGCTGACCCGGTCCAGGTCCCAGCGGCGGCGACCGCGCCGCGGGGTCCTCCGGGGCGACGGCGACGACGGCTCGTCGACGGCGAGCGCCCCGGTCGGGGCCGGGTCGGCCGTCGTCATCAGGACACCTGGACCTTGGTGACCGAGTCGTCCTCCCGGATCTTGTCCGAGATCTTCTGCATGCCGGCGGCCAGCGTCTTGGCGTCGGAGGAGCCGGACAGGAAGCTGTTGAAGAGGACGTTCACGTCGGCGGTCATGCCGTAGTAGGCGACGAAGTTGTACGAGAACGTGTTCGTGCCGGCGCCCTCGAGCATCGCGACCTGCGAGGCCAGCGCCGAGGAGCCGAACGCGTCCTTCGGGACGACGCCGGAGACGATGGTCGGGGCGAGCTTGGTCTTGGCGAAGTTCGTCGCCGCCTCGGTCGAGAGCATGACCCGCAGCATCTCGAGACCGCCCGCGGTGTTCTTGCCCTTGCTCGGGACGACGTACGGCTCGTTCGGGGTGTTGTTGATCGCCTCGTACGGCATGCTCGGGCTGTCCGTCACGGTGGGCGCCGGGGCGCCGGTCATCGTGAAGTCCTTGGCCGTCGCGTTCTTCATCTCGTTCTCGATCCACGATCCCGAGGGGTAGAGCAGCGCCTCCTGGGCCTGGCTCCACTGGGCCTGGGCGGCGGTGAACTGGGTGCCGGCGCCGCCGGGGCGCATGTAGCCCTGCTTCACGACCTCCTCCATCTTGGCCAGGGTGTCCAGCAGGGCCTGGTTGCTCCAGGCGTCGGGCTGGAGGTTGGCCACCGCGAGGCGCACCTCGTCGCCGCCGCTCTTGATGGCGGAGTCCAGCAGCATCGTCAGGTAGTACGACGCCGCCTCCTTGCCCCAGGTGAAGAGGTACTTGTCCTGCTTCTTGGCCTCGGCGCCGAGCGCCAGCGCCTCGTCCCAGGTCTTCGGCGGGGCCCACCCGTTGTCGTCGAAGAGCGTCTTGGAGTACCAGAGCGCGTAGACGGTGAGGACGTAGTTGACCGCGGCGAGCTTGCCGTCGTACATGCCGACGCCGAGGACGTTCGGGTAGAGGGTGTCGGCGATCTTCGTGCCCTCGAGGTTCGGGGCGTCGATGACCTGCTGGAGGTCCTCGAGCTGGCTCGCGATGGCGGACAGGCCGATGGCGTTGGCGCCGCTGTTGTCGATGATGTCCGGCGGGTTGCCGCCGACGAACCGCGGCTGCAGCTCCTGGGCGATCTGGGTCGTGCCGCTCACCTTGACGGTGACGCCCTGCTGCTCGCCCTCGAGGGTCTTGGCCGCGAACGACGCGTAGTCGGTGCCGTACCCGCCGTCGAAGATCACGGCGTCGACGGTGGAGTCGGGGGCCACGCCGAACGGGTTCTTCGGGTCGCCGGTGTTCGCGGCCGACGTCGTCGTGCCGCTGTCCGACCCGGAGCCGGACGCCGCGCACGAGGCCAGGGACGCCCCGAGCGGCGTCAGCAGGCCGGCGGCGCTCACGGCGCGCAGCAGCGTGCGGCGCTGGACGGGACGGCCCGTCGGGGTCGGGGTCTCGGGGTGTGTCATGGGAGTCCTCTCCGGGAGTGCTGCCGGCCCGGACGGTCCGGGCCGGCGGGGTGCTGGCTCAGGCGCCGCGACGGATGCGGTCGCCGTAGCGCTCCTCGAGCGCACGGTTGTGGTCGTCGCCGCCGGGGACGTTGGCGGACACGTACAGGGGCGCCTCCTGCCCGCGCTCGACCAGCCGCGCGGAGGCCAGCACCGTGAGGAGCTGGGCGATGTAGGCGGAGGTGATCGACGAGACCGCGCCGACGGTGACGTCGCCGAGGGCGGTGAGCGTCGCGTCGCCGTAGGGGGCGGTGTTGTCGATGACGACGTCGGCGATCTCGGACAGCCGGCGGCCGCTCGGGTGCTTGGGCTCGACGGCGGCGGTGTGCTCCAGGCTCGTCACCGCGACGACCCGGTGGCCGGCCTCCTGGGCCAGCAGGGCGAGTCCGACGACCGAGCCGTTGACGCCGGAGTTGGAGGCGACGACGAACACGTCGGCGGGCTCGCGGGTCACGGTGGCGAAGAGGTCGGCGGCGATGTCCGGGTCGCGCTCCAGCGGCGGCGAGCCGTAGAGCTCGTCGACGGTGTGGTGGCCGCGCAGCACGGTGTCGCGCAGCGCCACCCGGTTGGTCGGGATGAGCCCGCCGGCCCGGCCGGCGACCTCCATGGCGAAGGCCTCGGAGTGCCCGGTGCCGAAGGCGTGGACGACGCCGCCGGCGGCGACGGCGTCCGCGACGATCTCGACCGCCGCGTCCAGGCCGCCGTCGCGGGCGAGCGCCGTGAGGCGGTCCAGGCGCGAGGTGACCTCGCGGGCGTAGTCGTCGACCAGCTGGGCCGGGGGGACGGTCGGCACGAGGGGCTCCTGACGGCTGAGCGGAGACGGTCGGGTCGGGTGACGCGAGGTGAGCGGGTCCGCTCGGGATCGCTCACCGCTGACGCTAAAGCCACGGCGCTGTGGCCGCAACCGTGAGAAATTCACATGTTGGTCACGATGGGCCGGGGCAGGGCGCCGAGGGCGCGCGTCACCGACCCGTTCCCGGCGTTCAGCGCGGCGCGGGCCCGGGCGGGCTCGACCTCGGCGAGCAGGGCGACGAGGGCGGGCTTGAGCTCTCCGCCGCTCTGCTCGAGGGCCCGGCGCGCGGTCTCCTCGGAGGCGCCGGTGGCCTCGCGCAGGATCCGCACGACCCGGCCGCGCAGCTTCGCGTTCGTCGCGACGACGTCGACCATGAGGTTTGACCAGGTGTGCCCGAGCCGGACCATGACGGCGGTGGAGAAGGCGTTGAGGACCATCTTCTGCGCCGTGCCCGCCTTGAGCCGCGTCGAGCCGGTGACGACCTCCGGGCCGGTGTCGAGCACGAGCAGGTGGTCGGCCAGCGGGGCGAGGACGGAGCCGGGGTTCGAGGTGACGAGCGCGGTGACGGCGCCGCGCTCGCCCGCCAGTCGCAGCGCGCCGCCGACGTAGGGCGTGCGGCCGGACGCGGTGAGCCCGACGACGACGTCCCGGGCGCCCACGGCGTCGAGGTCGGCCCGGCCTTGGCCGGCGTCGTCCTCGACGTCCTCGACCGCCCGCACGATCGCCTCGGCGCCCCCGGCGTGGTGCGCGACGACGAGCCCGGGCGGGGTGTTGAAGGTCGGCCGCAGCTCGGCGGCGTCGAGCACGGCGAGCCGGCCCGAGGTGCCAGCGCCGACGTAGTGGACGGTGCCCCCGGCCCGGACCGCGTCGACGGCGGCGTCGACGAGGCGGGAGAGCACGGGCAGGACCGCGCGCACGGCGGTGGCGACCCGGGCGTCCTCGTCGTTGATGACCCGGAGCAGGTCCAGGGTGTCGAGGGTGTCGATCCCCTCGGTCCCGGGGTGACGCTGCTCGGTCGGCGCGAGGACGGTCTCGATGCTCACCGGCCCGATGGTACTTTCCTACGCAACCAGCGTCAATCGTGTGAACGGTTCACGACCGGCGGCCGGCGGGGCGGGCGTCAGTGGCGGACGTGGTGGCCCGCCACGGCCCGGCGGGTCCCCTCGACGGCCTCCTCGGCCCGGGGCAGGTCGTGCTGCGCGACGGCGATGTAGAGGCAGTCGACGACGGTGAGGGCGGCGATCCGGCTCGCCGTCGCCCCCGAGCGCAGGCTCGACTCCCGTGCCGCCGTCGCCAGGACGTGGTCGGCGTCGGCGGCGAGCCGGGAGAGCGGGAAGTTGGTCAGCGCCACCGTCGTCGCCCCCCGCTCGCGGGCCAGGGCGAGCGCCTCGATGGTCTCGGTCGTCGTCCCCGAGTGCGAGATCCCGATGGCGACGTCTCCGGGCCGCAGCAGGGTGGCGCTCGTGAGGGCGATGTGGGGGTCGTTCCAGGAGAAGCACATCGAGCCGATCCGGTGCAGCTTCTGCTGGAGGTCCATGCCGACGAGCGCGCTGGCCCCGATCCCGTAGACGTCGACCCGGCCGGCGGCGGCGATGGCGGCGGCCGTCGCCGACAGGGCGTCCCGGTCGATGGTCTGCGCGGTCTCCTCGACGGCGCTGGCGTCGGCGAACGCGACCTTGGTGATGACGTCGTCGACGCTGTCCCCGGCGCTGATGTCGGTGCTCGGGGCCGTCGCCGACCGCGGGCCCGCGCCGGCCGCCGCCAGCGCGAGCCGCAGCTGCGGGTAGCCGCGCAGCCCCAGCCGCTTGCAGAACCGCAGCACCGTCGTCTCCGAGGTCGAGGCCGCGACGGCGAGCTCGGAGATCGTGAGGTCCGAGGCCGCCCCCGGGTCGGCGAGCACCTGCTCGGCGACCCGGTCCTCGGCCGGCGACAGCGACGGACGGAGCCCGCGGAGCCGGACGAGGAGCGAGGGGGACCCGTCGGCGGGACTGCTGGTCATGCGCCGACCCTAGGCGTCGCGGCGCAGGACGCTCCAGCCTTCGGCGACGAAGACCCCCGGGCGGCGCTCGCCGTCGAGGACGACCCCGGCCGGTGCCGTGGCCTTCACCCCGTCGACGACGACCCCGCGGCCGAGGTAGGCACCGTCGGTCTCCATCCGCCAGCGCAGCAGCAGGTCGCCGGCGGGCAGGTCGGCCCGCGCCTGCGTCCAGCGCCGCTCGGAGGTGCCGGAGACGACGCCGTCCGGTGCCGTCGTGGTCTCGCCGCGGTCGCGCACCTCGACCGGCAGGGCGGTCCACGTCGCGCCGCCGTCGGCCGAGGTCTCCAGGTGCAGCCGGTCGGTGGTCTCGGTGTCCAGCAGCAGGTCGAACCCGAGCCGGGCACCTCCCGCCGGCACGGCGACCGGCGCGGTGAGCGTCGAGGTCGTCGCGTTCTCGTCGCCGGTGTACCAGGCGCTCGCGCCGTGGCGCGGCGCGATGGGCATGGCGGCGGCCAGCCCGTGCGCCCAGGCGCGACGGGCCTCGTTGTTGCTGCCCCAGCTGCGCGAGGGGTGCACCCGGTTGGTGAGCAGGATCGCGAACGAGCGGCTCGCGAAGTCGATGACGATCGAGGTGCCGGTGTACCCGGTGTGGCCCGCGGTGCGCGGTCCGGAGAGGGCGTCCATGTACCAGCGCTGGTCCAGCTCGAAGCCGAGGCCGTGGGCGTCGCCCGGGAAGGCCTCGGTGAAGTTCGTGACGAGCAGCTCGACGCTGCGACGGTCGAGGATGCGCGCGCCGTCGTACGTGCCGCCGTTGAGCAGGGTCTGCGCGAGGACGGCCAGGTCGTCGGCCGTCGAGAACACCCCGGCGTGCCCGGCGACCCCGCCGAGCGACCAGGCGTTCTCGTCGTGCACCTCGCCCCAGACGAGCCCGCGGGGCGGGGTGGCCTGGTACTCCGTGGCGGCCGTCCGCTGCCGGTCGGTCGGGTTGTACCCGGTGTCGTCCATCCCGAGCGGCGCGGTGATCCGGTCGTGCACGAGCACGTCCAGGCTCTGCCCGGTGACCCGCTCGGCGAGGACCCCGAGGGTGATGAGGTTGAGGTCGCTGTAGAGGTAGGTCGAGCCCGGCGGGTTCGTCGGCGGCTGGTCCATGACGGCCTGGATCCGTGACGCCTCGTCGGGGTAGCGGCTGTAGAGCGGCAGCCACGAGGTGAACCCCGAGGTGTGCGTGAGCAGCATCCGTACGGTGACGTCCTCCTTGCCGTTCGCCGCGAACTCGGGCAGGTAGGTGGCCACCGGCGCCTCGAGGTCGACCTCGCCCTGCTCGATGAGCTGGACGGTGACGAGCGAGGTGAAGAGCTTGCTCACCGACGCCAGGTCGAAGACGGTGTCGTCGCGCATCGGGACCCACTGCTCGCGCGGCAGCTCGGTGCTCGCGTCCGCGTAGCGCAGGGCGTACCCGCTGTGGTGGCGCGCGACGACCGCGCCGTCGTGCCCCATGAGCCCGACGGCCCCGGCGTACATCGGGTGGCCGTTCGCCTGCGGCTCCTCGAAGCCGTCGATCTGCGCCGTCGCCGTCGCGATGGGCGCCGGGTCCAGGCCGACGCTGCGCGGCGGGGCGTCCTGCAGGACGGTGTTGGCGGGCATGAATCCGTTCTCCGGGCGGTCAAAGTCGTGCGCGGTGGCCGGTCCGGCGGCCGCGACGCCCGAGGCCAGCAGCCCGGCCACCGCGGCGACGGCCGCGAGGGAGCGCCTCATCGCGTCGGCCCGCCGTAGAGGAGGTACTGCTCACGGGTGGCGACGAAGTCGGCGAGCTCGGCCCGCCACGCGCCGACGACCTCGTCGGCCGAGGCGCCGGCGTCGACCATCGTCCGCAGGCGCGGGCTGCCGGTCAGCTTGTCGACCCAGTAGGGGCGGGCGGCGTCCCAGCTGTCCTTGCGCCAGGCGAAGTCGCTGCCGTAGAGCGCCTTCGCGGCGACGAGCATCTCCGCTCCGAGGCGCGGGCCGTCGACCGCCTGTGGGTCCTCGATGTGCACCTGGACGCCGCTGCAGACCGCGCCCTGGTGCTTGCTGAAGGTCGGGGTGAAGTACGCCTCGCGGAAGGCGACGCCCGGGACGTCGCGTCCGGCGAGCCGCTCGGCCCAGCGGAAGTCCGCCCACGGCGCCCCGACGAGCTCGAACGGGCGGGTCGTGCCGCGCCCCTCGGAGAGGTTCGTCCCCTCGAACAGGCAGGTGCCGGGGTAGACCAGCGCGGTGTCCGGCGTCGGCATGTTCGGGCTCGGCATGACCCACTGGAGGTCGGTGCCCTCGAAGGTGACGTCCCGGCGCCAGCCCTTGACCTGCACCACCTCGAGCGAGGAGAGCCGCTCGCCCTCGTCGGCGGTGAGGAACTCGCCGTCGAAGAACCGCGCGAGTTCGCCGACGGTCATGCCGTGCGCCTGGACGATCTCCTTGGCGCCGACGCCGGAGGTGTACTCCGGCGTCATCATCGGGCCGCGGGCGGTGCCGCCGACGGGGTTCGGCCGGTCGAGGACGACGAACGCGGCGCCGGCGCGGACGGCCGCCCGCATCGCCGTGTACATCGTCCAGATGTAGGTGTAGAACCGGGCGCCGACGTCCTGGATGTCGAAGACGACGGTGTCGACGCCGGCGTCGCGCATCATCGACTCGAACGTGGCGACGCTGGCGCCGTAGGCGTCGTACACGGTGACGCCGGTGCGCTCGTCGGTGGACGTGCCCTCCGAGTCGCCGGCCTGCGCGGTGCCGCGGAAGCCGTGCTCGGGCCCGAACACGCCCCGCACGTCGACGGCGCCGGAGGCGACCATCTCGTCGACGACGCTGTGCAGGTTCTGCAGGATGCCGGTCGGGTTGGTGACGACGCCGACCTTGCGCCCGGCGAGGACGGACCACCCGTCGGCGGCGGCCCGGTCGGCGCCGGGGGTGACGGGACGCTTCGGCATCGGGGTCGAGGCCCCCGCCGCCCAGGCGCCGGGAGCGGCGGCGGCGGTGGCGGCCACCCCGGCGGCGGAGGCGGCGGAGACGGTGAAGAGCTGGCGGCGGTCGAGGGTCATGACGGATCTCCTAGCGGTGGCCCGGCTCAGTAGCCGAGGCCGAAGCCGAACGGGTAGAGGACGGTGTCGGGGTCGCCGGCGACGGGGATGTCGACCGGCAGCTTCCCGGTGGGCGAGACGGCCCCGGCGATGACCCGGGCGGCGGCCTCGAGCGCCACCGGGCTGTAGCTGTACGTGGCCAGGTACGTCGGGGCGTCGCCGAGGTAGGCGACGTCGTAGGGGTCGCGGACGGCGACGACGACCACCGGCACCCCGGTCTCGCGCAGCGCGGCCACGAGCCTCTGCTGCGGCGCCGAGGTCCAGGCCTTCATCGTCGTGACGACCACGGCGTCGCGGCCGGCGGCAGCGGCCACCGCCGCCGCGATCTGGGCGTCGGACGGCGAGGTGCCGGTCTGCCGCACGGTGGTCGTGGCGCCCTGCTCCTCCAGCGCCGCCGCCAGGGTCGCCGTCGTCGACACCCCGTAGCCGGTGACGAGGAGGTCGGCGCCCGCGGCGTCCAGGGGCAGCACCGCGTCGTCGTTGCGGACCAGGGTCGTGGTGCGGTCCGAGACCGCGTCGGCGGCGGCCAGGTGCGCGGGGATGCCGACGACGTCCCACAGCGCGCCCGGGTCGGCCATGGCGTCCTTGACCAGGCCGCGCCTGGCCTTGAGGGTGAGGACCCGCGCGACCTTCTCGTCGAGCGCGGCCCTCGTGATTCGGCCCGAGCGGACGGCGGCGACGACGGCGTCGAAGGCCTCGTCCATCGCCGGGGTCATGAGCAGCTGGTCGGCGCCGGCCAGCAGGGCGCGGACCGGGACCTCGGCGTCGCCGTAGCGGTCGCGCACCCCCTGCATCTCCAGGGAGTCGGTGATGATGACGCCCTCGAAGCCGAGCTCCTCGCGCAGGACGCCGGTGAGGATGGGGTGGCTGAGGGTGGCCGGGTCGCCGGAGTCGTCGAGGGCCGGGAAGGCCAGGTGGGCGGTCATCACCATGTCGATGCCGGCGGCGATCGCGGCCTCGAAGGGCGGGGCGTCGATGCTCTCCCACTCCGCGCGGGTGTGGGTGATGACGGGGAAGGCGACGTGGCTGTCGGTGGCGGTGTCGCCGTGGCCGGGGAAGTGCTTGGCCGACGACATCACGCCGCCGTCCTCCTGGTAGCCCCTGACCTGCGCGGCGGCGAGCTCGGCGGCGAGCGCCGGGTCGGAGGAGAACGAGCGGGTGCCGATGACCGGGTTCAGCGGGTTGACGTTGGTGTCGCACACCGGGGCGAAGTCCGTCGTCAGGCCCATCGCCTTGAGCTCCATGCCCGTGATGGCGGCGGCGGTGCGGGCGTCCTCGGCGCTGCGGCCGGCGCCGAGGGCCATGCCGCCCGGGAACTGCGTGGCCGGCGGACCGATGCGGGTGACGATGCCCTGCTCCTGGTCGACGCTGAGCGTCAGCGGCACCTCGACCTTGGAGTCACGGGACAGGGCGGCCCGCTGGAGGCCGTTGGAGAGGCCGAGGATCTGCTCGGGGTCCTGGACGCTGTCGGTCCAGGCGAAATAGATGACGCCGCCGAGCGCGTACTTCTGCACGACCTCGGCGGGCGTCCGCACGCCGTAGAGCGGCAGGTTGCGGGCGTCCGGGGTGGTCGCGTCGCTGCCGTAGACCTGCTGGACGAAGAGCTGGCCGACCTTCTCGTGCAGGGTCATCCGGGCCAGGGTCGAGGTGACCCAGCCGCGGACTCGGCCGTCGTCGGGGCGGCGGCCGGAGGCGTCGGCCCAGGGGGCGGTGGCACCGGCGAACGCCAGGGCGAGCGCTCCGGAGAGGGTGGTACGGCGGGTGGTCGTCCGGGACACGGGTCCTCCATGTGTGACTCGTTCACGTCGTTGTCGAGTAGTAGGTAACTTAGTCACGCTCGGCGACATCGGCCACTCGAACGGGTCCCGGCCGGCGCTCGACGGGTCCGCGCGGGGGGATCGACCGCCGCCCGGCGAGGCCCGCCGGTCGGACGGTTCTCGTCCCGGACCCTGGTCCCGCCGCCCTCCGCCGACGACGATGGGGGCATGAGCACCGGCGCCTACGCAGCGGCATTCCAGCGGTCCCTGTCCGACCCCGAGGGCTTCTGGGGCGAGGCCGCCCGGGCGGTCGAGTGGAGCACCGAGCCCACAAGCGTCCTCGACGACTCGAACCCGCCGTTCTACCGGTGGTTCCGCGGCGGCCGGCTCAACACGTGCTTCAACGCCGTCGACCGGCACGTGCGCGACGGCCGCGGCGACCAGGCGGCGCTGCACTACGACTCCCCCGTCACCGGCACGAAGGCGACGGTCACCTACGCCGAGCTGCAGGAGCGGGTCGCGCTCGTCGCGGGCGCCCTGCGCCGGCTCGGGGTGGCGCCCGGCGACCGGGTCATCGTGTACATGCCGATGGTCCCCGAGGCCGTCGTCGCCATGCTGGCCTGCGCCCGCATCGGTGCCGTCCACTCCGTCGTCTTCGGCGGGTTCGCCCCGGCCGAGCTCGCCGCCCGGATCGACGACGCGCAGCCGGTCGTCGTCCTCTCGGCGTCCTGCGGCATCGAGCCGACCCGGGTCGTCGACTACCTCCCGATGCTCCGCGGCGCCCTGGAGCGCAGCAGCCACGTGCCGGACGCCCTCGTCGTGCTCCAGCGGGAGCAGTCACCGGCCGACCTGCGCGACGACACCCCCTGGCGGGAGCTGACCTGGGACGACGCGCTGGAGGGCGCCGAGCCCGCCGACTGCGTCGACGTCGAGGCCACCGACCCGCTCTACGTCCTCTACACCTCCGGGACCACCGGGCGGCCCAAGGGCATCGTCCGCGACCACGGCGGGCACGCGGTGGCGCTGCGCTGGTCGATGGAGAACGTCTTCGACATCGGCCCCGGCGACACCTTCTTCACCGCCTCCGACGTCGGGTGGGTCGTCGGCCACTCCTACATCGTCTACGCGCCGCTGCTCACCGGGGCGACGACCGTCCTCTACGAGGGCAAGCCGGTCGGCACGCCGGACGCGAGCGCGTTCTGGCGGGTCTGCGCCGAGTACGGCTGCAAGGCGATGTTCACGGCGCCGACGGCCTACCGGGCGATCAAGCGGGAGGACGCCGCGGGGGCGCTGCTCGCCGGTCACGACCTGTCGCGGCTCGAGACGGTGTTCCTCGCCGGTGAGCGCCTCGACCCCGACACCTACGAGTGGGCGACGACGACGCTCGGCGTGCCGGTCGTCGACCACTGGTGGCAGACCGAGACCGGCTGGCCGATCGCGGCGAACCTGCGCGGCCTGGAGCCGATGCCGATCAAGGCCGGCTCGCCGTCGGTCCCGGTGCCGGGCTACGACGTGCGCGTCCTCGACGAGCGCGGCGAGCCCGTCCCGCCGGGGACCGAGGGCGCCATCGCCATCCGGCTGCCGCTGCCCCCGGGCACCCTGCCGACCCTGTGGCAGGACGACGAGCGCTACGTCGCGTCGTACCTGTCGGTGTACGAGGGCCACTACCTCACCGGCGACGGCGGGCTCGTCGACGAGGACGGCTACCTCTACGTCATGGGCCGCACCGACGACGTGCTCAACGTCGCCGGGCACCGGCTGTCGACCGGGTCGATCGAGGCCGCGCTGGCCGGCCACCCCGCCGTCGCCGAGTGCGCGGTCATCGGCGTCGCCGACGACTTCAAGGGGCAGGTGCCGCGCGGGCTCGTCGTCGTCAAGGGGTCGGTGGACATCGAGGCCGACGGCGACCGGATCCGCTCCGAGCTCGTCCAGCGGGTGCGCGACGAGGTCGGCGCCGTCGCCAGTCTCAAGCAGGTCGACATCGTCCCCGCGCTGCCGAAGACCCGCTCGGGCAAGATCCTGCGCAAGACGATGCGCGAGATGGCCGACGGCAAGACCCCGGCGGTCCCCGCGACGATCGAGGACCCGTCCGTGCTCGACCGGCTGGCCCCGGTCCTGCGTCCGCAGGCCTGACCGGCCCGTCGCGGTCGTCGCGGTCGTCGGAGGGAGCGTCGTGGGTGGCTTCGGAGGCTGGTTCCGGCGGCGGGTGGTGCGGGCCGACCTGCGCGACCGGGACCTGCTGTGCGCGTCGGGGCGGTACCACTGGAGCGACTACCTCGAGGACCGGCCGGGCTGGCGCCGCTACTGGATGAGCGCCGGCCTGTTCGAGGGCGCGGTCTTCGCCGTCGTGGTCGTCAGCATGCTGGGCTTCCCGTGGATCCGTCCGGCGGGCGACGGTCCGCGTCTCGGCTGGTGGCTCGTCACCGTGCCCGTCGCGGCGGTCGGGGCCTGGATGCTGCTGCTCGTCCAGAGCTCGCTGCGGGGGATGCTCCGGGGGCTCCACGACCCGGTGCGCCCTGCGGACTGACGGGCCGCGCCGCCGCTCACGCCGTCCCGGTGCGGCCGTCGCGGTACTGCCCCGGCGGGAGGCCGACGAGCGCCGCGAAGTCCCGGGTGAAGTGCGCCTGGTCGTACCACCCGTGCCGGTGGGCGAGGTCGGCGAGCGACCCGTCGTACCCGGCGTCGAGCGCGGTGACGACGTCGTGCATCCGGTAGCGGGCGAGCACCCATTTCGGGCCGACGCCGACGTACCGCTTGAAGAGGCGCTGGAGGGTGCGGACGCTCGTCGCGTGCCGGGCGGCGACGTCGGCCACCGTGACGAGGCCGCGGTCCTCGAGCATGTCGGCGACGACGCCGATGAGGCGTGCGTAGGCGGGGTCCGGGTCGCGCCCCGCGGCGACCGCCGCCAGCGCGGCCTCGGCGGCCTCGCGCCAGGCCGGCGGGTCGTCGACGAGGACGTCGTCCGCGAGGTCTGCGACGGTGCCGGCGGGGAGGACTTCGCGCGCCGGCACCGTGCGGTCGGTCCAGCCGGCGGCGTGGTGACCGGTCAGCGCCGCGAGCCCGCCCGGGCGGAACCGGACGCCGTGCACGACCCCGGCGCCGCGGATCCCGACGTCGAACCGGCGGGTGGCGACCCCGGTGACGACGACCCGCTCCCCCGGCGGGAGGTTGGGTCGCGGGTGCGACGCCCGCTCCACGGTGAGGTTCGCGGTCGGGTGCGGCACGACCTCGCTGGCGAACCAGCGCCCGTCCGGCAGGTCCCACGCCAGGCCCCAGTGGTTCTCGGCCCACGGGGCGACGGCCTCGCCCACGGGGTGCCGCTCGAGGGCGACGTGCCGGGCGAACTCCTCGGGGCGCAGCACCCCGTCGGTCGACGCTGTCGCGTTCGTCCAATCCGGCACGCCCGACAGCGTAGGAGGGTGGGGGCAGGACACCGAGGGAAAGGACCCCCATGGCACTCGCCTCCCTGAAGATGGTCACGCTCGACAGCTCCGACGTGCGCCGGGACGTGGCGTTCTGGGCCGAGGTGCTCGGCTGGGACGTCGCGCACACGGAGGAGGAGTACGGCATGCTCACCTCGCCCGACGGGCTCGCGCTCGGCTTCGGTCTCGTCGAGGGGTACGAGGCCCCGGGCTGGCCGAACTCCAACGGCAGCAAGCAGTTCCACCTCGACCTCGCGGTCGACGACCTCGACGGCGCGGCCGAGCGGGTCGTCGCCCTCGGCGGCACGCTCCCGCAGGACCAGCCCGGCGAGACGTGGCGCGTCGTCCTCGACCCCAGCGGACACCCGTTCTGCCTCACCCGGGCCGCCAGCTGGGCCTGACCCCCTCGCCCCCGGCCGCTCGCCACCCCCGCCCGCCCGCCCCGGCCGCCAGCTGGGCCTGACCCCCTTGCCCCGGCCGCGGGTCACCCCCACCCGCCCGCCCCGGCCGCCAGCTGGGCCTGACCCCCTTGCCCCGGCTGCGGGTCACCCCCACCCGCCCACCCCGACCTACCCCTTGCGGACGCGTGTGAACTCGCCGCACATCCGCTGCCGCCTCACACGCGTCCTCGCGCGGGCAGAGCGGATCGCCCCGGGGTTTCCGCGGACGCCGTCCTCTTGTGAGGATGGGGGCGTGATCTCGAACCAGCTGGCCCGCGACCTCGCCGCCACGGGGGTGCTCTGGGAGCCCGCCGCCGGCGACCGGTTCGTCATCGACACCGAGCTGCTCACGGAGGACGTCTTCTGGATCTCCGACCTCACCGTCGAGGTCCACCACTACGGCGGCCAGTCGCTGCTCGGCTTCAACGGGACGACGGAGTGGGCGCTGGACTCGGTGACGCTGGACCAGGCGCTGTGGCTGCCCCGAGAGGACCAGCTGCGCGGGCTGATCGGCAACCGCCTCGTCAGCGTGCGGCGCACCGACGAGGCGTGGGAGGTGACCTTCACCCCCGAGCCCGGCGGCGAGGAGCGGATGGTCCAGGACCCAGACCTCGAGTGCGCCTACGCCCGCGCCGTCCTGGCCCTCTAACCCACCCGCCAGCCGGACGTCGGGGGCGGGCAGACGACACGACTCCCCCACCAGCCACCGCACCCTCACCGACACGCCGTTCCCCCGCTGCACGTGTCGTCCGCTGGACGGCAGGGCTGCCCTGTCGACAGCCAGCCAGGACACGCCGGCGGGACGACGAACGGACGACACGACGCCCCCCACCAGCCACCACACCCCCACCGACACACCGATCCCCCGCTGCACGTGTCGTCCGCTGGACGGCGGCGCTGCCCTGTCGACAGCCAGCCAGGACGAGCCGGCGGGACGACCGGCGGACGACACGACGCCCCCGCCAGCCACCACACCCCCACCGCCACGCCGTTCCCCCGCTGGACGTGTCGTCCGCTGGACGGCAGAGCTGCCCTGTCGACAACCGGCCAGGACACGCCGGCGGGACGACGAGCCGACGACACGACGCCACCCACCAGCCGCCACACCCCCACCGACATGCCGTTTCCCCGCTGGACGTGTCGTCCGCTGGTCGAGGCCGCCGGGGGCCTGTGGATGACGCCGGACCGGAATCGCGTCGGCGGACCACACTGGCGGGCATGCGAGTCGCAGAGCACCTGACGCGGCTCGGCGGTGTCGCCCGGCGCCACGAGCTCGAGGCGTGCGCCGGGCGGGCCGCGCTCGAGGCCGCGGTCGCCGCCGGCACGGTGCGACGGGTCGCGCGCGGCCGTTACGCCCTGCCGACCGACGACGAGGCGCGCGCCGCGGCGCATCGCCTGTCCGGGACGGTCGTCCTCCTGAGCGCCGCCGCCCACTGGGGCTGGGCCACGAAGGTCCCTGCGGGTCTCCCCCAGGTGGCGGTCCCGCGCGGGCGCAAGGTCCCAGCCGACGTCCAGCGAGAGGTCGACATCCGGTGGCGGAGCGTCCCGCCGGCTCAACGGGTCGACGGCTGGGTCACCTCCAAGGCCCGGACCGTGCACGACTGCGCCGCGCTGCTGCCCTTCGACGAGGCCCTGTGCGTCCTCGACTCGGCCCTGCGTTTCGGCGACGTGTCCCCGGTGGACCTGCACGACCTCACCGAGGTGCCGCCCCGCATGCGGCCCCGGATCCAGCGGGTCCTGGACTGCGGCAGCGACCTGGCCTTCGGACCCTTCGAGACCGTCCTGCGCGCCATCGCCCTCGACGTCCCGGGGCTGGACGTGCGCCCCCAGGTGGCGATCCGTGACGCGGACGGCTTCGTCGGTCGGGTCGACCTCGCGGACGAGCGGCTGCGCATCGTCATCGAGGCCGACTCGCACGCCTTCCACGCCGGCGCCGCGGACTTCGCCCGGGACTGCGAGCGCTACTCGCGCCTGACCTGCGACGGCTGGATCGTCATCCGGGTGCCGTGGCGGATGGCCATGCACGAGCCCGAGCGGGTGCGTCGCCTTCTCGAGCGCGCCGTCGCCCTCCGGACCCGCTGCCTCATCTGCGCGATCAGCTGACGAACCGGACGGCGAGCCGACGACACGGCCACCCTCGGCGGCTCCCCAGAACGCAGGACACGCCGGGCTCGGGCTGGACGTGTCGTCCGCTCGCAGGTGACGAGGTCTGATGACTCCAGCGAGGAGAAGGGTGACGCGCTTGGGACGACCGGGAGGCGGGGAACCGGGGCTGGGCTAGGCGAACGGGGGGACGACACGATGACCCCCGGCGGCTCCCCAGAACGCAGGACACGCGGGCGTCTGTCTGGACGTGTCGTCCGCTCGACAGCGACGACAGCAGGTGACTCCCGCGAGCAGAAGGAGCAGGCACGCCGGGGATGACCGGGAGGCCGGGGACGCGGCGGGGAACCGGAAGACGGGCGAGGCGACGGGGGGACGACACGATGACCCTCCCGGACCTCGCAACGGCCGGGACACGCCGGGCTCGGGCTGGACGTGTCGTCCGCTCGTAGGCGACGACGCCTGATGACTCCGGCGAGCAGAAGGAGCAGTTACGCCTGGGACGACCGGGAGGCGGGGGACGCGGCGGGGACCGGAAAGCGGGTGACGCGACGGTGGACGACACGATGACCCTCGCGGGCGTCGCAGCTGGCGGGACATGCCGGGTTTGGGCTGGGGGTGTCGTCGGGTCGCGCGCGGGGGCGGTGTGGGGTCAGCGGCGGCGGGAGGTGCCGAAGAGGGAGCGGGTGATCTCCCGGCCGATGACGGTGCCGGCCGAGCGCAGCGCCGACCGGAAGGCCGAGGACTTCACGACCTGCTCGACCATCCCCGGCTCGGCCGCCTTCCGGCGGGCGGCGGACGCGGCGGCCTTCTCGGCGGCGGCGCGCTCCTTGGCCGCGGCCTTGTCGGCGGCGGCCCGGGCCTTCTCGGCCTCCTTCGCCGCCGCGGCGTCGGCCTTCGCCTTCTCCTCCGCGGCGCTCGCGGCCTCCTCGGCGGCCACCCGCTCGTCCGCCGCGCGCCCCAGCATCTCGAGGGCGCTGTCCCGCTCGACCGGCTGCCCGTACTCGCCGAGCAGCGGCGAGGCCGCGACCGCGGCGTCGACGACGGCGTCCGGCGAGGGCGCCATGAGCGACTCCGGGGCGCGCATCCGGGTCCAGGCCACCGGCGTCGGGGCCCCCTTCTCGGACAGCACGGTGACGACGGCCTCGCCGGTGCCGAGCGTCGTCAGCAGCTCCTCGAGGTCGTAGGCGGTGTGCGGGTAGGTCTTCACGGCGGCCTTGAGCGCCGCGGCGTCGTCCGGGGTGAACGCGCGCAGCGCGTGCTGCACCCGGTTGCCGAGCTGCCCGAGGACATCGGCGGGCACGTCCTTGGGCGACTGGGTGACGAAGAAGACGCCGACGCCCTTGGACCGGATGAGCCGGACGGTCTGCGAGATGGCGGCGAGGAAGTCCTTGGAGGCGTCCGCGAAGAGCAGGTGCGCCTCGTCGAAGAAGAACACGAGCTTCGGGCGGTCGGCGTCGCCGACCTCCGGCAGGTCGTGGAAGAGGTCGGCGAGCAGCCACATGAGGAAGGTCGAGAACAGCTGCGGGCGGTCCTGCACGGCCGGCAGCTCGAGCATCGAGCACAGCCCCCGCCCGTCCTCGGCGGTCTTCAGCAGGTGCGAGGTGTCGAACTCCGGCAGCCCGAAGAAGGCGTCGGCCCCCTGGTCGGAGAACGCGATGAGCTCGCGCAGGATGACACCCGCGGTGGCCGAGGACAGCCCGCCGAGCTCCTTGAGGTCGGCCTTGCCCTCGCTCGAGGTGAGGTGCTGGACGACGGCGCGCAGGTCGGCGATGGTGTCGAGGTAGTAGCCGTGCTTGTCGGCGTAGTGGAAGACGAGCCCGAGGCTGGACTCCTGGGTGGCGTTCAGCCCGAGGACCTTGGCCAGCAGCGTGGGCCCGAAGGTCGACACCGCCGCCCGCACCGGCACGCCCTTGCCCTGCCCGCCGAGGGAGTAGAACTCCACCGGGTAGGCCGTGGGGCTCCACTCCAGCCCGACGTCCTGCGAGCGCGCCGTGATCCGGTCGTTCGGCGTGCCCGGGCTCGCCATCCCGGACAGGTCGCCCTTGACGTCGGCGAGGAACACCGGCACGCCCTGCGCGAGCAGCTGCTCGGCCATGAGCTGGAGGGTCTTGGTCTTGCCGGTACCGGTGGCGCCCGCGACGAGCCCGTGGCGGTTCATCGCCGACAGCGGGATGCGGACGACCGCGTCCGGGTGCGCGGTGCCGTCGGCGACGGCGGCGCCGAAGGTGAGGGCCGGGCCGTCGAACGCGTAGCCGGCCCGGATCTCGTCGATGAGGGTGTCGTCGCTGCTCTCGCTCACGCCCGCCAATCTAGCCGTCACCCGGGTTTCGCACCCGGGCCCGGCGCGGCCCTCCCCATAGAGTGGGTGGGGTGATCTTCAAGGCCGTCGGCGACCACCGCCCGTACCCGGACCACGGGTACTCGGGGCGGCAGTGGTCGACGGTCCCACCCCGGCTCGTCCGCCTCGACGACCTCGTGACGACCAAGCGCGAGCTCGACCTGCAGCAGCTGCTCGCCGAGGACTCCACCTTCTACGGCGACCTGTTCGCGCACGTCGTCGAGTGGGAGGACACCCTCTACCTCGAGGACGGGCTGCACCGCGCGCTGCGGGCCGCCCTGCAGCAGCGGCCGACGCTGCACGCCCGGGTGCTCTCCCTCTGAGGCCGTGATGACCGACTACACCACCGAGTCCCCGCTCTCGCTCGAGCGACGCCAGCGGCGCCGGCGCGCCGTCATCACCATCGGCACCCTCGTCCTCGGCCTGTTCTTCGCCTTCTGGTACGCGCTGTCCTACTACGAGGCGGACGAGTCCCGCGCGGCCCCCCGCACCCCCACCCCGACGTGCAGCCCGTACGACCCCAAGGTCCGCACGCCCGCCGACATCACCGTCAACGTCTACAACGCGACGAACCGCAGCGGCCTGGCCAGCCGGACGGCCACGGCCCTGGAGAAGCGCGGGTACACGGTGAAGAAGGTGGCGAACGACCCCTCGAGCCGCAAGGCCCCCAAGGTCGCCGAGCTGCGCTACGGCAAGAAGGGACGCGCCGGGGCCCTGACCATGCTCGACGGCGACCTGCCGAAGGGCACCCGCGGCCACGTGCTCTCGTCGCGGACGTCGCGCACCGTCGACGTCGTGCTCGGCGCCGGCTTCGACGGCCTGCCACCGAAGGCGCAGTCGACCGGGCTGCCGATGTGCCCCAAGCCGTCGGCGTCGCCGTCGTCCTGACCGGCGCGGGTCAGGCGGTGCGCTCCGCCGCCCCCACGTCCTGCGCGTCGTCCCGCTCGCCCCGGCGACGGCGGTAGACGACGTAGGCCCCGACGGCGAGAAGGACCACGACGACGGCCGGCCCCACCCCGAGCCAGTGCTCGAGCGTCCGGTAGGAGTGGCCCGCGAGGTAGCCGCCGACGACGCAGGTGACGCCCCAGGCGAGACCGCCGAGGGCGTTCCACACGAGGAACGTCGGGTACGGCAGCCGCGAGGACCCGGCGAGGGCCGGGACGACGGCCCGCAGGAACGCGGTCCAGCGGGCGAGGAAGACCGAGACCGGGCCGCGCCGGCGGATGAACTCCTCGGCGGCCTCCAGCCGGGGCCGGGCCCGGCGCAGCAGCCGCAGGTCGACCAGGCGCGGGCCGAGCACCCGCCCGATCTCGAACCCGACGCTGTCGCCGATGACCGCCGCCGCGACGACGACGAGGGCGACGACGACGAGCGAGGTGTTGCCGAGCGCGGCCGACACCCCGCCGAGGATCGCCGCGGTCTCGCCCGGGACGACGAAGCCGACGAAGATCGCGTCCTCGACGAAGACGACGATCCCGACGACGAGGTAGACGATCCAGGCCGGCTGGCCGAGCACCTGCTCCAGGAGTCCGCTCACGCCGTCATCATCACGCCGCCGCCTGTGCCTCGGCTGTGCGGCGCATCGGCCGACGGGTCGAGGTCGCCTCGGCCGTCCGGTCCCCCACCGGGCCGAAGCGCCGGTGCCGGGGCCACGGCGCGCCTACGGTCGGGCCACCGGAGCCGTCGGACGTGCGGGGACACCCGTGCGGCCCGGCCACCGGACCGCCGAGCCACCACCGAGGGGTCCTCCACATGCACACGCGCCAGCTCTCGCTCGCCGCCGCCGCGGGCGCCGCCGTGCTCGCCCTGCTCTCCGGGTGCGGGTCCGTGGACACCTACGCCGCCCAGGACGTCGGGTCCGAGGCGGGGACGACGAGCAGCGCCCCCCGGTCCGCGGCGTCGTCCAAGACCGCGAAGCCGGCCAAGAAGGGTCCGTCGCTCACCAAGGAGCAGCGGAACGCGGTCCGCCAGGCCCGCAACTACCTCGACCTCACGCCGTTCTCGCAGAAGGGCCTCGTCGAGCAGCTCGTCTTCGAGGGCTACAGCAAGAAGGACGCGACGAAGGCCGTCGGCACCCTCCGGGTCGACTACAGGAAGCAGGCCGCCCGGGCGGCGAAGAACTACCTCGACCTCAGCCCGTTCTCGCGCAAGGGCCTGGTCGACCAGCTCGTCTTCGAGGGGTACACCAAGGCCCAGGCCGGATACGGCGTCGAGCAGTCCGGCCTCTGAGGTCACCCGTGTCCGTGCCGCACGACCGGGCCCACATCCGACGGCGGGGAGATGACTTCTGTCACGTCGGCGGTCATAAGGGACCCGGTTCGGGGCATAACGCCCTGGCTGAGCCCCGCCGTGTGCTTGACTACCGCCCGTGAGCACCGACGTCGCACCCGGTGGGTCGGGAGGGACCGGCGCCGGTGACCTCCTCCACCTCATGCTCGACGGGGTGCCCCGCACCCGCGCCGAGCTGATCTCGCTCACCGGGCTGGCCCGCTCCACCGTAGGTGCCCGGGTCGAGGCGCTGATGTCCGCGAACCTCCTCGTCCCCTCCGGCGAGGCCGCCTCCACCGGCGGTCGGCCCCCGGCCCGGCTGGCCTTCAACCCGGACGCCGGCGTCGTCGTCGGGGTCGACGTCGGGGCGACGCACGCCCTCGTCGCCCTCACCGACCTGCGCGGCCGGGTCGTCGGCGAGCGCGCCCTGGCCATCGACATCGCCTCCGGGCCCAAGGCCGTCCTCGACGACGTCGTGCGCGCCGCCCGCGAGCTGCTGCGGTCGGGTCGGCGCCGGGTCGGCGACGTCAGCGGCGTCGGCATCGGCCTGCCCGGCCCCGTCGAGCACGCCACCGGCCGCCCCGTGCTGCCGCCGATCATGCCGGGCTGGGACACCTACGACGTCCCGGGGCACCTCTCGAGCGCGCTGCGCGGCCCGGTGCTCGTCGACAACGACGTGAACCTCATGGCCCTCGGCGAGCACGCGACGGTCTACCCGCACGTCGACCAGCTGCTCTTCGTCAAGGTCGCCACCGGCATCGGCGCGGGCATCATCAGCGGCGGCCGGCTGCACCGCGGCGCCCAGGGGTCGGCGGGCGACCTCGGCCACGTGGCCGCCCCCCACGGCGGCGACGCCCGCTGCACCTGCGGCAACACCGGGTGCCTCGAGGCCGTCGCCAGCGGACCGGCCATCGTCCGCCGGCTGCGCGCGCAGGGCCTGGACATCGCCGACAGCCAGGGGCTGGTCGACGCCTCCAAGGCCGGCGACCTCGTGGCCACCGAGGCCATCCGCGACGCCGGGCGGGAGATCGGGCGGGTGCTCGCGACGTGCGTGAGCCTGCTCAACCCGTCGGTCATCGTCGTCGGTGGCGTCCTGGCCCAGACCGCCGAGCACCTGCTCGCCGGCGTCCGGGAGGTCGTCTACGGCCGCTCGCTGCCGCTGGCCACGGGCGACCTGCAGATCGTCGCCTCCCGGACCGCCGGGCACGCCGGGGTCGTCGGCGCGGCGACCATGGTCATCCAGCACGTCCTCGCGCCCGGGCAGGTCGAGGACCGCCTCGGCTCCGCCGCCGCCGTCTGAGCGCCACCCCTCCGCGCGCTCCGACGCCGGCACCACGACGCCGAGCGGCCCCGCACCCGGCCGGCGGGATGCCGGACCGGGTACGGGGCCGGCGGCCGGACGGCCGCCCCCGGGCAGGGTCAGACCTGCGAGCGGACCGCCCGCAGGTAGTCGTAGCCGACCCGCGCCGTCGTGATCGGGTCGATGTCCGGCCGGTCGTTCTCGACGATGAACTCCTTGGTCATGTGCGAGCCGAAGATCAGCGGGAAGTCGACGAAGCCGGTGCCGACGTCGGCGAAGGCGTTGCCGGCGAACGGGTCCGCCCCGGCGTCGCGGTCCTTGACGTGGTACTGCAGCGTCTGCTGCGGGGCCGCCGCGATGACGTCGGCCGCGAACCGGCTCGCCGTCGCCTCGGTCGCCTCGCCGGTCTGCAGACCGCCGGTGACCGCCCAGAACAGGTCGACCTCGAGGTGCACGAGGGCCGGGTCGAGGGTGCTGGTGAGGATGTCCCAGCCGCGCGAGCCGTCGTCGAGCTCGAGGCTGAACTCGTGGGCGTGGTTGTGGTAGCCGTACGCCAGGCCGTAGGTCTTGGCGACGGCGGCCTCGGCGTTCATCGCCTCGGCCCAGGCGCGCCACTGGTCCGCGGAGTCGCTGCGGAGGTAGGGCACGTTGATGAAGCGCTGGCCGAGGGTGACGGCGTTCTCGAACTTGGCGTGCATCGCCGCCTCGCTGCCGCTCAGGCCGTCGTGGCTCGAGGACGCCGAGATGTTGTTCGCGGCGAGCAGGGCGCCCAGCTGCTGGGCGGTGTAGCCGTAGTACCCGGCGAGCTCGACCTTGCGGTAGCCGATGTCGGACAGCGTGCCGAGCACGCTGTCGACGGTCTGGCCGTTGGTGATCGAGCGCAGCGTGTACATCTGGATGCTGATCTGGCCGGGCGGCACGGGGCGGCCCTTGCCGCCGGGGGCCGCGGAGGCCGTCCCGGCGCCGGCCAGGGCGGCGGCGCCGCCGACGAACGACGCGCCGACGCCGCGGAGCAGCGAGCGGCGGTCGGGGCCGGTGCCGCGCTCGGCGGCCTCACGCAGCGGGGCGAACCCGTCGAATCCGAAACACATGGTGGTGGTCCTCTCGAGAGTGGTGGTGCTACCGGCCCTCCGGGGGGTCGGGGGGCCGGCGTCCTGGTGGTGCTGAGTGGTGCGGGGGTGCGAGGTGGTCCTGCCGGAGCCGGTGGGCCCTCGCCGCGACGGGCGGGCGCCCACCGGCCGGTGCCCCCGGCCGGGGACCGCGACGGATGCGGTCCCCGGCCGGCGGCGCGTGGCTCAGTTGGTCGGGTTGAGCCGGATCTGCGCGGTCCCGGTCTGCGGCGGGATGTCACCGGCGCCGGGGTCGGTGTAGCTCGCCACGAGGACGGCGCTGATGTCGTCGAGCACCGGGTCGTGACCCTGCGGCAGCGAGGTCGTGATCGTCCCCGTGCAGCCGGACGCCGTGGTCACGGGGTGACCGTGCTGGTCGTGACCGACGATGTAGGTGACGGTGACCTGGTCGCAGTCGACCGGCTGGTCGTCCGTGACCTCGATCTCGTAGGAGATGGTGTCGCCCCACGTGAACGAGCTGCCGTTGGTCGGCGTCACGAAGCGGACCACCGGGGCCTCACCGCCCACGGAGATGACCGTGTAGGTGGAGGCCGAGCGCCCGCGGTCCTTGCCGCCGACGTCGGTGACCTTGAGGCTGGCGCGGTACGTGCCGTAGTCCTCGTAGGTCCAGGTCCCGCTGGCCTTGCGGCTGTCGACGGTGCCGTCGGAGTCGAAGTCCCACTCGTACTTGAGGCGGTCGCCGTCCGGGTCGCTGGACCCGGTGCCGTCGAAGCTCACGGTGAGGGGGGCCTCGGCGCCGCTCGTGGTGTCCGTCTCGATGACCGGCTTCGGGCTGCGGTTGCCGCCCTCACCGATGTAGTCGAAGCGGGAGAGCTGCGCGTCGGGGTTCTGCGCGAAGTAGCCGTCGCCGTACTCGAGGACGTAGAGCGCGCCGTCGGGGCCGAACTCCATGTCCATCGGGTTGTCGAAGACCATCGACGGCAGGACGGAGTCGATCTGCGTGACCTCGTCGTTGCTGTCGTTCAGCGTGAACATCTTGATGTAGTCCCGGGTCCACTCGCCGAAGAGCGGGTGGCCGGCGTACTCCTCGGGCCAGGCGACGGTGGGGCGGCCCTTGGTCGCCTTGCGGTTCTTGGTCGCCGTGCCGTGGTAGACGGGGCCGGCCATGGGGCCGATGCCGCCGGTGCCGAGCTCGGGGAACTCGGCGGACAGGCCGTAGGAGTACTTGACCTCGCTGTCGGCCACCGGGGGCAGCTGGGTGAGCCCGGTGTTGTTCGGCGAGTCGTTCACCGGTGCCGAGCAGTCGAACGGCTCGCCGGAGGTGCGGGTGGCGAAGTCGAAGTCGACGTAGGGGGTCTCGGGGTCGACGCAGTACGGCCAGCCGTAGTTCTCGCCGCCCTCAACGACCATCCACCGGCCGGTGCCGGCGGGGCCGCGGTCGGGGTTGGCGCGTCGCGCGTCGGGCGAGTAGTCGCCGACGAAGAGCAGGCCCGTGGTGCGGTCCAGCTCGATGCGGAACGGGTTGCGGAAGCCCATGGCGTAGATCTCGGGCTTGGTCTTGGCCGTCCCCGGCGCGAACATGTTGCCCTCGGGGACGGTGTAGCCGCCGCCCGCCTTCGGGGTGACCCGCAGGATCTTGCCGCGCAGGTCGTTGGTGTTGGCGGAGGACCGCTGGGCGTCGAACGCCGGGTTGCGGGTCTCCCGCTCGTCGATCGGGGTGTACCCGTTCGACTGGAAGGGGTTGGTGTCGTCGCCGGTCGACAGGTAGAGGTTGCCCTCGGCGTCGAAGACGATGTCACCGCCCACGTGGCAGCAGATGCCACGGGAGACGGGGACCTGCAGGATCTGCTCCTCGGTGTCGAGCGCGATCTCGTCGCCCTCCATCTTGAAGCGGGACAGCTGCAGGTGACCGTCGTAGGGGGCGAAGTCGGCGGCGGTGCCGTTCTCCGGGGCGTCGCCCTCGTTGCGGTTCGGCGACGTCGGGTCGTCGGTCGGGGTGTCGAGGACCGGCGAGTAGTACATGTAGACCCAGTGGTTCTTCTCGAAGTTCGGGTCGATGGCGACGCTCTGCAGGCCCTCCTCGTCGTGCAGGTAGACGTCGAGCTCGGCGGCCGTCGTCGTCAGCCCGGAGTCCGGGTCGTGCAGGCGGACCTCGCCCGCCCGGGTGACGTGCAGGACGCGGGAGTCCGGGAGGACCGCGAGGTCCAGCGGCTCGCCGGGGGTGTCGTCGATCGTCACCTTGTCGAAGGCGGAGTCGGGCGGAAGGGCGGCGTTGCTCTGCTCGTGGTTCTCGTGCGCCACGGCAGTCGCCGAGAAGCTGAGTGCGACGAGGCCGGTGGCAAGACCAGCGGCCCCGACCCGTCGTCGTATCGGTGTCACAGGGGTGTCTCCTAGTCGTCGTTGACAGGCGCTCCGCGGACTAACGTATTGCAGGGCAACAAAAGTGTCCACTCGGAGAGCAAAAGAGTTTTCGGATGCGGTCAGAAGCGGCCACGACCGGGCCCTGACCTGCCGGTAGGTGCGCCGGACCCGGGCCCGGGACCGACGTGCGTCGTCGGTCCCGGACCCCGTGTCGCGGGGTCGTGGTCGGTCAGAGACCGGCCTTCGCGAGCCCCTCCTGCCACTCGACGAGGTCGGCGATCTTGCCCGAGATCTCCTGCCCACCGGTCAGGCCGTTGGCCTTGCCCCGGGCGGTCCGCAGCGCGGCGAGGGCCGCGTCCCGGTCACCCGCGTCGGCCGCGGCCTCGGCCGCGTCCAGGCGCTCGGCGAGCTGGGCCAGGAGGTGCTGCGAGCGCACCGACCCGTCGTCGGCGGCCTCGAGCCACTCCTCGACCTCGGCGAAGGTCACGCAGTCGCCGCCACCGTCGACCTTGCCGGCCGTCCACTCGATGCCACCACGGAGGTGCTCGAGGAAGACGGGGTCGGAGTACGAGGAGTCGACGTGGCCGGCGCCCTCGTACCAGGCGCGTCCGCCCTCGAAGTTGTGGCACCACGCGATCGGGTGGTCCTCACCCATCCGGCCGCCCGAGTACGTCGACTCGTCCAGCGTGATGAGCACCCGCACGTCGTCACGCGGGTTGGCGGTGAAGTTGTACCACTCGTCGTAGCGCTCCCACTGCAGCGGCAGGTGCTCCGTCGACGGGTGCGTCGGGTCCTCGACGACCATGGTCGCCGTCTGCTGACGCGGGTGGTTCGCGAAGCGCGCCCCACCGCCCGAGAGCTCGCTGTACCAGGGCACGCTGTGCATCGTGTCCGTCGCCGCGTGCAGCCCGACGTACCCGCCGCCGCCGCGGATGTAGCCCTGGAAGGCGGCGAGCTCGGAGTCGTTCAGCAGACGGGGCTTGTTCGGGTCGAGGTCGTTGGTGTTGTCGACCGGGGAGGCGAAGAGGATCGTCGCGTACTGCGAGAGGTCCTCGGCGCTCGTGAACGGGGTGCTGTCCATCGTCAGCTCGGGCTGACCCGGCGAGCCGGGTCCCCACCACCCACCGGAGGTGTTCGGCGGGTCCCACACGTCGACGGTGAAGCCGTTCTCCTCGCCCATCTCGATGACGGCGTGCGTCGTCTCGTCGATGTGCGAGTGGCGGAAGCCGAGCGTCTTGCCCACGACGAGCACCTTGTACTCGCCGCTCTCCTCGTCGGCCTTCGGCGCCGCGGCCTGCGGTGCCGCCTGCGGGACGGCCGCGGGAGCGGCCGCCGTGGCCGGGGCGCCGGTGAGGCCCACGAGGAGCGCGGCCCCGGCGGCCAGGCCGGCACCGAGACGTGCCGTGCTGACACGTCGCTGTGTCGTTGTCATGTCTGGATCTCCCTGTCATCGGGTGTTTCTTCCGGCGGCTGTCCACCGCCGGGCGGTCCGGCCGGGAGGCGCTCCTCCCCCGGCCAGGTGGTCACCGGGAGGTGACCACCTCCACCGGCGACTCGGCGCCGGCGGTGCTGAGGACGAGGTCTCGGACCTCGGTGGCGGCGACCGTGCCGTGGACCCGGCCGGCCGCGGAGGTGAGGACGACGGGGCCGTCCTGGGCGTCGTCGGGGAGGCGGCCGTGGCTGCCCTTGACCCAGCGCGCGTCCAGCGGCACGACGCGCATCGCGTAGCGCAGGCCGACCTTCTTGCGGACGAGCGAGAGGCCCGCCCGCGCCTTGGCCGAGCGGTCCGCGGGGTCGAAGAACAGCTCCGCGGGGTCGTAGCCGGGCTTGCGGTGGATCTCGACGCCGCGGGCGAAGTCGGGCGCGCGGCCGTCGTCGAGCCAGTAGTAGTAGGTGAACCAGGCGGTCGGGGCGGCGACGACGACGAGGTCGCCACTGCGCTCGTGGTCCAGTCCCTGCTCGGCCTGACCCGCCCGGTCCAGGACGGCCTCGACACCGGGCTCCCGCTCCAGCAGGGTGCGCACGTGCTCGAGGTCCTCGCCGTCACGGACGTAGACGTGCGCGACCTGGTGGTCGGCGACGGCGAAGGCGCGCGAGGCCCACGGGTCGAGGTACTCCATGCCCGCCTGGGTGTGGACCTCGAGCAGGCCGGCCCGGCGCAGCACCCGGTTGAGGTGCACCGGCCGGTCGACCTCGGTGATGCCGTACTCGCTGACGACGACCACCTCGACCCCGAGCTGCTCGGCGTCGTCGAGCAGCGGGGCGAGGACCTCGTCGAGGTCCCGCGCGGCCTGGCGCGCCTGCTCCGAGCGCGGGCCGAAACGCTGGAGGTCGTAGTCCAGGTGCGGCAGGTAGGCCATCGTGAGGTCGTGCTCGGGCAGGAGGCGCCGGGTGGCGCCGACGATCCAGCGGGAGGACGCGATCGACGCCGTCGGCCCCCAGTACTGGAAGAGCGGGAACTCGCCGAGGGCGGCGGTGAGGTCGTCGCGCAGCCAGGCCGGCCGGGTGTAGCAGTCCGGCGACTTGCGGCCGTCCGCGTGGTAGACCGGCCGGGGCGTCACGAGGGTGTCGACGTCCATGCCCATCGCGTACCACCAGCAGACGTTGGCGACCCGGGCCCCGGGGTGGGCCCGGCGCAGCAGGTCCCAGAGCTTCTCGCCCGCGACGAGGCTGTTCGGCTGGCGCCAGAACATCACCTCGCCGAGGTCGCGGAAGAACCAGCCGTTGCCGACCGCACCGTGCTCGGCGGGCGGGGCGCCGGTGAGGAAGGTCGACTGGACGGTGCACGTCACCGCCGGCAGGACGGTCGCCAGCGCCGCCTGCGAGCCCTCGGCGGCGAGCCGCGAGAGCCGGGGCATGTCGGCCAGGGCGCGGGGGGTGAGCCCGACGACGTCGAGCAGGAGGACGGGGCGGGGCGTGGTCATGGCAGCTCCTTGAGTCCGAGGTCGACCAGGACGTCCCGGGCCCAGCCGAGCTCGCCCGCGATGCGGGCGGCGAGCTCGTCGTCGGTGCTCGGGCGCAGGTGGTCCGGCAGGACCCCCCACGTGTAGGTCTCGACCTCGAGGTGGTCGGTCCGGGGGGACGGTCCGCCGACGAGGGCCTCCAGCGAGGCGCAGGTGTCGGCGAGGGTGGAGTCGAGCGGGGCCTCCAGCTCGGCCCCGAGCGGCACGTGGACGTGGACCCGCCAGGGCACGGGGACGCCGTCGGCACGCACCGGCAGCGGCGCGTCGCCGCGCAGGGCGTCCGGCAGGTCGTCCCGGCTGCGGACGGTGCCGTCGGCCTCGCGGCCGCGCACCTGGTGCAGGAAGCGGGACTCGTCGAAGTCGGCGAGGGCGGTGAGGGTGTCCGGGTCGGAGGGGTCCGCCCCCTGCAGCGCCGCGGACACCTGGGCCTTGACGACGGACAGCCCGGCGTCGCCGACCCGGGCCACGGCGGCGTCGGGGTCCTCGAAGCCGGTGGCCAGGTGGCAGAGGTCGAGGGTGACCCCGACCCGCTCGTGGTCGACGTCCCCGAGGTGGCGCACGGCGTCCGACGTCGTCTCGACGACGCAGCCGGGCTCGGGCTCCATCCCCACCCGCACGGTGCGGCCGGTGCGCTGCTCCAGGTCGGCGAGCCCCTCGCCGAGGCGGGCCAGGTTCGCGGCGGCCCGCTGCGCCGACTCCTCCTCCCACGGGGTGCGCCACGCGAAGGGGAGCGTCGAGACGCTGCCGCGGGCGGCGTCGTCGGGCAGCAGCCCGGCGAGCGCCTCGGCGCAGTCGAGGGTGTAGCGCAGGCGCGCCGGGTCGGCCCAGTCCGGGTGGTAGACGCGGTGCTTGACGACCGGCTCCTGGAACCCGCGGTAGGGGAAGCCGTTGAGGGTCACCGTCTCCAGGCCGCGCTCCTCCAGGGCGGTCCGCAGCCGGGCCGTCGCCGCCGGGTCCGCGGCCAGGGCGGCGGCCGCCGGTGCGGCGAGCCACAGCCCGACGCCGAGCAGGTCGACCCCGAGGTGCCGCCGGACGGGCAGGCAGAAGCGGTCGAGGTGGTTCAGGACGTCCTCGAGGTCGTCCCCCGCGTGCACGTTCGTGCAGTACGCGAGGTGGACGACGGTGCCGTCGGCGTGGCGCAGGCGCATCAGGCGTCCCGCGACCCGCGCAGCACGGAGTTGCCCTCGAAGGTCGCGCCCGACGTCGCCGCCACCGGCTCGCCGGCCTCGAGCACGCCGTCGAGGTCGAGGCGCTCGCTCTGCCCGTAGAACTCGACGGGGTTGCGCCACAGGACGCGGTCGACGTCGTCCTCGGTGAACCCGCCCTCGAGCATGGCCTCGGCGGTGCGCAGCGTGAGCAGGGGGTCACTGCGCCCCCAGTCCGCGGCCGAGTTGACGACCATCCGCTCGAGGCCGTACTCCCGCAGGACGGCGACCATCCGGTGCGGGTCCATCTTGGTGTCGGGATAGATGGAGAAGCCCATCCAGCAGCCGCTGCCCGCGACCTCGCCGACGGTGACCTCGTTGAGGTGGTCGACGAGGACCCGCCCGGGCGCGAGGCCCGACTCGCGGACGACGTCGAGGGTGCGCCGGGTGCCGGCCAGCTTGTCGCGGTGCGGGGTGTGGACCAGGGCCGGGAGGCCGTGCTCGACGGCGAGCGCCAGCTGGTGGGCGAAGACCTCGTCCTCCTCGCGCGTCATCGAGTCGTACCCGAGCTCCCCGACGGCCACGACCCGGTCCTTCTCGAGGTAGCGCGGCAGCTCGGTGAGCACCTCGCGGCAGCGCGGGTCGTTGGCCTCCTTGGGGTTCAGGCCGATCGTCGCGAAGTGGGCGATGCCGAACTGCTGGGCGCGGAAGGGCTCCCAGCCGAGGATGGAGTCGAAGTAGTCGCAGAAGGTGCCGACGCTCGTGCGCGGCTGCCCGAGCCAGAAGGACGGCTCGACGACGACCCGGACGCCGGCGGCGTGCATCCGCTCGTAGTCGTCGGTGGTCCGCGAGGTCATGTGGATGTGCGGGTCGACGATCCTCACGACGCCCTCCCCGGGACGGTGGCCTCGGCCGCGTCGGCGTCGACCACCCGCCAGGCGTCGTCCGGCACGTCGCGGCCGGCGGCGCGGCGCTCGGCGACGAGGTCGGCGACCATCCGGCGCAGCGTCGCGTCGGAGCGGGTCGAGAGCTCCTCGACCTCGTCGAGCGGGACGCCGGTGAAGAGCGCCTTGACGACGCCCTGCCGCCAGGTGGGGGCCTCGAGGTGGTCGGCGCCGTAGCGCCCGAGGGCCGCCCCGACCAGCCGGGTGTCGTTGGTGCGCAGGGCGTCCCGCAGGAGGTCGACGAGCGCGCCACCGACCGGCGGGCGCCGCCCGGTGGAGTGGTCGAGGTCGGGCAGGGCGCGCAGCACCGCGAGCTTCTCGACGTTGTCGCCGCGCTGGTAGACGAGGGTGACGAGCCGGGCGACCTCGTCGACCGGCCCGGGGATGGCGACGAGCAGGTCGGCGCGCACCCGCTCGCCGTCGAGCCCCTCGGTGCGGGCGTGCCGGGCCGCGGCGGGGAAGAGGGCGAGCACGCTCTCCCCGTCGGCCGCCACCGACCGTCGTGCGTCGTCGGTCCAGGTCATGAGGTCCTCCTCGTGAGTCGGTCTGCGGTGTGGGCGCCCTCGCGCAGCGCCCGGATGCTCTGGGCCGCGAGCACGGGCGCGGCGAAGGAGTGCCGGGGGAGCTCGACGTGGACGAGCCCGCCGAAGGCGATGTCGTCGAGCGCGGCGAGGACGTCGGGCAGGTCCACCTCGCCGTCGCCGAAGGGCAGGTGCTCGTGGACGCCGCGGACCATGTCGTCGATCTGGACGTTCGCGATGAGGTCCCCGTGGCGGCGCACGACGTCCTCGGGCCGCTCGTCCTCCGTGCAGACCAGGTGCCCGACGTCGACGGTCAGCCCGAGCCGGCGCGGCCGGCCGAAGGCCTCGACGACGCCCGCGACGTCCCCGACCCGCTCGAGGAACATGCCCGGCTCGGGCTCCAGGGCGAGGGTGACCCCCACCTCGTCGGCGACCGGGAGCAGCTGCTCGACGGCCCGGCGGACCCGGGCGTGACCCTGCTCGGCGGTCGCCGTCGGGGGCAGCGTGCCGCTCCAGCAGGACGCGACCGGCGCGCCGAGGTCGCGGGCGACCCGCAGGGCGGTGGCGACGAGGTCGATGCGCCGGTGCGCGCCCACGTCGCTGACGAAGGTCGGGTGGTGCTTGTTCCGGGCGTCGAGGACGTAGCGGCCCCCGGTCTCGACGACGACGTCGAGGTCGAAGCGCTCGAGCAGCCGCCGCGCGTGGTCCACCCGCTGCGCGAGCCCGGGGCCGCACGGGTCGAGGTGGGCGTGGTCGAGGGTCAGGGCGACGCCGTCGTACCCCAGCTCGGCGAGGACGACGAGGGCGTCCTCGAGCCGGTGGTCCGCGAAGCCGTTGAGGCCGTACCCGAAGCGCAGGCTCATGTCGGCGTCCCCCTCCGCGTCAGCGATCTCGCGGACCAGGTGAGCGCGGCCAGGCCGGCCGCGACCCGGGGGGCGCCGGCCGCACCGAGCAGCGCGGTCTGCAGCGGGACCATGCCGCGGATGCCGGAGACCGTCGCCGCCCGCGCGGTGGCGGCGGTCGGCTCCTCGACGGCGCGGGCCTGCGCCCGTCCGACGGCGGCGGCGTAGAGGCCGGTGCCCACGGTGGCGACGGCGGCCCGGACCGTCCGGGGCAGGCCCGAGCCGTTCGGGGCCAGGGCGAGGAACGGGGTCGCCGCGGCGACGGCACCGGTGGTCGCGAGGGCGCCGCGGGCGACGAGCGCGGAGGTGCCGCGGACCTCGCCGCGGCTCAGGGCCGTGACCCCCGCGGTGTGCAGGGTGAGCAGGGCGGCGGGCCCCGCGGCGGCGCGCAGCCCCGCCCGGCCGCCGGCGGCCGCCCCGAGGAGGACGTCGAGCCCGCGGGTGCTCGCCATGACGGCGGTGCTCACCGGTCCGGACTTCGGCGACAGGTCGTAGGCCCAGACGGCCCCCGCGAGGACGGTGGCGAGCGCGGCGGCCCGGGGGCCCCCGCCGGCGGCGGCCAGCCCGACCCCCGCCGCGGACAGCGCCGCGGCGAGCCCCAGCGCCGTGCGCGGGCGGACCCGCCCGGAGGGGATCGGCCGCTCGGGCCGCTCGAGCGCGTCGAGGTCGCGGTCGGCCCAGTCGTTGAGGGCCATGCCGGCCCAGTACAGGCTCACCGAGGCCAGGGGCAGGACCGCCGACCGCGCACCGCCGGGCCAGCCCGCCGCCGCGCCCCCGGCGAGCGAGTCGCCCGGGACGGTGAGCGCGGCGGGGGCCCGGACCAGCTCCGCGAGGTCGGCGAGGGTCACGGCGTCACGGCCGTCCCGGTCCGCACCCAGGTGCGCAGGGCGTCGTGCTGCGCGGCGAGCGCGTGCTCGTCGGAGCCGACGGGGTCCTTGAAGAAGAACCCCAGGGCGTCGACCGGCCCGCTCTCGCCGCGGCGCAGGGCGAGGTCGAGCAGCCGGGCGAGGTCGATGACCAGGGGCGCGGCGAGCGCGGAGTCACAGCCCTGCCAGGTGAACTGCAGCGTCATCCGGGTGCCGAGGAAGCCGGCGAAGGTCACGAGGTCCCAGGCGGTCTTCCAGTCGCCGAGGTCGGTGACCTCGTCGATGTGCAGCGGGCCCTCGACGGGGTAGCCGAGCATGGCCCCGAGCCCGGCGGCCTTGCTGCGGGCCTTGCTCTCGCGGGCGTCGGCCGAGGCCAGCGTGGCCCCGTCGCCGCCGCCGAGGAGGTTCGTGCCGCTCCACGAGCGCACCTGCAGCGCGCGCATGGCGAACATCGGCGCGAGGACGGACTTCAGCAGCGTCTCGCCGGTCTTGCCGTCGCTGCCGCCCCAGGGCAGGCCGGCCTCGGCGGCCATGGCGGCGAGGACGGGCAGCCGGGCCCCGGCCGACGGGGTGAAGTCGACGAACGCGCAGCCGGCGGCGAAGGCGGCCGCGGCGTAGACCGACGACGCGGGCAGCGGCGACTCGCCGCGGTCCCACGCCGCCTCCAGGGCGGTGCGGTCCTCGTGCGCCGGCTGGGGGTCCACCGGCGCCTCGGTCGAGGAGACGTTGACGACGACGACCCGGGCCAGGTCCTCGCGCTCGGCGAACTCGCGCAGGTCGGCGGCGAGCCGCTCGACGGCGGCGCGCTGGTCCTCGCTGCCGGCGACATAGCCGGGCCGCACCCGGGCCGACGCGGCGTCCAGGTCGGCGGACACCAGGGCCGGGAGCCCGTGCGGGACGACGCCCGCGGCCGCGAGCTCCTCGGCCCGCTTGGCCA
>NZ_SAYU02000017.1 GCF_004025965.2 Phycicoccus flavus | reverse complement strand
GTCCAGGTCGCGGAAGGCGAGGGAGTGCTCGCTCTCGGCGACGACCGTCGCCGGGATGCTCCCGGCGACGATGCGGCAGAAGGGGCAGTCCGGGTCGGTCTCGCTCATGTCCCGACCCTAGGGGCTGGGTCCCGGACCCGGGGTGGCGCGTCGGTGAGGTGCCCGGCGGGCCGTATCGGGCTGCGGGTGTCAGTGGGCGGGTGTGGGATGGCCTCGGACGAGCGAAGGGAGCCGACATGGCGGTGCGCTGGACACTGACGATCGACTGCGACGACGCGTGGACGCAGGCCGCGTTCTGGCGAGAGGCGCTCGGCTACGTCGACGCCCCCGCGCCGCAGGGCTATGCGACCTGGGCGGACTGGCACCGGGCCTTCGACGTGCCGGAGGAGGAGTGGGGCGACGGCGCGACGCTCGTCGACCCGGACGGCGCGGGCCCGTCCGTCACCTTCCTGCGCGTGCCCGAGCCCAAGACCGTGAAGAACCGGGTCCACCTCGACCTCCAGGTCAGCGGCGGGCGGGACCGGCCGGCGGACGAGCGGCGCACCGCGATCGCCGCCACCGTCGAGCGGCTCGTCGCCGCCGGCGCGACGGTGCTGGCCGAGCACGAGCAGGGCGGCGTGCTCGACCACGTCGTCGTCGCCGACCCCGAGGGGAACGAGCTGTGCGTCCTCTGACGGCCCGCCGGCTCTGACCTCGCCGCGCGGCGGGTGGTAGGGCCGTCGGTCCCTAGCCGCGGATGGCTCGCGTCCGGGCGGCTCGCGTCCGAGCGGCCGTGACCCGGGTAGCTGGACGTCGGCAGCATTCCGCGTTCCCTGTCCTTTCGGCCTGGTGCGGATCACAGGCGGCCTGGGACGGAGTCCGCGGTGGGTCGCCTCACGATGCCGCCCTCCCTTCGGGTGGTTTGGTCTCGAACAGCCCGCGGCCCGAACAGATGGACGTCAGCGGCATTTCTTGCTTGCTGTCCTTCCAGCCTGGTGCGGATCACAGGCGGCCTGGGACGGGGCCCGCGTGGCTCCTCTCACGATGCCGGCCTCCTTGGGCGTCCGCTTTCGATTCACGGGTTCGGCCCGCTCGCGGACGCTCCTGTGCTCGTGTTCGAGCCTCCCCGACACCGTCGTTCGAGCTCGCGTCGACCGCGTTTTCGGGCGCGCTCTGACGCTCTGAAACTTCCTGCAATCTCGTTCTCTCGCAACGTCCTACGAGCGTCCTGAGGCTTGTCGTCGTACGCGTGTTCGGGTAAGATCAGGGCATGGACCGGGGGGATATCAGCAGCCGCATCGCCGCACTGCGCGGCGATGCGGTTCTGCTCGCGAGGGACCTGGCCGAGCACGGCCGGAGCCTGGATCCGCGGGAGGCGTTCGAGGTCGCCGGGGAGGCGCAGAAGGTCGCCAACACCCTGGAGGGTGTCGTCGCGGTGGCCGCCGCGTTCGGGGCGCGGTTCGAGAGCCGGATGGTCTCCGATCGGGTCATCGAGCGGACGCATCCGGTGGGGTTCGTCGACGGCATGGCCCCCTCGATGCTGGCCATGGAGGCGGGGGTCACCGAAGGTGTCGCCGGGCGGAAGGTCCGGCTCGGGGCGAAGCTGTCTGCTCGCTTCCCGCTCATCCGGGACCTGGTCCTGGACGGGGAGGTGGCGGCGGTGACGGCGCACAAGGTCCTCGACGCCTGCGCCGGCCTCGACGTCGAGGCGTGTGGCCGGGTGGACGCCTCGCTCGCGCCGCGCCTGGCGGCGATGGACCCCGCCCGCGTCACCGGTGAGACCCGCCGGATCGCCGCCCGCGTCGCGGCGGACCAGGTCGCCGAGCACGCCGCCAAGACCAGGAAGGTGCGGACGGTCGAGGTCTGTCCGAGCGAGGACGGCCTCACCGAGTGGTTCGCCCTCCTGCCCACGGCGACCAGCAAGGCCGCCTGGACCGCCGTGGAGAGCCTCGCCGCGGAGTACCGGGACGTCGACGACACCCTGACGGTGCCGGAGTCCCGTGCCGACGCGTTCGGGGATCTCCTGCTGCGCAACGTGAGCGTCAGCGCCCAGGTGACCCTCGGCGTGCCGGTGATGACCGCCGCCCCGGACCCGGCTGCTGTCCCGACCGTGCGGACGTTCTCCCCGCGGGACCCGGACGAGACGATCGTCGATGCCACCACCGGTGAGGAGGTCCGCATCGGCGACCTGCCCGCCGACACCCAGGAAGACCTCGGCTGGCACGAGTTCGCGGACTACGAGAGCGCGGACGGTCCCGGCGTTCCCACCGCGGTCGAGATGGCCCCCACCCGTGTCGGTGCGGACACCGGCGCCACGGCTCTGGTGTCCGGGGTGCAGCTGCCCGGCCTCGGCTGGGTCGACGCCAGAACCGTCGCCGGCATCCTCACCAGCCTCCCCCTGCAGGTCGCCCGCGCGGTCCTCGACGCCGACACCGGCACGCTGGCCTCCATCACCTCGGACGCCTACCGGCCACCGGCGAAGATGCGGCAGCTCGTGACCGTCCGGGACGGCACCTGCCGCATGTACGGCTGCACCCGGCCCGCCGAACGCTGCGACCTCGACCACGTCCGCCCCTGGCCCACCGGCCCCACCACCCCGAGCAACCTCGCCGGACTCTGCCGCCGCCACCACCGCCTCAAGCAACAAAGCCACTGGAAACCCACCCTGTCACCCGACGGCACGATGAGCTGGACCGACCCCACCGGGCGGACCCGCACCACCGAACCCGCCCACCGCACCCACCCCAACGACCCGCCGCCGACACCGTTACCGGCACCGCCACCGGGGTCGCCGAAACCCCCGCACGAACGCAGCCAACGCGGCGACGCGTGGACCGACGTCCCCATCCCCTTCTGACCGACCGCCGAACGACCCCTTCGGGCCCGTCCCCTGGCGCCTTGGTGCCGTAGGCGGAGCGCGGACGGCGGCCGCTCAGTCCGCGCCGTCGAGCCGCCGGATGGCCGCGATCCGCACGAAGTACCGCCGTTGATACGACCCTTGGCCCCACGGGACGTCGTCGCACGTCCAGTCATCAGCCAGGAGATCGTCGCGGGTGACGCCTCGCTGCCTCAGCCACTCGTCGAACATCGCGTCCGCTCGGGCGGCCGGTGCGGGCCCGACGACGAGGTCGAAGACGACGTGGGCCTCGCGGCGCAGGCGGGACAGCAGGTCGGCGCAGGCGCGTGCCTCGTCACGATGGACCTCGAGGGAGTGCTCGCCTCCGCGCTCGGAGAAGAAGACGACCCACCCGTGAGGCCGCCGGTCCATGACCACCGCGTCGTCGAGATGGGCACCGAACAGGTGGTAGGTGCCGTCCCGGACCCCCAGGGCGTCGAGGTGGGCGGCGAGCGCCTCCCGGTTCGACGGGGGCGGCGCCGGGTCGTCGGTCACGCGCAAGATGCTCGCACGACGGCGCGGAGCGCGGGCCGGACCCGGCCCGAGCGCCAGAGGTCAGACGTCGACGTGCAGGTGGACGGTCACGGTGTCGCCGAGGGCGATGTCCTCGCGGCGGCGGACGGCCACCTTGAGCGGCAGGAGGTAGCCGCCGTCCCTCGGAATGAGCGAGGTGGTGAACGCCGTGCCGCCGACCGAGCCCTCGACCGGGATGCAGCCCCAGCCGTACGTGGCGAGCCGGGACACCTCATGGACGCGCTCGGCCTGGTCGGCCGGCAGGGCGACGAAGTGGTGCGGGGCGGGGCCGCGCCACTCCACGACCTCGCCGCTGAACTCCAGGTCCACGCCCACGACGGTAGCGCCGTCGACCGCGTCGGTGGCCCGGTCAGCGCCAGCGGCGGACGGCGCTGAGGACGGCGATGGCGGCGGGTCCGGCGCTGGAGGCGCGCAGGACGGTGGGCCCGAGGCGGACGACGCGGGCGCCGGCGGCGGCGAGGGCGTCGACCTCCTCGGGGGCGATGCCGCCCTCGGGTCCGACGACGAGGACGACGTCGCCGGAGTCCGGCAGGTCGGCGCCGGCCAGGGGCTCGCAGGCGTCCTCGTGGAGGACGAAGGCCGCCGTCGCGGACCGCACCCGCTCGACGACGTCCGCGGTGAAGGCGGTGGGGGCCAGGACGGGCAGCCGGGTCCGGCGCGACTGCTTCGTCGCCGCCAGGAGGACCTTCTCCCAGCCCCGCCGCGACCGCTCGCCGCGCTCGCCCTGCCAGCGCACGACGCAGCGCGCCGCCTGCCACGGCACGACCTCGTCGACGCCGTACTCCGTCGCCGTCTCGACCGCCTGGTCGTCGCGGTCCCCCTTGGCCAGCGCCTGCACCAGAACAAGGCGCGGGCTGGGCTCGGGGTCCTCTCGGACCTCCTCGACGCGGACCTCCAGCGTGTCGCGGCCGACGGCTTGGACCGACCCGACGACGCTCGCGCCCGCACCGTCCGAGAGCACGAGCCGCTCCCCTGTCCGGGTCCGCCGCACGGTGGCCGCGTGCCGGCCCTCGGCGCCGTCCAGGACGACGACGTCCCCGACCCCGCGGCCGGCCAGCGCGCCGGGCCCGACGAGGTACACCGGAAGGGTCATCGCAGCACCGTTCGCGTGGTCGTCGGCCGCGCCGGTCAGCGGGTCTTGAAGGTGTCGCGCAGCTTGCCGAAGATCGAGCCCGCGGCGGGGTTGGCGACCCGCCCCTGCGGCCGCTCCTCCCCGCGCAGCGCCGCGAGCCTGCGCAGCAGCTCCTCCTGCTCGTGGTCCATCCGGGTCGGGGTGTGCACCATCGTGTGGACGACGACGTCGCCGCGCCCACCGCCGCGCAGGTGGGTGACCCCGAGCCCACGGAGGGTGATCGTGTCGCCGGACTGGGTGCCGCGGGTGATGTCCAGGTCCTGGTTGCCGTCGAAGGTCTCCATGCCCAGGGTCGCGCCGAGCGCCGCCGCCGTCATCGGCAGCTCGATGGTCGCGTGCAGGTCGTCGCCGCGTCGCTGGAAGACGGGGTGCTTGCGCACGGCCACCTCGACGTAGAGGTCTCCGGCCGGCCCGGCGCCGTGCCCGACCTCGCCCTCACCGGCCAGCTGGATCCGCGTCCCGGTGTCGACGCCGGCGGGCACCTTGAGGGTCAGCGTGCGGCGGGTGCGCACCCGCCCGTCGCCGGAGCACTCGTAGCAGGGGTCGGTGATGATCTGGCCGAAGCCCTGGCAGGTCATGCACGGGCGGGTGGTCATCACCTGGCCGAGGAAGCTGCGCTGCACCTGGCGGATCTCGCCGCGCCCCTCGCACACGTCGCACGTGCGCATCGAGGTGCCCGGCTGCATGCCGTCGCCGTGGCAGGTGCTGCACGCGACGGCCGTGTCGATGGTGAGCTCCTTCTCGGCGCCGAACACGGCGTCCCCGAGGTCGATGTCGAGCCGGACGAGGGCGTCCTGCCCCCGGGACTGCCGCGAGCGCGGTCCGGCCGCGGCGCCGGCGGCCCCGGCGCCGAAGAAGGCGTCCATGATGTCGCTGAAGGAGAAGCCCTGGCCGAAGCCGGCCGCCCCGCCCGCGTACGGGTCGGAGCCCATGTCGTAGGCCTGGCGCTTCTGCGGGTCCGAGAGGACGTCGTAGGCCTGCGACATCTTCTTGAACTGGTCCTCGGCCTCGGGGCCGGGGTTGACGTCGGGGTGCAGCTTGCGGGCGGCGCGCCGGTAGGCGCGCTTGATGTCCTCCGCGCTCGCGTCGCGGGAGACCCCGAGGTCGGCGTAGTAGTCGTTCACCGGTGGATGGTCCTTGTCATGGCGGTGGTCGGTGGGAGGTCGGTCCCGCCTCAGTCGGCGAGGATCCGGGAGACGTAGGTGGCGACGGCGCGCACGGCGGCCATCGTCGAGGGGTAGTCCATGCGGGTCGGCCCGACGACGCCGAGCCCGGCCACGAGGTCGGTGCCGGCGCCGTAGCCGGTGGCGACCATCGAGGTCGAGCGCAGCCCGGCGTACGGGTTCTCGCTGCCGATCCGCACGGCGAGGCTGCCGCCCTGCTCGGCGACCGTGCCCAGCAGCTTGAGCAGGACGACGTGCTCCTCGAGCGCCTCGAGCACCGGCCCGATGCTCGCGACGAAGTCGCCGCCGGAGCGCACGAGGTTGGCGGTGCCGGCGAGGACGACGCGCTCCTCGCGCTCCTCGACGAGGGAGTCCTCGAGCGCCGCGACGACGGCCCGGGCGACGTCCCGCAGCCCGGGCTCGAGCCGGTCCGGGACGACGGCGAGCTCGGCCGAGGCGTCGGCGAGCGTGCGTCCGGCCGTCGCGCCGTTGAGCTCGGATCGCAGGACGGCGAGCGTGCTCTCGCCCTCGACCGTCATCAGGTCGGTGCCGACGTCGACGACGCGCTGCTCGACCCGGCCGGTGGTCGTGATGAGGACGACGAGCAGCCGCGGCCCGCCGATGGGGACGAGCTCGACGTGCCGCACGGACGAGCGCGACAGCGACGGGTACTGGACGACGGCGACCTGCCGGGTCAGCGACGCCAGCAGACGGACCGTGCGGTCGACGACGTCGTCGAGGTCGAGCGCGCCCTCGAGGAAGTGACCGATGGCGCGCTGCTCCGCGGCGGTCATCGGCTTGACCTGGCTCAGGCGGTCGACGAAGACCCGGTAGCCGGCGTCCGTGGGGATCCGCCCGGCGCTGGTGTGCGGGGCGGCGATGAGGCCCTCCTCCTCCAGCGCGGCCATGTCGTTGCGCACGGTGGCGGCGGACACGCCGAGCTGGTGACGCTCGAGCAGCGCCTTGGAGCCCACGGGCTCCGAGGTCTCGACGTAGTCCTGGACGATCGCCCGGAGGACCCGGAGTCGACGGTCCTCGCTCATCGGGGGTCACCTCCCGGGCCATGGTCGACAGTCGGAGCGGGCGGCGGACACCGGTGCTGGCACTCTCGCCGTCCGAGTGCCAAGCCTAGCCGCCGGGCCGGACATCGCGAAAAGCCGGGACGTCCGCGCGGCGGTCACCGGCCCGTCCGGCCCGCGCGGCTAGCGTCGCCGCCGTGGTGGACAGGTACGGGTCGGACGTGCTCTCGGACGACTGGCGGAAGCCCCCGCGCGGGCGGTCCACCGAGCTGCCCGCCGAGCCGGGCACCGTCGTCGAGGACGTCGAGACCGGCTGGGTCGGCGCCGTCGTCGCCGTCGAGAAGGCCGGCGGCGTGCACGTCGTCCATCTCGAGGACCGGCGGGGCCGGCTCAAGGGCTTCCCCCTCGGCCCCGGGTTCCTCCTCGACGGCGCCCCCGTCACCCTCGTCCCGCCCCGCGCGGCGGCGGACGCCCGCCTCGACGCCGCCCGGGCGGCCACGGCCCGCACGGCCAGCGGCTCGGTGGCCGCGCCTCGCACCCGCGCCCGGGTCGCCCGGGCCTCGCGGATCTACGTCGAGGGCCGGCACGACGCCGAGCTCGTCGAGAAGGTCTGGGGCGAGGACCTGCGTGCCGAGGGTGTCGTCGTCGAGATGCTCGACGGAGTCGACGACCTCGCCGGTGTCGTCCGCCAGGTGCAGCCCGGTCCGGGCCACCGCATGGGCGTGCTCGTCGACCACCTCGTCCCCGGCAGCAAGGAGACCCGGGTCGTCGACGAGGCCCGCCGGGTCCGGTCGTACGCCGACCACCTCCTCGTCGTCGGGCACCCCTACGTCGACGTGTGGCAGTCGGTCAAGCCGCAGCGCCTCGGCCTGGACGCCTGGCCGGTCATCCCGCGCGGGCAGTCGTGGAAGCACGGCGTCTGCGCCCACCTCGGCTGGCCGCACGACACCCAGGCGGACCTGGCGCGGGCCTGGCGGCGGATCCTCGCGTCCGTCACCTCGTGGACCGACCTCGAGCCGGAGCTGCTCGGCCGGGTCGAGGAGCTCATCGACTTCGTCACCGCCCCCGAGTGACGACGGGGTCAGCCGGCGGCGCGCGCCTATGCGACAACGCGTCCGACCCACTCCCGCAACACGGCGTCCTCGGCGAGCGCACCGGCGTCGACGCGCACCCAGCCGCCCATCACGCGCTCGCCCATCCGCTGCTCAGCCACCCCCGGCCGGTCCAGCAGGGACTCCCGCTCCGCACGGTCCACCCGGACCATGAGCCCGTCGGGGCCGACCGCGACCGCCATGGCGCCCTCGACCATGAACGAGACGCCGCCGAACATGCGCTTCTCCTCGGCGTCGGGCAGGAGGGTCCGGACCCGGTCGAGGAGCTCCACGGCCCCAGTGTGCCCGCGGTGCGAGCCGCCGCGGTAGGGGTCGGCCCTGACCCGACCCGGAGCCCGACCCCGAGCGGTCCCCGGAACCGCACCCGCGTCCCGTCCGTCCCTGGTGTGATGGGACGAGACACCCCCACCGAGGAGGAGACATGACCGACCACCCCCAGGGCGACCGTCCCGAGGGCGGCTCGCCGTTCGCGAACCCCACGCCCCCGCCCCCGCCGGCCGAGCAGTCCGGCAGCGCCGCCCCGCCCCCGCCCCCGCCCGGCGGCCAGGAGTACCGCCAGCCCTACGGCGCGCCGGCCCCCGGCACGTACGGCGGCTCGACGCCGACGCCGATGTCACAGCAGGAGGAGAAGACGTGGGGCGCGGCCGCCCACGGCGTCTCCCTCGCGGCCACGGTGCTCAGCGGCGGCTTCCTCAGCTTCGTCGCGGCGCTCGTCGTCTACCTCGTCGTCAAGGACCGGGGACCGTTCGTGCGGGCGCATGCGGCGAACGCCCTCAACGTCCAGATCGTCGCGAGCATCGTGTTCCTCGTGTCGCTGCCGCTCATGGCCGTCTTCATCGGCTTCCTCACCTTCGGCGTCGCGTGGATCGTCGCGGTGATCCTCCACGTCGTCGGTCTCATCAAGGCCAACAACGGGGAGTGGTGGACCCCGCCGCTCACCCCGAGCTTCGTCCGCTGACGACACCCCTCGTGCGCCGGCGGCGCGGCCTCACGGGCCGAGCAGCCGGCGCACGACCGTGTCGGCGAGCAGCCGGCCGCGCAGGGTGAGGACGCAGCGGCGGTCGCGGACGGCGGCGGCCCCCTCGAGCAGCCCGTCGGCGACGAGTCCCGCGACGGCCGTGCGACCGGCGTCGTCCAGCCGGTCCACCGGCAGGCCGTCGCGCAGCCGCACCCCGAGCAGCACCTCCTCGTCGCGGCGCTGCTCGACGGTCAGCACCTCGCGCCCGGCCGCCGGGGAGTCCCCCAACGCCAGCCGGGCCGCGTAGGCCCGGGGGTGCTTGACGTTCCACCAGCGCACCCCGCCCACGTGCCCGTGTGCGCCGGGGCCGACACCCCACCAGGCGTCACCCCGCCAGTACCCCTCGTTGTGACGGCACCGGCCCGCGGGCGTCCGGGCCCAGTTGCTCACCTCGTACCAGTCGTAGCCCGCCTGCGCGAGGAGCGTGTCGGCGAGCTCGTACTTGTCGGCCTCGTCGTCGCCGTCGGGCGCCGGCAGCTCGCCGCGCGAGACCTGACGGGCCATCGCCGTCCCCGCCTCGACGACGAGGGCGTAGGCCGAGACGTGGTCGGGTGCGTGCTCGAGTGCCGCCTCCAGGCTGCGCCGCCAGTCTCCGAGGGACTCCCCCGGCGTGCCGTAGATGAGGTCAAGGCTCGTGGCCAGCCCGGCGGCCCGCGCCGCGGACACCGCCCGGCCCACCCGGGCGGGGTCGTGGGTGCGGTCCAGCGTCGCGAGGACGTGCGGCACCGCCGACTGCATGCCCACGCTCACCCGGGTGAAGCCGCCGGCGGCCAGGGTCGCCAGGCCGGCCTCGTCGACCGAGTCGGGGTTGGCCTCGGTGGTCACCTCGGCGTCCGCGGCCAGCCCGAACCGCTCGCGCACCCCGTCGAGGACCCGGACGAGGTCGGCGGGGGGCAGCAGGGTGGGGGTGCCCCCGCCGACGAAGACGGTGTCGACGACGGGCGCGGCATCCCCGAGCACCCGCGCGGCGAGGTCGAGCTCGCGCAGCGCCGTGTCCGCGTAGTCGTCCGTGGAGGCGCCCGCGCCGAGCTCGGGCAGGGTGTAGGTGTTGAAGTCGCAGTAGCCGCAGCGCACGGCGCAGAACGGCACGTGGACGTAGACGCCGAACCGGCCCTCGCCCAGCCGGGAGAGCGCCGCGGCGGGCAGCTCCCCGCTGGGGGGCGCGGGCTCGCCGTCGGGCAGTCGTGGCACGCCCGCCATTGTCGGCCATGCCCCGGCGGAGGCCGGGACCGGGCGCCGCCGTCGGTGGGAGGTGGCCGCGGCCTACGATGATGCGGTGCCGGACCGCTGGATCGACCTCGACGGGCTCGTCAACATGCGCGACGTCGGCGGGCTGCCGACCCGCGACGGCGGCGCGACGGTGCCGGGGCGGCTCATCCGCTCCGACAACCTCCAGGACCTCACCGAGGCCGACGTCACCCGGCTCGTCGAGGACCTCGGCGTCACCGACGTCGTCGACCTGCGCACCGAGACCGAGCTGCACCTCGAGGGTGACGGGCCGTTGCGGCGGCTGGAGTCGCTGACCCACCACCACCACTCGCTGCTGCCGGCGCGCGCGCCGGAGTCGGCCGACGAGGTCGCGGCCCGAGCCCTCGCCCTGCCCCGCCGGGAGCGGGACCGCAGCCCCGCGTTCTGGTCCGAGCACTACCTCGGCTACCTCGCCAAGCGGCCCGACTCGGTCGCCGCGGCCCTCGCGGCCGTCGCCCGGGCCCGCGGCGCGGCCGTGGTGCACTGCGCCGCCGGCAAGGACCGCACCGGCACCGTCGTGGCCATGGCCCTCGACGTCGCGGGCGTCCCGCACGAGGAGATCGTCGCCGACTACGTGCTGTCCGGCGAGCGGATCGAGGCCATCATCGCCCGGGTCGCCGGCACCGACTCCCAGGGCCCGGTGCTGCGGGACCAGGACGTCGCCGACCAGACCCCCCGGGCGGAGTCGATGCAGGCCATCCTCGACGCCGTCGAGGACGGCTGGGGCGGCGCGGAGGGCTGGCTGCGCGCGCAGGGCTGGTCGGCCGACGACGTCGGCGCGCTGCGTGACCGGCTCACCCGTGCCTGAGCCGGGGACCGGGCACGACCGCCGCCGGCCGCGCACGTCGCGCCGGGCGGTGCGGGTCCTGCTGCTCGACGAGGCGGGCCGGATCCTCCTCATCGAGGACTCCGACCTCGGCCTGGACCCCGTGACGCACTGGTGGAGCACCCCGGGTGGCGGCGTGGACCCGGGCGAGACCGACGAGCAGGCCGCGGTCCGCGAGCTCTTCGAGGAGACCGGCCTCACCGTCGGCGCCGACGAGGTCGAGGGACCGTTGCTCGTGCGCACCGTCGTCCACGGCTACAGCGACAAGGTGGTGGACCAGACCGAGGTGTTCTTCCGGGTCCGGGTGCCCGCCTTCGAGGTCGACACCTCCGGCCACACCGACGAGGAGCGGCTCACCATCGCCGACATCCGCTGGTGGGACGTGCCGGCGCTGCTCGCGTCCGGCGCCCTCGTGTGGCCGGCCGACCTCGCCGACCTGCTGGCCCTGGCCGAGGACCGCCCACGGTGGCGGGACGGCCCGGTGGACGGGGGGACGGTGGAGGAGTCCTCGCTGCCGGCCTGAGACCGGAGGCGGTCAGACCGGCCGCGGTCAGAGCGGGGAGGGGCCGGTCGATCCTCGGGGGAGAAGGGTCGTGGCGAGCTCGACATGGAGGGCCTCGACCCGCGAGCCCCGCATCAGCCGCGACAGCAGGCCCACGGCGATCCGCCCCATCTCCGCCAGCGGCTGCCGGACGGTGGTCAGCTGTGGTGCGGTGGCCCGGGCCAGGTCGATGTCGTCGAAGCCGGTCACGGACACCTGCTCCGGGACGTGCAGGCCGCGGGCCTCGGCGGCGCGCAGCACCCCGAGGGCGACCTTGTCGTTGAAGGCGACGACCGCCGTCGGTGGCTCCGGCAGGTCCAGGAGCTCGCCACCGGCCCGCTGCCCGTCGGCGGTCGTCGCCTCGACCTGCCGGACGAGCGCGGGATCGGGGAGCATCCCGGTCTCCAGCAGCGCCGCGGCGTGTCCCGCGGCGCGTTCGCTCGAGGCGACCCAGCCCGCCGGGCCGCGCAGGAGGGCGATCCGCCGGTGCCCGAGCCCGAGGAGGTGGCGGGTGCACTGCCGTGCCCCGGACAGGTGTGCGGCGGAGACCGCCGCGACATCGGCGGGCGGGGGCGTCCGGGGGTCCAGGACGACGAGCGGAAGCCCGGCCCGACGCACGGCGACCAGCGCCTCGGGCGTTTCCGGAGGGAGCAGGAGGAGGGCTCCAGTGACGCGCGGACGGGTGGCCAGCGTGGCCAGGGAGTCCCGGTGCTGGGCGCTCTCGCCGGCCTCGAGGACGACCTCGAAGCCCTCCGCCTCCAGCGTCTCCGCCGCCGATGACACCAGCAGCCCGAAGTAGTCGGTGAGCGTGTACGGGCACCGCAGGAACACCCGCCCGGCCGGGACCCCGTCCCTTCCGGTCGGGGCGAGGCGATCCAGCGCAGCGCGGACCGCCTCCCGGGTCCCCGGGGCGACGTGTCGGGCGTCGTTGAGGACCCGCGAGACCGTGGCGATGGAGACGCCCGCCTCGGCGGCCACCGCACGCACGGTGGGGGTGGTTCGGGCCATTGCGTTACATCCGTTTCATCGTCACGCACCCTGGAGCCGCAGCCTGACCTGGTGCATGATCGTTGAGAACTCCGCGGGGCGACCCATCCCTGGGCGGCCCTCACCAGTCCGCGGGCACCTGGCGTTACAGATGTTACAGGAGCCGCGGAGGGCACCGAACGACCGGCTCGACGAGGAGACGTGTGCGATGACGAGAACCACCCACCGGCGAGCGCGGCGCGGCCGCACGCTCGTCGCCACCACGGGCGCGCTCGCGCTCGGCGTGACCGTGCTGTCGGCGGCGCCCGGCATCGCCGCCCCCGGGAAGTCCGCCGCGGACGAGGTCCCGGTCCGGGTCTGGGTGACCACCCCGGACCGTGCGGAGCTGCTCCACGAGCGGGCCCCCGTCCACTTCACCGAGGGCGGGTCCGACCTCACGACCATCCGGGTCGACCCACGGCAGCGGTTCCAGAGCATGGACGGCTTCGGCGCCTCGATCACCGACTCCTCGGCCGCGGTGCTCTCCGGTCTCGACCCCGCCACCCGCGAGGCGACGATGCGCTCGCTGTTCGACCCCAGGGACGGTATCGGGGTGAGCTTCCTGCGCCAGCCGGTCGGCTCCTCCGACTTCACCGCCGACGACCACCACTGGACCTACGACGACGTGCCCGCCGGGGAGACCGACTTCCCCCTCGAGCACTTCAGCATCGCCCACGACGAGAAGCAGGTGCTGCCCCTGCTGCGCGAGGCCAAGCGGCTGAACCCGGAGATCACCGTGCTCGCCACCCCGTGGAGCCCGCCCGCGTGGATGAAGACGGGCCACAGCCTGGTCGGCGGACGCCTCAAGGACGACCCGAAGGTCTACGACGCCTACGCCCGCTACCTCGTGAAGTTCGTCCAGGCCTACGCCGCGGCCGGAGTCCCGGTCGACTACCTCACCGTGCAGAACGAGCCGCAGAACCGCACACCCGACGGCTACCCCGGCACCGACCTGCCGGTGCGTCAGGAGGTGAAGGTCATCGAGGCCCTCGGACCGCTGCTGCGCGCTGCCAGCCCGCACACCCGCATCCTCGCCTACGACCACAACTGGGCCACCCACCCCGACGACGTCGCGAACACCCCGCCCGGTGAGAGCCCGGAGACCGACTACCCCTACGAGGTGCTCGCCTCCCCCGCCGCCACGTGGGTCGCCGGCACCGCCTACCACTGCTATGCGGGCGACCCCGGCGCCCAGACGGCGCTGCACGACGCCTACCCCAAGAAGGGGATCTGGTTCACCGAGTGCTCCGGGTCGCACGGGCCGGACGACACCGTCCCGCAGATCTTCCGCGGCACCCTCACCTGGCACGCGCGCACCCTCACCGTCGGCACGACCCGCAACTGGGCGAAGTCGGTCGTGAACTGGAACATCGCCCTGCGCGAGGACGGCGGACCGCACCTCGGTGGCTGCGACACCTGCACCGGGCTCGTCACCGTGATGCCGGACGGCACCGTGCGGACCGACGCGGAGTACTACACGATCGGCCATCTCTCGAAGTTCGTCGCGCCGGGCGCGGTCCGCATCGGGTCCACCTCTTACGGCAACCCCGCGTGGAACGGGCAGGTCACCGACGTCGCGTTCCGCAACCCCGACGGTTCGACCGCACTCGTCGTCCACAACGAGAACGACGACCCCCGCTCGTTCGCCGTCCGGCTCGGGGCGCAGCGCTTCGAGTACACGCTGCCGGGCGGTTCGGTCGCGACCTTCGTCTGGGGCCCGGACGGGGCCCTCGACCGCTCGGTACCCACCGAGGTCTCGACCGACGGCGCCGACGCCACCGCCACCTCGAACGCGCAGGACGCCGGGCTCGTCGTCGACGGCGACGGCTCGACCCGCTGGTCCAGCGGGACCGGCCAGACGCCCGGTCAGAGCGTGACCATCGACCTGCGCCGGGTCCGGACCTTCGACACCGTCGACGTCGACAGCGGCGGGAACCTCGGCGACTACGCCCGCGGATACCGCGTGGAGACGAGCAAGGACGGCGCCCACTGGACCACCTTCGGCGAAGGCACCGGGACCGGCCAGCTCGAGACCGTGACCTCGAGGACCACCGCGGCCCGGTGGGTCCGGGTCACGTCGACGGCCTCGGCCGGCAATTGGTGGTCGATCTCGCAGATCCGCCTCTACCGCTCCGGGGGCCCGACGGGCTGAGCCCGCCGGCTCGTCCTCACCCGGGCCCCCACCCGGGTGAGGACGAGGATGGCGCTGCCGAGGACGACGAGACAGCCGCAGAGCGCGTAGACGCCGGTGTACCCGAGGACGCTGCCGCCGCCGAGCGCGATGACCGGCCCGGAGACGATGGCTCCGACGCGGGTGGTGTTCATGAAGAGCGAGGACGCGAGCCCCGGCCGGCCGAGGACGTCCTGGAAGAGGGTGAGCCCGACGCCGGACATCGTCGCGATGAAGACGGCGTTGAGCAGCTGGCCGGCGACGAGGGTGACCGGGCCGCCGGCGACGGTCATCGTCGCGTAGTAGGCGAGGCCGAGGACGGTGCCGGCGGCGACGACGCGGCGCGGGCCGAACCGGGTCGTGAGCCGGCCGAGCGAGACGAGGATGGGGATCTCGAGCGCGGCGCAGGTGCCGAGGGCGACCCCGCTCCACTCCATGCTCAGGCCCAGCTCGTGGGTGACGTAGAGCGGCGTCACCGACACCGCCGCGCTCACGGCCGCCCCGAGGGAGACGAAGACCGCGAGGAGCACGAGGACGTCCGGCCGGCGCAGGGCGACGGCCATCCGGTCGCCGGACGGCGGGGCCACGTCCGCCTGCGGAGAGCGCCCGTGCTCGCGCATCATCACCCGGGTGAGGCCGAGGCCGAGGACGCCGAGCCCGGCGACCGCCCAGAGGATCGAGCGGTTGCCGAGGAAGCCCATGAGGAAGGCGGCGAGCGGCGGACCGCCGACCCAGGCGAAGGAGAACACCGCCCGGGTCCGCATGATCTGGGCCGGGGTGGCCCCGGTGTGCCGCTGGTGGGCGAAGATCAGCCCGATCGCGACCCCGGCCGGGCCGCCGAGCGCCACGAGGGCGAGGACCGCGAACGGCAGGGTCGAGACCAGGGCCAGGGCGGTCGTGAGCGCGATGGTGAAGCCGCCGCACATGAGCAGCGGGCGCAGGTAGTCACCCGAGCGGTCGGCCCGCGACGGCACGACGAGGGTGGAGACGAACCCGCTGACGTTGTAGGCCATGAGCGCCAGCCCGACCTCGCGGGCGCTCGCGCCGTAGAGGGCGACGAGGATGATCCCGATCGCCGGGTTGAGGAAGGCGAACTGGGTGCCCCACAGGAGGGCGGAGAGCGGGACGAGCAGCCGGGAGGGCTGGTGACCGGTGGTGGTGGAGGCCGAGGACGTCGTTGTCGCTGCGGGCGCCGTCACTTCTTCGACGCCGTGGCACCGGCGCCGTCGGAGGTGAGCGCGGCGATGAAGGCCTCCGGGGGCACCTCGACCGAGCCGATGTTCTTCATCCTCTTCTTCCCGGCCTTCTGCTTCTCGAGCAGCTTGCGCTTGCGCGAGATGTCGCCGCCGTAGCACTTGGCGAGGACGTCCTTGCGGATGGCCCGGATGTTCTCGCGGGCGATGACCCGGGCGCCGACGGCGGCCTGGATCGGCACCTCGAACTGCTGGCGCGGGATGAGCTCCTTGAGCTTGCCGGCCATCATCACGCCGTAGCCGTAGGCGCGGTCCTTGTGGACGATCGCCGAGAACGCGTCGACCTGCTCGCCCTGGAGGAGGATGTCGACCTTGACGAGGTCGGCGACCTGCTCGCCGTCGGGCTCGTAGTCGAGGCTGGCGTACCCGCGGGTGCGCGACTTCAGGGCGTCGAAGAAGTCGAAGACGATCTCGGCCAGCGGCAGCGTGTACCGCATCTCGACCCGCTCCTCGGAGAGGTACTCCATCCCGAGCAGCGTGCCGCGCTTGCCCTGGCAGAGCTCCATGATGGCGCCGATGAAGTCGCTCGGGGCGAGGATCGTCGCGCGTACCTTGGGCTCGCGGACCTCGGCGACCTTGCCACCGGGGAACTCGCTGGGGTTCGTGACGCGGATGACGGTGCCGTCCTCCATCGTCACGTCGTAGACGACGTTGGGCTGGGTCGAGATGAGGTCGAGGCCGAACTCCCGCTCCAGCCGCTCGCGGACGATCTCGAGGTGCAGCAGGCCGAGGAAGCCGCAACGGAAGCCGAACCCGAGGGCGACGGAGGTCTCCGGCTCGTAGACGAGCGCGGCGTCGTTGAGCTTGAGCTTGTCGAGCGCCTCGCGCAGGTCCGGGTAGTCGCTGCCGTCGATCGGGTACAGGCCCGAGAACACCATCGGCTTGGGGTCGCGGTAGCCGCCGAGCGCGGTCGTCGCGGGCTTCGCGGAGTTCGTGACGGTGTCGCCGACCTTGGACTGGCGCACGTCCTTCACGCCGGTGATGAGGTACCCCACCTCGCCGACGCCCAGGCCGCGGGCCGACTGGGGCTCGGGGCTGATGACACCGATCTCCAGCAGCTCGTGGGTGGCCTTGGTCGACATCATCGCGATGCGCTCGCGCGGGTTGAGGTTGCCGTCGACGACCCGGACGTAGGTGACGACGCCGCGGTAGGTGTCGTAGACCGAGTCGAAGATCATCGCCCGGGCCGGGGCGTCGGCGTCCCCCACCGGCGCCGGCAGCTGGCGGACGATGGCGTCGAGCAGCGGCTCGACCCCCTGCCCGGTCTTGCCCGACACCTGGAAGCAGTCCGCGGGGTCGCAGCCGATGAGGCCGGCGAGCTCCTCGGCGTACTTCTCGGGCTGGGCGGCGGGCAGGTCGATCTTGTTGAGGACCGGGATGATCGTGAGGTCGTTCTCCATCGCGAGGTAGAGGTTCGCGAGGGTCTGCGCCTCGATGCCCTGCGCGGCGTCGACGAGGAGGACCGCGCCCTCGCAGGCCGCGAGGCTGCGGGAGACCTCGTAGGTGAAGTCGACGTGGCCCGGGGTGTCGATCATGTTGAGGACGTGGCTCGCGCCGTCGACCTCCCACGGCATCCGGACCGCCTGGGACTTGATGGTGATGCCCCGCTCGCGCTCGATGTCCATCCGGTCGAGGTACTGCGCCCGCATCGCGCGGTCGTCGACGATGCCGGTGATCTGGAGCATCCGGTCGGCGAGGGTGGACTTGCCGTGGTCGATGTGGGCGATGATGCAGAAGTTGCGGATCGACTCCGGCGGCGTCGCGTGCGGCTGCAGCACGCTGCTGGCGCGGGGGGACACGGGGACGGGGTTTCCTCGGATGGTCTCGGAGACGGGGATCTGCACCCAGTGTCCCACGTCCCGGCGGTGCGCCCGAACCGCGCCGAGCGCCTGCGGCCGTCGGCGCCGGCCACTACGCTCCCGCCCATGGCGGACCGGGAGGGGACCTCGGAGACCGTGCTCGCGCGGCTCGGACGGTGGCTGCGCACCCTGCTGGGGCTGGCACCGCCCTACCCCGGCGACTTCACCGGGCGGCTCGTCCCGGAGTACTCCCCGAAGGCCGACGGCCGCCCCGATCCCGGCGAGGTCGTCTGGACCTGGGTGCCGTTCGCCGAGGACCACCGGCAGGGCAAGGACCGCCCGGTGCTGCTCGTCGGCCGCGACGGGCGGTGGCTGCTCGGGCTGCAGCTCACCTCGAGGTCCCACCGCGGCCACCCGGGCAACGCCGGGCCGCGCGGTCCGCGCTGGGTGGACGTCGGCGTCGGCGGCTGGGACCCGCAGCGCCGGCCGAGCGAGGTGCGGGTGGACCGGGTCGTGCGCGTCGACCCGAGGCGGGTGCGACGCGAGGGCGCCGTGCTGCCGCGCGAGCGGTTCGACGCGGTGGCCGCCGCCGTCGCCCGGCGCCACCGCTGACCGGCACGTCCGCGTCAGTAGGGTCACCCCCATGCAGTGGCAGCGGATCCTCCGGCCCGTGCTCGACTCCGCCGTCCGGGAGGTGGTGCGGGCCGCGACGAGGACCCGGCGGGCGTCCGCCCCGTCGCGCCGTACCTCGGCGCCGGCCCGGGCGGCCGGCGCCTACCCCGGCGACTTCACCGGGTCGCTGGACCCGACGTACGCCCCGGAGCCCGACGGCGAGCCGGACCCCGGGGAGATCGTCTGGACCTGGGTGCCCTACGAGGAGGACCACTCCCGCGGCAAGGACCGGCCGGTCCTGCTCGTCGGGCGCGACGGCCCGTGGCTGCTCGCCCTCCAGCTGACGAGCAAGGACCACGACCGCGACGAGGAGCAGGAGCGGCGGGCGGGGCGGCTCTGGGTCGACATCGGCTCCGGCGCCTGGGACTCGCGCGGCCGGCCGAGCGAGGTCCGGGTGAACCGGGTCCTGCGGATCGACCCCTCGGCCGTGCGCCGGGAGGGCGCGGTCCTCCCCCGCGAGCGCTTCGACGAGGTCGCCGCCGCCGTGCGGGCGGCCGGCTGACGTTCCGGCCCGGACCCGGCGAGGGCCCGTCACCGGTGCGGTGACGGGCCCTCGCCGGGTCAGGCGGCTCGGCTCAGAGCTGGGCGGCCTGCCGGGCCATCGCGGACTTCTTGTTCGCGGCCTGGTTCTTGTGGATGACGCCCTTGCTCACGGCCTTGTCGAGCTTGGTCGACGCGACCTTGAGGGCCTCGCCCGCGGCGGCGGAGTCGCCGGAGGCGGCGGCCGCGCGGAAGCGGCGGATCGCCGTCTTGAACTCGGACTTGACCGCCTTGTTGCGGTCGGTCGCGACCTGGTTCGTCTTGATCCGCTTGAGCTGGGACTTGATGTTCGCCACTGGTTCGTATGCCTTCGGTCGGGGTTCGGTTGCCGTAGAGGGCGGCAGACGCGGGTCGGGACCGGGCGTGGGGCACCCGTGGTTGACTCGCGCTGGATGGTGCTCGTGCGCGCGCGACCACACGCGCACGCAGTCGTCAAAGGTACCAGCGGCGGCGCCCACCCGCCAAAACGCGTCGGCCCGAGGCCGTCCGGGCCGGGTCAGTCGGTCCGGTTGCGGGAGTGGCGCGCGGTGATGGCGAGCACCGCCCGCTCGACGGCGTAGACGGGGTCGCGGCCACCACCCTTGACCTCCGCGTCGGCCGCGGCGAGGACCTGGACGGCCACCGCGAGGTCGTCGGCGGTCCAGCCGCCGAGGGTCCGGCGGGCCCGGTCGACCTGCCACGGCGCCATGCCGACCTCCCGGGCGATGTCACCGGACCGGCCGCGACCGGCGGTGCCGACCTTGATGAGCTGGCGCACCTGCTGGGCCAGGACGGCGACGATGGGGACGGGGTCGACACCGACGGCGATGGCGTGCCGGAGCAGCCGCAGCGCCTCGGCGGGGTCGCCGGCCATCGTCGCGTCGGCGACCCGGAAGCCCGTCGCCTCGACCTTGCCACCGTGGTAGGTGAGGACGACCTTCTCGTCGATGACGCCGGTGGTGTCCTCGACGAGCTGGGCGCACGCGGCCGCGAGCTCACGGACGTCCCGGCCGACGGCCTCGACGAGGGCGTGGACGGCCTCGGCCGTCGCCTTGCGCCGGGCGCGGCGGAACTCATGGGTGGCGAAGTCCGCCTTGTCCCGGTCGGTCTTGACCGCCGGGGCGTCGACCACCCGCGCGCCGGTCCCCCGCAGTGCGTCGAGCACCTTCTTCCCCCGCTGCCCGCCCTTGTGCAGCACGACGAGGGTGAGGTCGGGCTCCGGCGGCGCCGCGAGCACGGCGAGCAGGTCGGCCTGGAGCTCGTCGGGGGCCTCGTCGACGTCGTGGACGACGACGCACTTGGCCCCGCCGAACAGCGACGGGCTGGTGTGCAGCACGAGCTGGCCGCTCTCGTAGGCGCCGGCGTAGAGGCGGATGACCTCGAGGTCGGGGGAGGTGACCCGCAGCTGGTCCAGGGTCTCGGCCAAACCGCGCTCGGCGAGGACGCCCTCGGGCCCGGCGATGAGCACGTACGGGGGCACCCGCCGGGCGAGCGCGAGGTCCTCGGTCATGGCGCTCACTCTGCCACCCGCCGCCGACGCCGGGTCAGCCCTGCGGCGGCGCCGGCCGGACCCGTCCGCCGCCCCAGGCCAGGGGCTCGCGCGGCGGGCGGGCCAGCAGGTCCGCCCGGAACCCACGCCGGGCGAGCAGCACGAGGACCCCGGCGACGACGAAGCAGCCGGCGCCGACGAACCAGGCCGCCCTGAAGCCCCCGTGCTGCGCGAGCGTCCCGAGCAGCAGCGGACCCGCCGCGCCGCCGACGAAAGCGCCGGCCTGGATGACGCCCGAGGCCTGCGCCGGGCTGTCCCGCCCGACCCGGGCCACGGCGAAGAGCATGAGCCCCGGCCAGGCCCAGCCGACGGCGAAGGCGAGGACCCCGAAGACGACGACCGCCCAGGGCGTGCCGAGGGCGACGCCCGCCAGGCACACCGCCCCGGAGAGCATCTGCGCGGCGACGACGGGCAGGTTCGCGCCGTTGCGGCGGTCCGCGCGCCACCCGGCGAGCACCCGCATCGCGATGGACGCGGCCGACCCCACGGCCATGAGCAGCCCGGTGGCCGTCGGGTCGAGTCCCGCCTCGAACCCCCAGGACGCGACGAAGGCGCCGAGGAAGTTCGCGGCCGCGCTGGCGAAGGTGATGGCCAGGCCGCAGAGCAGCAGCGGCGGCCACGGGGGACGGTCCGGGTGCTCGACCGCGCCGACCGGCCCCCCGGCCTCGGCGGGCGAGCGCAGCAGCGCGGAGGCGACGACGACGGCCCCCACCGCCGCGCTCGTGACGAAGGTGCTGCGCCAGCCGAACCAGCGCCCGAGCGTCGGCACGGCGATGCCGCCCGCCATGACGGCCAGCTGCACCGCCGACTGCTTGACGCCGAACCCCAGCCCTCGCCGCGAGGCCGACAGCGCCCGCGCCATCGAGGTGTTCGCCGCGGTCTGGCAGCAGGCGTTGCCGAGGCCCAGCAGGGCCATGCAGGTGAGCAGGGCGGCGGGCCCGTGCACGAGCGTGGCCATGACGAGCCCCCCGACCGCGACGAGGCCCCCGGCGACGACGATCCCCGTGCGCCGGCCCGCCCCGTCCACGAGGCGCCCGGCGAGCACCGACCCGGCCGCCGCGGCCGCGAAGAAGATGCTCACCGCGCCGCCGAGGACGCCGAGACCGATGCCGAGGTCGCCCCGGACGCCGACGGCCTGCGCGCCGAGGAGGAAGGGCGGGAGCGCGCCGAGCGCGGTGAGGCCGGACGCGGCGAGCATGAGCCGCGCCGGGCGCCCGGCGTCCGCTTCTCCGACCGGGATCCGCACGCCCCCGAGGCTAGCGAGGACCGCCGTGTCCGGCCGCGGTGCCCACCGGGCGCTCGGCGCTCTCAGTCGAAGGTCAGGCGCGCGTCGGCGCCCGCCTCCAGGCCGAGCCCGTCCAGCCGCGCGGCGACGACGTCGGGCGGCAGCTCCATCGACTCCGCGAGCTCCTCCAGCGTCAGGCCGAGGCCGACGCCGTCGCGCAGCTCCTCGTCCTCCTGCGCGCTCCACGCGTGGCCCTGGGTGACGGCGGTCCGGGCGGACTCCGGCGGCGGGGGCGGGTGGGCGACGGGGCGCTCGGCGGGCTCCGGGGCGGCCGCGGCCATCGTCGTGCCCGCGACGGCGCCGGTGAGGCCGCGCAGGGTCGGCTCGCTCACCGGCAGCGGCGGGGGCGCGGTCTCGTCGAGCCGCCGCAGGGCGCCGAGGACGAGGTCGCGGTCGGCCGTCGGCCAGAACGGCGGCAGCGAGCGCTGGAGGAACCCGGCGTAGCGCCCCGTCATCATCCGCGAGTCGAGGAAGGCGACGACACCGCGGTCGTCGGACCGGCGGATGAGTCGTCCGGCGCCCTGGGCCAGGCGCAGCGCCGCGTGCGTCGCCGAGACCGCCATGAAGCCGTTGCCGCCCATCCGGGCGATGGCCTGCGAGCGCGCCGACGCCAGCGGGTCGTCCGGGCGGGGGAAGGGGATGCGGTCGACGATGACGAGCTGGCAGGACGAGCCGGGGACGTCGACGCCCTGCCACAGCGACAGGGTGCCGAACAGGCAGGTCCGCGGGTCCTTGGCGAACTCGCGCACGAGGGTCGCGATCTGGTCCTCGCCCTGGCAGAGGACGACGACGTCGGTGTCCTCGAGCCGCTCGCGCATCACCTCGGTGGCCTCGCGGGCGGCGCGCATCGACGAGAACAGCCCGAGCGTGCGCCCGCCGGCGGCCCGCACCAGCGCCTCGATCTCGTCCAGCGTCTCCGGGGCCGTCCCGTCGCGCCCCGGCGGCGGCAGGTGGGTGGCGACGTAGGCGACACCCTGGCGCGGGTAGTCGAACGGGCTGCCGACGTCCAGGCCGCGCCACCGGGGGGCGTCCTCGCCGCGCAGCCCGATGGTCCCGGCCACGGCGTCGAAGGAGCCGCCGAGCTCGAGGGTCGCCGAGGTGATGACGACCGTCCGGTCGCCGAACACCTTGTCCCGCACGAGCATGGCGACGCTCATCGGCGCCACCCGCAGCACCGGACCGCGCCGCGGGTCCTTCGAGACCCAGACGACGTCGAGCTCGCGCTCGTCGAGCATCCGCTCGGCCGACTCGAACAGCTCGTCGACGGCGGCCCGGGCCACCTGCTTCGCGGTGTCCGGCTGCTCGCCCTGCTGGGGCTTGAGCTCGGTGGAGGCGGCCCGGGCGACGTCGCGGATGCGTCCGAGCGCGGTGGCCAGCGCGTCGGGCAGGCTCGTCAGGCGGCCCTCGGGCAGCGGCTCGAGCACCGACTCCAGCAGGGTCGCGGCGTCGTCGAGGGCCTCGGCGGCGTCGGCCTGCCGGCCCGCGCGCTTGCCGGCCGCGCGCACGGACCCGGGGGTCAGCTCGTCGGTGATCGTCGAGGTGACCCGGTCGACGAGCTCGTGGCCCTCGTCGACGACGAGGACGTCGTGCTCGGGCAGCAGCTGACGCCCTTCGAAGGCGTCGATGGCCATGAACGAGTGGTTCGTGACGACGACGTCGACGTCGCGCGCGGCCTCCCGGGAACGCTCGACGAAGCACTCCGAGACCATCGGGCAGCGCGAGCCCAGGCACTCCTGGGCGCTCACCGACACCTGTCGCCAGGCGCGCTCGGAGACGCCGGGGACGAGCTCGTCGCGGTCGCCGGACTCGGTGCGCTCGGCCCACTGCCGCAGCCGCACGACCTCCTGGCCGAGGCGTCCGGCCGACCGGTCGACGTCGCCGACCGCCATGAGGCTGTCGGCGTCCTCGTCGGGGAAGCCGCCCTCGAGCTTGTGCAGGCAGACGTAGTTGCGCCGGCCCTTGACGAGGGCGTACGTGGGCCGGCGGCCGAGGACCGGCTCCAGCGCCTCCGCGAGGCGGGGCATGTCGCGGTCGACGATCTGGGCCTGCAGCGCGAGGGTGGCCGTGGCGACGACGGCGGTGCGCCCGGTGTCGACGGCGTGCTGCACCGCGGGAACGAGGTAGGCCAGCGACTTGCCGGTGCCCGTGCCGGCCTGGACGAGCAGGTGCTCGCGCCGGCGGACGGCGTCGGCGACGGCCTCGGCCATCTCGACCTGGCCGGTGCGCTCGGCACCGCCCACCCCGGCGACCGCGGCGCGCAGCAGGTCGTCGAGGGAGGGCACCCCGGCAGACTAGGCGGTGCGGTGGCGCGGCCGCCGCCGTCGTCCCCAGCGTTGCGTATGACGCACCCGGTTGCGTCCAGTGCGTCGTTCCTCTTGTCGGCGGACCCCCCGCGGTGTCACGATGGCGCCGTGACCACGAGCGCGCGCACCCGCCCCGTCCCGCCCGACATCGAGATCGCGGAGGCCGCCGAGCTCACCCCGATCCTCGACCTGGCGCGCGAGCGCCTCGGCATCGACCCCGAGCACCTCGTGCCCTACGGCCACGACAAGGCGAAGGTCTCGCTCGCGGGGGTGCGCGCGCTGGAGTCCCGCACCGACGGGCGGCTCGTCCTCGTCACCGCCATCTCCCCGACCCCGGCCGGCGAGGGCAAGACGACGACCTCGGTCGGGCTCGCCGACGGCCTGGCCGCGCTCGGCGAGAACGCGATGGTCGCACTGCGCGAGCCGTCGATGGGGCCGGTCTTCGGCATCAAGGGCGGGGCCGCGGGCGGCGGGTACTCCCAGGTCGTCCCCATGGCCGACATCAACCTCAACTTCACCGGCGACTTCGCGGCCATCGCCGCCGCGAACAACCTCCTCTCGGCCGTGCTCGACAACCATCTGCACCACGGCAACGCCCTGGACATCGACCCCCGGACGGTCACCTGGAAGCGGGTCGTCGACCTCAACGACCGCGCCCTGCGCGACGTCGTCGTCGGGCTCGGCGGCGTGGCCAACGGCATCCCGCGCGAGGACGGCTTCGACATCGTCGTCGCCTCCGAGGTCATGGCCATCCTCTGCCTCGCGACCTCCGTGGCCGACCTGCGCGAGCGGCTCGGCCGCGTCGTCGTCGGCTACACCCGCGGAACCAAGCAGGCGGTGCACGCCCGCGACCTCAACGTCCACGGGGCGATGACGGTGATCCTGCGCGACGCACTGGCCCCCAACCTCGTCCAGACCCTCGAGCACACCCCGGCGATGATCCACGGCGGCCCGTTCGCGAACATCGCGCACGGCTGCAACTCGGTGATGGCGACCCGCACGGCGCTCAAGCTCGCCGACTACGTCGTCACCGAGGCCGGCTTCGGCGCGGACCTCGGCGCGGAGAAGTTCGTCGACATCAAGTGCCGCGCCACCGGGCTGCGCCCCTCCGCGGTCGTCGTCGTCGCGACGGTCCGCGCGCTGAAGTACCACGGCGGGGTGAACGTCCCCGACCTCGGCACCGAGTCGGTCGAGGCCGTGACGGCGGGCATGGCCAACCTGCGCCGGCACCTGCGCAACGTCCGCGACGTCTACGGCCTGCCGCCGGTCGTCGCGCTCAACCGCTTCCCCTCCGACACCGACGCCGAGGTCGCCGAGGTGCTGCGCCTCGTCGAGGCCGAGGGCGTGCGCGCCTACGAGGCCACCCACTTCGCCGACGGCTCGGACGGCTCGAAGGCCCTGGCCCGCGGCGTGCTCGAGGTCATCGAGGAGGGCAGCGCGGACCTGCAGTTCGTCTACCCCGACGACATGCCCCTGGCGCAGAAGGCCGAGGCCGTCGCCACCCGCGTCTACGGCGCCGCCGGCGTGACCTTCGAGCCCAAGGCGGCCAAGCGCCTCGCGGCCATCGAGGCCGAGGGCTACGGCCACCTGCCGATCTGCATGGCCAAGACGCAGAGCTCGTTCTCCACCGACCCGACCCTGCGCGGCGCACCCGAGGGCCACACGGTGAGCGTCCGCGAGGTCCGCCTGGCGGCGGGAGCGGGGTTCGTCGTCATGGTCACCGGCGAGATCATGACGATGCCCGGCCTGCCGAAGGTCCCCGCCAGCGAGCGCATCGACGTCGACGACGACGGGCGCATCGTCGGCCTCAGCTGACCCGGCCGGGCACACTGTCGGTGTGACGGGCGAGGTGCGGAACGGACCGGGGCGGTCCTCGCGCTCGACCTCGCGCCTGCCCGTGCCCCGCGAGCAGGCCGGGACGGTCGTGCTCGTCTTCGCCACCGCCTGCGCGGTCACCGTCATGGCGACCCGGGCCTACCTCACGCTCACCGGCTTCCCGCAGATCGGCGGCGAGGTCTACCACCTCGCGCACGCGCTGTGGGGCGGGGTGCTCCTCACGGTCGCCGTCGTCCTGGCGGCCGGCCTGTCCGACACGTGGGTGCCGCCGGCCGCGGGCGCGCTCGGCGGCGTCGGCGCCGGGCTGTTCGTCGACGAGGTCGGCAAGTTCATCACGCAGACCAACGACTACTTCTTCCCGCTCGCGGCGACCATCGTCTACCTCTTCCTCGTCCTCCTCGCGGGCGCGACGTTCGCGCTGTCGCGCTACCGGCGGGACACCGCCGAGGCGCACCTGTACGTCGTCCTCGACCTCGCCGCGGCGGCGGCCGACGACCGCCTGACGACGCAGCGACACCTGCGCCTCCTCCACCACCTCGACCGGGCGCGTGAGTGCGACCCGGACGAGCAGCAGCGGCGCATCATCGACGCGATGGCCTCGGCGTTCGCCACCGAGCGGGCCCTCGCGGAACAGCACGGCAGCAGCCGCTGGGACAGGCTCGCCACCCGTCTGGGCCCGACCGTGACGCGCCGGCTGGCCCGGGCCGTGCTGCTCCTGCACGCCTTCGGCGCCGTGACCGCGATCGTCACCCTCGTCGCCCTGCCGTTCCTGCCCCCGGAGCTGCGGACCGTCGACCTTGTCACCGCCTCCGGCGACACCTACGAGCTCGGCGGCTTCGGGTTCCGCGTCGCGGTCGCCTCGACCGTCGCCGGTGCGGTGGGCGGCGTCCTCGCCCTCGTCGCCGTCGTCCTCATGTCGCCCTCGCGCCGCCGCGTCCGTCCCGCCACCGTCTGGGGCGTCGCGGGGATGGCCGTCCTCCTCGGGGTCGCCGACCCGCTCGCGTCCTACACCTCGCAGTTCTCCGTCTTCCTGGCCTCCACCGCGCAGGCGCTCGCCCTGCTCGCGCTCCTGCTCTGGAACCGGGCGGAACGGGTCGCGGTCGAGGCGAGCGAGCGCGAGGACGCGCTCGCCTCCGTCGACGCGCCCGGTCCCGGCCCTCGCGGGGGCGGCCGGCCCTGACCCGCGTCAGGGGCGGCCGTCGCCGACCATCGGCCGGTCGTCAAGCCGCCGGGCCAGCTGGATGCTGTCCCGGTCGTCGCCGGGCGCCACCCGGATGTTGCCGGGCACCCGGCCGACCTCGACGTAGCCGTTGCGCTCGTAGAACCGGCTGAGCCCGAGGCCGCTGCGGGCGACGACGGCCACGACCTCGACGCCGTCCTCGCGGGCGGCCCGGTGCAGCGCCGCCAGGACGAGCCGGCCGAGGTTGCGCCCGCGCGAGCCGGGGTCGCTCATCACCCGGTAGCCGGTCCGGAAGTGCGTGAGCAGCGGGCCGGTCTCGGCGCCCCAGAACCCGCAGGCGAGGACCTCGCCCGCCGGGCCGCGCAGCAGCACGGCGGTCGCGCGCCCCGCGGCCAGGGCCGACTCGTGCGCCGCGAGGGCCTCGGCCACCGCCTCCCGCGGGGCACCGGGCGGGAAGCCCACCGCTCCCCCCGCGTCGTTCGTCGCGCACCACAGGTCCAGGAGCCCCTCGCGGGCGTCGGCACCGAGACGGCCGCGGTGGGTCTCGGCCCGCGGGGCGAGCAGCACCACGGGCGGGGCGACGTCGTCGGGGTCGGCGGCCCGGGCCCGGGCGACCGCCGGTGGCGGCACGCCCGGCAGCTCGACGCCCGCGGCGGCGGCGCCGACGAGGCGCAGGCCGGCCCGCTGCGCCGTACGGATCGACGCGTCGTGGCCGGGTCGGGCGGTGGCGACCAGCGGCAGCACCGGCCGGTGCTCGACGACGTCGGCGACGAGCGCCCGGGCGACCTCGGTGCCGAGGCCCCGGCCGTGGTGGGCGAGGTCGAACCGGTAGTACAGGTTGAGGTGCTCCCGCTCCCGGCCGTGGATGACGCCGGCCACCCCCAGAGCCTCGCCCGTCGCGTCCTCGACGACGCCGTACCCGAAGCCGTGCTCGGCCCAGTGGGCCAGCGCGCGCTCGAACGTCGCCCCGGCCGCCTGCGGGTCGGCGGCCCGGGCCCACGGGGCCAGCGGGTACTGCGCGGGGTCGGTGTGCAGGCGCACCCACAGGTCCCGGTCGCCCTCGGCCGGCGGCCGCAGCCGGGTCCGCTCCGTGCGCAGGAAGGTCACGCCGCGACCCTACGACGGCGCTTTCGTAGACTCCGGGCCATGACACCGGTCCGCCTGCTGCGCGTCCTCGCGACCGTCCTCCTCGCGGTGGCCGTGGGCCAGGCGGGGTTCGGCTCCGGCCTCGTGGCGACCCTCGTCGACCCCCCGAAGAGCGAGGCCCTGGAAGCCGTGCACGAGGCCGGCGCCTACGTCGTCCTCGTCACGACGATTGCGTGCGTCGTGGCGGCGCTGCGGGTCCGGCGGGGCGACGGGCCGTCGTGGCCGCTGTGGTTCGCGCTGTCGCTGCTGGCCGCCGCCGTCCTCCAGGTGACGCTGGGGTCGCTGGAGGTCGTCGGGGCCCACGTCTTCGTCGGCGTCCTGCTCCTGTGCGGCGTCACGACCTACGTGTCCTACGTCTGGCGGTGGCTCGCCGACCCGCGAGGGCGCGCCTGAGGCGTCAGACCGCGAAGGCGGAGAGGTCGTCGGCGAGCTCGGCGTCGACCCGCGCCGTGAGCCGGGTGCCCTCGGCGACGTGCTCGCTGGCCAGCACCTCGCCGACCTCGTGGACGCGGCTCACGAGGTCGCCGCGGTCGTAGGGCACGAGGACCTCAACGTCGATGTCCGGCTGCGGCAGCTCGTCGGCGACGAGGGCGCGCAGGGCGTCCAGCCCCTCGCCGGTGCGGGCGGACACGACGAGGCAGTGCTTCTCGTGCCGGAGCAGACGGTCGAGGACCTCGGGGTCGGCGAGGTCGGCCTTGTTGACGACGACGACCTCCTTGACGTCCGTGGCGCCGACGTCGGCGAGGACGGAGCGGACCGCGGTGATCTGGCCCTCCGGGTCGGGGTGGGAGCCGTCGACGACGTGGAGCAGCAGGTCGCTGTCGGCGACCTCCTCGAGGGTCGAGCGGAACGCCTCGACGAGCTGGTGGGGCAGCTGGCGGACGAAGCCGACGGTGTCGGCGAGGGTGTAGAGCCGGCCGTCCGGGGTCTCGGCGCGGCGGACGGTGGGGTCGAGGGTCGCGAAGAGCTGGTTCTCGACGAGCACGCCGGCCCCGGTGAGCCGGTTGAGGAGGCTCGACTTCCCGGCGTTGGTGTAGCCGGCGATGGCGACGCTCGGGACCCGGTTCGCCCGGCGGCCGCCGCGCTTGGTGTCACGGACGGTCTTAATGTCCTTGATCTCCCGGCGCAGCCGCGCGATGCGGGAGTTGATCCGGCGCCGGTCGAGCTCGATCTTCGTCTCGCCGGGTCCGCGCGAGCCCATGCCCTGGCCACCCGCGGCCTGGCCGCCGGCCTGCCGGGACATCGACTCGCCCCAGCCGCGCAGCCGCGGCAGCAGGTACTGCAGCTGGGCGAGCTCGACCTGGGCCTTGCCCTCCCGGCTCTTGGCGTGCTGGGCGAAGATGTCGAGGATGAGCGCCGTCCGGTCGATGACCTTGACCTTGACGACGTCCTCGAGCGCGCGGCGCTGGCTGGGTGCGAGCTCGGTGTCGGCGATGACGGTGTCGGCGCCCTCGGCGACGACGACGTCGCGCAGCTCGACGGCCTTGCCCTTGCCGAGGTAGGTGGCCGGGTCCGGGTGCGCCCGGCGCTGGACGACCCCCGCGAGCACCTCCGACCCGGCGGTCTCGGCGAGGGCGGCGAGCTCCCGCAGGGAGTTCTCGGCGTCCTCCAGGGTGCCCTCGGACCACACCGCGGCGAGGACGACGCGCTCCAGCCGGAGCTGGCGGTACTCGACCTCGGTGATGTCCTCGAGCTCGGTCGAGAGCCCGGACACGCGGCGGAGCGCGGCGCGCTCCTCGCGGTCGTACTGGTCGCCGTCGTAGTCGAGGCGGTCGTCGTCGAGGACGACGCCGGCGTCGTCGAGGGTCTCGGGGGCGGTGTCGCGGGCCAGGGCGGAGGCCCGTCCGGAGAGGATGTCGCGTGCTGTCATGTTCTCCCTACTGTCGCACGGTGGAACGCCGGGCGGCGACGGGTTTCTTCCGCGGTGCGGGCGTCGTCGCCGCCGGCCGCTAGCCTTCGGAGCCGATGAGCGAGCACTACTTCACCGCCGACCCCGCGAGCGCCGACGAGCGCCGGGCGCTGACCGTCCGGCTGGCCGGTCGCGAGGTCACCGTGCAGGTGGCGGGGGGTGTCTTCTCCCCCGGCGGCCTCGACAAGGGCACCGCGGTGCTCCTGGAGCACGTCGCCGAGCCACCCCCCGAGGGCACCTTCGTCGACCTCGGCTGCGGCTGGGGCCCGCTCGCCCTCACCCTCGGCCTGCGCTCCCCCGCCGCGACCGTCTGGGCGGTCGACGTCAACGCCCGGGCGCTGGACCTGTGCCGGCGCAACGCCGCCGCGCTCGGCCTGGAGCGCGTGCGGGCGGTGACCGCCGAGCAGGTGCCGGCCGAGGTGCGCGTCGACCGGCTGTGGTCGAACCCGCCGATCCGGGTCGGCAAGGCCGTCCTGCACGACCTGCTGCGCACCTGGCTGCCGCGGCTCGCGCCCGACGGGGTGGCGTCGCTCGTCGTGCAGAAGAACCTCGGCTCCGACAGCCTCCAGCGCTGGGTCACCGGCGAGCTCGGCATGCCGTGCGAGCGCGTCGCCTCCAGCCGCGGGTTCCGCGTCCTCGAGGTCCGCCCCCCGGCGGACATTTCGGGGTGACCCCGAAATGTCCGCCGGGCAGGGGTTCGGAAGCGGGGTCTCGGTGACGAACCGGGGTCCCGGCACCGTCGCCGTCCGCTAGCCGGCGTCGGGGACGACGACCATCGCCGACCCGCCACCGCGCCGGACGGGCTCGGCCGCCGCGGTGTAGCGGTCCGGGCCGAGCACCCGGATCGCCGTCGCGGCGCCGATCTCCGGGGTGCTCGAGAGCCGGTGCCCGAGTGCGGTGAGCCCGGCCCCGACCGGCGACCCGGCGATGGCCGGCTCCGCCGACTCGGTGGACCCGTTGCGGCTGGACAGCCGCGGCGCCGCGACGGCGTCGCCGACCGACAGGTCGCGCTCGTAGACCCCGAGGAGGATCTGCGCCGTCGTCGTGATGATCGTCGAGCCACCGGGGCTGCCGGCGACGAGCTCGAGGCCGTCGGCGCCGACGACGACCGTCGGCGACATCGACGAGCGCGGCCGCTTGCCCGGGCCGGGCAGGTTCGGGTCGGGCACGCCCGGCGTCAGCGGCACGAAGTCGAAGTCGGTCAGCTCGTTGTTGAGGATGAACCCCCAGCCGGGCACGGTGATGGCCGAGCCGCCGGTCTGCTCGATGGTCGAGGTGTAGGACACCGCGTTGCCCCACCGGTCGACCACCGACAGGTGCGTCGTCGACATCCCCTCGTGCGGCAGGATCCCGGAGGCCCGGGCGTCACCGCAGTCGGCGTACGAGCCGTCGGGACTGCCGAACGGCACGGGTCGCGGCATCGCGGCGGCGGGGTCGAACAGGCAGCTGCGCTCGTCCGCGAACCCCTGCGAGACGAGCTCACCGGTCGGCACGCCGGGAACGTCCCCGACGTACCGGTTGCGGTCGGCGAAGGCCGTCGCGGACGCCTCGGAGAACCGGTGCAGGTACTGCACCTGGTCGACCTCGCTCGTCGGGGTGCCGGTGCGCTCGTCGTAGGCCTCGACGAGGTTGAGGATCTCGGCGACGGCGATCCCGCCGCTGCTCGGCACCGGCATGCCGTAGACGTCGCGGCCGCGGTAGCGCGAGTGCACGGGCGCCCTGTCCAGCGCCTCGTAGCGGGCGAGGTCGGCACGGGTCAGCTCTCCGGCGGGGACCTCGACACCGGGCGCGGTCGTCGGGTCCTGGATCTCGGCGACGACGGCGCGGGCCAGCCGGCCGTCGTAGAGGCTCTCGACCCCGTGGGTGCGGATCTCCCGGTAGGCCGCGGACAGGTCCGGGTTGCGGAAGACCGAGCCGACGGCCGGGGCCTGCCCGCCCGGCAGGAAGACCACGGCGGTCTCGGGGAACATCGAGAACCGGTCCGCGTTGGCGACCGTCTGGTCATGGAAGGTCTGGTCGACGACGAAGCCGTTGCGGGCCAGCCGCTCGGCCGGCTTGAGCAGGTCGCGCAGGCGCTCGCTGCCCCAGCGGTCGACGGCGCGCTGCCAGGTCGCGGGGTTGCCCGGCACGCCGACCGACAGGCCGGAGTTCACGGCCGTCCGGAACGGCAGCGGGTCGCCGTCGGCGTCGAGGAACGCGGTCTCGTCGTAGCTCATCGGGGCGGTCTCGCGGCCGTCGACGGTGTCGACCCGCCCGGAGGAGGCGTCGTAGTGGACGAAGAACCCGCCACCGCCGATGCCGGTCGAGTACGGCTCGGTGACCCCGAGCGCCGCCGCCGTGGCGACCGCGGCGTCGGTGGCGTTGCCGCCGGCGGCGAGGACGTCGATGCCGACCTGGCTGGCCACGGGGTCGACGGACGCGACGGCCCCGCCCGAGCCGGTCATCACCGGGACCTTGGGCAGGTCGTGCCCGACCGGCGGTGGACCGCCTCGCTGCGGACGGTCGCGGTCCGGCGCGGCGGTGGCTGGGACCGCGCCGAGGGCGAGGGCGGCGGCGGTGCCGACCGCCAGCGCGGCGAGCGCGCGGCGGTGGAACGGACGGGTGGTGCGGGCGGCGGTCGGGGTCCCCATCCGGGAACGGTAGAGCGGCCGCGGGGGTCCCGCCACCGGAGCGGCGTCAGGCCGGCAGGACCTCCGCCGGGACCGTGCCGTCGGCGACGAGGACGGCCGGACCGGCGAGCTCGACGCCGTGGTCGGCGAGCAGTCGGACGGTGAGCCGGCCGCCGGGGACGTCGACGAGCCACGTCGAGCCGGTGTCGAGGGACCCGGCCCAGAAGCTCGTCGCGACGGCGGCGGCGCAGGCCCCGGTGCCGCACGAGCGGGTCTCGCCGACTCCGCGCTCGTGGACGCGCATCGCCACGTGGCCGGGTCCGATGGGGCGGACGAGCTCGACGTTGGTGCCGTTCGGCGGGGCCGGCCGGACCAGCGGGGCGCGGCCGAGGTCGAGGGCGCCGAGGTCGACGTCCTCGGGCAGGGCGACGACGGTGTGCGGGTTGCCGAGGTCGACCGAGATGGCCGAGAACGGGTCCCCGTCGCCGACGTGGACCAGCGCGTCGGCGCCGTCGCGGTCGGCGGTCTGCGGGTCGGCGAGCCGCCACGGTCCGAGGTCCACCGCCCAGCCGTCGGCGTCGGCGCGGACGACCCTGGCGCCCGTGCGGGTCGCGATGGTGAAGGCGTCGCCCGTCTCCAGACCCTCGCGTCGCAGGTAGGCGGCGAAGACGCGGGTACCGTTCCCGCACATCTCCGCCACCGAGCCGTCGGCGTTGCGGTAGTCCATGAACCAGCGGGCCCGGTCGGCCTGCTCGCGCACCGCGGGCTCGTCGGCGAGCTCGGTCGGGACGACCCGGATGACCCCGTCGCCCCCGACGCCGGCCCGCCGGTCGGCGAGGAAGGCGGCGCGCCCGGCCGAGAGGCCGAGGGCGCCGTCGAGGTCCGGGACGAGGACGAAGTCGTTCTCGGTCCCGTGCCCCTTCGTGAAGGTCAGCGGGTCAGCCATGCCCGCCATCGTCCCATCCCTCGCGCCGCAGCCAGTGCGCCGCCTCCTCGACGAGCGCCGCGGCGCGCCCGAGCAGGTCCGGGGCGAGGGCGTCGAGCCAGTGCACCCGCGGGTCCGCGCCGAACCAGGACTCCTGGCGCCGGACGAGCCGCCGGGTGCGGGCGGCGGTGTCGGCCACCGCCTCGGCGAGCGTCATCGTCCCGTCGAGGACGGCGAGCGCCTGCGCGTAGCCGACGGCCCGGCTCGCGGTGCGCCCCTCGCGCAGGCCGCGGCCGGCGAGCCCGGCGGTCTCCTCGACGAGCCCGGCGTCGAACATCGCCCGCGTCCGCTGCTCGATCCGGCGGTCGAGCCGCTCACGGTCCAGGCGGAGGCCGAGGACGACGGTGGGCCGCACGTGCTCGCGGCGGGGCATGGTCGCGCTGAAGGGGCGTCCGGTGAGCTCGACGACCTCGAGCGCCCGCACCACCCGGCGGGTGTTCGCGGGCTCGATGGCGGCCGCGGCGACGGGGTCCAGACGGCCGAGCTCGGCGAACAGTGCCGCGCCGCCCTCGTCCTGCGCCCGGGCCTCCAGCGCGGCGCGCACGGCGGGGTCGGTGGGCGGGATCTGCAGCCGGTCCAGGGCCGCCCGCACGTACAGGCCGGACCCGCCGACGACCAGCGGCACCCGGCCCCGCCGCAGCACCCCCTCGAGGTCGGCCCGGGCGTCGCGCTGGTACGCGGCGACGGTGGCCTCCTCGGTGACGTCGAGGACGTCGAGCTGGTGGTGCGGGACCCCCTGCCGCTCGTCCGGGGCGAGCTTGGCCGTGCCGATGTCCATGCCCCGGTACAGCTGCGAGGCGTCCGCCCCGACGACCTCACCGCCCAGCCGCAGCGCGAGCGCGACGCCGAGGTCGGACTTGCCCGTGGCGGTGGGCCCGACGACGGCGACGACGAGCCCGGGATCCGGGGTCGCCGGCGCCACGGGGTCGACCTCAGGAGGAGTCACGACGGACCGGCGGTGCCGTGCCCGGTCAGTCGACGCGGTCGGCGTCGGGCGTCTCGTCGTCGTGGCCGAAGGGGTCGCGGTCCACCCCGGGCATCCACGAGCCGCCCGGCTTGCCCCACCCGTTGGCCCGGACGGCCTTCTTCGCCTTGCGGGCCCAGGGGTCGGCGAGGCGGTCGACGTAGAGGAAGCCGTTGAGGTGGTCGTACTCGTGCTGGAGCATCCGGGCGAACCAGCCGGTGGCCTCGTAGCGCAGCTCGCGGCCGTCGACGTCCTGGCCGGTGAGCGTGGCCCGCTCCCCGCGCCGCAGCGGGAAGGACTCCCCCGGCACCGAGAGGCAGCCCTCGGACTCCTCGTGCGGGTCGGGGTCGCCGACGACCGGCTTGGCGGCGACGAGATAGGGGTTGATGACGACCCCGCGGGGCGGGATGCCGTCGTCGTTGGCCAGCTGCCAGGTGAAGATGCGCAGTCCCACCCCGACCTGCGGTGCGGCCAGACCGACGCCCCGGGCCGCGTCCATCGTCTCGAACATGTCCGCGACGAGCTCGCGGACCTCGTCGTCGATGACGGAGACCGGCTCGGCGCGCCGGTGCAGGACGGGCTCGCCGGTGATGACGACGGGGCGGATGGTCATGCCTCGGATTCTTCCAGAACCCCGCGGCGTCACCGGTGCGGGCCGGGGGTGGCGCCGCCCGCGGAACGGGTGTGGACTGGAGGTGCTCCGCCACGGAGCGCGTCCACCGTCCCCCACCGCCAGGAGGCCGCCGATGGGATTCCTCGACAACGCCAAGGACAAGCTCTCCGAGCTCTCCGACCAGCACCCCGACCAGGTCGAGTCGCTCAGCGACCAGGCCATCGAGCGCGGCGGCGACGCCGCCGACTCGGCCACCGGCGAGAAGTACGCCGACCACGTGGACCAGGCCCAGACCCGGGCCGACGGGATGATCGGCGAGCGCTGAGCCACCCGGCGTGAGGCCCCTCGGCGCGACGCGCCGGGGGGTCTCGTCCGTTCGGACACCATCGCCGCGGCATTCGGACCGAAGGCGTGTCGGGGCCCTCGAACGGGGTGCGTCGGGGCCCGTGGCGTCACTACGGTGGTCCCACTCTCGCCACCGGAAGGACGTGACGCTCGTGTCGCACTGGACCTCAGGGCTCCCCAAGCTGGACATCCAGCCCTTCGACCCCTCGCCCCTCTACGCCGCCGTCGAGGAGACCAACCGCGAGCGCGCCCAGACCCGGGCCCGTCGCCGCACCCGGCTGCTGCCGGCCCTCGCCGTCGTCGGCATCGCCGCCGTCGTGGGAGCCGTCCTCGGCACCCTCGCGCTGATGGGCTGACCCGCCCCGGCGCCATCGCATCCACGCGCGCCCGTCTCGCCCGGTCCTCGCCGAGCAGGCGGGCGCAGCCGTGTCCGGGGCCGCCCCGGTCCCGCCCGGTCCCGGGTCAGGCCGAGCAGGCGGGGGCGGCGGGGGTCGTCGTCGCCGGGCGGCCGACGGCCGGCATGCCGAGCGGGACGGCCGGCCCGGCCCGCCCGTCCGGACCCTGCAGCGCCTCCCAGGCGTCCCCGCCGCGGGTCCGCCGCACGAGGTAGCGGCCCCCGCGCACCCCGCCGTCGGCGACGAGGTGGTGCGGCGCGCCGTAGGTGACGGCGGCGGTCACCGCGTCGCCGGGACGCGGGCGCTCCGCGCCGTCCGGCACCGCGACGTGGACCAGCCGGTTGTCGCGGGCCCGGCCCGACACCCGCGCGGTCTCGCCGTCCTTGCGGCCCTCACCGGGGGCGACGAGCACCTCGACCTCCCGCCCCTCCAGGGCCCGGTTGCCGGCCCAGGACATCTCCTCCTGCAGCGCGACGAGGCGGTCGAAGCGCTCCTGGACGACCGGCTTCGGCACCTGGTCCGGCATGGTCGCCGCGGGGGTGCCGGCGCGCACGGAGTACTGGAAGGTGAAGGCGCTGGAGAAGCGCGAGGCCTCGACGACGCGCAGCGTCTCGGCGAAGTCGTTCTCGGTCTCGCCCGGGAAGCCGACGATGAGGTCGGTGGTGATCGCCGCGTCCGGCATGGCCGCACGGACCCGGTCGAGGATGCCGAGGAACCGCTCGCTGCGGTAGCTGCGGCGCATGGCCTTCAGGACGCGGTCGGAGCCGGACTGCAGCGGCATGTGCAGGCTGGGCATGACGTTCGGGGTCTCGGCCATCGCGGCGATGACGTCGTCGGTGAAGGCGGCGGGGTGCGGGCTCGTGAAGCGCACCCGCTCGAGCCCGTCGACCTCGCCGCAGGCCCGCAGCAGCTTGCCGAAGGCGAGCCGGTCGCCGAACTCGACGCCGTAGCTGTTGACGTTCTGCCCGAGCAGCGTGATCTCGACGACGCCTTGGGCCACGAGCGCCTCGACCTCGGCGAGGACGTCGCCCGGGCGCCGGTCCTGCTCCTTGCCCCGCAGGCTGGGGACGATGCAGAAGGTGCACGTGTTGTTGCAGCCGACCGAGACCGACACCCAGCCCGAGAACGCGGAGTCGCGGCGGGTGGGCAGGGTCGAGGGGAAGGTCTCGAGCGACTCGAGGATCTCGACCTGCGCGCGGCGGTTGTGCCGGGCCCGGTCCAGCAGCGCGGGCAGGCTGCCGATGTTGTGGGTGCCGAAGACGACGTCGACCCACGGTGCCCTCGTGACGATGGTGTCGCGGTCCTTCTGCGCCAGACAGCCGCCGACCGCGATCTGGAGGTCGGGGTTGCGCTGCTTGGCCGGCCGCAGCTGCCCGAGGTTGCCGTAGAGCTTGTTGTCGGCGTTCTCGCGCACGGCACAGGTGTTGAAGACGACGACGTCCGCGACGTCGGGGCGGTCGCCGGCCGGCACGCTCGCGAGGTCGACGTACCCGGCGGTCTCGAGCAGCCCGGCGAGCCGCTCGGAGTCGTGGACGTTCATCTGGCACCCGTGGGTGCGCACGTCGTAGGTCTTCGCTGTCGTCATGGCGCGTCCAGGGTACGTGCCGCCACGCCGTCCGGCGCTCAGCGGGAGGTGGTGCGCTGGTACTGCCGGACCGAGAGCGGGACGAAGACCAGGAGCACGGCCGCCGACCACAGCAGCGAGTAGACGACGGGGTGCTGCAGCGGCCAGACGTCCGGCGGTGGGAACTGCGGGTTGGTGTTGCCGAACAGCTCGCGGGCGGCCTGGGTGACGCTGGACACCGGGTTCCAGTACGCGAAGGTGCGCAGGGGCCCGGGCAGCGTCTCGGGGCTGACGAAGGTGTTGGCGATGAAGGTCAGCGGGAAGATGACGATGAAGGCCGCATTGTTGACGACCTCCGGGGTGCGCACGAGCAGCCCGACGAGTGCCATGATCCACGAGACCGCGTAGGCGAACAGGAGCAGCAGCAGGAAGCCGCCGAGGGCGTCGAGCGGGTTGCTGCGGATCCGCCAGCCGACGACGAGCCCGCTCAGCCCCATGACGAGGAGGCTGATGAGGTTGTTGACGACGTCGGAGGCGGTCCGCCCGAGCAGCACCGCGGCCGGCGACATCGGCAGGGTGCGGAACCGGTCGATGAACCCCTTCTGCAGGTCCTCGGCCAGGCTGAAGCCGGTGAACGTGCTGCCGAAGACGACCGTCTGGGCGAAGATCCCCGCGATGAGGAACTCCTTGTAGTCGATGCCGGTGTTCTGCTCGCCGATCGCCCCGCCGAAGACGTAGGCGAAGAGCAGGACGAACATGATCGGCTGCAGCGTCGTGAAGACGAGCAGGTCGGGGACCCGCCGGATCTTGATCAGGTTGCGCCGGGTGACGGTGACGGCGTCGGCCGCGGTGTGCGCGAGGGAGGTCATCCGGCAACCTCCTGGGTCTCGCGGGTCGCCCCGTCCGAGTCGTCCGGCTCCTCGGTCGCCCGGCCGGTGAGGGTGAGGAAGACGTCGTCGAGGGTCGGGCGACGCAGCCCGAGGTCGGACACGCCGACCCCGGCGTCGTCGAGCCGGCGGACGGCCTCGACGAGGACGCTCGCCCCGCCGCTGACCGGCACGGTGAGCCGGCGCGACCGCTCGTCGACGACCGCCTCGCCGCGGCCGAGCCCGGCCAGCGCCTCGCGCGCGGACCCGAGCGAGGCGGCGTCCTCGACGACGACCTCGACCCGCTCCCCGCCGACCTGCTCCTTGAGGTCGTCGGCGGTGCCCTCGGCGATGACCCGGCCGTGGTCGATGACGGCGATCCGGTCGGCCAGCTGGTCGGCCTCCTCGAGGTACTGCGTGGTGAGCAGCAGCGTCGTGCCGCCCTTGACGAGGTCGTCGATGACCTTCCACATCCCGAGGCGCGAGCGCGGGTCGAGCCCGGTCGTCGGCTCGTCGAGGAACAGCACCGGTGGCCGGGCGACGAGCGCGCCCGCGAGGTCGAGGCGCCGGCGCATCCCGCCGGAGTACCCCTTGACCTGGCGGTCGGCGGCGTCGGCGAGGTCGAACTGCTCGAGCAGCTCGCGGGCCCGCTCCTTGGCGGCTCCCGACCCGAGGTGGTAGAGGCGGCCGACCATGTCGAGGTTCTCGAACCCCGTGAGGTACTCGTCGACCGCGGCGTACTGCCCGCTGACCCCGATGGTGCTGCGCACGCCACCGGGATCACGCAGGACGTCGGTGCCCCGGACCCGCGCGGACCCGGCGTCCGGGACGAGCAGCGTGGTGAGCACCTTGATCGTCGTCGTCTTGCCCGCCCCGTTCGGCCCGAGCAGCCCGACGACCGTGCCCTCGGCGACGCGCAGGTCCAGGCCGTCCAGGGCCCGGACCTCGCCCTCCCCGGAGCCGTAGACCTTGACCAGCCCCTCGGCCTCCACGGCGTCCACCATCGCGTTCCCTCCACCTCGACCGCGGCGTCTCCACGACCTCGTCGCCGCCCACTGTAGGAGTGCCCACCGACGGGGCCCGCCCCGGTCGGGTCGCGGCCCCGGCTCAGGCCAGGCGGCTCATCGTCACGACGACCTCCTGGGCGGCGGTCGCGCGCCCCGAGTAGATGCCCTTGAACGGCGGGACGTCGTCGTAGTCGCGACCACGGGCCACGACGACGTGGTCCTGCCCCACCCGGATGCCGTTGGTCGGGTCGGCGGCGACCCAGGCGTCGTCCCAGAACTCGACCCACGCGTGGCTCTCACCGGTGGCGGACTCGCCGACGGCGAGGTCGGCCCGGGGGACGAGGTAGCCGGACACGTACCGCGCCGGGATGCCGAGGGTGCGCAGCGCGCCGACGGTGACGTGCGCGAAGTCCTGGCAGACCCCGGCCCGGTCGTCCCAGGCCTCCGCGCCGCGGCTGCTCACCCCGGTGGACCCCGGCCGGTACTCCATCTCGGCGCGGACCCGGGCGCAGACGCCGTCGGCGGCCTCCCGTGGCGTGGCGGCGTCCCGCACGGCGTCGACGAGGGCGAGCACGCCCTCACCGGGCTGCGTTCGCGGCGAGAGCATGAGCCACTCGTAGAGGCGGTCCTGCACCGCCGGGTCGCGCACGGCGTCCCACCCGGCGCCGGGGCCGTGGTCGACCGCGTCGGACCGCTCGACGGTCGAGATCGCCTCGATGTCGAGGCGCCGGTGCTCCGACAGGCTCTCCATCGCCATGACGTGGGTGCCCCAGTGGTCGCGGTAGACGTTGCTCCACGTCATCGGGCGGATGCGGATGCGGTTCTCCAGCGTCGTCTGGCCCGGCTCGTTGAGCGGGGTCATCCGCAGCTCGTTGTGGGCGGCGCGCACGGGCCCGTCGTAGGCCAGCGCGGTCGTGTGCACGATGCGGTAGCGGCGCACCTCAGATCACGTCCCTCGTCCAGGTCGGCAGGGGTCCGGACTGGAAGTAGCGGGTGGCGATGGCGGTCGACGCGGCGTCGACGGCGGTCTGGACCCGGCGCATCTGCGCCGGCAGGTCGGCGATGACGTCCTGCGGGTTGCGGTACTCCAGCGAGGTGCGGATGCGCCCCAGCTGGCGACGGGCCTCGTCGGCGATGCCGATGCCCTCGGTCTGCGGCGGGGTGAGGGCGGCCAGGCGGTGCTCGGCCTCGAGGAGCGAGAAGTGCACCGAGCGCGGGAACTCGCGGTCCAGGACGAGGAAGGCGGCCGCGCGCTCGTCGGTGAGCAGGCCGCGCTGGCTGCGCATGAACGCCTGCTGGGCCCCGCAGCTGGACAGGACGACCGACCACGGCGCGCCCCCGCCGGGCAGCCCTCCGGTGGCGACGAGCCGGGCGGTCATGTCCGCGCGTTCCACGCTGCGGCCGAGGACGAGAAAGTCCCAGGCCTCGTCGTGCGACATCGTCGAGTCGGCGATGCCGGAGACGAGCGCTGCCCGCTCGCGCACCCACGACAGGTGCCGGTCGGTGACGACGCCGCGGCCGAAGCCGTTCCAGCGGTGCCACGTCGTGTTGATGCCCTCCCACAGCTCGGTCGAGAGCGTCTCGCGGGCGCGGCGGGCGTTCTCGCGGGCGGCGAACCAGGCACCCGTGATCGAGCTCGCGTTGGACCGGTCGAAGACGAGCGAGGCGCCGACGTCGTCGAACGTCGCCTCGGGACGGCCCGGGAGGCCCATGATCACCGACAGGACGGTGTGCGAGGCGGCGGCCTCGTCGGCCGCGGGGTCCTCGAGCAGCTGGAGGCGCAGGACGTCGACGATCCGGGCGGTCCCGTCGGCGCGCTCGGTGTACCGGCCGATCCAGAAGAGGGACTCGGCGATCCGGCTCAGCACGCGCGGTCACCCCCGGCCGCGCCGGCGCTGCGGTCGCGTTCCTGCTGCTGTTGTTGCTGCTGGGCGCGCATGCTGTCCTCGAGCGAGGCCGTCGGGGCGCTCATGACGACGACCTCCCGGTTCTCGGTCGCGGTCATCGTGGCCGGGACGCTGGCGCGCCGGTCCGAGAGCACCCAGGTGTCCTTGGACCCGCCGCCCTGGCTGCTGTTGACGACGAGCTCGCCCTCGGGCAGCGCCACCCGGGTGAGACCGCCGGGCAGCACGCGCACCCGCTCGCCGTCGTTGACGGCGAAGGGGCGCAGGTCGACGTGCCGCGGGGCGAGGGCACCGTCGATGAAGGTCGGCACGGTGGAGAGCTGGACCACCGGCTGCGCGATCCAGCCGCGGGGGTCCTCCTCCAGGGTGCGCCGCAGCCGGTCCAGCGTCGCACCGTCGGCCTTGGGTCCGACGACGAGGCCCTTGCCGCCCGAGCCGTCCACCGGCTTGACGACCATCTCGTCGAGGTGGTCGATGACGTGGCGCAGCGCGTCCCCGCCGTCGGCGCAGCGGAAGGTGTCGACGTTGGGCAGGATCGGGTCCTCGTCGAGGTAGAAGCGGATGAGGTCGGGCAGGTAGCTGTAGATGAGCTTGTCGTCGGCGACGCCGTTGCCCACGGCGTTGGCGACGCTGACCCGGGCGGCGCGCATGGCCGAGGTCAGACCGGCGACCCCGAGCACCGAGTCGCCGCGGAAGTGGACGGGGTCGATGAAGTCGTCGTCGACCCGGCGGTAGATGACGTCGACCGGACGGTCCCCGGTGGTCGTGCGCATGCGCACCTGGCCGCCGACGCAGACGAGGTCGCGGCCCTCGACGAGCTCGACGCCCATCATCCGGGCGAGGAGGGCGTGCTCGAAGTACGCGGAGTTGAAGACGCCCGGGGTGAGGACGACGACCGTGGGGTCGCCCGCCCCGTCCGGGGCGGCCGCCCGCAGCGCCGAGAGCAGCATCCGCGGGTAGTCGTGGACCGGGCGGATGCGCATCGTCGCGAAGGCCTCGGGGAAGACGTTGGCCATGGCCCGGCGGTTGGCGATGACGTAGCTGACCCCGCTCGGGACGCGGACGTTGTCCTCGAGGACCCGGAAGGTGCCCTGCTCGTCGCGGATGAGGTCGACGCCGGCGACGTGCACCCGGACGCCGTTCGGCGGCCGGATGCCCATGACGGCGCGGTGGTAGTGGCTGGAGGAGGCGATGAGCTTCCACGGGACGATGCCCTCGTGCACCGCGCGGGGGATCTCCCCCTCCCGCGAGTAGATGTCGTCCAGGAAGGTCTCGAGCGCGGTGACCCGCTGCGCCACACCGGACTCGATGATCTGCCACTCGTGGGCGGAGATGACGCGCGGCACGGCGTCGAGCGGGAACGGGCGCTCCTCCCCGGCGTAGTCGAAGGTGACGCCCTGGTCGAGGTAGGAGCGGGCGAGGATGTCCGCACGCTCCTTGAGCGTGGCGCCGCGCATCGAGCGGAGGGTGTGGAAGACGGGCTTGTACGGGGTGCGCGGCTCCCCCGGCGTGCCGAGCATCTCGTCCCAGGCGGCGCCCAGCCGGTAGCCGTCGAAGAGGCTGCCGTTCGGGTCGGTCGTCGTCGGCTCGCTCACCCTCCGAACCTAGGGGGAATCGGTGACCATGTCATCACCGCCGGGTCTCCGGCGTGTTTCCGGGACATCCCCGATGGGCGCCGGCCGGGCGTCGTGACAGGCTGGGGCGTACCGCGATTCCCGTCCGGCCCACCCGGCCGACCTCCTGGAGGCACCGTGCGCACGCTGCTCAACGTCATCTGGTTCGTCTTCGGCGGCTTCTGGCTCGCCCTGGGCTACGCCCTGGCCGGCGTGGTGTTCTGCGTGCTCGTCGTGACCATCCCGCTCGGGGTCGCCTCCTTCCGGATGGCCAGCTACGCGCTGTGGCCGTTCGGACGGGCCGTCGTCGACAAGCCGGGCTCGGGCGGTGGGGCGCTCGTCCTCAACATCGTATGGATCCTGCTCGCCGGCTGGTGGCTGGCGCTCGGTCACCTCACGACCGCGGTCGCGCAGGCCGTGACGATCGTCGGCATCCCCCTGGCGGTGGCCAACCTCAAGCTCATCCCGGTCTCGCTCGTCCCCTACGGCAAGGACATCGTGCCCCGCGACTCCATCCCGGCCGGGGCCCGCCCGCTGCACTCCTTCTGACCGGCCGGCCCGGCGAGGACGCGGCGGTCAGTCGCGCTGGTGCTCGGGGGCGTCGCGGACGGCCTCGCGGACCACGCGCATCGCGACCTCACCGTCGTAGCCCTTGCGGGCGAGCATGCCGGCGAGCCGGCGGGTCTGGACGTGGGGCTCGAGGCCGTGCATCGTCCGCAGCTTCTTCGCGACGAGCTGTCGAGCCCGCTCCTCCTCGTCGTGGGGGTCGACCTCGGCCAGGGCCGCGGCCGCGGTGTCGTCGTCGACACCCTTCTTGCGCAGCTCCTGGCGCAGCGCCCGCCGGGCGAGCCCGCGCCCGGCCTGCTGCGATCGCACGAGCATGCCGGCGTAGGCGCCGTCGTCGACGAGGCCGACCTCCTCCATCCGGTCCAGGACAGCGTCCGCGACCTCCCCGGGGCAGTCCTTGCGGCGCAGCGCCTGCGCCAGCTGGGACCGGCTGCGGGGCCCCGCGGTCAGCTGCCGCAGGACGATCTGCCGGGCCCAGTCGTGCGGGTCCGGCTCCTCGCCGCGGGTGCGCGGGTCGGCCTCCGGGTCCGGCCGCGGGGCGGCCCGGCGCGTTCCCACACCTCGACCACTCCGCCGCCCGCGCCGACCGGAGCCGTCGCCGGCCGGCTCGGCCGCCCACTCGGGCGGCGGAGCCGAGCCGTCAGCGAAGCCCACGGCGGGCGGGGGTCACGGGCGGGACTGCGGCCACCACGGCTCAGAAGTCGACGGGGACGTCCGTCGTCGGCTCCGGGTCCGGCCTGGCGCCGACCCCGAGCTTGTCCTTGATCTTGCGCTCGATCTCGTCGGCGAGCTCGGGGTTGTCCTTGAGGAAGGTGCGGGCGTTCTCCTTGCCCTGGCCGAGCTGGTCGCCCTCGTAGGTGTACCAGGCACCGGCCTTGCGGACGAAGCCATGGTCGACGCCCATGTCGATGAGGCCGCCCTCGCGGGAGATGCCCTGCCCGTAGAGGATGTCGAACTCGGCCTGCTTGAACGGCGGCGACACCTTGTTCTTCACGACCTTGACCCGGGTGCGGTTGCCGACCGGGTCGCTGCCGTCCTTGAGGGTCTCGATGCGGCGCACGTCGAGCCGGACCGAGGCGTAGAACTTCAGCGCCTTGCCGCCCGTCGTGGTCTCGGGCGAGCCGAACATCACGCCGATCTTCTCGCGCAGCTGGTTGATGAAGATCGCCGTGGTGCCGGTGCTGTTGAGGGCGCCGGTGATCTTCCGCAGGGCCTGCGACATCAGGCGGGCCTGGAGACCGACGTGGCTGTCGCCCATCTCGCCCTCGATCTCGGCGCGCGGCACGAGGGCCGCGACGGAGTCGATGACGATGATGTCGAGCGCGCCGGAGCGGATGAGCATGTCGGCGATCTCGAGGGCCTGCTCCCCCGTGTCCGGCTGGGACACCAGGAGGGCGTCGATGTCGACGCCGAGCTTCTTCGCGTACTCGGGGTCGAGGGCATGCTCGGCGTCGATGAACGCCGCGATGCCGCCGCCCTTCTGGGCGTTCGCGACGGCGTGCAGCGCCACCGTCGTCTTTCCGGAGGACTCCGGGCCGTAGATCTCGACGACGCGGCCACGGGGCAGCCCCCCGATGCCGAGCGCGACGTCCAGGGAGATCGAGCCCGTGGGGATGACGGCGATCGGCGGACGGACGTCGTCGCCGAGGCGCATGACCGCACCCTTGCCGTGCGTCTTCTCGATCTGCGCCATCACCGAGGCGATGGCCTTGTTCTTCTCGTCGCCCATGCCGGCGCCCTTCACACTGGGCGGGTTGAGGACGGCACCGCGAGCGCCGTTGGGTCCAGCCATGTCACACCTAGTCCTTCGTGTCGTCGTCGATCGCGTCCACCGTCGACCAGCTCTCGCCGTCGGCCTCGTCGCGAGGTCTGGTCAGACGCTAGGTGGAGGCACCGACAGCCGTCACGGGTCGCCGTGGGACCTGTGGACGAGCGCCGCCGGGACCACCACCTGTGGACGAGCGTAGACGAACACGTGTTCGACCCCGGGACGGCGCGCCGCGACACGCCGAGGCGGACCGGAGGTCACGCACCACCCCGGCGACCGCGAGGGCTCAGCCCGACGACGCGAGGACCTGGACCACCGTCTCGCCGGGGCAGTCGGCCGACTCCCGGATCGCCCATCGGCCCCGCTGGTCGCCCTTCTCCCAGTTCGCCTCGGCGTCGTGTTCCTCGGTCTCGCCCGAGGTCACCGTGAACCCGGCGTCCTGGACCGGGCCGTTGAGCGCCGCGAGCACGTCCTGGAATGGCGTGGCCGTGACCCCGGTGATGACGAGACCGTCGGCGCCGCGGTCCTCGCCGTGGTAGACGACCGTGCCCGGCGGGAACGGGAAGTCGGCCGGGAACCCGTCGGGCGTCTTCGACAACGCCGTGGCGTCCCCGACGCACACGGTGCGGTCGGCGGAGCTGTCGATCCCCTCGGAGCAGCCGGAAGCGAGGAGGCCGACGGCGAGGACGGCTGCCGTGAGGGGCAGCCGCGTCACTTCGTGACCGTCCGCACGGCCTTGTTGTCGCCCTCGTCGGCCTCGCGCACCGTGTTCGCCGGGTCGACGGAGGCGAGCACGGAGTGGCTGCCCCTGGCCGCCTTCCACGAGTACGTCAAGGTCGTGCTCGCCCCGGGGGCCAGCGTCGTCGACGCGGTCGTGCCGACGACGCTGCCGTTGTCGGTGACCTGGGTGCCGAAGCCGGTGGCCTTGGCGCCGCCGACGTTCTTCACCGTCACCGAGGCCGTGAGCCCCGACTTGCTCTTGCCGACGGTGAAGCCGGAGACGGTGAGGTCGGGCAGCGGGTCGGACGCCGCGAAGAGGGTCTTTCCGCTGCTCTGCCGGGCGATCGTCGCGTACGCGTCGCGGCCGTTCTGCGCGGGGTGGGTGACGCAGGCGTCGATGCACCCGTCGGCGAACCCGACCTCGATGCGGCCGGCCTTGTCGACCTGCACGTCCATGAAGTCGAGCAGGTTGCGGTCGTCGCCGCAGGTGGTGCCGCCGGTGCAGATGCTGCCGCGCTGCACGGGGTCGTTCGGCGTCGCGTCCGAGGTCTGCCAGGTCCTGCCGCCGTCGTAGGTCGTCGCGACGTAGAGGTGCCAGATGCCGGTGAAGGTGGCCTGGTCCTGATAGTTGCCGCCGGTGGGCGTCCCGAGGAAGGCGAAGGCCGCGCGGTCGTCGTCGCCCGCGACCATGGCCGGGAAGACGGCGTTCTTGATGCCGGCCTCGAGGCCGACGGGCTGCAGGTCGGTCCAGGTCGCGCCCTTGTCGCGGCTGGTGGCGACCGCCGGGCGGCCGTCCGCGCCGACGTAGCCGAAGTACGTCGTGCCGTTGGCGCCGATGCCGACGGCCGGGTCGCTGTCGCCGGGCGTGCTGCCGGGGACGGATCGGACGGTCCACGAGGTGCCGTTGTCACCGGAGACGGCGACGGCCGAGGTGCTCCCGCAGGACTTGTTCGGCAGGTACGCGGTGCCGTCGGGGGCGACCTTGACGTGCCCGTGCAGGCCGCCGCAGTCGAGGAGGCTGTAGGTCGGGACGCCGGCACCGAACGTCGTGCCGCCGTCACGGGAGACGGCGCAGAAGGCGGTCGCGATGTCCTGCGAGCAGTAGTACACGGCGTTCGGGTACGTGGTCCCGGGCAGCGGCCCGACGCCGGTGGCCGAGAACGGCCCGCCGCCGATGGTCTGGTGGTCGACGCCGCTCGGGATGCCGCCTCCGGTGGAGGGGTTCCACGAGGTGCCGTCGTCGTCGGTCCAGCAGGTCAGTGAGTTCGCCCCGGTGAGCTGGGACTGGAAGGTCCGGCCGGTGTGGCTGTCGGTGAAGAGGATCGGGTCCAGGCTCACCGTGCTCCCGGCGGCGCAGCCGTTGGCCAGCGACGCCGACACGTCCTTCCACGTCGCGGTCGCGGGGCTCGAGCTGTCGTCGAAGGTGACCTTGTACGTCGAGAGGTAGGCCTGGTAGAGGCTCGCCCCGCTCTTCCAGTTCGTCCCGATGGACGGCTCGCCGGCGTTGTTCGCGTCGGCGAGCGACGAGGGCGCCGGGTAGACCCCGAAGCCGGGCGGGGTCGCGGTGCCGGGCGCCGGGTCGGCGGGCTTGTCGGTGAGGGTGGCCGTCGCGCTGTAGGACTGTCCGGCCGGGGCGAAGGGCACGACCCGCACCGTGTAGTCGCCGGTGGTGGGCGGCAGGACGACGGTCTCGGGGTCGGCGCTGGAGGCGGACGAGCCGACGACGGAGCCCGCGGCGTCCAGGACGTAGAGGTCGAAGTCGGCGGCGGCGAGCGGCCACTGCACCGTGATGGTGAGGGCGTGGGCGTCGCCGTAGCCGGCCGGGGTGCCCACGTGCAGCGCGAAGTCGTCGCACGACGTCGGCACGGTGCAGTCGGGCTGGTCCAGCGCCGTGCCGGTGGTGTTGGCGGTGACGAACGGTCCCCCGCTCCACGACACGCTGCGAGCGGTGTCGGTGACGGTTCCCCGCGTCGGGGTCGCCGCCTCGCCGGCTCCCGCGACCCCCAGGGCGGCGAGGCCGACGCAGACGGCGGCGAGGTAGCGCATGGCTCTCATGGATGCTCCCGGGGGGTACTGGACAGGACGGTCAACCATCACTCCGCGCGAGTCGTTCTGCAACAGATGAATTCAGGCGGCTCTCAGGATCTGTCGAGGGTCGGCCGCTCCGGTCGGCCTCAGGTGAGCAGCAGGGCGCCGATGCGGCGCGAGGTCCCGAGGACCCCGACGACGCCGAGCACGACGAGGTAGCCCGCGTGCCAGAGCAGCCCCCAGGAGACCTCGCCGAGGACGAGGGCCCGCTCCAGGGCGACCCCGTGGTAGAGCGGGGTGGCCCGGACCAGCCACTGCAGCGCATCGGGGTAGGTGGACAGCGGGAAGAAGGTCGCCGAGAAGAGGAACAGTGGCTGGACGACGAGGTTGACGTAGTCGACGTGCTGCCACGTGCGCATGAACGTCGCGGCGTACATCCCCACCGCCCCGAAGGCCAGCCCGACGAGGGTCGCGGCCGGCACGGCGAGCAGGGACCACCACGAGTGCACGAGCCCGGCCACCCACGCGACGGCGAGGAACATCGAGGAGTAGAGCGCCCCGCGCAGCAGCGACCACGACACCTCCCCCACCGCGACGTCGCGGGGCGAGACCGGCGTCGCGAGCATGGCGTCGTAGACCTTGGCGTGCTTGAGCTTGAAGTAGAAGTTGTAGACCGAGTCCGCGACCGCCCCGTTCATCGCCGACACCGCGAGGAGGGCCGGCGCCACGAACTCCGCGTACGGGACCACGGCGCCGCTGTCGGTGGTGACCGTGCGGATGAGCGCCCCGAGGCCCACGCCGATCGAGAACAGGTAGAACACCGGCTCGACGAGGCCGCTGAGCAGGAGGATCCACGCCCGCCGGAACGCCGTGACGTTGCGCAGCAGGACGAAGCGGGCGAGCCCGAGCGAGGGGGTTGCGGTGACGGTCACGGCAGCAGCCTCACCCGGAAGCGCCACCGGGCGAGCACCCAGCCGACGCCGACGTAGAGCAGCAGGACCGCGAGATGCGCGAGCGTGGACCAGCCGGGGGCGACGCCCTCGGAGGCCTCGCGGCTCAGCACGACCCCGTGCCAGAGCGGGGTGACCCAGGCGAGCGGCTGCATCCACCCGGGCAGCTGCTCGATGGGGAAGAAGGTGCCGGAGAAGAGCATGAGCGGGGTGACGACGAAGCGGAAGAGGATGCTGAAGACGTTGTCGGTGTCGACCGTGGCCGACAGTGCGAAGGTCGGGACCGCGAACGCGAGGCCGGTGAGGACGGCGACCGGTACCGCGAGAACCGCCCACCAGGAGCCGAAGGCCCCGAAGGGTGCCGCGACGAGGACGAACGCGGCGCTGCTGACGGTCAGCTGGAGGGCGACGACGGCCAGGTGGCCGAGGAGCAACTCGGAGGACCGCAGCGGGGTGGCGAGCATCGCGGAGTACATCTGGTTCCACTTGATGTAGCCCATGACGGCGTACGTCGACTCGCCGAACGCCGTCGTCATCGCCTGCATCGCGACGATGCCGGGGACGACGAAGCGTAGGTAGGGCAGGCCGTCGATCCCCCCGGTGCGCTCGTCGACGAGGGCCCCGAGGCCGAGGCCCATCGCGAGCAGGAAGAACAGCGGCGAGGCGAACCGGCCGACGACGGTGCCCTTCCAGGTGCGCCGGGCGACGAGCAGGTGGTGGCCCATGACCGCCGCGATGCGCTCCGTGGCGCTCGTCGGGCGGCGCGGGCCGCGGCCCAGCCGGCCGCTGGGGGTGGTCGCGGTGAGGGCGTCGGCGCTCGCCATCAGTCGACCAGCGTCCGGCCGGTGAGGGTGAGGAAGACGTCCTCGAGGGTCGAGCGCCGCACGAGCGAGGACAGCGGGTGCACCCCACGCCCGCCGAGCTCGGCGAGCGCGGCGTCCCCGTCGTCGGCGTAGACGAGCAGGCGGTCCGGCAGGACCTCGACCCGCTCGCCGACGCCGTCGAGCGCGTCGAGGTGCCGCTCCTGCTCGTCGACGGCGAACCGCAGCTCGACGACCTCGCGGGTGGAGTGGGTCTCGATGAGGGCGCGCGGCGAGCCCTCGGCGACGATCCGTCCGTGGTCCATGACGACGAGCCGGTCGCACAGCTGCTCGGCCTCGTCCATGTAGTGCGTCGTGATGATGAGGGTGACGCCCTCGCGCTTGAGCCGGAAGAGCCGGTCCCACAGCACGTGCCGGGCCTGCGGGTCCAGACCGGTGGTGGGCTCGTCGAGCAGCAGGACCTCGGGGTCGTTCATCAGCGAGCGGGCGATGGTGAGCCGCCGCTTCATCCCGCCGGAGAGCGGCTCGACCCGGTCGCCGCGGCGCTCGGTGAGCTGGGCGAACTCCAGCAGGTCCTCGGCGCGGCGGCGGACCTCGGCGCGGGTGAGGCCGAAGAAACGGCCGTAGACCCAGAGGTTCTCCTCGACCGACAGGTCCTCGTCGAGAATGTCCTTCTGCGGGCAGACCCCCAGCCGGGCCCGGATCCGCGGGCCGTCGACCGCGGGGTCCAGACCGAGGATCGTCAGCTCGCCGGAGGTGACCGGCGAGACGCAGCCGACCATCCGCATCGTCGAGGACTTCCCCGCGCCGTTCGGGCCGAGGAACCCGAAGGCCTCGCCGCGGCGCACCTCGACGTCGATGCCGTCGACCGCGACGAAGTCGCCGAACGTCTTCGTCAGCCCCCGCGCGCTCAGCAGCACCTCGTCCGTCACGTCGCGAGAGGCTAGCCGAGCCCGCCGACGGTCCACCTCCGGGTTCCCCGCGACCCCGCGGCCCGTCGAGGTCAGTCGCGCGGTGGCGGCACCTCCCGGCCGTGCCGGCGCGACTCCGGGACGTCGAGGTCGTCGCAGAGGGCGAGCCACACCTCGCGCGGCGCGACGCCGTCGTCGAGGGCCTCCTGGGCCGTCCGGTCGCCGAGCGCCCCGAGCACATGGCTGCCGGCGAGGGTCGGCGCGTACGTCGCGCCGAACTCCTCGGCCATGAGCTCCCAGAAGCGCGAGTGCCGCATGCGCCCGAGCCTAACGACGGGCTCCCAGCCGTCGGGTGTCGGTGGCAGGCCCTAGGGTCGCCCACCCCGACGGCGAGCCGCTCCGGGCGGTCACCAGTGCGGATGCACCGACTCCCGCAGTAGGTCGTCGTAGACCTCGTGGACCGCGGCGTCGAAGGCGTCCAGGTCGAGACCGCCGTCCAGCAGGTCGGCCGCCTCGACGTTGCCGCGCGCCTGCTCGGGGTTGCGGGCGCCGGGGATGACCGACGTGACGCCCGGACGGGAGGCGACCCAGGCCAGGCTGGCGGCGGCCAGGGACACCCCGTCGGGCAGCCGCTCGGCCAGGCGCGAGGCCGCCTCGAGCCCCGTGCCGAAGTCGACGCCGGAGAAGGTCTCGCCACGGTCGAAGGCCTCGCCGTCGCGGTTGTAGCTGCGGTGGTCGTCCTGCGCGAAGGTCGTGTCGCGGGTGTACTTGCCGGTGAGCAGACCGGAGGCCAGGGGGACCCGGGCGAAGATCGCGACGCCGGCCTCGCGGGCGGCGGGCAGCACGGCGTCGAGCGGCTTGAGCCGGAAGGCGTTGAGGATGATCTGCACGTTCGTCACGTGCGGGCGGGCGATGGCCGCCAGCGCCTGGTCGCAGGTCTCGACCGAGACCCCGTAGGCGGCGATCGCGCCGTCGGCCACGAGCGCGTCGAGGGCGTCGTAGGTGGCGTCGGCCTCGATGGTCGCGGTCGGCGGGCAGTGCAGCTGCACGAGGTCGAGGGTGTCGACGCCGAGGTTGCGGCGGCTGCGCGCGGTCCAGGCGGCGAAGTTCTCCGGGGTGTAGTTCTCCGGCTCCTGGTCCACCCGGCGGCCCATCTTCGTCGCGACCGTGATGCCGTGGCCGGGCCGGGCGGCGAGGAAGGACCCGATGAGGGACTCGCTGCGCCCGTCGCCGTAGACGTCGGCGGTGTCGAAGAGCGTGACGCCCCGGTCGGCCGCGGCCTCGAGCACCGCGGTCGCGTCGGCCTCGCTGACCTCTCCCCAGTCGGCGCCGAGCTGCCAGGTGCCGAGCCCCATGACCGAGACCTCGCGTCCGGTCCGTCCGAGGGGTCGCTGCTCCATGAGGGGTCCTTCCGTCGCTGGTCAGTGGGCCTCCTCGACCCTAGCGACGTCGTCCCCCGGTGCGGCGTCCCGGGGCCCGGCTGTCGGTGGCGGGTGAGAGGCTGACGCCAGCATGAGCGACGACGTCCTCGACCGGTTCTCCCCCGCCACCGCCGCCTGGTTCCGCGGCAGCTTCAGCGAGCCCACGGCCGCGCAGGCCGGCGCCTGGGAGGCCGTCTCCGGGGGCCGGCACGCGCTCGTCGTCGCGCCCACGGGGTCGGGGAAGACGCTCTCGGCGTTCCTCTGGGCGCTGGACCGGCTCGCCTCGCGGCCCGTCCCCGAGGAGCGGCTGCAGCGGTGCCGGGTCCTCTACGTCTCGCCGATGAAGGCCCTGGCCGTCGACGTCGAGCGCAACCTGCGCAGCCCGCTCGTCGGCATCCGGCACGCGGCGTCACGGCTCGGCCTCCCCGAGCCCGACATCACCGTCGCCGTGCGCTCCGGCGACACCCCGGCCGACGAGCGGCGCGCCTTCGCCCGCACCCCCAGCGACGTGCTCATCACGACGCCCGAGTCGCTCTTCCTCCTCCTCACCAGCGCCGCCCGCGAGGCGCTCACCGGTGTCGAGACCGTCATCCTCGACGAGGTCCACGCCCTCGCGGGCACCAAGCGCGGGGCGCACCTCGCCCTGTCGCTGGAGCGGCTCGACGGCCTGCTCGACAGCCCGGCGCAGCGGATCGGGCTGTCGGCCACGGTCCGCCCGGTCGAGGAGGTCGCGCGGTACCTCGCGGGCGGGCGCCCGGTCGACGTCGTCCAGCCGCCCTCGACCAAGGAGTGGGACCTCAAGGTCGTCGTCCCGGTCCCCGACATGTCCGAGCTCGGGCAGCCCACCGGCGACCTCGCCGGCGCCGCGTCCGGGCAGGAGCAGCGCGCCTCGATCTGGCCGCACGTCGAGGAGCGCATCGTCGGCCTCGTCGCCGACCACACCTCGACCCTCGTCTTCTCCAACAGCCGGCGCCTCGCCGAGCGACTCACCACCCGGCTCAACGAGATCTGGGAGGAGCGGGTCGAGGTCGCCGCCGGGGCGGAGACGGTGGGGGCCGAGCACGGCCAGGCGCGCCCGGCGGTGCTGAGGAACACCCCGGCGCAGGTCATGGCCCAGTCCGGGCAGGGCGGTGGCGCCGCGGCCGTCATCGCCCGCGCCCACCACGGGTCGGTGAGCAAGGAGCAGCGCGCCCAGATCGAGGAGGAGCTGAAGTCCGGCCGGCTGCCCGCCGTCGTCGCCACCTCGAGCCTCGAGCTCGGCATCGACATGGGCGCGGTCGACCTCGTCGTCCAGGTCGAGTCGCCGCCGTCGGTGGCCTCCGGGCTCCAGCGGGTCGGGCGCGCCGGCCACCAGGTCGGCGCCGTGTCGCGCGGCGTGCTGTTCCCGAAGTTCCGCGGCGACCTCGTCCAGACCGCCGTCGTCGTCGAGCGGATGCTGTCCGGCTCCATCGAGGCGCTGCACGTCCCGCAGAACCCGCTGGACGTCCTGGCCCAGCAGGTCGTCGCCATGTGCGCGCTCGACGAGTGGACCGTCGAGGACGTCCTCGCCCTGGCCCGGCGGTCGGCGCCCTACGCGACGCTCACCCGCTCGGTCCTGGAGTCGGTGCTCGACATGCTCGCCGGCAAGTACCCGAGCGAGGACTTCGCCGAGTTACGGGCCCGGATCACCTGGGACCGGCTGGCCGACACCCTCACCGGCCGCCGGGGCGCCCAGCGCCTGGCCGTCACCTCCGGTGGGACCATCCCCGACCGTGGCCTCTACGCCGTCTTCCTCGCGACGGGCGAGGGTCCGGGCCGGCGGGTCGGCGAGCTCGACGAGGAGATGGTCTACGAGTCCCGGGTCGGCGACCTCTTCACCCTGGGCACCTCCACCTGGCGCATCGAGGACATCACCCACGACCGCGTCCTCGTCACCCCGGCGCCGGGCCTGCCCGGCCGGCTGCCGTTCTGGAAGGGTGACAGCCTCGGCCGTCCGGCCGAGCTGGGCAAGGCGGTCGGCGCATTCGTCCGCGAGGTCGACGCCCTCTCGCCCGAGTCCGCGCGGGAGCGGGTCATGGCCGCCGGGCTCGACACCTGGGCCGCCGACAACCTCCTCACCTACCTGCGCGAGCAGCGCGAGGCCACCGGGCACGTCCCGGACGACCGCACCGTCGTCGTCGAGCGGTTCCGCGACGAGCTCGGCGACTGGCGGGTGGCGGTCCACTCCCCCTTCGGCGCCCAGGTCCACGCCCCCTGGGCGCTGGCCGTGAGCGCCCGGATGCGCGACCGCTTCGGCGTCGACGTCCAGGCCATGCACGGCGACGACGGCATCGTCCTGCGGCTGCCCGACCTGGAGTGGAACGACGTCGAGGGCCTGGACCGCCGGGGCGTCGGCCGCGAGCTGCTCGACCTCGTCGTCCTCGACCCCGACGACGTCCGCGGCCTGGTCACCGAGGAGATCGGCGGCTCGGCGCTCTTCGCCTCCCGCTTCCGCGAGTGCGCCGCCCGGGCGCTGCTCCTGCCGCGCCGCCGCCCGGACCGGCGGCAGCCGCTGTGGCAGCAGCGCCAGCGCGCCTCCCAGCTGCTCGAGGTCGCGAGCCGCTACCCCACCTTCCCCATCGTGCTCGAGGCCGTCCGCGAGTGCGTGCAGGACGTCTTCGACGTGCCCGGCCTCGTCGCGCTCATGCAGGACGTCGCCGGCCGCAGGGTCACCGTCGTCGACGTCGAGAGCACCACGCCGTCGCCGTTCGCGAAGTCGCTGCTCTTCGGCTACGTCGCCCAGTTCCTCTACGAGGGCGACAGCCCGCTCGCCGAGAAGCGCGCCGCCGCCCTGGCCCTGGACCCCTCCCTGCTCGCCGAGCTGCTCGGCGGGTCCGAGGGGCTGGCCCTGCGCGACCTCCTCGACGCCGAGCAGGTCGCCCGCACCGAGACCGAGCTGCAGCGCCTCACCCCCGAGCGCGCCGCCCGCGACGCCGACGACGCCCTCGACCTGCTGCGCGTCCTCGGGCCGTTGTCGGTCGACGCCGTCCTCCAGCGCTGCCGCGAGGGCGTGAGCGGCGACGACGTCGAGGGCTGGCTGGCCGGCCTCGAGTCCGCCCGCCAGGTCATCCCCGTCCGGGTCGCCGGCGAGGAGCGCTGGTCGGCCATCGAGGACGCCTCCCGGCTGCGCGACGCCCTCGGCGCCTCGCTGCCCCCCGGTGTCCCGCAGACCTTCCTCGAGCCGGTCACCGACCCGCTCGGCGACCTCGTCGCCCGTTTCGCCCGCACCCACGCGCCGTTCCAGGCCGCGCAGGTCGCCCGCGCCTACGGCATCGGCGTCGCCGTCGCGACGGGGGCGCTGGCCCGGCTCGCCTCGTCCGGCCGCGTCGTCGAGGGCGAGTTCCTGCCCACCGGCGGCGGGGGCACCGAGTACTGCGACGCCGAGGTCCTGCGGATGCTGCGCCGGCGCTCGCTCGCGGCGCTGCGGGCCGAGGTCGAGCCGGTCACGCCGGTCGAGCTCGCGCGGTTCCTCCAGGAGTGGCAGGGCGTCGGCGGCCGGCTGCGGGGGCGCGACGGCGTCGTCCGGGCCGTCGAGCAGCTGAGCGGGGCCGTGCTGCCCGCGAGCGCCTGGGAGTCCCTCGTGCTGCCGGCGCGGGTCGCCGACTACGCACCCGGGATGCTCGACGAGCTCATGGCCTCCGGGGAGGTGCTGTGGTGCGGGCACGGGTCGCTCCCGGGCGACGACGGCTGGGTGTCGCTGCACCTCGCCGACTCCGCGCACCTCACCCTGCCCGGGCCGGACCCCGAGCGGGTGCCGTCCGAGCAGGGCCTGGCCGTGCTGGACGCGCTGGCCGGGGGCGGGGCGCACTTCTTCCGCTCCCTCTCGGACCAGGTCGGCAGCACCGACGACGAGACGCTGACCGGCACCCTCTGGGACCTCGTCTGGGCCGGGCGCGTCACCGGCGACACCTTCGCCCCGGTCCGGGCGCTGCTCGCCGGGGGCCGCACGACCCACAAGCGGACGACCCCCGGCCCGCGGCGGACCCGGTACGGGTCGCGGCGCGGCCCGCTCGGAGCGCTGGGCTCGGCGCCCAGCCGCCCGGCCCTGCCCGCGCGCTCGGGTCCGGCCCGGGCGACCGGCCGGTGGTCGCTCCTCCCCCCCGCCGAGGACGACCCCACCCTGCGCGCCCTCGCCACCGCCGAGCTCCTGCTCGACCGGCACGGCATCGTCACCCGGGGCGCCGTCGCGGCCGAGGACATCACCGGCGGCTTCGCCGCCGTCTACCGCGTGCTCGGCAAGGCCGAGGAGAGCGGACGGGTGCGGCGCGGCTACTTCGTCGAGGGCCTCGGCGCCTCGCAGTTCGGGACCGGCGGGGCCATCGACCGGCTCCGGGCCGGCGGTTCCGCGGTGCGCGAGCGGGACCGTCCCGACCCCGTGCCCGTCGTCCTCGCCGCCAGTGACCCGGCCAACCCGTACGGGGGCGCGCTGCCCTGGCCCGAGCGGGCCGTCGACCCCGCCGAGGACGGCGGCGACGGCGACAAGCGCCGGCGGCACCAGCCCGGTCGCAAGGCCGGCTCCGTCGTCGTCCTCGTCGACGGCGTCCTCGCCCTCTACGTCGAGCGCGGCGGCAAGACCCTGCTCACCTACACCGAGGACCCCGACCTCCTCGCCGCCGCGGCCGGGGCCCTGGCCGACGCGGTCCGGCGGGGCCACCTGGGCCGGATCACCGTCGAGAAGGCCGACGGCGGGCGGCTGCTGGGGTCGGACCACCCGGTCATCTCGGCGCTGGAGTCCGCGGGCTTCCACCTCACGCCGCGCGGCCTGCGGATGCGCCGGTGAGGGTCGCTCGTGCCCGAGGGTGACACCGTCCACCGCACCGCCGCGCGCCTGCACGCCGCGCTCGCGGGGGCGCCGGTGACGCACGCCGAGCTGCGCTGGCCGTCCGCGCCCGACGTCGACCTGCGCGGGTCGGTGACCCTGGAGGTCCTCGCCCGCGGCAAGCACGTCCTCCAGCGCTTCGACACCGGCTCGACCCTGCACACCCACCTGCGGATGGAGGGGCAGTGGCGGGTCGAGCACCCCGGCCCGCGCACCGAGCGCGGGCTGCGCCGTCCCGACCTGCGCGCCGCCGTCCTCACCGCCGAGTGGACGGCGCTCGGGCTGCGGCTCGGCATGCTCGACCTCGTGCCCACCGCCCGGGAGGCCGACCTCGTCGGTCACCTCGGCCCCGACGTGCTCGGCCCCGACTGGGACCCGGAGCGAGCCCGCGACGCGGTGGGCGCCGACCGTCGGACCGTCGTCGAGGCCCTACTCGACCAGCGCAACCTCGCCGGGGTGGGGACCTTCTGGGCCAGCGAGCTGCTCTTCCTCGAGCGGATCCACCCGTGGACGCCCGCCGCCGAGGTCGACCCGGAGGTGCTCGACCGTCTGCTGGCGCGCACCCATCGGCTCATGGCCGCCGGTGAGCGGTCCGGCTGGCAGATGACGACCGGGGTGCAGCGCTCCGGCGAGGAGGCCTACGTCCACGCGCGGTCGGGACGACCGTGCCGGAGGTGCGGCGACACCGTCCGGGTCGCGACGGCGGGGGTACCGCCCCGGGAGCGGACGATCTTCTCCTGCCCCACGTGCCAGGGCGGTATCGCGCCCACGGACGACGGCCGGCCGCAGCGGCCGCTCAGCAGCAGCCCGGGGTCGCGCGGCGGCTACCGTCGCCGCAACGCCTGACGGCGCCCGGGAGGTGGCGACCCGCGCCGGGTCAGGCCGCGGAGGCGGAGACCTGGTCGGGGTCGAGGGCCGGCGCGACCGGCAGGGTCACCGGGGCCGAGAGGGTCTCGACGTGCTCGACGCGGTCCCGGACGACGCCGAGCAGCTCCGAGAGGGTGAGCCCGAGGCCGTCGCAGATCGAGGCCAGCAGCTCCGAGGACGCCTCCTTGGTGCCGCGCTCGACCTCGCTCAGGTACCCGAGTGAGACGGCGGCGGACCCGGCGACGTCGCGCAGGGTGCGGCCCTGGGCGCGGCGCGCCTCGCGCAGCGCCTCGCCGAGCTCGTGGCGGAGCAGGATCACGGCGCCTCCTTCCGGGTCGTCGGCGGACCTGACAGGGCACCACCGTACCCCGCAGGGGGGTCGGCGTCCCGGAGGTTCCGGCACTCCTCCCCCAGCAGGAGCAGGACCGCGTCGACGGTCTGTCGTCGGATCTCCTCCCGCCCACCGGAGAACATCCGCCGCTCGGCCCGTGTTCCCGCCGGTCCTGCGACCGCGACGTGGACCTCGCCGACGGGTTTCCCGTCCGCGGGCTCCGGCCCGGCGACCCCGGTGGTCGCCACCCCGAAGGTCGCGCCGAGGAGCCGCCGCACCCCCTCGGCCATGCCCCGCGCGACGTCGGGGTCGACCGCACCGCGCTCCGCGAGCAGGCCGGCGTCCACCCCGAGCACCGAGGCCTTGACGTCCGTGGCGTACGACACGACACCGCCGCGGACCACCGCGGACGCACCGGGCACGGACGTGAGGGCGGCGGTGACCAGGCCACCGGTGAGCGACTCCGCTCCGGCCACCGTCCAACCGGCCGCGGCGAGGTCGCGGACGACGTCCCGCGCGCTCACCCCTCCCGCCGCTCCCGGCGCCGGGCGGCCCGGGCCTCGCGGGCGGCCCGCGCGGCCCGTTTGCGGGCGGTGCGGTCGCTGCGCTGGCGCAGCCGGACGGCCTGGACCAGGTAGTCGACCCCCGTGACGACGGTGACGGCCACCGCCGCGGCGAGCAGCCCGTAGGCGAGGAGGTCCCACAGCTCGGGGGCCGGCAGCGTCCACCGCGGCCAGAGCAGGAAGCCGATGCCGAAGGTCTGGAGCAGCGTCTTGAGCTTGCCGCCCCGCCCGGCGGCCATGACGCCGTGCCGGATCACCCAGAAGCGGACGGCCGTGATGCCCCACTCGCGGGCCAGCACGAGCGCGGTCACCCACCACCAGACCTCGCCGACGATCGAGAGCCCGACGAGCGCCATTGTCACGAGCGCCTTGTCGGCGATGGGGTCGGCGACCTTGCCGAAGTTCGTCACCAGCCCCCGGCTGCGGGCGAGGTCGCCGTCCACCCGGTCGGTGACCATCGCCACCGCGAAGACGGCGAAGGCCGCCCAGCGCAGGCCGGGCGTGTCGCCGCCGCGGAGCAGCAGCAGCCACCCGAAGACGGGCACGAGCAGCAGCCGCAGCACGGTGAGGTAGTTCGCGATGTTCCAGGGGCTCGGCCCGGTCTCGGGGACGACCGGGCTCGCGGGGTCGATACCGACCCGGTACGGGTCGCTGGCCCGGCCCTCGGCGAGCGGACCGGGCCGGACCCCGCGCTGGGGGCCCGGGGACTGCTCGCTCACCGGGGCTCCACGAGGAGGTCGACCCCCTCGGCCGCGACGACGACGCCGTCGACGAAGGACCCGGGGGCCGGCAGCGGACCGTCCACCCGCACCCGGCACACGCCGTCGACCTCGGGGCCCTGGTGGTCGGCGCGGCCGACGACGACGTCGGGCTCGTCCTCGTCCTCCTCCTCGACCAGCACCCGCACGGGCTCGCCGACGCGCTCCCCAGCACGCTGAGCCGTGAGCTCCTCGACGAGCGCCGAGACCCGCTCGACCCGCTCGGCGACGACGTGCTCGGGCAGGTGGCCGTCCAGGGTCTCGCCCTCGGTGCCGTCCTCGTCGGAGTAGCCGAAGACCCCGACGACGTCGAGGCGGGCGGACTCGAGGAACCGCTCGAGCTCCGCGACGTCGTCCTCGGTCTCCCCCGGGAAGCCGACGATGACGTTGCTGCGGGCGCCGGCCCCGGGCTGGCGCGAACGGATGCCCTCGAGCAGACCGAGGAACGGCTCGGTGCCGCCGAAGCGTCGCATCCGCCGCAGCAGCGGGGTCGAGGCGTGCTGGAAGGACAGGTCGTACCAGGGCGAGACCCCGGGGGTGGCGGCCATCGTCTCCAGCAGGCCGGGCCGGACCTCGGCGGGCTGGAGGTAGGAGACCCGGACCCGCTCGATGCCGTCGATGCCGGTGAGCTCGGGCAGCATCGTCTCCAGCAGCGTGAGGTCGCCGAGGTCCTTGCCGTAGGACGTCGAGTTCTCGCTGACGAGCAGCAGCTCGTGCACCCCGTGCTCGGCGAGCCAGCGGGCCTCGGCGAGGACGTCGGTGGGCCGGCGCGAGACGAACGAGCCGCGGAACATCGGGATGGCGCAGAACGCGCAGCGTCGGTCGCAGCCGCTGGCGATCTTCAGCGGGGCCCACGGTGCGTCGCCGAGGCGAGAGCGGACGACACCGGCGGCGTGCCCCGGCAGCGCGACGTCGCCGGAGGCCGCGGGCCGGGCGACGGGCGAGAGCGGCAGCAGGCGGCGCCGGTCGGTGGGCACGTGCGACGCGGGCCGGCCGCCGTCGAGGATCGAGCGCAGGTGGGTCGACATGTCGGCGTAGGAGTCGAAGCCGAGCACGGCGTCGGCGTCCGGCAGCTCCTCGGCCAGGGTCCGGCCGTACCGCTCGGCGAGGCAGCCGACGGCGACGACGGCGCGGGTGCGCCCGGTCTCCTTGAGGTCGGCGGCCTCCAGGAGGGTGTCGATCGAGTCCTTCTTCGCCTGCTCGACGAAGCCGCAGGTGTTGACGAGCGCGACGTCGGCGTCGGCGGCGTCGTCGACGAGGGTCCAGCCGTCGGCGGCCAGGCGCCCGGCGAGCTCCTCGGAGTCCACCTCGTTGCGGGTGCACCCGAGGGTCACGAGCGCGACACTGCCCCGGGCCGCCTGCGCACTCATGTCCCCAACTCTAGAGGCGAGCGCGCGCCGCTCCGTCCACCCCCGGGTAGGGTCGCCGCCATGCCTGGGCACGACGGGGGACGGATCGCACGGCTGCTGGAGCGGCAGCCCGTCATCGACGGACACAACGACCTGCCGTGGGAGGCGCGCGAGCGGGCCGGGTACGACTGGGACCGGCTGGACCTCGCCGCCGGCGGCCTGCCGACCCACACCGACCTGCCGCGGCTGCGCGAGGGCGGGGTCGGGGCGCAGTTCTGGTCGGTGTTCGTCCCGGCCACCCTCCAGGGCGACCGGGCGGTCGCGGCCACCCTCGAGCAGGTCGACGCCGTGCACGAGCTCGTCCGGCGCCACCCGGGCGACCTCGCCCTGGCGACGACCCGCGCCGAGGTCGAGGCCGCGTGGACGACGGGGCGGATCGCCTCGCTCATGGGGGCCGAGGGCGGGCACAGCATCGACTCCTCGCTCGGCACGCTGCGGATGCTCCACGCCCTCGGGGTGCGTTACCTGACCCTCACCCACAACGACAACGTGCCCTGGGCGGACTCCGCGACGGACGAGCCCGTGCTCGGCGGGCTGTCGGCCTTCGGCCACGAGGTCGTCCGCGAGATGAACCGGCTCGGCATGCTCGTCGACCTCAGCCACGTCTCGGCCGACACGATGCGCGCCGCCCTCGACACGACCGAGGCGCCGGTGGTCTTCTCGCACTCCTCGGCCCGCGCCGTCTGCGACCACCCGCGCAACGTGCCGGACGACGTCCTGGCCCGGCTGGCCGGCAACGGCGGCGTCTGCATGGTCACCTTCGTCCCCAAGTTCGTCTCACCGGCCGTGCGCGAGTGGGACCTCGAGGCCACTGACGCCGCGGCCGCCGAGGGGATCTCGTCCTCGGACTTCCGGGCCTACGGCGACTTCACGGCCGCCTACCGCCGCTCCCACCCCGCCCCGGCGGCGACCGTCGCCGACGTCGTCGCGCACTGCGAGCACGTGCGGGAGGTCGCGGGCATCGGGCACATCGGTCTCGGCGGCGACTACGACGGGGTCGACGTCCAGCCCGAGGGGCTCGAGGACGTCAGCGGCTACCCGCGGCTGCTCGAGGCGCTGGCCGACCGGGGCTGGAGCGACGACGACCTCGCCGCGCTCACCGGCGGGAACACGCTGCGGCTGCTCGGCGACGTCGAGGACGCGGCCGCGGGCCTGCGCGAGCGGCGCGGCCCGGGCCTGGCCCGCATCGAGGACCTGGACGGCGTCCCGGCCTGACCGGCTCGCCCTCCGGCCCCGGCCCTCACTGCCGGGCGCGCATCACCGTAAGAGCGACGAGCCGCGAGATGACCATCGCGACGTACAGCACCCCGCCCAGCTGCTCGACGGTGACCAGGGCGCGGGCCTGCGGCTTGATCGGGCCCAC
>NZ_SAYU02000016.1 GCF_004025965.2 Phycicoccus flavus | reverse complement strand
GGGTGCGGGGTGTCGGGGTCGAACTCGGTCGAGCTCGCGCCCTCGATGCCCGCGACGGTACGGGCGTACTCGATGACCATGCACTGGAGGCCGAGGCAAATGCCGAGCGTCGGGACGCCCCGCTCGCGGGCCCAGCGCAGCGCCCCGACCTTGCCCTCGATGCCGCGCACGCCGAAGCCGCCGGGCACGAGCACGGCGTCGACGCCGCCGAGCGCCCGCTGCGCCCCGGCGTCGGTGTCGCAGTCGTCGGAGGTGACCCAGCGGATGCGGACCCGGGCGTCGTGGTGGAAGCCGCCCGCCCGCAGCGCCTCGGTGACCGAGAGGTAGGCGTCGGGCAGGTCGACGTACTTGCCGACGAGGGCGACCTCGACCTCGTGCTCGGGCCGGTGCACCCGCTCCAGCAGGGTGTCCCACCGGGTCCAGTCGACGTCGCGGAAGACGAGCCCGAGCCGGCGCACGACGTAGGCGTCCAGGCCCTCGCGGTGCAGCACCTTGGGGATGTCGTAGATGCTGGGCGCGTCGACGGCCGCGGCGCAGGCCTCGTTGTCGACGTCGCACATGAGGCTGATCTTGCGCTTGATGGACTCCGGGATCTCCCGGTCGGCGCGCAGGACGAGGGCGTCGGGCTGGATGCCGACCTGCCGCAGCGCCGCGACGGAGTGCTGGGTCGGCTTGGTCTTCAGCTCACCGCTCGGGGCGAGGTAGGGCACGAGCGAGACGTGGAGGAAGAAGACGCTGTCGCGGCCGAGGTCGTGGCGCACCTGGCGGGCGGCCTCGAGGAAGGGCAGGGACTCGATGTCGCCGACGGTGCCGCCGATCTCGGTGATGATGACGTCCGGCGCGTCCGCGTCCGCGACGCCCGGGGAGCCGGCCGCCTGGGCCCGCATCCGCTCCTTGAGCTCGTTCGTGATGTGCGGGATGACCTGGACGGTGTCGCCGAGGAACTCCCCGCGCCGCTCCTTCTGGATGACCCGGTTGTAGACCTGGCCGGTGGTGACGTTCGCGCTGCCGCGCAGGTTGACGTCGAGGAAGCGCTCGTAGTGCCCGATGTCGAGGTCGGTCTCGGCGCCGTCGTCGGTGACGAAGACCTCGCCGTGCTGGAACGGGTTCATCGTCCCGGGGTCGACGTTGAGGTAGGGGTCGAGCTTCTGCATCGTCACCCGCAGCCCCCGCGCCCGGAGCAGGTGCCCGAGGCTGGAGGCGGTGAGCCCCTTGCCGAGCGAGGAGGCCACGCCTCCGGTCACGAAGATCTGTTTCGTCTGCAGCACCACGGGCCTCCACTCTACGTCATCGGTCGGGGTCGCCCGGGACGCCGCACCGGGGGTGGACGCCTGCTCAGAGCAGTCCGAGCACGGTGGCGTAGGCGCCCTCGGCGGCGGCCAGGGCGTCGGCGTCGGTGGGCAGCTCCCCGGACCGCTCGACGGCCTTGGAGCGCAGGTCGTCGCGGACGCCGCCGTGGGTGACGACGTCGCGGACGGCGCGGGAGAGGGACACCGGGTCGCCGGGCGGCACGAGGATGCCGGCGTCGCCGAGCACGGCCCCGGTGCCGCCGACGTCGGTGGCGACGATCGCGGCCCCGGCGTGCAGCGCCTCCTGGAGCCACACCGGCTGCCCCTCCCACAGGGCGCTGGAGACGACGACGTCCGCGGCGGTCAGCAGGTCGGGGACGTCGTCGCGCCGGCCGAGCAGCCGGACCGGCAGCCCCTCGACGTCGATCCGCCGCTGCAGCCGGGCCCGCAGCGGACCCTCCCCGGCGACGACGGTGAGCAGGTCGAGGTCGGTGAGCTCGGCGTGCGCGTCGAGCAGCCCGTCCAGGCCCTTCTGCGGTGCGAGCCGGCCGACGACGACGCCGAGGCGGGTGCGGGCGTCGATGCCGAGCTCGGCGTGGACGGCGTAGCGGTCCGCGGTGGGCAGGCGGGGCGCCGGAGCGGGGACGACCGCGAAGCCGGTGCCGCGGGCACCGAGGTGCTCCATCCGGGTCACGAGGTCGGCCGAGACGCCGAGGACGAGCGCGCTCCCGCGGGCGACGATCCGCTCGAGCCCGGCGTAGACGGCGGCCAGGCCGCGGCCCGTGGGTGGGGCGTTGTGCACCGTGACCACGACGGGGACGCCGCCGCGGGCGGCGGCCAGCACGGCCAGCGCGCCCGCCCGCAGGCCGTGGGCGTGCACGACGTCGGCACCCCGGGCCACCGCGGACAGCGTGGCGAGCGCCCGGGCGTCGTGCACGGGGTGCGGCCGGGCGCCCACCGGGACGGGGACGACGGCGACGAGACCGGGCAGGTCGAGGGTGTCGGCGACCGCGGGCGGACCGGCGACGACGACGTCATGACCGGCGCCGCTGAGCAGCCGCGCGAGCCCCTGGACGTGCTTCCCCACCCCGCCCGCGCTCGTCCCGAGCACGAGGAGCACCTTCACCGTCCGCCCCCTTCCCGGCGCCGCGCCCGCCCCCGGTCGCGGATCTCGCCCATCATCGTCCGGTCACCGTAGAACACGGCGAGGACACCTGTGGCCAGCGCGGCCGCCCCGGCGGCGATCCCCCAGCCGAGCGTCGGCAGCAGCGCGTCGTAGGTGCCCTGGCGCGAGACGAGGTCCCCGACGCCGACCGCGAGGGCCAGCGCGACGACGACCGCGCCGGTCGTGCGCCCGAGCCCCCGGGTCACCTCGGGCCCCCAGGCCCGGCGGACGAGGACGACGAGCGACAGCCCGGCGAGGGTCATCCCCAGGGTGGAGAAGACGCCGAGGACCCGCAGGACGGTGTCGGCGGACGCCCCGCCGCCGGCGACGAGCAGCGGCGGCAGGGCGGCGACCGCCCAGCCGGCGGCGGTCGCGACGCCGGCGTCCATCGGGGCGCCGCGGACGTAGAGCGCCCGGGTGAGCAGGGCGACGAGGCCGAAGCCGACGAGGCCCGGCACGTAGGCGAGGACCGCCCCGGGCAGCGCGGCGAGGGCCGCCGGGCTCGCGCCCTCGGGACCGCGGTTCGCGTCGAGGATGCGGAAGAAGGCCCCGATGGCCGGGGCGGCGGCCATGAGGACCCCGGCGGCCACGCCGGTGAGGACGAGCACGGCCCGCAGCGAGCGGGTGAGGGTGGCGCGGGTGTCGGCGCCCCCGGCGTGGCCGAGGGCGATGGCCGGGAAGGTGCTCTGCGCGATGGGCACGGCGACGACGGCGTAGGGCAGGAGGTAGACCGCCTGCGCGTAGGTGTAGACGGCCGTGACCCCGCGGTCGACCGAGTGGTAGGCGAGCCACAGGGTGGCGAGCACGGTCCCCTGCTGGCCCACGAGGGCGAGGACGCCGGCGCCGGCGAGGTGGCCGATGCGGCGGCGGTCGTCGGTCTCGAGCCGCAGGGCCGGCCGCCAGCGCCAGCCGGTGCGCAGGGCGGGGACGAGCAGCGGCAGCGAGAGCACCGCCACGCCGAGCGTCGTCCCCCAGCCGAGCACGGCGACGGCCCGGTCGGGCACGGCCGCGGGAGAGGTCTCGCCGTCGACGATCGCCGCGTACCAGAGGTAGCTGACGAGGACGACGACCGAGGACATCAGGGGGGCGAGCGCGGCGAGGAGGAAGCGCCGGTGGGCGTGCAGGAGGCCGGTGAGGACGATGCCGAGCCCGTAGAGCGGGACCTGGAGGGCGAAGATGCGCAGCAGGGTCGTCCCGACGGCGAGCGAGCGCGGGTCGCGCTCCTCGACCAGCCAGCCGACCACCGGCTCGGCGAGGAGGAGCAGCAGCAGCCCCAGGGGCACGAGGGCCACGAGGGTCCAGGTGAGGAGGACCGACGCCAGCCGGTCCGCGCGCTCCCGCTCCCCCGCGCCCAGCCGGTGGGCGATGAGCGGCACGGCGACCGCTGCGAGCGTGCCGCCGGCGGCGACCTCGAAGACGACGTTGGGCAGCGCGTTGACGCCCTGGTAGATGCTGCCGACCCCGTCGGCGCGCACCGCCTCGGAGAAGACGAGGACCCGCCCGAAGCCGGCCACCCGGGCCAGCAGGGTGACGGCGGAGATGAGCCCCGCCGCGCCCGCGATCCCGAGCGCGGCGCGTCGACGCGTCATCGGGCGGGCCGTCCCCAGGCGTCGAGGTCCCGCAGCACCGGGGTGGCCTCGATGACCGCGGTGAAGCTCACCCGCTCGGAGGCGAGGGTGAGCCCGGCGAGCGCGGTCAGCGCGACGAGGCGTCCGGCCCGGCCGGCGCGGGCGACGAGGGCGGCGCCGACGAGCGCGCCGGCGGCGTTGGCGCCGGTGTCGCCGAGCATGGCCCGGCCGGCGAGGTCCTCCGGCAGCACCCCCAGGGAGGCCCCGAGCGCGGCGGCCGCCGAGGCCGAGCCGGGCCGGCCGGCCAGCAGCAGCGGCGTGGCGGCGAGGACCGTCGCCTTGAGGGCCCGTCCGGGGCGCAGGTCGAGCAGGTTGGCGAGGTTGGCCGCCCCCGCGACGACGCCGCCCGCGACGAGCGTGTCCAGCGCCCCGACGTCGGGGCGGTCGCGGTCGGCGAGGGCAGCGGCGAGCAGACCGGTGAGCCCGATCCCGGCGACCTTGACGGCGCCCGTGGTCACCTCGCCGCGTCCGACGGCGCCGAGGTGGCCCCGCAGGCCCTTGGCGGACCCGTCGCCGGCGAGGTCGTCCAGGGTCCCGAAGGCGCCGGCGCCGACGAGGGCCAGCGCTCCGGCGGCGGCCGGCCGCCCGGCGACGAGGGCGCCGAGGACACCGCCCGCGAGCCAGGCGGGCCCCTCCAGCAGGGTCACCGGGGCGCCGGCGTGGTTGGTGCGCGTCCACCGCGGCGCGCGGACCCGGCGCACGAGGACGCGCGAGGCGAGCGCGGAGCCGCCCGCCGCGACCACCGCCGCCGCGAGGTCCCGCCCCACGGTCACGTGCCCGGGACCGGGGCGAAGGCGGCGTCGGCGCCGGGCGCGAGGCCGTACTGACCGGAGGAGCCGCCGTCCTGCTCGCGCAGCGCGAACACGACGCTCGCGGTCCCCATGGGGTCGGCGGCGTCGTCGACCGTGGAGACCGACGCGGTGGCGTCGGAGTCACCGCGCAGGGTCGTGAGGACGGAGACCCCGTCGGACTCGCTGCCGACGTCGGCGGCGAGCACCGCGCCGCGCGAGCGGGTGTCGAGGGCACGGGTGAGGGTCACCCAGGCCTCGGCCGCCGCCGTGCGGGCCTGCTCGTCGCCGTCCGAGACCGCGCCGGACACGACGACGACCAGCTCGCCGCGGGTGAACTGCTCGGCGTCCTCCGACAGCAGCCCGGCGTCGGCGAGGACGGCGAGACCGGCCCGCGCGGTCGTGTCGTCCGGCCCGCTGTCCCCAGCCGGCGCGGAGCGGGTGAGGAGCTCGGCCAGGAGCGCGTCGCGGGGCGGGCCCTGCGCCCCCGAGAGGTCGACGCCCGAGGTCGCCGCGGCCTGCTGCACCGCCTCGTTGCGGGCGGCCTCGACCGTCGGGTCGGTGGACACCCAGTCGGCGGCCACCGACGTCGTCGACGCCACCCGGCCCCCGGCGTCGCCGACCGCGGTGACGACGGACTCCCCGACCGAGGCGTCCGCGCCCGGCAGGACGACGACGGCCACGGTGCGTCCCTCGAGGGCTCCGGCGACGACCCGCGGGGAGATCGCGGCGAGGAAGGCGTCGCGCTGCTCCAGCTCGGTCCGGCCGGTGGCCACCTGGCTGTTGAGCTCGGCCTTGTCGTCGCGCAGGGAGGCGATCTCGCCCTGGAGGGTCGAGCCGATCTCGCCCTGCAGCGGCCCCGCGCCGAGCACGATGCCCACGGCCAGCGCGAGGAAGATCGAGACGATGGAGACGATGTGGTAGCGGAAGTCGATCACGTGAACACCCCTGCGACGGCGGCGACGAGGTCGTCGAGCCAGGCGGCCATGACCTCGAGGATGGCGCGGCCGCCGTCCGTGGACCACATCGCCGCGCCGAGGGCGAAGACGCCGACGACGAGCATGAGGAGGATGCTGAAGGAGGAGATGCGGGTCCGGTAGAGCCGGCTCACCCCCTTGGCGTCGACGAGCTTGCCGCCGACCCGCAGCCGGGTGAGGAAGGTGCTGGCCATCCCCGAGCGCCCCTTGTCGAGGAACTCGACGAGGGTGGCGTGGGTGCCGACGGCGACGATGAGCGTGGCGCCCTTGTCGTCGGCGAGGAGCATGGCGACGTCCTCGCTCGTGCCGGTGGCGGGGAAGACGACCGGGTCGACCCCGAGCGAGCGCACCCGCTCCAGCCCGGGGGCGTTGCCGTCGCGGTAGGCGTGCACGACGATCTCGGCGCCGCAGCGCAGCGCGCCGTCGGACACCGAGTCCATGTCCCCGACGATGAGGTGCGGGGTGTGCCGGGCCTCGATGAGCGCGTCCGCTCCGCCGTCGACGCCGATGAGCACCGGCTTGAACTCGCGGATGTACGGCCGCAGGATCTCCAGGTCCTCCTTGTAGTGGTAGCCGCGCACGACGATGAGGACGTGCCGGCCGTCGAGGTCGGTGTCGATCTGCGGCACGCCGACGCCGTCGAAGAGCAGCTCGCGCTCCTTGCGCAGGTAGTCCATCGTGTTCTCGGCGAAGGCCTCGATCTCGGCCGACAGCCCGGCCCGCGCCCGGGTCATCGCCTCCTGCACGGCGTCGCGGTCCAGCAGCCGCCCGTCGCCGACCTCCTCGTCCCCGGCGAGGAGGCGGCCCTCGGTGAGCCGCACGGGGGTGCCCTCCTTGAGCGCCATGACGTCGGGGCCGGCCCGGTCCAGCAGCGGCACCCCGGCGGCGACGAGGATCTCGGGGCCGAGGTTGGGGTAGCGCCCGGAGATGGACGCGGCGGCGTTGACGACGGCGGCCGGCCGGCAGGCGACGAGCGCCTCGGCACTGACCCGGTCGATGTCCTGGTGGTCGATGACCGCGACGTCCCCCGGCCGGAGCCGCTTGGTGAGGTTCTTCGTGCGCCGGTCGACCCGGACCGGACCCCGGCAGCCGTCGGCCGAGCCGCGGTCCCGACGGGAGGGCAGGCGGATGGACATCGCGCTCATCCTGCCAGAGCCGGGCTCAGGGCCGGGAACGCGCGAGGAGGTCGCGGGCGTGGTCCAGGGCCGCGTCGGTGCCCGACCCGCCGAGCATCCGCGCGAGCTCGGCGACCCGGTCCTCGCCCTCGACCTCGTGGACCATGCTGCGGGTGACGTGCCCGTCGTCGGACTTCTCGACGACGAGGTGGCGGTCCGCGTGCGCCGCGACCTGCGCGAGGTGGGTGACGACGACGACCTGGGCGTGCCGGGCCAGCGCGGCCAGCCGGGCCCCGACGTCGAGGGCCGCGCGCCCGCCGACCCCGGCGTCGACCTCGTCGAAGACGAAGGTGGGGACGGACGAGGCGCCGTCGGCGGTGGCGACCTCGATGGCGAGCATGACCCGCGACAGCTCGCCGCCGGAGGCCGCGCGGACCACCGAGCGCGGCGTCGTGCCGGGCCCGGAGGCGAGGCGCACCTCGACGACGTCCCGCCCGTCGGGGCCGTGACGGCCGGCGTCCTCGACCGCGACGGTGACGGTGGCCGAGCCCATCGCCAGGTGCGCGAGCTCCTCGGTGATCCGGGCCCCGAGCGTGGCGGCGGCCTCCTGGCGACAGGCGGTGAGCCGCGCGGCCACCTCCTCCCGCTCGGCCGTGAGCTCCTCGGCCCGTCGCTCGAGGTCGCCGATCCGGTCGCCGGTGCCCTCGAGCAGCTCGACGCGGGCGGCGGCCTCGCGGCCCCACTCGAGGACGTCGTCGACGGTCTCGCCGTAGAGACGGGTCAGCTCGGTGAGGGCGGCCCGCCTGGCCTCGACGTGGTCCAGCCGCGCCGGGTCGACGTCGGCGTCGGCCAGGTAGGAGCCGAGGTCGGCCGCGACGTCGGCGGCCAGGTAACGCAGCTCGTCGACCCGGGTGCCGAGGGCGGCGAGCGCGGGGTCGCTGGCGGACGCCTGGCCGATCCGGGTGGCGGCCCCGGCCAGGGCGTCGAGCACACCGGGCGCGGCGGCGGGGTCGTCGGGGTCGCCGCTCAGCGCGTCGTGCGCGGCGCCGGCCGCCGCCCGTAGCTCCTCGGCGTGCCCGAGCCGGTCGGACTCGGCGCGCAGCGCGGCGTCCTCGCCCGGCCGGGGGTCCAGCGCCTCGATCCGCTCCAGCCCGGTGCGCAGGGACTCGGCCTCACGGGCCCGCTCGGCGGCGGCGGCGCGCAGGTCGGCGAGCTCGGCCTCGGCGGCGGTGAGGTCGGCGTGCACGCGCCGGTGGGCCTCGAGGGCCTCCTGGAGGTCGGGGCCGGCCGAGGCGTCGAGCACCTCGCGGTGCTGGTCGGCCCGGCGCAGCCGCCACTGGTCGGCCTGGCCGTGGACGGCGACGAGGTGCTCGGCCAGCTCGCCGAGGACGCCCACGGGGGCGGCGCGGCCGCCGACGTGCGCCCGGGAGCGGCCGTCGGCCTGCACGGTGCGCACGAGCACCAGCCCGTCGGCGACGTCGGCCCCGGCCTCCTCGGCGCGGACGGTGGCGGGGTGGCCGTCGGGGAGGTTGAGGACCCCCTCGACGACGGTGCGCGCCGCACCGGTGCGCACGAGGGCGGAGTCGCCGCGGCCCCCGAGCAGGAGCCCGAGCCCGGTGACGACCATCGTCTTGCCGGCCCCGGTCTCGCCGGAGAGGACCGTGAGCCCGGGGTGCAGCGGCAGCACGGCCTCGTCGATGACGCCGAGGTCGCGGATCCGGATCTCCTCGATCACGGCCGGGGCTCCGCCCCCCGGGAGCGCCGGGCCCCGCCGCGCCAGCCGTGCACCGGGAGGTCGAACTTCTGGACGAGCCGGTCGGTGAACACGCCCGCGGAGAGCCGGGCGAGGCGCACCGGCTGCGCGGAGCGCTGGACCTCGACCTGGGCGCCGGGCGGCAGCGGGGCGGCGCGGCGGCCGTCGCACCACAGGACGGCGCGCGCGTCGGAGTCCGGCAGCAGCTGCACTGCGACGTGCGAGGTGGGGCCGACGAGCACGGAGCGGGCGAAGAGGGCGTGCGCGCTGATGGGGACGAGCAGCAGCGCCTCGACGTCGGGCCAGACGACGGGCCCGCCGGCCGAGAACGCGTAGGCGGTCGACCCCGTCGGGGTCGCGACGACGACACCGTCGCAGCCCCACGTCGACAGGGGCCGGCCGTCGATCTCGACGGTGAGCTCGAGCATCCGCTCGCGGGCGGCCTTCTCGACCGTCACCTCGTTGAGGGCCCACGACGAGAACACCTCGCGGCCGTCGGCCCGCGCCCGCACCTCGAGGGTCGTGCGCTCCTCGACCGTGTAGTCGCGGGCGCAGATGTGCTCGACGGTGGCGTCGAGGTCCTCGCGCTCGGCCTCGGCGAGGAAGCCGACGTGCCCGAGGTTGACCCCGAGCAGCGGCGCGCCCGAGCCGCGGGAGATCTCCGCTCCGCGCAGGATCGTGCCGTCGCCGCCGAGGACGCACACGAGCTCGCAGTCGAGGTCGTCGTCGTGCTCGTCGACCGCGCCGACGCCCTCGACCCGGGACAGCGGTGTGTCGTGCAGGTCGGCGCGCGGAGCGCACACCCCGATGCCGGAGCCGAGCAGCTTGCCCGCCACGGCGGCGGCGAGCTCCCGGGCGTCGGCCCGGGTGGCGTGGGTGACGAGCAGGACCCGGCGCGTCGGCGTCGTCATGGTCCTCCTCCGTCGGTGTCGTGGACGACGGCCTCGACGGCCGCCTCCACCTCGTCCCCCGTCATTGTGTCCGACGCCTCCGACCGTGCCCACAACAGGTACTCGGCGTTGCCCGTCGACCCGGTGACGGGCGAGGGCGCCAGGGCCCGGGCGCGGAGCCCGCGGTCGGCGAACGCCGCGAGGACCGAGCGCAGCGCGTCGGCCCGGTCGCCCGCGTCGGTGACGACGCCGCGCGACCCGAGCCGGGCCCGGCCGACCTCGAACTGCGGCTTGACGAGGGCGACGAGGTCGCCGCCCGGCGCGAGGAGGGCGGCCAGCTCCGCGGCGACGAGGGTGAGGGAGATGAAGGACAGGTCGGTGACGACGACGTCGAAGGGGCCGCCGAGGGAGGCCGGGTCGACGCCGCGCACGGTGGTGCCGGAGCGGTCGCTGACCCGGGGATCCGCGGCGAGGGCCGGGACCAGCTGCCCGCGGCCGACGTCGAGGGCCACGACGTGGGCGGCACCGGCGTCGAGGAGGACCTCGGTGAAACCGCCGGTGGAGGCACCGACGTCGACGGCGCTGCGACCGCGCACGTCGAGCCCGAGCGGGGTCCACCGGTCGAGGGCGGCGCGCAGCTTGAGGGCGCCGCGCCCGACCCAGCGCGCCCCGTCCCCGGACAGGACGATGTCGCTCACCGGGTCGACGGGATGCGCCGGCTTGCGGGCCGGGCGGCCGTCGACCGACACCCGCCCGGCGGCCACGAGGTCGCGCGCGTCGCCCCGCGAGCGGGCCAGGCCGCGCCGCACCAGCTCGGCGTCGAGCCGCGGGATGTCAGCCCCCGAGGTCGCCGAGCCGCGCGCGCAGGGTCTGCTGCAGCCGCTCGCCCGTCTCGAGCTGGTTGTCGAGGTCGTCGGCCGGCACCCGGGCCAGCTCACGCAGGGCGTCGTCGACGGTGTCGTCGCCGGTCTCCGGGGGCTCCGGCGCCGTCGTGGCCGGGTCCGAGGTGTCGGGTCCGGGGGGCGGGCTGCCCGTCACGTGCCGGACCCGCCGGTCGTCGTGGGCGTGGCCTTCGTCGTCGACGCCTTCTTCGCCGATGCCTTCTTCGTCGATGCCTTCTTCGCCGATGCCTTCTTCGTCGACGACTTCGTGGTGGATGCGTTCTTCGCGGGCGATGTCGTCGCCGGCGTGCTCTTCGTCGCGGACGCCTTCTTCGTCGACGCCTTCTTGGTCGACGCCTTCTCGCTCGATGCCTTCTTCGCGGACGCCTTCTTGGTGGATGCCTTCTTCACCGGCGTGCTCTTCGTCGCGGACGCCTTCTTCGCCGTCGTCTTCGTGGTGGACGCCTTCTTCGCGGACGCCTTCCTGGTGGATGCCTTCTTCGCCGGCGTGCTCTTCGTCGCCGACGCCGTCGTCGTCGGCGACGCGACGACGTCGGCGGGACCGCGCGCGGTGGAGGTCGCGGCGCCCCGGGCCCGGGCGGCCCGGCGGGCGGCGGTCTGCTTCGCGGTGGGTCGCGGCGTCGGCGGCGCGGTGACGTCGACGGCGGCCGGGGTCGCGAGGACCGGCTCGACCGGCGCGGCTGCCGGAGCGCCGCCCCGTCCGGACCGGACGCCCATCGCCCGGGCCAGCTCGTCGACCTGGGCGGCGAGCCCGGTGACGGTGGTCGCGAGCGTCTGCACCTCCCCGAGCATCCGACCCGCGTCGAGGCGGCCGATCGCGGTGTCGACCTCGCGCTGCACGAGCGCGAGCACCTGCTCGCGGTTGTGCTCGGCCGCGCTCAGCAGGTCGTCCGCGAGCCGGGTGACCTGGGTGGCGACCTGGCGCGGTGAGGGGTCGGAGCCGGCGAAGGCCAGGATCTCCTGGGCCGCCTCGACGGCGCGGGCCCGGGTCAGCTCGCCGAGACCGGCGGCGAGCTCGACGTAGGCGCGGAGCGTGCGTGTGACCATGGGTCCTCCTCGACCGGACGGATGGGGCCGGTCGCCCACGCTACTCGTCCTGCAGCCGCTGCAGCAGGGACACCACGTCCGCCCGGGGCGTGGCGGCGTCCTCGCCCGCGTCGGCGGCCCGGTGCGCCTCCGCCACTCGGGCGGCGACGTCCGTGAGCGAGGGGTCCCCCGCGTCCGGGTCGTGCAGGAGGCCGCGCAGGTCCGCGGCGACGAGGGTGGGTCGCCGTTCCTTCGGAGCGGCGAGCAGGGCGTCGACGTCGTCGACGCCGGTGAGCACGAGCAGCGAGTCCAGGCCCGCGCGGCGCGCCCCCTCGATGTCGGTGTCGAGCCGGTCGCCGACCGCGAGCAGCCGATGGGCGGGCAGGCCGAGCCGTTCGGCGGCCAGCAGGTACAGCGGCGCCTCCGGCTTGCCGGCGACGAGATGGGGCTCGTGGCCGACGGCGCGCGCGACGGCGGCGACCAGCGTCCCGTTGCCGGGGGCGATCCCGCGTGCGGTCGGCAGCGTGGCGTCGGTGTTCGTCGCGACCCAGCGTGCTCCGGCCTCCACGGCGAAGGCGGCCTCGGCGAGGTCGGCGTGGCTCACCGCGGGACCGTAGCCCTGGACGACGGCGTCGGGGGACCGGCCGTCCTCGGCGTCGGCCGGCAGGACGGCCGCGAAGCCCGCCTCTGTCAGGGCGGCGGCCACGCCGTCGCCGCCTACGGCGAGGACGTGCGCCCCGCGGGCCAGCTCCCGGCCGAGCAGCCACGCCGCGGCCTGGCTGCTCGTCACCACCTGGTCGGCGCGGCACGGGAGCCCCAGTCCGCGCAGGTGCTCGGCGACCCCGTCCGGCGTGCGCGAGGCGTTGTTCGTCGCGTACAGGACGGGGACCGGTACGGAGCGCAGGGCCTCGACGGCGTGCGGCACCGGCTCCGGCCCGCGGTAGACCACGCCGTCGAGGTCGCAGACGAGCGCGTCGTAGCGGCCGGCCAGCGAGGTCACGTCGGCGACCCCGGTTCGTCCGCCCCGTCCTGCTCGTCCGGAGGGGTGGGGGCGACGCCGACGGCCTCGTCGTCCTCGGCGGGACCGAGGTCGGTGAAGGCGACGCCGTCGAGCTCCTCGAGCCGCTCCACGGCGTCGGTCTCGTTCTCGGTGTCCCCCTCGATCGCCCGGAGGAACCACTCGCGCGCCTCGTCCGCCCGGCCGAGGGACACGAGCGCGTCGCCGTAGGCGTAGTGCAGCCGGTGGACCCCGGCCTTCGGACCCCGCGCGAGCTCGGGCACCTGCAGCGCCAGCAGGGCGGCGTCCGGCTGGTCGAGGTCGCGCCGGACCCCGGAGACGACGATGGCGAGCTCGACCCGTTCCGCGGCGGTCAGGTCCTTGGCCTCGGGGCTCGCCGCGAGCTCCAGCGCCCGTGTGTGCCGGCCGAGGCCCCGCTCGCAGTCGACCATGAGCGGCAGCAGGTGCGAGGACCCGCTGAGCCGGCGCACGGTGCGGAACTCGGTGAGGGCCCGGGCGAAGTCACCGGAACGGTAGGCCACCATGCCGAGCGCCTCCCGGGCGGCCGGGACCCGGCCGGCGCGGCGCACGGCGGTCTCGGCGTGGGCGAGCGCGGCGTCGATCTCGTCCGCCTCGAGGAACACCGCCACCATGACCAGGTGCTTGGCCACGCCCTCGGCGTTCTCCTTGGAGAGGGTGCGCAGCTGCACGTGGACGGAGCGGTCGAGCTCCTTGCCGGTGACCTCGTCCGGGATGCGCGGCTCGGGCAGCCGTGGGCCCTTGGGCGCGAGCCGGCTGCCGCTGCGTCGCTCCTGGTCCGCTCCCCCACGGTCCGGACGTCCGCGCCCTCCGCCGTCGCGTGTCCCCGGTCGCCCGCCACCGTCGCGGCCACCGGTGGGACGCCCGCCTCCGGGTCGTCCACCTCGGGGGCCGGCGCCCCGCCCACCGCGTGGTCCACCCGCGCCGCCACGACCGCCGGCCCCGGGCCCACGCCGTTCGTTCTCGCTCACGCGATCTCGTCCTCTCGTCCTGCGTCGTGCACGGTACCTCGACCGTCCGTGGAGTCTACGGACACCGATCACCGCGAAATGGGCACGAAAAAGGGCCCGTCGCAAACGACGGGCCCTTTTCCAAAGTATGTCCGGCTGCGTCCTACTCTCCCACACCGTCTCCAGTGCAGTACCATCGGCGCTGAAAGGCTTAGCTTCCGGGTTCGGAATGGAGCCGGGCGTTTCCCTTTCGCTATGACAGCCGAAACTCTATGGAGATGTCAGTCTTCCCGACCGTATCTCGGGAACTGCACAGTGGACGCGAGCAAAAGTCTTGAGTGTGAGTCAAGTTGTCGGCTTATTAGTACCAGTCAGCTTCATGCATTGCTGCACTTCCACATCTGGCCTATCAACCCGGTAGTCTAGCCGGGAGCCTCTCGGGGCAAGCCCCATGGAAACCTCATCTTGAAGCGCGCTTCCCGCTTAGATGCTTTCAGCGGTTATCACTTCCGAACGTAGCTAATCAGCGGTGCTCTTGGCAGAACAACTGACACACCAGAGGTTCGTCCATCCCGGTCCTCTCGTACTAGGGACAGCCCTTCTCAAGTTTCCTACGCGCACAGAGGATAGGGACCGAACTGTCTCACGACGTTCTAAACCCAGCTCGCGTACCGCTTTAATGGGCGAACAGCCCAACCCTTGGGAGCAACTCCACCCCCAGGATGCGACGAGCCGACATCGAGGTGCCAAACCATGCCGTCGATATGGACTCTTGGGCAAGATCAGCCTGTTATCCCCGGGGTACCTTTTATCCGTTGAGCGACGGCGCTTCCACAAGCCACCGCCGGGTCACTAGTTCCGACTTTCGTCCCTGCTCGACATGTCTGTCTCGCAGTCAAGCTCCCTTGTGTACTTACACTCGACACCTGATTGCCAACCAGGCTGAGGGAACCTTTGAGCGCCTCCGTTACATTTTGGGAGGCAACCGCCCCAGTTAAACTACCCACCAGGCACTGTCCCTGATCCGGATCACGGACCGAGGTTAGACATCCAGAACGACCAGAGTGGTATTTCAACGTTGACTCCACACACACTGGCGTGCATGCTTCACAGTCTCCCACCTATCCTACACAAGCCGTACCGAACACCAATACCAAGCTGTAGTAAAGGTCCCGGGGTCTTTCCGTCCTTCTGCGCGTAACGAGCATCTTTACTCGTAGTGCAATTTCGCCGAGTTCGCGGTTGAGACAGTGGAGAAGTCGTTACGCCATTCGTGCAGGTCGGAACTTACCCGACAAGGAATTTCGCTACCTTAGGATGGTTATAGTTACCACCGCCGTTTACTGGGGCTTAAATTCTGAGCTTCGACCCGAAGATCTAACCCGTCCTCTTAACCTTCCAGCACCGGGCAGGCGTCAGTCCGTATACATCGTCTTGCGACTTCGCACGGACCTGTGTTTTTAGTAAACAGTCGCTTCTCCCTGGTCTCTGCGGCCCTTTCCCCTAGGAGGCAAGCTCCTTCAGGGTCTGGGCCCCCCTTCTCCCGAAGTTACGGGGGCATTTTGCCGAATTCCTTAACCACGATTCACTCGATCGCCTTGGTATTCTCTACCTAACCACCTGAGTCGGTTTGGGGTACGGGCGGCTCGAACCTCGCTAGAAGATTTTCTTGGCAGCATAGGATCACCCTGCTTCCCGCATTCGCGGTCACTATCAGATCTCAGGATATGTGTGAGACGGATTTGCCTATCTCACTCCCTACACCCTTGGACGTGGACTACCATCGCCACGCGGAGGCTACCTTCCTGCGTCTCTCCATCGCTTGACTACTACAACCTCGGGTCGCGCGCTCCACTCAGGTCGTTCCCCGAAGGGTCGGACAAGAGCTTCAGGCGCTTAGCATCAGAAGGTTCGTCATGGGCGGTTCTTCGCCGGTTCCGGAATATCAACCGGATGTCCATCGACTACGCCTGTCGGCCTCGCCTTAGGTCCCGACTTACCCAGGGCAGATTAGCTTGACCCTGGAACCCTTGGTTATTCGGCGGACGGGTTTCTCACCCGTCATTCGCTACTCATGCCTGCATTCTCACTCGTGTGGCCTCCACGGCTGGATCACTCCGCCGCTTCCCTGGCCGCACGACGCTCCCCTACCCATCGACACGCTTGGACCGTGGACCCGCAGGTGTCACGGCCGGGCAGAAGTGTCAATGCCACAGCTTCGGTGGTGTGCTTGAGCCCCGCTACATTGTCGGCGCGGAATCACTTGACCAGTGAGCTATTACGCACTCTTTAAAGGGTGGCTGCTTCTAAGCCAACCTCCTGGTTGTCAATGCAACTCCACATCCTTTCCCACTTAGCACACGCTTAGGGACCTTAGCTGGTGATCTGGGCTGTTTCCCTCTCGACTACGAACCTTATCGCCCGCAGTCTCACTGCCACGCTCTCACTTACCGGCATTCGGAGTTTGGCTAACGTCAGTAACCTGGTGAGGCCCATCGGCTATCCAGTAGCTCTACCTCCGGTAAGAAACACGTGACGCTGCACCTAAATGCATTTCGGGGAGAACCAGCTATCACGGAGTTTGATTGGCCTTTCACCCCTACCCACAGCTCATCCCCTCAGTTTTCAACCTAAGTGGGTTCGGTCCTCCACGACGTCTTACCGTCGCTTCAACCTGGCCATGGGTAGATCACTCCGCTTCGGGTCTAGACCCAGCGACTCATTCGCCCTGTTCGGACTCGCTTTCGCTACGGCTTCCCCACACGGGTTAACCTCGCCACTGAGCACTAACTCGCAGGCTCATTCTTCAAAAGGCACGCCGTCACCCCACAAGGAGGCTCCGACGGATTGTAGGCACGCGGTTTCAGGATCTATTTCACTCCCCTCCCGGGGTACTTTTCACCTTTCCCTCACGGTACTTGTCCGCTATCGGTCACCAGGGAATATTTAGGCTTAGCGGGTGGTCCCGCCAGATTCGCACGGGATTTCTCGGGCCCCGTGCTACTTGGGATGGTTCTCTGGAGTTCGCATGATTTCGTCTACGGGGGTCGCACCCTCTGTGCCGGACCTTTCAATGTCCTTCGACTATCACGCGAGTTTTTGACTCCATGTCAGCATGTCAGTACTGACCGAGAAGTCCCACGACCCCATACCTGCAACGCCTGACAGCTATCACACAGATATGGTTTAGCCTGTTCCGCTTTCGCTCGCCACTACTCACGGAATCGCGGTTGCTTTCTCTTCCTGTGGGTACTGAGATGTTTCACTTCCCCACGTTCCCTCTACCTGCCCTATGTGTTCAGACAGGAGTGACTGGACTTGCCTCCAGCCGGGTTTCCCCATTCGGAAATCCTCGGATCACAGTCTGGTTATCGACTCCCCGAGGCTTATCGCAGATTCCTACGTCCTTCTTCGGTTCCTGGTGCCAAGGCATCCACCGTGTGCCCTTATAAACTTGAGCCACAAAGATTTAAGATGCTCGCGTCCACTGTGTAGTTCTCAACATACGGGCGGGCCCCTCGTCATGCTTCGGCGCCTGCCGGCTGATGCCGGCGGTTCGTCCGTGACGAGGGTCCTGGCCATAACGGCCTGAGGTGAGCATGACGCCCGAGCCCTCAGGACCCAACAACGTGTCAGGCACCGTGCCTCTCCGGGCCGCGTTCCACTCTCCATGAAGGAGCTGTACTGACGTGCCCGGGTCGACCCGGTGCCAAATAATCGATGTTCCACCCTTGAGCACCTGCCGACCGACATTCGCGGTCGGACCAGGCTCTGGACCGCTTGCGCGGCCAGTGCTCCTTAGAAAGGAGGTGATCCAGCCGCACCTTCCGGTACGGCTACCTTGTTACGACTTAGTCCCAATCGCCAGTCCCACCTTCGACGGCTCCCTCTCAAAGAGTTGGGCCACCGGCTTCGGGTGTTACCGACTTTCGTGACTTGACGGGCGGTGTGTACAAGGCCCGGGAACGTATTCACCGTAGCGTTGCTGATCTACGATTACTAGCGACTCCGACTTCATGGGGTCGAGTTGCAGACCCCAATCCGAACTGAGACCGGCTTTTTGGGATTCGCTCCACCTTACGGTTTCGCAGCCCTCTGTACCGGCCATTGTAGCATGTGTGAAGCCCAAGACATAAGGGGCATGATGATTTGACGTCGTCCCCACCTTCCTCCGAGTTGACCCCGGCAGTCTTCTATGAGTCCCCGCCATGACGCGCTGGCAACATAGAACGAGGGTTGCGCTCGTTGCGGGACTTAACCCAACATCTCACGACACGAGCTGACGACAACCATGCACCACCTGTATACGAGTGTCCAAAGAGAACGTCATCTCTGACGCGTTCTCGTATATGTCAAGCCTTGGTAAGGTTCTTCGCGTTGCATCGAATTAATCCACATGCTCCGCCGCTTGTGCGGGCCCCCGTCAATTCCTTTGAGTTTTAGCCTTGCGGCCGTACTCCCCAGGCGGGGAACTTAATGCGTTAGCTGCGGCACGGATCTCGTGGAATGAGACCCACACCTAGTTCCCAACGTTTACGGCGTGGACTACCAGGGTATCTAATCCTGTTCGCTCCCCACGCTTTCGCTTCTCAGCGTCAGTAGTGGCCCAGAGACCTGCCTTCGCCATCGGTGTTCCTCCTGATATCTGCGCATTTCACCGCTACACCAGGAATTCCAGTCTCCCCTACCACACTCTAGTCTGCCCGTACCCACTGCAAGTCCGGGGTTGAGCCCCGGATTTTCACAGCAGACGCGACAGACCGCCTACAAGCTCTTTACGCCCAATAATTCCGGACAACGCTCGCACCCTACGTATTACCGCGGCTGCTGGCACGTAGTTAGCCGGTGCTTCTTCTACAGGTACCGTCACTTTCGCTTCTTCCCTGTCGAAAGAGGTTTACAACCCGAAGGCCGTCATCCCTCACGCGGCGTCGCTGCATCAGGCTTTCGCCCATTGTGCAATATTCCCCACTGCTGCCTCCCGTAGGAGTCTGGGCCGTGTCTCAGTCCCAGTGTGGCCGGTCGCCCTCTCAGGCCGGCTACCCGTCGTCGCCTTGGTGAGCCTTTACCTCACCAACTAGCTGATAGGCCGCGAGTCCATCCCAGACCGAAAAACTTTCCAGACGGTAGAGATGCCTCTCCGTCTCGTATCCGGTATTAGCTCCGGTTTCCCGGGGTTATTCCAGAGTCTGGGGCAGGTTACTCACGTGTTACTCACCCGTTCGCCACTGATCCGGTCGGAGCAAGCTCCGTCCTTCACCGTTCGACTTGCATGTGTTAAGCACGCCGCCAGCGTTCGTCCTGAGCCAGGATCAAACTCTCCGTTGATGTGTGACTCTCGGCGCGAGGCCGAGAAATCTGTACCCTTGGAGGGTTGTTTCACTGGCTGAGCACGAACAACCAGCTTTCGCTGTTGTTCGTTGTCAACCAAAGGATTTTCGTGACGTCTCCGCGGGATCCCGGCCGATGGCCGGTGCCCCACCTCGACGTGACGAGGTAATTGGCATCGATTTTTGACACGCTGTTGAGTTCTCAAGGTTCGGACGCGCACCGCCGAGTCGCTCAGTGAGCTCGTCGTCCGGGGCTGTTCCGTCGGTGCTGTCCCAGTCGCTGGGAAGCAACCGGTCCAACGTAACCGCGTCCATGCTTGGGCGTCAAATCCGTGACCCGCTCCTCGAGCGGCCGGCTTCGATCGCGCTTGGATCTCTGCGGTGGGCCTCACCCTAGCACCCTGTCGGGCGCTTCCTCCACCTCGTCCTCCGGGCGCTGTCGCGACCCGTGGTCTTGCTGGGGGTGAGTGTCAGCTCGTGGGACCGGCCTTCTTGGTGCGGGGCTGTTCGGCCCTGCCGCTTGGTGTCCGTTCCTCCCTCTCGGGCTGACGTCGAGAACATTAGAGGACGTCCGTCGCGGAACACAAATCGCCCTCGCCTGCGTACGCCCTCGACCCCCCTCCACGAAGCGAGACCCGTTGCCGGGCAACGGGTCTCGCTCTCAGGTAACTGCCGATCATGGCGTCGGGGCGTCGTGCACCCGGCCGGCGGCCAGGTTCCTACGGCCCCGGCGGAGCACGACGACGCCCCCGGCGAGGACGTCGGCCTCCTCGATGACGGCCTCGACGTCGGCGACCTTGCTGCCGTTGACCGACGCCCCGCCCTCCCCGATGGTGCGCCGCGCCGCGTTGCGGGAGTCGACCAGCCCGACCGCCACGAGGGCGTCGACGACGGACATGCCGGTCGCGACCGTCCCCCCGGGGAGCTCCGCGGTGGCGTCCCGCAGGGTCGGTCCGTCGAGACCGCGCAGGTCCCCCGTGCCGAAGAGGGCCTCGCTCGCCGCCTGGACCGCGGCCGTCGCCGTCGCCCCGTGGACGAGGGTCGTGACGTCGGCCGCGAGCGCGCGCTGGGCGGCCCGCTTCCACGGCTCGTCGGCGACCTGCCGCACCAGCTCCTCGACCTCCCCGCGGGTGCGCTCGGTGAGCACCTTGAGGAGGGTGACGACCGACGCGTCCTCGACGTTGAGCCAGTACTGGTAGAAGGCGTACGGGCTGGTCATGTCCGCGCTGAGCCAGATGGCGTTGCCCGCGCTCTTGCCGAACTTCTCGCCCGAGGAGTCGGTGAGCAGCGGGGTCGTCAGGAGGTGGACCGACGCCCCTTCGGCCCGGTGGACCAGGTCCGACCCCGCGACGAGGTTGCCCCACTGGTCGCTGCCCCCGGTCTGGAGGGTGCAGCCGTACTGCCGGTAGAGCTCGAGGTAGTCGAGCCCCTGCAGCAGCTGGTAGCTGAACTCCGTGTACGAGATGCCCTCGTCGCTGGAGAGACGGGCCGCGATCGCGTCCTTCTTCAGCATCTGGTTGACCCGGAAGTGCTTCCCCACGTCGCGCAGGAAGTCCAGCGCGCTGAGGCCGGCCGTCCACTCGAGGTTGTCGACGAACACCGCCGGGTTCTCACCGCCGGTGTCGAGGAACGGGCGCACCTGGTCCTGGATCCGCCGGACCCACTCGGCCGTCTGCTCCTTGGTCTTCAGCACCCGCTCCGAGGTCGGCCGGGGGTCCCCGATGAGCCCGGTCGAGCCCCCCACGAGGCAGATGACCCGGTGCCCCGCCTTCTGCAGGTGCCGCAGGACGACGAGCTGGACGAGGTTGCCGAAGTGCAGCGACGGCGCGGTGGGGTCGAAGCCGCAGTACGCCGTGATCGGACCGTCGGCGAGTGCGGTGCGCAGGGCGGACTCGTCGGTGGTCTGCGCCACCAGTCCCCGCCACTGCAGCTCGTCGAGGATGTCGGCCACGGTGCTCGTCCTTCCCGGTCGTCGTCGCCGGCGGACCGCCGGACACGCCCAGCCTGCCACGACGAGGGTCGCCGGCGTCCCCGGGTCCCACGCGGCCGGCGGCCCGGGGCTCCCGCGGCCCTCCCCGACGACGCGGTGGACTGCGGCCGGCCGACGTGGTGGGCTCGGCGGGTGCGACGCATCCACGACGAGGAGGCCGACACCGGCGAGGACGTGGTCCGGTCGCTGGTGCGGTCGGCCGGACCGGCCTGGGCCGGGCTGCCCCTGCGGCCGCTGTCGACGTCGGGGACCGACCACGCGATGTACCGGCTCGGCGACGACCTCGTCGTCCGCCTGCCCCGGACCGCGGGTGCCGCCGAGAGCCTCGTCGGGGAGCTGGGGCAGCTCGAGGTGGTGGCGCGGGTGGTCCCCGTCCCCGTCCCCGTCGTCGTGCACCGCGGGGAGCCCGACGGCGCCTACCCGTACCCGTGGGCCGTGCTCACCTGGCTGGACGGCGAGGACGCCTGGGCGGCCCGTGACCGGCTCGGGGGTGCGGCGGACCTGGCCCTGGCCGAGGACCTCGCCGCGGTCGTGACGGCGCTGCGCGCGGCGTCGCCGACGGGCCTGGTCCGGCGCGGGTCGGGGCGGCGCGGCGGTCCGCTCGCCGGCGTGCTGGACCGCGCCCACCGCTGGCTCGCCGGGGAGTCCGGTCCGCTCCCGGCGTGGGTCGACACCGACCGGGTGCGTCGCCGCCTCGACCGGTGTGCCGGGGCGGCCGACGCCGACGTCGCGTACGTCCCGACCCACGGCGACCTCATCCCCGGCAACCTCCTCGTGCGCGACGGGCGGCTCACCGCCGTCATCGACTGGGGCTACCTCACCGCGGCCGACCCCGCCCTCGACGTCGTCCCGGCCTGGGCCGTCCTCGACGGGCCGGCGCGGCGCCGCTACCGGTCCCTCCTCGACGTCGACGACGCGACCTGGGCCCGGGCCTGGGCCAACGGCGTGGAGCAGGCGCTCGGGGGCATCGCCTACTACACCCCGCGCGGGCACCCCCTGGCCGACGTCATGTCCCGCACGTTGCGGCGTCACCTGGAGGACTCCTGACCGCCGGGCCGCGACGCGGGACCCGCCCGGGCCCTAGGTTGGGCCGATGGCGATCGAGGCGAGCGACGCGGCCGGCCCTCGCGACCGCCTCGCGGCGCTGGGTCTGGACTACCTCGTCGTCGTGGGCCTGCTCGCCGGCGCCGCCCTCGTCGGGGTCGGGGTGCAGGTGCTCGGCCCGGACCTGCGCGGTTCCGTCCTCGCCACCGACCTCCTCGCCCTCGCCTGCTCCGTCCTGCCCGTCGCGCTCTACCTCGGCCTCACCGAGGGCGGCGCGGCCCAGGCCACGTGGGGCAAGCGGCGTCGCGGCCTCGTCGTCACGACCGTCGACGGGCGCCGGGTGGGGCGGGGCCGGGCGCTGGCCCGCGCCGCCGTCAAGCTGCTGCCCTGGCAGCTCGCGCACGTCGCGGTGGTCCGTCTCGCGCTGGAGGTCGACGCGCCGATCGTGGTCGGCGTCACCTACGGCGCCTCGCTGCTGCTGCTCGTCCTCACCCTCGTCCTCGCGTGGCGCACCGCGCGGCACCGGGCCCTCCACGACCTCGTCGCCGGGACGGTCGTCGTCGACGCCCCGGGCCCCTCGTGCCGTCCCGGCGGTCTGCCAGCATGACCGGATGGCCCGCTCCCCCGTCCGCCGCGTCGCGGTCGTCGGGGGCGGGATCGCCGGGCTGACGCTGGCGGTGGCGCTGGGCCGCGACGTCGAGGTCGTCGTCCACGAGGCCGACCCCGGCCGGGCCGGTGCCGGGTCCTCGCTCGTCCTGTGGCGCTCGGCCGGCCGGGCGCTGGACCGGCTCGGGGTCCTCGACGCGGTGCGGCACGACCTGCGCCCCGTGGGACGGGGGCGGCTCTTCGACCTCGCGGGGCGGCCACTGACCTCCGCCCACGACCCCGGGCTCGCGGCGGTCCCGCGTCCGGCGCTGCTGGCCGCCCTCGCCGCGGCCCTCCCGCGAGGGGTGCGGCGGGTGGAGGACGAGGTGACCGCTCCGGAGGACCTGGACGCCGACCTCGTCGTCGGCGCGGACGGCGTGCGCAGCCGGGTCCGCGGTCTCGTCGACCCCGCCAGGAGCGCCCGGCGGTCCACGCCGTACCTCGCCCTGCGCGGGGTCCTGCCCCGGGCGCCGGAGCCGGACCGGGTCGGCGAGTACTGGGGACCGGGAGCGCTGTTCGGGCTCGTGGCGTTCGGGGACGGCGGCTCCTGGTTCACGACCCACCGGGGCGCCGCGGGCCCCGAGCCGCTCGACGTGCCCGCCGTGCTCGCGCAGGCGCGGACGGCGTTCGGGGACGCCCACCCGGCGCTGCGCCGGACGCTCGCGGAGGCCGGGCCCGGCACGTCCGCCACCCGGGTCTGGGTCGCTCCGCCGCTGCGGCGCTACACGCGCGGCCGCTACGTCGTCCTCGGGGACGCCGCGCACGCCATGACGCCCAACCTCGGACGCGGGGCCGGCGAGGCGGTCCTCGACGCCGTGTCGCTGGCCGCCGCGCTGCGCGCCGGCGCCCCGCTCGCCCGCTGGGAGGCCCGGCGGCTGCCGGTGACGCAGGCGGCGCGGGCGGCGTCGGGCGTCGTCATGCGGACCGCCCTCCTGCGGCGCGGGGCGCCCGTACGCGACGCGGTGCTGCGGGTCAGCCTCGCCGGCGCCGGACCGCGGGCCGGTAGGGGCTGACCGTCGGCTCGCCGTCGAGCCAGAAGCGCCAGGGGAAGCGGCTGCCGTCGCCGCCCTCGCCGCTGACCCCCACCCTCGGCCCGGTGCGGACCCGCGCCGGGTCCGCCGGGGGCTGCGCGAGGACCAGCGTGCCGTCCAGGAGGTCGAGCCCGTCGTGCTCGCGGTCGAGCCCGAGGGCGACGGCCAGCCGGGCCGGACCGCGGGCGAGGTCGCGCTCGCGCAGGTGGTCGCGACCGCGCCGCGCGGTGTCGCCGCCGGCCACGACCTCGCCGGCGCGCAGGAGGACGGCCGAGGCCTCCCCGTCGGCGCCGGTGACGACGTTGGCGCAGAAGTGCATGCCGTACGTGAAGTAGACGTAGAGCCGGCCGGCCGGCCCGAACATCGCGCCGTTGCGGGCGGTGCGGCCCCGGAACGCGTGCGACCCCGGGTCCCCGGCGGCGGCGTACGCCTCGACCTCGGTGAGGCGGACGGTGACGCCGGCGTGGGTGACCCGTGCCCCGAGCAGCGCCGGGGCGACCGTGAGGACGGGGCCGCCGAGCACCCCGGCCAGGCCCTCCGGCGCGGTCACGGGACCGGGTGCGCGCTCAGCGGGCGACCGGCACGTCGGTGGTCCAGGTGCGGGCCTCGCGCGCGACCGCGACGACGCGGTCCAGCTGCTCGGCGACCCGCGCCGGCGCCGTGCCGCCCTTGCCGGCCCGCGAGGCCAGCGAGCCCTCGACCGACAGCACCTCGCGCACCCCCGGCGTCAGGTGCTCGGACACCTCGGCCAGGTCGGCGTCGGTGAGGTCCCACAGCTCGATGCCGCGCTCCTCGCAGCGCCGCACGCAGGCGCCCGCCACCTCGTGGGCGACGCGGAAGGGCACCCCCTGCCGGACGAGCCACTCGGCGACGTCGGTGGCGAGCGAGAACCCCTGCGGGGCCAGCGACGCCAGGCGCCCGGTGTCGAACGCCAGCGTCGCGACCATCCCGGAGAACGCGGGCAGCAGCAGCTCGAGGGTGTCGACGGCGTCGAAGACCGGCTCCTTGTCCTCCTGGAGGTCCCGGTTGTACGCCAGCGGCAGGCCCTTGAGCGTCGTCATGAGGCCCGCGAGGTCGCCGACCAGCCGGCCGGCCTTGCCCCGGGCGAGCTCCGCGACGTCCGGGTTCTTCTTCTGCGGCATGATGCTCGACCCCGTCGAGTACGCGTCGTCGAGGGTGATGAACGAGAACTCCTTGGTGGCCCAGAGGATGACCTCCTCGGCGAGCCGCGAGACGTCGACGGCGACCATGGCCGCGACGAAGGCGAACTCGGCGGCGTAGTCGCGCGAGGCGGTGCCGTCGATGGAGTTCTCGACCGCGGCGCCGAACCCGAGGTCGGTGGCGACGGCCTCGGGGTCGAGCCCGAGGGAGGAGCCGGCCAGCGCTCCCGACCCGTAGGGCGAGACCCCGGCGCGCACGTCCCAGTCGCGGAAGCGGTCGACGTCGCGCAGCAGCGCCCACGCGTGGGCGAGCAGGTGGTGGGAGAGCAGTACCGGCTGGGCGTGCTGGAGGTGGGTGCGTCCGGGCATGGGCACCCCGAGGTGCTCGCGCGCCTGCGCGGTGAGGGCGTCGACGACGTCGAGGACGAGACCCGCGACCCGCCGGGCGTGCTCGCGCAGGTACATCCGGCCCAGGGTGGCGATCTGGTCGTTGCGCGAGCGCCCGGCCCGCAGCCGCCCGCCGACCTCCGGGCCGGCCCGCTCGATGAGACCGCGCTCCAGCGCGGTGTGGACGTCCTCGTCGGCCGGGTCGGCGACGAACGCCCCGGACTCGACGTCGGCCCGCAGCCGCTCCAGCGCGTCGAGCATGGCCGCGAGGGTGGCGTCGTCGAGCAGCCCGGCGGCGTGCAGCACCCGGGCGTGCGCCCGCGACCCCGCGAGGTCGTGCAGCGCGAGACGCCAGTCGAAGTGCGTCGACACCGACAGCGCGGCGAGCGCGTCGGCCGGTCCGCCGCTGAAGCGCCCGCCCCAGAGGCTGACGGCGGCCGGGGCGGCGGGGTCGGGGGTGCTCACGAGGGGTCCTTCCGGGTGTAGGACAGGAGCCGGTCGACGACCTCGCGGCTGCGCTCGGGACCGGCGGTGATGACCATGATCGTGTCGTCGCCGGCGATGGTGCCGAGCACCCCGTCGACGGTCGTGTGGTCGATGGCCGAGGCGAGGAAGTTCGCGGCGCCGGGCGGGGTCCGCAGGACGACGAGGTTGGCCGACAGGTCGGCCGAGACGAGCAGCTCCTGGCAGCGCGACTGCAGCCGCGAGACCCGCTCCTCCGCGTGCGCCGCGACCCGTACCGTCCGGTCCCCGCCCTCCTCGGGCACGGCGTAGACGAGGGTCTTGCCGACCCGCACCCGCTCGGCGCCGACGTCGACGAGGTCGCGCGAGAGCGTGGCCTGGGTGACCTCGATGCCGTCCTCGGCCAGCAGGTCGAGCAGCTCGGTCTGGTTGCGGACCTGGACCGCCCGCAGGATCTCGGCGATGCGCTGCTGCCGCGCGGCCCGGGTCGTGGAGACGGTCACGACGACGCCTGCTCGACGAGCCAGGACAGCAGCGCCTTCTGCGCGTGCGTCCGGTTCTCGGCCTCGTCCCAGACCCGCGAGCGCGGTCCGTCGATGACCTCCTCGGTGACCTCGAAGCCGCGGTAGGCCGGCAGGCAGTGAAGGAACACCGCGTGCCCGGCCGCGTGGCCGAAGAGCGACGCGTCGACCCGGAACGGCTCGAACGGGCCGCCGTCGCCGTGGCGCAGGTCCGCCTGGTCCTCCATGCCCATCGACACCCAGGTGTCGGTGGCGACGACGTCCGCGCCGGTGACGGCGGCCACCGGGTCGTCGGTGACGAGGACCGACCCGCCGGTCCCGGCGGCGACCTCCTGCGCGCGGGCGAGGACGGCCGCGGAGGGCCGGTGGGTCGCCGGGGTGCCGATGCGCACGTGCATGCCCGCCGTCGCGCAGCCGAGGAGGTAGGACTGGGCCATGTTGTTCGCGCCGTCGCCGAGGTAGGCGAAGGTGAGCCCGGCGAGGTCGTCGAAGGACTCGGCGACGGTCTGCAGGTCGGCGAGGACCTGGCAGGGGTGGAAGTCGTCGGTGAGGGCGTTGACGACGGGCACGCCGGCGTACCGCGCCATGAGCTCGAGGTCGGACTGCGCGAAGGTGCGCCACACGACGGCGGCGCTCTGCGGTCCGAGGATGCGCGCCACGTCGGCGACGGACTCGCGCTCGCCGATGCCGGCCAGGCGCCCGTCGACGACCATCGGCTCGCCGCCGAGCCCGGACACCGCGGCCATGAACGACACCTGGGTCCGCAGCGTCGGCTTGTCGAAGATGATCGAGACCATCCGCGGGCCCTCGAGGCAGCGGTCGTCGTACGGCGCCGCCTTGAGCGCGGCGGCGCGGCGCAGCACCTCGGCCTGCTCGGCGGGCGCCAGGTCGTCGTCGCGCAGGAAGTGGCGCAGGGTCACGGGCCCTCCTCCGTGGCGGCGTCGAGCAGCCCGGGCAGGGCGTCGACGAAGAGGTCCAGCTGGTCGGTGGTGACGACGAGCGGTGGCGCGAGGCGGATCGCGTCGGACGCGACGGGGTTGAGGATGAGGCCTGCATCCCGGCCGTGGGCGGTGACCGCTGCCGACCACTCCCCCGCGAGGGTCACCGCGCGCAGCAGCCCGGCGCCGCGGATGCCGGTGACCCGCGGGTCCCCCAGGTCCCGGACGCGGCGCTCCAGGTGCTCCCCGGCCGCCCGGGCGTGCGCGATGAGCCCTTCGGACTCGATGGTGTCCAGGACGGCCAGCCCGGCGGCGCAGGACAGCGGGTTGCCGCCGAAGGTCGTGCCGTGCTGGCCGGCCGCGAGCAGCGCGGTGACCTCCGGGCCGAAGGTGACGAGCGCGCCGATCGGCACCCCTCCGCCGAGGCCCTTGGCCAGCGTCATCGCGTCGGGGACCACCCCAGCCTGCTGGCAGGCGAACCAGCTGCCGGTGCGCCCGATCCCGGTCTGGATCTCGTCGACCACGAGCAGCGCGCCGGCCTCGGCGGTGAGGCGGCGGGCGGCCCGCAGGTACTCGGGGTCCGCGGGGACGACGCCGCCCTCGCCCTGGATGGGTTCGAGCACGACGGCGGAGGTGTCCGGGCCGACGGCCTGCTCCAGCGCCGCCACGTCGCCCCAGGGCAGGTGGACGACCCCGGGCATGAGCGGCTCGAACGGCTCGCGGAAGGCCTGCTTGTGGGTGAGCGCCAGCGCACCGGTGGTGCGGCCGTGGAAGGCGCCCTCGGCGGCGATGATCCCGGTCCGGCCGGTGCGACGGGCCAGCTTGACCGCCCCCTCGATCGCCTCGGCACCGGAGTTGCAGAAGAAGACCGCCGAGCCCTCGGGGGCGCCGGTGATGCCGAGGATGCGCTCGGCCAGCTCGACCTGCGGCACCGAGGTGAAGAAGTTCGAGACGTGCACGAGCTGTCCCGCCTGCTTCGACACCGCCGTGACGAGGGCCGGGTGGTTGTGGCCGAGCGCGCTGACGGCCAGGCCGCCGACGAGGTCGAGGTAGCGGCGGCCGTCGACGTCCCAGACCCAGGCGCCGTCGCCGTGGTCGAGGACGAGCTGGGGCCGTCCGAACACCCCGAGCAGGGAGCGCTCGTAGCGGCCGAGGAGCTCCTCGGTGTGGGGGGCCTGCGCGGTCATGCGTCGTCTCCGTCCTCGTCGTCGGACACCATCGTCCCGATGCCCTCCTGGGTGAAGATCTCCAAGAGGATGCCGTGCGGCTGCCGCCCGTCGACCACGTGGGCCTGTGGCACCCCGGCCTCCACGGCCCGGATGCACGCCTCGAGCTTGGGGATCATCCCGGCGTCCACGGTGCCCAGCAGCTCGCGGGCGCGGGAGAGCGAGAGCCGGGAGAGCAGCGAGTCGCGGTCGGGCCACTGCGCGTAGATCCCCTCGACGTCGGTGAGGACGACGAGCTTGCGGGCCCCGAGCGCCGCGGCCAGCGCCGCCGCGGCGGTGTCGGCGTTGACGTTGAGCACCTGTCCCTCGGCGTCGAGGTCGGGCGCGACGGTGGAGACGACGGGGATCCGTCCGGCGTCCAGGAGGTCGAGGACGGCGCCGGGGTTCACCTGCTCGACATCACCGACGAGGCCGATGTCCTGCGGCTCGCCGTCGACGGTGACCCCCCGCCTGCGCGCCCCGAACAGCCCGGCGTCCTCGCCGGAGAGCCCGACGGCGACCGGGCCGTGCTGGTTCAGCAGGCCGACGAGCTCGCGCCCCACCGAGCCGGTGAGGACCATCCGCACGACGTCCATGACCTCGGGGGTGGTCACCCGCAGGCCGGCCTTGAACTCGGTCTCCAGGCCCAGCCGGTCGAGCATGGCCTTGATCTGCGGGCCGCCGCCGTGGACGACGACCGGGCGCAGGCCGGCGTAGCGGAGGAAGGCGACGTCCTCGGCGAACGCCTGCTTGAGGGTGTCGTCGGTCATCGCGTTGCCGCCGTACTTGACGACGACGAGCGCGCCGCGGAAGCGCTCGAGCCAGGGCAGGGCCTCGACGAGGGTGTTGGCCTTGGCCTGGGCGACGCGCAGCGCCGCGGCGTCGATGGCGCCGCGCAGGGCCTGGTCGGGAGGGGTCATCGGAGGGCTCTCCTGCGGGTCAGGTGGAGTACGCGGAGTTCTCGTGGACGTAGTCGTGGGTGAGGTCGTTGGTCCACACCGTGACGGTCTCGTCGCCGGCGTGCAGGTCGACGAGGACGTGCACCTCGCGCGCGGCGAGGTCGACGAGGTCCCGGCTCTCCCCCACGCCGCCCGCCCGGCAGACCTGCACGCCGTTCATCGACACGTCGAGCGTCGCGGGGTCGAAGGCGGCCCCGGTGGTGCCGACCGCGGCGAGCACGCGGCCCCAGTTGGGGTCGCCGCCGAAGACCGCGCACTTGAAGAGGTTGTTGCGGGCCACGGAGCGGGCGACCTCGAGGCCGTCCGCCTCGCTGGCCGCGCCGCGGATCTCGACGGCGATGTCGTGGTGGGCGCCCTCGGCGTCGGCGACGAGCTGCCGGGCCAGGTCGGCGCACACGGCGGTGACGGCCTCGGTGAGCTCGCCTGCGTCGGGGGTGGACCCCGACGCGCCCGAGGCGAGCAGGACGACGGTGTCGTTGGTCGACATGCACCCGTCGGAGTCGACGCGGTCGAAGGTCGTGCGGGTGGCCTCGCGCAGGGCGCTGTCGAGCGCCGCGGCGTCGGGGACCACGGCGTCGGTGGTGACGACGACGAGCATCGTCGCCAGGGCCGGGGCCAGCATGCCCGCCCCCTTGGCCATGCCGCCGACCGACCAGCCGTCGCGGGCCGCGGTCGCGGTCTTGGGCACCGAGTCCGTCGTCATGATCGCCTCGGCCGCCTCGCCCCCGCCGTCGGCGGCCAGGGCGGCGTGGGCGGCGTCGACCCCGCCGAGGAGTCGCTCCATGGGCAGCCGCTCGCCGATGAGCCCCGTGGAGCACACGACGACGTCCCCGGCCGCGACGCCGAGGGCCGCGGCGACGTGCTCGGCCGTGACGTGGGTGTCCTGGAAGCCCGGCGCCCCGGTGCACGCGTTGGCGCCGCCGCTGTTGAGGACGACGACGTCGGCGCGGCCGTCCGCCACGACGGTGCGCGACCACGTGACGGGGGCGGCCTCGACCCGGTTCCCGGTGAACACGGCGGCGGCGTGGTGGTCGGGCCCGTCGTTGACGACGAGCGCGACGTCGGGCCGGCCGGAGGCCTTGAGCCCGGCGACGACGCCGGAGGCGCGGAACCCGCGCGGGGCGGTGACGGACATCAGGACCTCTTCCCGTCGAGGGTGGTGGGGGTGACGACGAACCCCGCGCGGCGCCAGACCCGTGAGGCGTCGTCGGTCCGGGTGGCGGGCACGAGGACCCAGTCGGTGTCGAAGGTCGACAGGCCGAGGACGGAGATGCCGGCGTCGACGAGCGGCGCGAGGACCTCGGCGAAGACGCCGACGGCGGAGAAGTCCAGCGGGCCGGCCACCTCGACGGCCCGGAACGGCCCCTCGGACCGCGCGCCCGCGGGGACGGCCGCGCTCGCGCACACGACGGAGGTCTCGTCCGCCGTGCGGGTCAGCGAGGCCAGCGGGCCGCTGCGCCAGTCGAAGGCGGGGTCCTCCCCGCTCGGCAGCCGGACGACGGCGACGTCCTCGGGGTGCTCCATGAGGTGCAGCGGCATCGCGCTCACGGGGCCACCCCCGCGACGGGCAGGCCCGTGGCCTCGGGCAGCCCGAGGGCGAGGTTGAGGCACTGGACGGCGGCGCCGGCGGTGCCCTTGGCGAGGTTGTCGACGGCGGCGACGACGACGACCCGCCCGGTGCGCTCGTCGAGGGTCACCTGGACGTGGACGCAGTTCGAGCCGAGCACGCTCGACGTGTTCGGCCACGTGCCCTCGGGGAGGAGGTGGACGAAGGGCTCGTCGAGGTAGGCGGTCTCCCAGGCTGCGCGCACCTGCGCGGCGTCCGTGCCGGGGACGGCCCGGGCGGTGCACGTCGCGAGGATCCCGCGCGGCATCGGGGCCAGGGTGGGCGTGAAGGACACCGTGACGTCACCGGCGCCGCAGGCCGAGAGGTTCTGCTCGATCTCCGGGGTGTGCCGGTGGACGCCGCCGACGCCGTACGGGGACATCGAGCCCATGACCTCCGAGCCCAGCAGGTGCGCCTTGAGCGATCGGCCGGCCCCCGAGGTGCCGGAGGCGGCGACGACGACGACGTCCTCCGGGGACACCACGCCCCCGGCGAGGCCCGGCGCCAGCGCGAGCGACACGGCGGTCGGGTAGCACCCGGGGACCGCGATCCGGGTGGCGCCGGCCAGGGCGTCGCGCTGCTTGCCCTCGGCAGTCGGGAGCTCGGGCATGCCGTAGGGCCAGGACCCGGCGTGCGAAGTGTCGTAGAACGTCGTCCAGGCCTGCGCGTCGCGCAGCCGGAAGTCGGCGCCGCAGTCGACGACCACGACGTCGTCGGGGAGCTGCTCGGCGATGGCCGCGGAGTGCCCGTGCGGCAGGGCGAGGACCACCGCGTCGTGGCCGGAGAGCACCTCGACGGTGGTCTCCTCGAGCACGCGGTCGGCCAGCGGGGTGAGGTGGGGGTGGACCGAGCCGAGGGTGCTCCCGGCGTTCCCGCCGGCGGTGAGCGCACCGACCTCGAGCTGGGGGTGGGCGAGCAGGAGGCGGAGGACCTCGCCTCCGGCGTACCCGCTGGCTCCGGCGACGGCGACCTGCTGCATGTGCATGACCATACAGTGACACTGAAAAGTATGCAAAGCGGCGCAGCGCCGCGGCCAACCCGCTGGCACCGGACCGGGTCGCCCGTCGACCATAGCGGTATGCCCGAGGAGAGAGCACGGCGTCAGGACGAGGTCGACGCCCGTGTCCGCGCCTACTACGGGTCCGAGTTCGCCGAGGCCGACCGGCTCACGGACCGGTCCGGGCAGGGCCTCCTGGAGCTGCACCGGACCCAGTCGCTCGTCACGGCCCGGGTGCCGGCAGGCTCCGCGGTGATCGACGTCGGCGGCGGGCCGGGGGCCCATGCCGCCCTCCTGGCCCGGCGCGGGGACCGGGTCGTCCTCGTCGACCCGGTGCCCGAGCACGTCGCCCGGGCGGCCGAGCACGGGACCTTCCTCGCCCGGGTCGGTGACGCCCGGGAGCTCCCCGACGGTGACGACTCCTACGACGCCGCCCTGCTCCTGGGTCCGCTCTACCACCTGCTCGAGCGGGCCGACCGGCTGCAGGCGCTGCGCGAGGCGGCTCGCGTCGTCCGCCCGGGCGGCTGGGTCTTCGCCGCGGCGGTGTCCCGGCTCACCACCGTCGCCTGGGTCACCGCTCTCCAGCCGGCGCTGCTGCGCGCCGCCGGACGACCGGTGCCCGAGCGCGACCCCCTCCCGCCGTCCTGGGACCGGCTGGTGGCCGAGGGCCGGGGCGGGCTGTCGGCGACCGGGTTCCCCGGCGGCCACTTCCACCTCGCGGACGAGCTCGAGGAGGAGGTCGGCGCGGCGGGTCTGGTCGAGGTCGAGGTCGTCGGGCTCGAGGGTCCGGCCGCGCTGGCCCTCGACGTCACCGGCCGCTCGGACCCCGCCCTGGTCGCGGCCGCCGACCTGCTGGCGGACGCCTTCGCCGGGCACGCCGGCACCCGGGACCTCAGCCCGCACCTGCTGGCGCTCGCCCGGGTTCCGGGCTGAGCCGTCAGCGCAGGGGGTCGTCCTCGCGCAGGACGAGGTCGAGGGTCCGCTCGCGCTCGTCGAGCCCGCGCTCGGCCATGGCCCGCAGGGAGTCGACGGTGTCGACGCCGGCGCGCACGAACCGCCCGGAGAACGCGTCGAGCTCGCCGGCGGCCATCGCGAGGACGAGGGCGGTGACCTCCTCGGGGCTGGTCCACTCGGTGCGGTCGGCGTGCGCCTCCATGCCCTCGGTCATGTCGGTGCGGACGACCCCGGGCATGAGGTCGAAGGCGCGGACCCCGTGCTCGCGCCCGGCCAGGTGCGTCGACCCGGTGATCCTCGCCAGCGCCGTCTTCGACACGTTGTAGCCCGTCGCGACCTCAGCCGCCCGCCGGCCGGCGCCGGAGTTGAGGTTCACCACCCGCCCGCCGCCTCTCGCGACGAGGTGCGGCGCGACGAGCCACGTCATGAGGTAGGCCCCGAGGACGTTGACCTCCTGGGTGTGCCACCACTGCTCGGGGTCGGAGGCGAGGAGGTCGACCTCGTCGTCGATGACCCCGGCGTTGTTGACGAGCAGGTCGATCCGCCCGTGCCGCTCGACGATCTCGTCCACCCAGGACGTCAGCGCGGCGCGGTCGGTGACCGGCGCGACCGTCGAGGAGCCCCGCTCGACCGCCCAGCCGGCGTCCTCGAGGGCGTTCGCGACCGACCGGCCGATGCCGCGGGAGGCTCCGGTGACGACCGCGACGGGATGCCCGCCGCGGCCGGCCTCGGCGTCGGTGTCCGGCTCGGGCGTGACGTCGCCGTCGTCGTCCACCGGCTCGTCGATGACGTCGCTCACGCGCGCTGCACCGCCCCGTGCGCCTCGGCCGCTGCCGCGACGGCGGCGTCACGGAGCCGCGAGACCTCCTCGGTCGTCATCGTTCGGTCGGGCGCGCGGAAGGTCAGCCGGTAGGCCAGCGAGCGCCTGCCCGCTCCGACCTGGTCGCCCTCGTAGACGTCGAAGAGGCGCACCTCCTCCAGCAGGTCGCCGCCGCCGGAGACGAGCGCGTCGTGCACCTGCGCGGCCGGCACCGCGGCGTCGACGACGAGCGCGACGTCGCTCTGCGCCATCGGGTACGTCGCGAGCGTCCTCGCCCGCACCGTGCGGTCGGCCGCGGCGGTGAGGACGTCGAGGTCGAGCTCGCCGCCGACGGTCCGCGCGGGCAGCCCGAGGGCCGCGACGACCTTGGGGTGCAGCTCGCCGACGTGGCCGACGACCGTGCCGTCGGCGAGGGCGACCCGGGCGCAGCGGCCCGGGTGCCAGGGCAGGACGGCGTCCGCGGTGACGACGACCTCGACCGCCAGCGCCTCGGCGAGCGCCTGCACGAGCTCCACGACGTCGGTGACGTCGGCCCGGCGGCCGGCGCCCCACCAGCCGGCGCGGTCGGCGTCGCCGGTCAGGAGCATCGCGACGTGCCGCGGCTGCGGGGGGACCGCGGCGCGGACCGCCGCCAGCACCTCCTCGCTCGGCCGCACGCCGACGTCCTCGGTCGGGGCCTGCTGCTGCGGGCCGTCGAGGGCGGTGACGAGACCGACCTCGAACAGCCCGACGTCCTTGGCGCCGCGCGAGGTGTTGCGGCGCACGGCGTCGACCATCGTCGACAGGAGGCTCGTCCGCATCCACGGCTGCTCGTCCGAGAGCGGGTTGGCGATCCGCACCGTCCGTGCCGTCTCGGCGTCCACGTCCAGCCCGAGCGCCGCCAGCCGGTCGGTGCCGACGAAGGGTGCGCCCCAGACCTCTGACAGCCCGCGGGCGGCCAGCAGGTCGGCGACGAGCCGCCGGACCCGCTGGCCGTGCGTGAGCCCGGAGCCGCCGGGCGGGGTCGGCAGCACCGACGGGATGGTCGCGTAGCCCTCGATCCGCGCGACCTCCTCGACGAGGTCCTCGGCCGTCGTGAGGTCCGGCCGCCAGGTCGGCGGGAGCACGGTCAGCGCGTCGCCGTCGCCGTCGACGGCGCAGCCGATGTCGGTGAGCACGCGCACGACGGTCTCCCGGTCGTAGGCCACGCCGACGAGGCGCGAGGGGAAGCCGGCGTCCATCGTGACCGGGGCCGGCTGCGGGGCCGACCCGGCGTCGGTGACCTCCTCGCCCGCGGTGGCGCCGCCGTACTCGACGAGCAGCTCGACCGCGAGCTGCAGCGCGGCGGGCGCGAGCTCGGGGTCGACGCCGCGCTCGAACCGGCGCGAGGCCTCGGACGGCAGCCGGTGCCGCCGGGCCGTCCGGGCGATGGTCACGGGGTCGAAGTGCGCGGCCTCGAGGAGGACGTCGGTCGTCGTCCCGGAGACCTCGGTGCTCGCCCCGCCCATGACGCCGGCGATCCCGATGGGGGTCTCGCCCCCGTCGGTGATGACGAGGTCCTCGGGGTCGAGCGCGCGGTCGGCGTCGTCGAGGGTGGTGATGCGCTCCCCCGGCCGGGCCCGCCGCACGACGATCCGCTCGCCCAGCGTCGCCAGGTCGTAGGCGTGCAGCGGCTGGCCGAGCCCGAGCATCACGTAGTTCGTCACGTCGACGGCCAGCGAGATCGGGCGCATGCCGGCCTCGGTGAGGCGGGTCCGCATCCAGCCGGGCGACGGCGCCGAGACGTCGAGGCCCCGGACGACGCGGGCGTTGAACCGGTCGCACCCGGCGCGGCCCCGGATCGGGGCGTCGTCGGCGAGCTCGACCGGGTAGCCGTGCTCGCTCGGGGGCGGCACGCGGGTCGCGAGGTCGGCGACCGGGTCGGAGAACTCCGCCCCGGTCGCGTGGCCGTACTCGCGGGCGACCCCGCGCACCGAGAAGCAGTAGCCGCGGTCGGGGGTGACGTTGACCTCGACGGTCTCGCGGTCCAGCCCCAGCAGCGCGACGGCGTCGGCGCCCGGGACGCACCGCGCGAGCATCGCCTCGTCGCCGGCGTAGCGGCGGTCCAGGACGATGATCCCGTCGTGGTCCTCGCCGAGCCCGAGCTCACGCTCGGAGCAGATCATCCCGGCCGACACGTGGCCGTAGGTCTTGCGGGCGGAGACCTTCAGCGGGCCCTGCGGGGTGGGCAGGACGCCGCCGGGGAGGACGACGACGACGAGGTCGCCCGCGGCGAAGTTGTGCGCGCCGCAGACGATGCCCTGGGGCTCGCCGGTGCCGTTCGCGTCGCCGACGTCGACCTGGCACCAGTTGATCGTCTTCCCGTTCTTCTGCGGCTCGGCGACGAGGGACAGCACGCGCCCGACGACGAGCGGGCCGGTGACGCCGCCGCGGTGGACCGCCTCCTCCTCGAGCCCGACGGACACGAGGTCGGCGGCGATGCCGACCCCGGTGGCGTCGCTCGGGACGGCGACGTACTCGCGCAGCCAGTCGACGGGAACCCGCATCAGATCTCCATCCCGAACTGCGCGTCGAAGCGCACGTCACCCTCGATCATGTCCCGCATGTCGCTGACGCCCGTCCGGAACATCAGCGCGCGGTCGACCCCCATGCCGAACGCGAACCCGGTGTAGCGGTCGGGGTCGACGCCGCAGGCCAGCAGCACGTTGCGGTTGACCATCCCGCAGCCGCCCCACTCGATCCAGCCGGTGCCCTTGCAGGTGCGGCAGTCGGGGTCCTCGCCGCGGCACACGAAGCAGCGCAGGTCCATCTCGGCGCTGGGCTCGGTGAAGGGGAAGTACGACGGGCGCAGGCGCGTGGTGATGCCGTCGCCGAACAGCTCGGCGGCCAGCCGGTCCAGCGTGCCCTTGAGGTGGGCCATGGTGATGCCCTCGTCGACCGCGAGGCCCTCGACCTGGTGGAAGGCCGGCATGTGCGTCGCGTCGAGCTCGTCGGTGCGGAACACCCGCCCGATGGCGGCGACGTAGACCGGCACCCCCCGCTCGAGCAGCGTGCGCGCCTGGACCGGCGAGGTGTGCGTGCGCAGGACGAGCCCGTCGCCCGGCGGGTCGACGTAGAAGGTGTCCTGCATCTGGCGCGCCGGGTGGTCGGCGTCGAAGTTCAGGGCGTCGAAGTTGAACCACTCGGCCTCGATCTCCGGGCCCTCGGCCACCTCCCAGCCCATCCCGGTGAAGAGGTCGGCGATCCGCTCGGACATCAGCGCGATCGGGTGACGGCGCCCCATCGGGCGGCGGCCCGGGGGCAGCGTGACGTCGACCGCCTCCTCGACGAGGATGCGCTCGTCGCGCTCGGCCTCGAGCTCGGCCTGGCGGGCGGCGAAGGCCTGCCCGACCCGGCCGCGGGCCTGGCCGACCCGCTTGCCGGCCTCGGCCTTGGCGCTGGGCGGCAGCGCGCCGATCTCCCGGTTGGCGAGCGCGAGGGGGCTCTTGTCGCCCTGGTGCGCGCCGCGGACGGCCTTGAGCTCCTCGAGGGTGCTCGCGCCGGCGGCGGCGGCGAGCGCCTGCTCGACCGCGGCGTCGACGGCCGCGGGGTCGAGGGCGGCGACCTCGACGGGGTCGTAGCTGGTGTTGGGTCCGGACATCGTCCTGCTTCCACGTCTCGTCGGCGGGCGCGCCCGAGTCTAGGCAGGCGCGCGGGTGGTCGGGCACGGCCCCTGGGCGGTGGGGTCGCCGCGGCGCGAGTGCCGCCGGCGGGAGGGTGCGGCGCTCAGGACGCGCGCGACTCCGGGCCCAGGGGCCCGGTAAATCGGCGCGGAGCGGTCGGCACGGGCCCAGGGTAGCGGCGAGGGCCCGGGGGCGTCACGCGTGCTGGTCGACGTGGACGTCCTCGGTGGCGGGCCGCCGCGCGACGACCGTCGCGACGAGCCCGACGACGACGCCGACGACCGCGATGGCGACGAACCCGGCCCCGGGACCCCACCGGTCCAGCACGAGGCCCGCGAAGGGCGCGCCCGCGGCGCCGCCCGCCGTCATCGACGAGGAGTGCCAGCCGATGGCCTCCCCCCGGGCGTTGGCGGGCACGAGCCGCGCGACCTCCCCGAGGGTGGCGGTGATGATCGGGGCGCACAGCAGCCCGGCGACGAAGGCGAGGAGGGCCAGCTGCCAGGCCGACCCGGCGAAGGCCATCGGGACGGTCGCGACGGCGAGCCCGACGAGCAGCACCGACCCCGGGACGTCGCGCGAGAGCGCGCCGTAGGCGAGGCCGCCGACGAGCGAGCCCAGGGCCCACAGGGCCAGGACGATGCCGAGCTGCGAGACGCGGTCGAACTCACGCATCGCGGCGACGAAGGTGAGGTCGGACCCGGCGAGGACGACGGTGGACGCGGCGGCGGTGGCGCACACCATGACGAAGCGCGGCCGGATCCACTGCCGGCGCGGGACAGAGCGCGTGCCCGGCGCGTCCTCGTCCTCGCCGCGCAGGGGCGGGTCGAGGTACCAGAGCACGGCGTCGGCGGCCACGCCCGTCATCTGCACGACGAAGAGGACGATCGAGGTGCCCCAGATCGACGCCGCCCAGATGGCGATGGCCGGGGCCAGCATGTAGCAGGCCTCGATGAGGGCCGAGTCCAGCGAGATCGCCGTGCGGCGCTGCTGCTCGGGCGTCGTCGCGATGATCGCCTGGCGGATGATCGAGAAGGACGGCACCGAGAAGACGCCGGCGACGACGACGAGGACGAGCAGGGGCCAGTACCCGACCCAGGGGGCGATGCCCCAGGCCACCCCGGAGAGCAGCAGCGCCGGGGCGACGACCCGCCGCATCCCGAAGCGGTCCAGCAGGTGACCGCGCAACGGGCCGCTGGCCGCGATGGACAGGGTGGCGGCCGCCCCGATGACGCCGGCCTCGGCGTAGCTGCGCCCGAGGGTCGTCACGACGTGGATGCTCACGATGATCGCCGTGGCGAAGACCGGGGTGCGGATGAGGGCCCCGACGACGAGCAACCTGCGCAGCCCCGGGACGGCGAGGGCACGCCGATAGGGCTCGAGGGTCATCGCGGGCACGAGGGACACCCTCTCAGCAGGTGTGCATCACCGCCATCGCAGGCGGGTACCTCTGTGGACGAATGTCACGGACGCCTGTCCTGACTCGTTCCAGAAGAGGGGCTAGCGTGGCAGGCGTACGGAGGGCTCACCCGCACGACCCGAAGGAGCTGCGATGACCACGCCAGACCCCTACGCCGACGAGAGCACCCTGGGCACCCCCACGGGCTCGACGATGGCGAACGGTGCCCCGGCCGAGAGCGACGAGCACAGCCTCAGCCTCTCCCCCGACGGCCCCCTGCTGCTGCACGACGTCCACCTGCTCGACACCCTCGCCCACTTCAACCGCGAGAACATCCCCGAGCGCAAGCCGCACGCCAAGGGCTCCGGCGCCTTCGGCACCTTCGAGTGCACCGAGGACGTCTCGGCCTACACCAAGGCCTCCGTCCTCCAGCAGGGCGCCTCGGTGCGCACCCTGGCCCGGTTCTCGACCGTCGCGGGCGAGCTCGGCTCCCCCGACACCTGGCGGGACGTGCGCGGCTTCTCCCTGCGGTTCTACACCGACGAGGGCAACTGGGACATGGTCGGCAACAACACGCCGGTCTTCTTCGTCAAGGACCCGATGAAGTTCCCGCACTTCATCCGCAGCCAGAAGCGTCTCGCCGACTCCGGTCTGCGCGACGGCACCATGCAGTGGGACTTCTGGACCAACTCGCCCGAGTCGGCCCACCAGGTCACCTACCTCATGGGCGACCGCGGCCTCCCGCGCTCGTGGCGGATGATGAACGGCTACGGCTCGCACACGTACATGACGAGCAACGCCGCCGGCGAGCGCTTCTGGGTGAAGTTCCACTTCCACAGCGACCAGGGCGTCGAGAACCTCACCAACGAGGAGGCCGAGCGCCTCTCCGGTGCCGACTCCGACTTCCACCGCCGCGACCTGTTCGAGGCCATCGACCGGGGCGAGTTCCCGAGCTGGACGATGTACATCCAGGCCATGCCCTACGAGGAGGCGAAGACCTACCGGTTCAACCCGTTCGACCTCACGAAGGTGTGGCCGCACTCGGACTACCCGCTCATCAAGGTGGGGACGTTCACGCTCAACGAGAACCCGGTGAACCACTTCGCGCAGATCGAGCAGGCCGCCTTCGCCCCGAGCAACATCGTGCCGGGCATCGGCTTCTCGCCCGACAAGATGCTGCTGGCCCGGGTGTTCTCCTACGCCGACGCCCACCGGGCCCGGGTGGGCACCAACGCCGAGATGCTGCCGGTCAACCGGCCCATCGACGCCGTGCTGGAGAAGGCCAACCACCACGTGTGGGACGGCGCGATGAACTACGAGGTCAAGGGCGGCCCGACGTACGTCCCGAACAGCGACGGCCGCGGCCACAGCGAGTTCCAGGGCCGGGTGGACGAGAGCTGGGAGGCCGACGGCGAGATCGTCCGGCAGGCCTACACCCTCCACCCGGAGGACGACCACTGGACCCAGGCCGGACAGCTCGTCCGTGACGTGTTCGACGACGATCAGCGGGACCGCTTCGTCGAGACCGTGGCCGGCGCCCTCGGCGACGTCCGCGAGGACGTGTGCGAGCGGGCGTTCGTGTACTGGACCAACGTCGACGCCGAGATCGGCCGGCGCATCCGGGAGCGGGTCGCCGCCGGCGGCGGGGACCCCATCCCCGGGGCCGCCGACGAGGACAAGTCCGAGGTCACCGAGCCCCTGCGGGAGCCCGCCGGGACCTCGGTCTGACTCGGTCCGACTCCACCACCGCGACGACGGCCCGCCCCACCCGGGGGCGGGCCGTCGTCGTCCGTGCGGTGTGTGCGGAGCGGGTCAGTCGCCGTCGGGGAAGGTGGCGCGCAGGGCGGCTCCGCCGGACGGGGCGTCCTCGACGGCCACCTCTCCCCCGTGCGCCTCGACGAGCCCGCGCACGAGGTAGAGCCCCAGGCCGGTGCCGTGCTTGGCGCCGGCCTGCCAGAACCGGGAGAAGACGAGCTCGCGGTGCTCGGGGGCGATGCCGTCGCCCTCGTCGGCGACGACGAGGTCCGCGGCGGCGGGGCCCTCCCACGTCGAGCGCTGCACGGCCACCGAGACCCGGCCGCGGCCGTAGCGCAGGGCGTTGTCGACGAGGTTGGTGAGGATCTGCTCGAAGCGGTCGGGGTCGGCCCAGACCACCTCGACGCCTGGGTCGACGGTGACCTCGAACCGCTCGCGCTCGGTCCCGCTGGCGACGCGCCGCTCGACCTGGGCCTCGAGCCGGGGCAGGACGGTGAGCGGCTGGGCGTGCACGGTGAGCCGGCCGGTGCCGATCCGCGAGGTGTCCAGCAGCTCGGTGATGAGCCGGGTGACCCGGTCGGCGTCGGCCTCGATGGTCTCGAGCATGAGGCGCTTCTGGTCGTCGGTGAAGCGGTCCCAGTTCTTCAGCAGGGTCGAGGAGAAGCCCTTGACGCCGGTGAGCGGGGAGCGCAGCTCGTGGGCCACCGAGGTGAGCAGCGCGGCGCTCTCCTGCTCGGCCCGGCGGCGGCTCTCGGCGTCGCGCAGGCCGAGGACGACCGAGGTCACCGGCTCGCCCCGGCCGGGGCGGACGTACCGCGCCGTGACGAGGAGCTCGCGGCCCGAGGGCAGGACGAGCAGCCGCTCACGGTGCCCGGTGCGGCTCTCCAGCCCCTCCCACGGGTCGCTGATGTCCCACCAGGAGTCGCCGCCGCGGTCCTGCAGGGGCAGCGCCACCCGGATGTCGCGGCCGACGACGTCGGCGGCGGCCAGGCCGGTGACGGCCTCGGCGCGGCTGTTCATGAAGCGGACGACCCGGCCGGGTCCCACGGCGGCGACGAGGCCGTCGGGGATGAACTCCAGCCCGTGGGCGGCGAGGTCGTCCGGGACCCTGAACCGCCGCTCCGTCATGGGCGCACGTTACCCCGCGGGTGGGCCGGCGGTGAGGACGCCCGCCGACGCGTACAGGCAGACGGTCGCGGCCATCGCGAGGTTCAGCGACTCGGCGCGGCCGTGGATGGGGACGGCGACGACGTCGTCGCAGCGGGCGCGCACGTCGGCGGGCAGTCCCCAGGCCTCGTTGCCCATGACCCAGCAGTGCGGGACCCCGAGCCGGGCGGCGGTCAGGGACGTGCGTCCGGTGCCGTCCGCGGCGTAGGTCGCGACGCCCGCGCCCGCGAGGTCCTCGAGGGTCTGCCCCAGGTCCAGGCCGGTGACGACGGGCAGGTGGAAGAGGGAGCCGGCGGTCGAGCGCACGACCTTCGGGGCGTGGACGTCGACCGAGCCGTCGGTGACGAGCACGGCGTCCGCTCCGGCCGCGTCGGCCCCGCGGACGACGGTGCCGGCGTTGCCGGGGTCACGCACGCTGCTGAGGAGCACGAGCAGCCGCGGCCGCCCCGCGAGCACGTCCGCGAGCGACGGGGCGGCGGCGTGGACGACGGCGAGCACCCCCTGCGGCGCCTCGGCGTCGGCCATGGCGGCGAGCACCTCGGGGCTCACCTCGTGCACGAAGAGGTCGGCCGCGAGCGCCGGGCCGACGACGTCGTCGGCGTAGCGGTCCGCGGCCTCGGCGGTGACGTAGACGTCCCGGACCCGCTCGGGGGCCCACCGCACGGCCTCGCGCACGCCCTGCGGTCCCTCGACGCAGAAGCGGCCGGTGCGCTCACGCACCGACCGCTTCTGGAGCGCGCGGACCGCCGTGACCCGGTCGGACCGGGGGTTGGTCAGCGCGGGACGCGGGCCGGTCAGGCCGACGCCTTGACCGGGGTCTGCTGGTTCGCCCTCGCGATGTCGACGAGCGCGGCGAACGCGACCTCGTCGTTCACGGCGAGCTCGGCGAGCATCCGACGGTCGACCTCGACCTCCGCGGCCTTGAGGCCCTGGATGAACCGGTTGTACGTCATGCCGTTGGCGCGGGCCGCCGCGTTGATCCGCTGGATCCACAGCCGCCGGAAGTCACCCTTGCGGGCGCGCCGGTCGCGGTAGGCGTAGCCCATGCTGTGCTGGACCTGCTCCTTGGCCTTGCGGTACAGCCGCGAGCGCTGGCCGCGGTAGCCGCTGGCGCGCTCGAGGACGACCCGGCGCTTCTTCTGGGCGTTGACCGCCCGCTTCACGCGTGCCACGTGAGTACTCCTTGATCTGCGTCGTCGTTCGGGGGGTGGTCGGCTCAGCGGCCGAGGAGCTTGTTGACCTTCTTGACGTCCGCGGGCGAGACCTGCACGTCCTTGCTCAGGGCGCGGGCCTTCTGCGGGGTCTTCTCGTGGAACTTGTGCACGTGGCCGGCCTGCTCGCGCATGACCTTGCCCGAGCCGGTGACCCGGAAGCGCTTCTTGGTGCCGCTGTGCGTCTTGTTCTTCGGCATGGTGCCGATCTCCTTGCGTCGTGGGTGGTGCGGTGCGTCGGGGGGTCAGCCGGCGTCGGCGGTCTCGGCCGGCGCGTCCACGGTCTCGTCGACGACCTCGTCCTGCGCGGGGTCGGCCGGCGAGGTCCGGGCCTCGTCGCGCCGCTTGCGCTGCTCGGCCATCGCCTGCGCCTTCTTCTTCGTCGGCGCAAGGACCATGACCATGTTGCGGCCGTCCTGCTTCGGCTGGGACTCGACGGTGCCGAGCTCCGCGACGTCCTCGGCGAGGCGCTGCAGGAGCCGGAAGCCGAGCTCGGGGCGGGACTGCTCACGGCCGCGGAACATGATCGTCACCTTGACCTTGTCCCCGCCGCCGAGGAACCGGACGACGTGGCCCTTCTTGGTGCCGTAGTCGTGCGGGTCGATCTTCGGGCGGAGCTTGATCTCCTTGATGACCGTGTTGACCTGGTTCTTGCGTGCCTCACGGGCCTTCATGGCGGCTTCGTACTTGAACTTGCCGTAGTCCATGAGCTTGGCGACCGGGGGCTTGGCCATCGGGGCGACCTCGACGAGGTCGAGATCCGCCTCCGCCGCGAGACGGAGCGCGTCCTCGACGCGGACGATGCCGACCTGTTCGCCGTTGGGGCCGACCAACCGCACCTCGGGAACCCGGATACGGTCGTTGATGCGTGGCTCGCTGATGTGCTTCTCCATTCGTCGGACTGCTGCTGTGCCGACCGCCACCACGAGAAGAGGCCCCTCGCCGCGGGTGCGCGAGGGGCCTGGGATCCGTCCGGTCGGCAACGGGAGGCCACGGCACGCCGTCAGGCGCGCGTGACGTCTCGCCACGGACCGGGACCCGGCGACCAGCTGGTCGTCGCGGGTGGAAGCGGGGCTCCTCTTGCACACCGTGCCCGAGGGCGCGGTCGGTCAGTGGACAAGAGTACCAGCGCCCGTGCGGGCCGGGAAATTCCCGCGGTGGGCGCCGCCTCAGGTGATCCGGAAGGCCAGGCCGTCGACCCGGGCGCGCAGCTCGCCGTCGGTGGCCAGCCGCTCCCCCACCCGGGTGGCGAGGGCCTGGACGGCGGCGGCGTCGAGGCCGGGCCGCAGCCGCAGCACGACGCCGAGGACCCCGGCCCCGGTAGGGGTGCCCTCCTCCACACGGTGCTCGACGACGTCGCGCTCCCCGGCCACGGCGGCGGCCACGCCGGACGCGACGAACGGGTCGGTGTGCGCGGGCTCCCACGCGCGCTGCTGGGCCAGCGCCCAGAGCATCGAGGAGCGCAGGACCCGGGTCGCGGGTCCGGCGACGTCGACGACGAGCACCTCGCAGCCCTCCGCCACCGCGGCCTGCGCGGCCCGCGCCGGGGTGACCGGGACCGGCCGGGCGGCACCGTCCCACGCGGCGAGGGCCTCGACGCCGGAGAACACCGGGAGGGCCCGCGCACCGTCGGGGGCGAGCAGGGTGACCGCGGCCATGTCGGTGCCGTCGTCGCGGGCGTCGGCGACGACCGGGACGAGCAGCCGGGCGGCCTCGACGGCCCGCATGAGGGAGACGTCGTCGGCCGCGCCGGCCAGCGCGGACGCCAGCGCCGGGTCGGCGGCACCGGTGTCCTGCTCGAACCCGGTGGCGCCGAGGTCACGCCCGGCCCAGGGGACGTCCGCGGAGTCCGCGGGTCCGGACGGGGTGACCGGGTGCTCGGGGGGCATCCGCGCCACGCTACCGGTGCCGGTCAGACCGGGGTCCGCGCGGGCCGGGCCGCGGAGCGGCCGGCCCAGCGGGCACGGGCCGGGCCGGAGGTGAGGACCGCTCCGAGCACGGCGACCAGCGCGCCCACGGCGGCGACGGTGAGGAAGCCGGCACCCCAGCCGGCATGGTCGATGACGAAGCCCGTGGCCGGGGCGCCCAGGGCCAGGCCCGCCGTCATCGACGAACCGTGCCACCCCATGGCCTCCCCCCGGGCGGCGGCCGGGACGACGCGGCTCACCTGGTCGACGGTCGCCGTGATGGTCGGGGCGCAGAACAGCCCGGCGAGGAAGGCGAGGGCGCCCAGGGTCACCCAGCCCCCCGCGAGGGCCAGGGGTGCGGTGACCAGGGCCAGGCCGCCGAGGAGCCGGAAGGCGTCGACCGAGCGGTGCAGCCCGCCGTAGACGAGCCCGCCGAGCAGCGAGCCGAGGCCCCAGAGGGCCAGGACCACCCCGATGCGCGACGGCGAGCCGAGGTCGCGCAGGGCGGCGACGACCCCGAGGTCGGTGCCGCTGAGGACGGCGGTCGTCGCGGCCGCGCCGAGGCAGACCGCGAGGAACCCCGGCCGCAGCCAGGTGCGCCGCGGCGGCACCGGGCCGGTCCCGGTGTCACCGTCCTCGCGCAGCGGCGGGTCGGCGAGCCACAGGACGGCGCCGGCGAGCACGCCGAGCATCTGGACGACGAGGAGGACGAGCGCCGTGGACCAGGCGGTGGCCGCCCACACCGCGAGCGCCGGGCCGAGCATGAAGGAGATCTCGACGGCCACGGAGTCCAGGGAGATGGCCGTGCGCCGGTCCTGCTCGGGGACGACGGCGAGGATGGCCTGGCGGATGACGCTGAAGGTGGGGACGACGAACAGCCCGGCGAGCACGGCCAGCCCCAGCAGCCACCAGTACGGGACGAAGGGCGCGACCGCCCAGCAGAGCCCCGTGACCACCACCGACGGGCCGACGACGCGGCGCAGGCCACGACGGTCGAGCAGCCGTCCGCGCCACGGGCCGGACACGGCGATGGCGAGCGTCGTGGCCGCGCCGACGGCCCCGGCCGCGCCGTAGGAGCGCTCGAGCGCGGAGACGACGTGCAGGGTGACGACGATGCCGCCGGCGAAGACGGGCGTGCGCACGAGCATCCCGAGCAGGAGGACCCGGCGCAGCGCGGGCACCGCGAGGACGCGGCGGTAGCGGTCGATCACCCCGACACTGTCCCACCCGGCGGTGACGTCCCGCCCGGCCGTTTTGCGGGGTCAGCGCCGGCCGGCGACGTCCAGCGCCTCGGGCAGGGTGAACGCGCCCCGGTAGAGGGCCGACCCGACGATCGCGCCCTCGACGCCCTCGGCCACGAGGCCCCGCACGGCGGCGACGTCCTCGAGGGTCGAGACGCCCCCGGAGGCGACGACCGGGCGGTCGGTGCGCGCACAGACCTCGCGCAGCAGCCCGAGGTTGGGGCCGGTCATCATCCCGTCCTTGGCGACGTCGGTGACGACGTAGCGCGCGCAGCCCTCGGCGTCGAGGCGGGCCAGGGTCTCCCAGAGGTCGCCGCCCTCGCTGGTCCAGCCGCGCGCAGCGAGCGTCGTGCCGCGCACGTCGAGCCCGACGGCCACCCGGTCACCGTGCTCGGCGATGGCCCGGGCGGTCCACTCGGGGTCCTCCAGCGCGGCGGTGCCGACGTTGACCCGCCGACAGCCGGTGGCGAGGGCCCGGGTGAGGGTCTCCTCGTCGCGGATCCCGCCGCTCATCTCGACGTCGATGTCGAGCCGGCCGACGATCTCGGCGAGCAGCGCGGCGTTGGACCCGCGCCCGAAGGCGGCGTCGAGGTCGACGAGGTGCAGCCACTCCGAGCCCTGCTCCTGCCAGCGCAGCGCGGCCTCGACCGGGTCCCCGAACTCGCCGCCGGAGCCGGACACACCCTGGACGAGCTGCACCGCCCGCCCCTCGACGACGTCGACGGCGGGCAGCAGCTGCAGGCGCGGGGCCTCGGTCACGGGGATCCTCCGGGGTCGGGTGCTCAGGGGGTGCTCGGGGCGCCCGTCTCGGCGCCCGACGCGGGGCCAGTCTGCCCGGTCAGAGCGAGCGGACCCAGTTCTCGAGCAGCGCGAGCCCGGCGGCCCCGGACTTCTCCGGGTGGAACTGGGTGGCGGCGAGCGGACCGTTCTCGACGGCGGCGACGAACCGCTCGCCGTGGACGGCCCAGGTGACGCGGGGGTCGGCGGCGGCGAGGGCCCCCTCGCCGGGGGGCAGGTCCCAGGTGTGCGCGGCGTAGGAGTGCACGAAGTAGAAGCGCTCGTCCTCGACCCCGGCGAAGAGGGTCGTGCCCGCCGGCGCCTGCACGGTGGACCAGCCCATGTGCGGGACGACGTCGGCGTGCAGGCGGGTGACCGTGCCCGGCCACTGCCCGGCCCCGGGCACCGGAGCGGCACCGGCCTCGGTGGAGCCCTCGAAGAGCACCTGCATCCCGACGCACACGCCGAGCACCGGACGCCCGCCGGCGAGGCGCCGGTCCACGACGGCCGGGCCGTCGGCGGCCACCAGCCCGGCCATGCAGGCGTGGAAGTTGCCGACGCCGGGGACGAAGAGGCCGTCGGCGGCGAGGGCGGCCTCGCGCCGGGCGGTGAGCTCGACGTCGGCGCCGACGTGCTCGAGGGCGCGCACGGCCGAGCGGATGTTCCCGCTGCCGTAGTCGAGGACGACGACGGACGGGCTCACCGGGTCTCCCGCGGGCCGGGCGCCGGGCCGCCCCAGGCGGCCTCCCACTCGGCCCGGTGCTGGGCCTCGTCGGCCATGAGCCGGTCGAACATCAGCACCCCGCGGGTCCCGGGCTCGACGTCGCTGGCGCCGGCACAGTCCCCGCGCACGAGGAGGTCCTCGCCGGGCAGGCCGAGCAGCCCGAGGACGGTGACGAGGACGTCGAGCGCCTGGCCCTCGTGGCCGCGGAGCACGCCGCCGACCCGCTCGGCGACGTCGTCGCCCCGCGCCCCGGCGGCGTCGACGAGCGAGGGCAGCCCGAGCCGCGGCAGGGAGGGGGTCTCGACGACGCCGACGCCCGGCTGCCAGACGAGCCAGCGCTGGGGCTTGCGCAGCCCGCTCGCCTGGAGGGTGAGGGCGGCCTTGCCGTGCAGGTCGAAGAAGCCGAGCACCGGCCTGCCCCCGCGCGGCGCCGGCCGGGCGGCGAGCACCTCGAGGGCGACGTCGTAGGGCGCGGCGCTGCGGGCGGCGGTCTCGGCGACGGTGACCCCGGTCCACGCGCCGAGCGGGGCCATCGTCGAGGCGACGAGCCCGCGCCGGAGCCACCGGCCGACGGCACCCGGCGAGCGGCGCACGAGCAGCAGCCCGTGCCCCGTCCCCGTGCGGACCTCGCCGGCCACGGGGTTAGAGGGCGCCCTTCGCACTCGGCACGCCCTCGACGCGCGCGTCGCGGGCCACGGCGGCGCGCAGGGCGCGGGCCAGCGCCTTGAACTGGGCCTCGACGAGGTGGTGCGGGTCGCGGCCGGAGAGGACGCGCACGTGCAGCGCGACCTGGGCGTGGAAGGCGAAGGACTCCAGGACGTGCCGGGTGAGCGAGCCGACGAAGTGCCCGCCGATGACGGCGTACTCCTGGCCCGCGGGCTCGCCGGTGTGGACGACGTACGGGCGCCCGGCGACGTCGACGACGGCCTGGACGAGCGCCTCGTCGAGCGGGACGGTCGCGTCGCCGAACCGGGCGATGCCCGACTTGTCCCCGAGGGCCTCGCGGACGGCCTGCCCGAGGACGATGGCGACGTCCTCGACGGTGTGGTGGGCATCGACGTGGGTGTCGCCGTCGGCCCGCACGGTGAGGTCGAGCAGCGAGTGCTTGGCCAGCGAGAGGAGCATGTGGTCGTAGAACGGCACCCCGGTGCTCACCTCCCCGCGGCCGGTGCCGTCGAGGTCGACGGTGACCTCGACGGTGCTCTCGGACGTGGCCCGGCGCACCGTGGCGGTGCGGTGGGTCTGCGCGGTGCTCACGGGACGGCTCCTGCGTGGGTGGGGACGAGCGCGGCGAGGGCGTCGAGGAACGCGGTGGTCTCCTCGGGGGTCCCGGCCGTGACACGAAGATAGTGCGGGATGCCCACGTCACGGACGAGGACGCCCCGCTCGAGCAGCGCGCGCCACGTCCCGGGGGCGTCGGCGAGACCGCCGAAGAGGACGAAGTTGGCGTCGCTCGGCACCGGGTCCAGCCCGAGCGCGGCGACCGCCTCGACGATGCGGTCGCGCTGGTCCTTGACGACGCCGACGGTCTCGAGCATGAGGTCGGCGTGGGCCAGCGCCGCGAGCGCGACGGCCTGGGTGACGCTGGAGAGGTGGTAGGGCATCCGCACCAGCCGCAGCGCGTCGGTGAGCGCGGGGTCGGCGGCCAGGTAGCCCAGCCGGCCGCCGGCCAGCGCGAAGGCCTTGCTCATCGTCCGGGTGACGACCATCCGCGGCCGCCCGGCGAGCAGGGTGAGGGCGGACGGCGTACCGGGGCGGGCGAACTCGGCGTAGGCCTCGTCGACGACGACGAGGCCGTCGGTGGCGTCGTGCACCGCCTCGACGACGTCGAGCCCGAGGGCGGTGCCCGTCGGGTTGTTCGGCGAGCAGAGGAACACGACGTCCGGCCGGTGCTCGCGCACCTGCGCGACGGCGGCCCCGGCGTCGAGGTCGAACGCGCCGCGGCCGGCGACGCCGCGCATCCCGTCGACCCAGGCGGTGCCCGTGGTCGTCGTGATGATCGGGTGCATGGAGTAGGCCGGGGTGAAGCCGAGCGCCGTCCGACCCGGTCCGCCGAAGGCCTGGAGCAGGTGGAGCAACACCTCGTTGGACCCGTTCCCGGCCCAGACCTGCGCGGCGTCCACGGCCGTGCCGGACCGGGACAGGAAGGCGGCCAGTCCCTCGCGCAGCGCCGTGAACTCGCGGTCCGGGTACCGGTTGAGCCCGGACGCGACGGCCTCAACCGCCCGGGTCATCGCGACGACGACGACGTGTGGCACCGGGTAGGAGTTCTCGTTCGTGTTGAGCGCCACCGGCACGTCCAGCTGGGGGGCGCCGTAGGCGGTGCGCCCGCGCAGGTCCGGCCGGAGCATGTCCTCGACCTGCTCCCGTGCGTCCATGGGGGCGAGTCTAGGAGGGGCGCGAGCCGGTCGGCCCGGGCGGCCACGCACCGGGCTCGACCTCCGGCACCCGGGCCAGGACGGCCTCGCCGTGGGCCGGCAGGTCCTCGGCCCGGGCCAGAACGACGACGTGCCCGCCGACCTCGCGCAGCGCCGCCTCGTCGTACTCGACGACGTGGATGCCGCGCAGGAACGACTGCACCGACAGCCCGCTGCTGTGGCAGGCGCAGCCACCCGTGGGCAGCACGTGGTTGGACCCGGCGCAGTAGTCGCCGAGGCTCACCGGCGCCCAGGTGCCGACGAAGACGGCCCCGGCGTTGCGCACCCGGGCGGCGACGGCGGCGGCGTCGGCGGTGTGGATCTCGAGGTGCTCCGCGGCGTAGGCGTTGACGACGTCGAGCCCGACCTCCAGGTCGTCGACGAGGACGACCGCGGACTGCCGCCCGGCGAGCGCCTCGGCCACCCGCTCGGTGTGCTTGGTCGCGGACACCCGACGCCCCAGCGCCTCCTCGACGGCGGCGGCCAGGGCCGGGCTGTCGGTGACGAGCACCGCGGCCGCGAGCGGGTCGTGCTCGGCCTGGGAGACCAGGTCGGCGGCGACGTGCTCGGGGTCGGCGGTGTCGTCGGCGAGGACGCCGATCTCGGTCGGGCCGGCCTCGGAGTCGATGCCGATGAGCCCCTTGAGCAGCCGCTTGGCCGCGGTGACGTAGATGTTGCCGGGACCGGTGACGAGGGACACCGGCTCGCAGACCGCGCCGTCCTCCTCGAAGCCGTACGCGAGGGCGGCGACGGCCTGGGCGCCGCCGACCGCGTAGACCTCGTCGACGCCGAGCAGCGCGCAGGCGGCGAGGATCGTCGGGTGCGGCCACCCGCCGTGGTCGCGCTGCGGCGGGCTGGCCACGGCGAGGCTGGGGACGCCGGCCTCCTGGGCCGGGACGACGTTCATGACGACGCTGCTCGGGTAGACCGCGCGGCCACCGGGGACGTAGAGGCCGACCCGGTCCACCGGCACCCAGCGCTCGCGGACGGTGCCGCCCGGGGCGACCCGGGTGACGCCCTCGGAGCGCCGCTGGTCGGCGTGGACGAGCCGGGCGCGGCGGATCGACTCCTCGAGCGCGGCGCGCACGAGGGGGTCGAGCGTCTCCAGCGCCCCGGCCACGACCTCGGCGGGCACCCGGAGGGCGGGCGGGCGCACCCCGTCGAAGCGCTCGGCGGCGTCGTGCAGCGCGGCGGCCCCGCGCTCGCGGACGTCCTCGACGACCGGCCGCACGGCGCCGAGGGCGGCCTCGACGTCGAAGTCCGCCCGCGGCAGCGCGGCCCGCAGCTCGCGCAGGCCGGGACGTCGGCCGCGCAGGTCCAGGCGCGGGATCACTCCGGTCGGGGTGTCGGACATGCCCCCAGTCTAGGGAGCGTCGGCCGGGCGTCCCGTCGCCGGTCAGCCGGTCTCGGCGACGTCGTCGTGCGAGGCGAGCGCCCACTCCAGGATCTGCAGCAGCGACCGCTCCGTGCCGGGCTCGGTCTGGCGGCCGAGCAGGTCGGCCACCCGGCGGGCGACGACGGCGAGCTTGACGTTGCCGCGCTGGCTGTAGCGCGAGAGCAGCCCGAAGGCGGCGTCGGCGTCCAGGCCGTACTCGAACATCAGCGCGCCCTTGACCTGCTCGATGGCGGCCCGGTCGGCCGTGGCGGCGGTCACCGCCTCCGAGGCCGCCTGGCGGGCGGCGCGCGAGACGTCGAAGGCGACGCCGCGCAGCCGGACCGGCCGCCCGTCCACGCCGAGCCGCGAGGCCCCCGAGGCGTCCCGCTCGACGTCGCCGACGAAGGCCACCGAGCGCTCACGTCCCTCGTCGTCGCGGATCCGGTACTGCCCGGCGAACGGACCGCCGTCCTCGATGCTGCGGGCGAGGCTCTCGGCCACCGTCGCCCGGTCCGAGGGGTGCATCCGCTCGTAGACCTGCTCCTCGACCGGCCGGCCGTCGTCGACGACGCCGAGCAGGGTGAACATCTCGGGGCTCCAGGACCAGCGGCCCGTCGCGTACTCGTAGAACCCCTCACCGAAGGTGGGGACGGGGTCCGGACGCGGCTGGTCCCCGCGCGTCGGGTCGCTCGTCGTCACGGGACGAAGCATGCCACGCCCTGGCCGGATCCTGCCCGGCGAGGCAGGCTCCGGACACCCGCGGTCAGGCGCCGTAGAACTCCTCCTCGAACGCCGCCCGGGCCCGCCGCGCCACCCGCCGGTAGTGCTCCGCGAGGTCCTGCCCTCCCCCGGTGCCGAGGCCGAGGATCCGGGCCACCCCGTCGGCGTCGCGGTCGTAGGTGGGCACGGCGTCGCTGGGCTTGCCGCGGAAGAGCACACTCGCGTTCCGCATCGTCGAGGCGAGCCGCCAGGACGCGGCGAGGGCCGCGGCGTGCTCGTCGCTGACCAGGCCGAGCCGCTGGGCCGCCTCCAGCGCCCCCAGCGTCGACGCGGTGCGCAGCTCGGGCCGGTCGTGCGCCCACCGCAGCTGGAGGAGCTGGACGACCCACTCGACGTCGGACAGGCCGCCGTGCCCGAGCTTGAAGTGCGTCTTGCGGTCGGCGCCCCGGGGCAGCCGCTCGGACTCCATCCGGGCCTTGAGGGTGCGGATCTCGCGCACCTGCGCGGGGGTCAGCCCCCCGGACGGCCAGCGGATGGAGTCGACGAGTTCCGTGAACCGCTCGGCGACGCCGGGGTCGCCCGCCACCGGGGTGGCGCGCAGCAGCGCCTGCGCCTCCCAGACGAGCGACCAGCGGGCGTAGTACTCGCGGTAGGACGCGAGCGAGCGCACGAGCGGGCCGTTCTTGCCCTCGGGCCGCAGCCCGGCGTCGACGTCGAGCCGAGGGTCCGGTCCCCCGCGCCCGAGCAGCGCGATGAGGAGCTTGACGACCTCCATGGCCTGGTGCTGCGCGGCCTGCTCGTCGGCGCCGGGCAGCGGGTCGTGGACGAAGAGGACGTCGGCGTCCGAGCCGTAGCCCTGCTCCCCGCCACCGAGACGGCCCATGCCGACGACGAGCAGCGCCGTGAGCGGCTCCTCGCCGGTGCGGTCGCAGACGGCGCGGTGGGCGACCTCGAGGGTCGTCTCGAGCAGTGCAGCGGTGAGGTCGGTCATGGCCGCCCCGAGCTGCGGCAGCGTGATCGTGCCGCCGAGGTCGGCGACGGCGACCCGGAACAGCTCGGACCGGCGGATGGTGCGGGCGGCGAGGACCGCGGCCTCGGGGTCGTCCTTGCGGCCGGCCGCCGAGCGCATCCGCCGCAGCACCTCGGCCCGCGGCCGGGGCGTCATGCCCTCGGCGTCGGCGAGGAACTGGACGCACTCCGGCGCCTGCTCGAGCAGCGCCCCGGCGTACCGGCTGCGGGCCAGGGTGTGCGCGAGCCGTTCGGCGGCCGACCCCTCGTCGCGCAGCAGCCGCAGGTACCAGTGCGTGGCGCCGAGCTCGTCGCTGATCTTGCGGAAGGCGAGCAGCCCGGTGTCGGGGTCGGCCTCGTCGGCGAACCACTGGAGCATGACCGGCAGGAGCTGGCGCTGGATGGCGGCCCGGCGGCTGACCCCGGAGGTCAGGGCCTCGAGGTGGCGCAGCGCCCCGGCGGGGTCGCGGAAGCCGAGCGCCGACAGCCGCGCGCGGGCGGCCTCGGGGCTGAGGCGGACGTCCTGGTCGGACAGCCGGGCGACGGCCGAGAGGAGCGGCCGGTAGAAGATCCGCTCGTGCAGGCGGCGCACCTCGCGGCGGCGCGCCCGCCACTGCTCCTGCACCGAGTCCGCGGGGTCGCGGCGCAGCCCGAGCGCCCGCCCGAGCCGCCGCAGGTCCTGCTCGCTCGTCGGCATGAGGTGGGTCCGCCGCAGCCGGGAGAGCTGCACCCGGTGCTCCAGCGCCCGCAGCCACCGGTAGGCGGCCTCGAGCACGGCGGCGTCGTCGCGGCCGATGTACCCGCCGGCCGACAGCGCCTCCAGGGCCTCCAGGGTCGAGGCGCTGCGCAGTGTCTCGTCGGCCCGGCCGTGGACGAGCTGGAGCAGCTGGACGGAGAACTCGACGTCGCGCAGGCCGCCGGGGCCGAGCTTGATCTGCCGCTCGGCCTCGGCCTTGGGGATGTGGTCCTCGACGCGGCGGCGCATGGCCTGGACGTCGGGAACGAAGTTGTCCCGCGCGGACGCCTGCCACACCATCGGCCGGACCGCGTCGACGTAGGCGGCGCCGACCTCGGCGTCGCCCGCGACCGGGCGGGCCTTGAGGAGGGCCTGGAACTCCCACGTCTTGGCCCAGCGCTCGTAGTACGCGCGATGGCTGGCGACGGTGCGCACGAGCGGGCCGTTCTTGCCCTCCGGCCGCAGCGCGGGGTCGACCTGCCACAGCGACCCCGCCGGCGTGGACGCCGAGCAGAGCCGCATGAGGCGGGTGGCGAGGTCGGTGGCGACGACGAGCGCGGCGTTCTCGGCGACGCCGTCCGCCGGCTCGGCGACGAAGATGACGTCGACGTCGGAGACGTAGTTGAGCTCGCGCCCGCCGGTCTTGCCCATCGCGACGACGGCGAGCCGGCAGGTGTCGGCCGCCTCGCCGACCTCCGCGCGGGCGATGACCAGGGCCGCCTCCAGCGCGGCAGCCGCGAGGTCGGCGAGCGCGGCGGCGGTCTCGGGCAGCACCCGCGAGGCGTCGTCGGCGACGAGGTCGAGCGCGGCGATGCCGAGCAGCTGCTCCCGGTAGGCGACGCGCAGCGCGTCCGCGGGCGGGACCGGACCGGGGTCACCGACCGCGGCGACGAGCGCGGCCCGCCGGTCGTCGGCGTCCCGGGGCACGGCGTCGGTGGCGGCCCGCCAGTGCTCCGGGTGGGCGACGAGGTGGTCGACGAGCGCGCCGGAGGCACCGAGGACGGCAAAGAGCCGGCGCCGGGCCGTCGCGTCCCGCCCGAGCCGGTCGACGAGGTCGCCGCGCACGCCGCCCGACGCGGCGGCGCTCTCGAGGACGCGGACCAGGCCGAGCAGCGCGCCGTCGGGGTCGGCCGTGCGCGAGAGCGCCTCGGCCAGTCCGCCGGCGTCGATGCGGTCCGGGGTCCCGGCCAGGCCGTCGAGCGCGGGGTCGTCGAGGAGGGCGTTCGCGCGGGCGGGGTCGGTGAAGCCCAGCCGGGCGACCCCGGCGGGGACCGACTCGGGCGCGCGCGAGCTCACGGTGAGGTCACAGGCTCGGCAGGTACCGCTCGAGCTCGAAGGCCGTGACCTGGTTGCGGTAGTCGAGCCACTCCGCCCGCTTGTTGCGCAGGAAGAAGTCGAAGACGTGCTCGCCGAGGGTCTCGGCCACGAGCTCGCTGTCCTCCATGATCTCGATGGCCTCGGACAGGCTCGCCGGCAGCGGCCGGATGCCCATGGCGCGACGCTCGGAGTCGGTGAGGCTCCACACGTCGTCCTCGGTCTCCTGCGGCAGCTCGTAGCCCTCCTCGATGCCCTTGAGGCCGGCGGCCAGCAGGACGGCGTAGGTGAGGTAGGGGTTGCACGCGGTGTCGATGCTGCGCACCTCGACCCGGGTGCTCTGCCCCTTGTCGGGCTTGTACATCGGCACCCGCACGAGCGCGGAGCGGTTGTTGTGGCCCCAGGTGAGGTGCGCGGGCGCCTCTCCCCCGCCCCACAGCCGCTTGTAGCTGTTGACCCACTGGTTGGTCACGGCGGCGGTCTCGGCGCCGTGGTGCAGCAGACCGGCGATGAACTGCCGGCCGACCTTGGAGAGCTGGTAGGGCGCGCCGGGCTCGTGGAAGGCGTTGGTGTCGCCCTCGAAGAGCGACATGTGGGTGTGCATGCCCGAGCCGGGGTGCTGCGCGAAGACCTTCGGCATGAAGGAGGCGTAGATGCCCTGCTCGAGGGCGACCTCCTTGACGACCGTGCGGAAGGTCATGACGTTGTCCGCGGTCGAGAGCGCGTCGGCGTAGCGCAGGTCGATCTCGTTCTGGCCCGGTCCGGCCTCGTGGTGGCTGAACTCGACGGAGATGCCCATCGTCTCCAGCATCGTGATCGCGGCCCGCCGGAAGTCGGCGCTGCTGCCGTGCGGGGTGTGGTCGAAGTAGCCGGAGGTGTCGATCGGCTCCGGCGCCGTGCCCGGCACCCAGCCCGGCTTGAGCAGGTAGAACTCGATCTCGGGGTGGGTGTAGAAGGTGAAGCCCATGTCGGCGGCCTTGGCGAGCGCCCGCTGGAGGACGTTGCGCGGGTCGGCCATGCTGCGCGAGCCGTCCGGCGTCGAGATGTCGCAGAACATCCGGGCCGTTCCGCCCGTGTCGCCGCGCCAGGGCAGCACCTGGAAGGTGCCCGGGTCGGGCTGGGCGAGCATGTCGGACTCGTAGACGCGCACGAACCCCTCGATGGAGGAGCCGTCGAAGCCGATCCCCTCCGCGAAGGCCCCCTCCAGCTCGGCCGGGGCGATGGCCACCGACTTCAGCGTGCCGAGGACGTCGGTGAACCAGAGCCGGACGAACCGGATGTCGCGCTCTTCGATGGTGCGGAGGACGAACTCCTGCTGACGGTCCATGGTCCGATCCTGCCGCATGCGGCGCGCCCCCGTGAGCGGGGCACGCGAAGGGCCCGGGCGCTCTCGCGCCCGGGCCCCGCGTGGTGCGACGTGGTCGTCAGTCGGAGAAGTTCACCGAGATGCCGAGCTCGTCACCGTTCTTCATCGCCTTGTCCACCGTGATGCTGGTGCCGCTGCCGGCGACCTTGGTGGAGGCCCACGGGTTGTCCGCGGTCCAGTAGGCGTTGGGGTTGGTGTCGTCGAACGTCGGGATGCCCTTGGAGGAGGGCACCGTCGTCGGGACGCCGTTGCGGTGGAACGTGACCTCGTCGGTCTTCTCACGACCGAAGGTCGCGTCGAACGGCTGCCGCCGGTTGCCGAGCAGCGCCCCGTTCGGGAACGTCACCGGCTTCGGGCGGGCGTCCACGGGCAGGATCAGACCGGCGCCCGGGTGGGTGCTGGTGTTGTTGTCCGTGTACTCACCGTTGGAGAACCAGACGAGCATGCCGTTCTGGTACGGGAAGCGCTCGACCCAGTCGGGCCGGGTGTTCGCGAAGCCGAAGTTGTACGGCCCCTGCGCGAGCGTCTCGTCGTAGCCGCTGTAGACGCGGTTCTCGACCATGTAGAAGTCCTGCACGGTCTTGGTGATGGTGCCCGAGGTGATGCTGAAGCCACCCGCGGGGGTCCAGGCGCCGGCGCCGCTCTCGACGTCGTCGGTCGTGCTCTCGCCGTCGACGGTCGTCGTGATGTCGTCGAGGAAGGCCTCGCTGCTCACGCCGCCGTCGCTGCTGAAGCGGAAGCGGAAGGTGATGTCCTGGCCGGCGTAGTCGGACAGGTCGAAGGCGATCTTCGTCCACGCGACGTTGCTGTCGCCGCCGTCGATGGAGCCGTCGATGGGCTCGTTGACCTGCTCCCACGTGGAGCCACCGTTGGTGGACACCTCGCCGTAGAGGAAGTCGTAGTCGAGCTCGAGGTCACCGTCGAGGTAGGCCTCGACCGAGGCGCTCGTGGCGCCCGTGAGGTCGATGTCCCGGCTCAGCGTCGCGTTGATGTCGTCGCCGTAACCGCTCCACCACTCGGCCGACCCGGAGCGCGGGGTGTTGCGCTTCGTCGTCAGCGTGCGCTCGGGCAGGTTGACCACGACGGCCTGCGGGAGGACCGCCGGCGAGTCGCCCTTGCCCTGGGGGCCCTTGACCTTGACCGAGCGGTCGGCCGGGCCGAGCGTGAGCGTGGTGTCGTCGCCGTACTCGACGGTCTCGTAGTCGAGCCAGCCGAGCTGCAGCTTCTCCCACGCACCCATGTAGCCGGGCGTGGTGCCGATGGCGTCCTTGCCGTGGTTCATCCACGAGCCACCGGACATGAGGGTCCAGAAGCCGGTGCCGTTGTCGCCACCCGCGGTGTCGTAGAGGTCCGGCAGGCCGAGGTCGTGGCCGAACTCGTGCGCGAACACGCCGAGGCCACCGTTCTCGGGCTCGGTCGTGTAGTCGCCGATCCACATGCCGGAGTCGCCGAGCGGCACGCCGCCGAGCTTGTTCATCTCCGGACCCTGGCGGCCCACGTTGTTGGAGTAGGCGTACCAGCGGTGGCTCCAGATGGCGTCCGTGCCCTGCTGGCCGCCACCGGCCTCCTCGCCCTCACCGGCGTGGATGGCCTGGAAGTGGTCGATGTAGCCGTCGGGCTCGTTGAAGTCGCCGTCGCCGTCGTAGTCGTAGCGGTCGACCTTGTCGAACTGCGAGAGGTAGTCCTTGATCTCGGCGTCGGTCTTGCCCTGGGCCTTCTGGTCGTTGTACCAGGCGGTCGCCGTGTCCTTGATGTAGTTCCAGTAGCCGTTGGACTGCGGCACCGAGTTCGAGCCGTAGCGCGCCTCGTTGTAGGGCACCTTGACCCAGTCGGAGACGTCGCCCTTGGCGGTGAACCGGCCGTTGGACTGCTTCTGGTAGAAGTCCTTGAAGGACTCCCCCTCGCCGAACATCATGTCCTGGTAGTGCTCCCGGTCGAAGTCCGGGATCCAGTACGTCGAGTTGTCGTCGGTCGCGCTGCCGTCCCAGTTGCGGTCCGGCTCCGGGATCTGGTTGTGCACCGGTCCGGGGGCCTGGTTCTGGCCGGCCAGCGTCTTGTCGCCGAAGTCGGTGAGGATCGTGAAGATGTCCTCCTCGCGCTCCGACGGGTAGTTGACGTACTTCGACTTGCCGTTGGCCTTCTCGCTCTTGAGCTCGATGACCCGGTTGCCCTTGATCGTCTTGGTCCGGGCCTTGCCCGTGACGAGCTGCTTGACGGCCTCCTGGCGCAGCTCCGCCTGACGGTCGCCGAGGGGGTTCGGCAGGTTGTCGTGCTGCGTGGGCGCACCCTTCTCCGGGATCACCGGAGCCTGGGATGCCGCCTGCGCGGTGTACGGCGCCAGCGTCAGGGCGAGGGCCGCGACGGCCACCCCTGACACAGCGCTGACGTGTCGTCTCTTCACGAGATCTCCTCCATGGGGGTTTGCTCCCGCTCTGTCAGTGCGGCGAGCACCGTGGACGAAACCACAGGATCGGCGGTCGAACACCCAACTGTTCGTCAGTTTTTCGTCAAGCGCAGGTCGGGTCGACCGGATCCGCGGGTTAGACGAACGTTCGAATCCGGCTCAACCATGCGCTCTGAACAGCGGCGACTCCGGCGTCCGGACCTGCGACGGGGAAGGTCACGAATCGGTAACGCCCTGCCATCCGCTCTGGTCAACACCCCGTCCGCGACCTGAGGATTCCCTCAACCTCGTGGCTCACACCTGCCCCGAGGTCCGTCACCCGCGATCCGGACAGGGGATCAATTCGTGAAGAGACACCTGAGCACCGTCGGCGGCCGTGCGGTCGCCGCGGCGGCGAGCGGCCTGCTCGTCGCCGGGCTCGTGAGCACCGGGCCGGCGCAGGCCGCCGCACCCGTGCAGACCGGGCTCGCCGAGCAGGGCGCCGAGAAGGACACGGGGCACGTCCCCGAGCACCCGCTCCCGATGGCCCGCAAGCAGGCCGCCCTCAAGGAGGCCGCGCTGCAGAAGCGGGTCGAGGGCAAGAAGGGCTACCAGGGCAAGACGGCCAAGGTCGGCAAGGGCCAGTACGTCGAGCTCGAGCGCGAGGGCACCGACCCGGTCTTCGTCATCATCGTCGAGTTCGGGGACGAGCAGTACCCGAACGCGATCTTCCAGGGTCCCCCGCCGGACGGCAGCACCACCGACGTCACCGGCCCGCTGCACAACGAGATCCCCGAGCCGGACCGCAGCGTCGACAACTCCACCCTCTGGCAGGCCGACTACGACAAGGCCCACTACGAGGACATGTACTTCAACCGGATGGCGGAGTACTACGAGACGCAGTCCTCGAACCGCTACTCGGTCCGCGGCGCCGTGCACGGCTGGGTCAAGGTGCCCTTCAACGAGGCGCTCTACGGCCGTGACTACTGCGGCGGCATCGTCTGCGCCACGTCCAAGGCCCTCACTCGCGACGCCATGGCCGTCTGGGTGAAGCAGCGCCTCGACGCCGGCATGACGATGGCCGAGATCCAGGACTACCTGTCGCAGTTCGACGTCTGGGACCGCTACGACATCGACGGTGACGGCGACTTCAACGAGCCGGACGGCGTCATCGACCACATGCAGGTCGTGCACGCCGGTGGCGACCAGGCCGCGGGCGACCCGAACCAGGGCAGCGACGCCATCTGGAGCCACCGCTGGTACGCGAACCTCCAGGGTGGCGGCCCGCTCGGCTCCGGGGTCAACATCGGCGCCAACAGCGGCATCGTCTCCAGCAGCAAGATCCCGAACAACCCCACGGGCATCTGGCTCGGCGACTACACCGTCCAGCCCGAGAACGGCGGCCTCGGCGTCTTCGCCCACGAGTACGGCCACGACCTCGGCCTGCCGGACCTCTACGACACCTCCGGGAACACCGGCGGCGCCGAGAACTCCACGGCCTTCTGGACCCTCATGTCCTCCGGCGCCAACATCGGCGACGGCGGGGACGACGGCATCGGCGACGCGCCCACGGACCTGTCCGCCTGGGAGCTGCTCCAGCTGGGCTGGCTGAGCCCGCAGGGTGACAAGGGCCCGTTCTACGAGACCGCCTACGCCGGCCAGAAGTCGACGCACAAGCTCGGCCCGAACGTGCCGGCCACGAAGTCCCCGCAGGCGGTCTTCGTCGTCCTGCCCGACAAGGAGGTCCCGCAGGAGATCGGGACCCCGTACGAGGGCGAGACGTTCTTCTACAGCGGGTCGGGCAACGACCTCAACACGACGATGACCCACGGCGGGATCACCGGGACGGCGCTGTCGGCCCAGGTCCGCTACGAGATCGAGGCCGAGTGGGACTACGCGTTCCTCGAGGCGTCCTCCGACGGCACGAACTTCTCGCCGGTCATGACCAACCTGTCCGACAGCGCCACGCACTCCGGCCACAACCAGAGCGGGTTCAACAACAGCGGCGCCGGCATCACCGGCTCGCAGCCCGAGTGGACCGAGCTGACGGCGACGCTGCCCGCGGGCACGACGTCGATCCGCTTCCGCTACCAGACCGACGGCGCCGTCGCGGAGTCCGGCTTCCAGGTCGACGCCATCACCGTCGGCGGCACCGCGCTGGACGACGGCTGGACGTTCGACGGGTTCAGCGAGACCACCGGGACCGAGGTCCAGAAGTTCTTCAACGCCTACGTCCTGGAGAACCGCCAGTACGACGGCTACGACGCCTCGCTGCGCACGGCGTACAACTTCGGCTTCGCGGACTCGCGGCCCGACTGGGTCGAGACCTACCCGTACCAGAACGGCCTGCTCGTCTGGTACTGGAACGACGAGTTCACCGACAACAACGTGGGCGACCACCCGGGTGAGGGCCTGCTGCTGCCGGTCGACGCGCACCCGACGTTCCACCACTACGCGGACGGGCAGCTGATGCGTCAGCGCCTCCTGTCGTACGACTCGACCTTCGGGACCGAGCGCACGGACGCGATCACCATCCACAAGGACAGCCAGCCCGCGAGCATCCCGTCGCAGCCGGCCGTCCGCACCTTCGACGACACCAAGACCTGGTGGTACGACTGCGACGCGGACGCCTGCACCGGCGACCACGTGGGCCGCTACCAGCCGGGCTGGACCGGTGTCGACGTGCCGAAGACCGGGACCACGGTCACGGTCAACGGCGGCTCGTCCGGCTCCCACCTCAACATCACGGTGGCGCCGAAGAAGTGAGCACGCTCCCGGCCCCGCGCCGGGAGCCGGAGCCCCGGCGGTCCTCGTGACCGCCGGGGCTCCCCCGTCTCCGGGCCTACGATCGAGCCATGAGCGAGCCGACGACGTCCTCCTCCCCCACGGCGGAACCGCCCGCGGCCGAGACCACCGCGCCCTACGGCACCGGCGTCCAGGCCGCGCCCCAGCGGCGGGTGCGGGTGCCGCACCTCACGGCGATGAAGGAGCGCGGCGAGAAGTGGGCCATGCTCACCGCCTACGACATGTACACGGCGGAGATCTTCGACGAAGCCGGCGTCCCCGTGCTCCTCGTGGGCGACTCGGCCGGCAACAACGTCTACGGCTTCGAGACGACCGTGCCGGTCACCGTCGACCACCTGGTCCCCCTCGTGCGCGCGGTGACGAGCGCCGCCCGGCGCTCGATGGTCGTCGCCGACCTGCCGTTCGGGTCCTACCAGGCGAGCCCGCAGCAGGCCCTGGCGACCGCGACGCGGTTCATGAAGGAGGGCCTGGCCCACGCGGTCAAGCTCGAGGGCGGGGCGGCGATGGTGCCGGAGGTCGAGCTGCTCGTGCGCGCCGGCATCCCCGTCATGGGCCACATCGGCTTCACCCCGCAGAGCGAGCACGTCCTCGGCGGCTACAAGGTGCAGGGCCGCGGCGCGGGCGCCGAGAAGCTCCTCGACGACGCCCTGGCCCTGGAGGCGGCCGGCTGCTTCGCGGTCGTCATGGAGATGGTGCCCGCGCCGGTGGCGGCCCAGGTGACCGAGGCGCTGCGCATCCCCACCATCGGCATCGGCGCCGGGCCCGACTGCGACGCGCAGGTCCTCGTCTGGCAGGACATGGCCGGGCTGCGCGGCGGACGGATGCCGCGCTTCGTCAAGCGGTACGCCGACCTGCGCGGCGCGCTCCTGCACGCGGCGCAGGAGTACGCCGCCGACGTCGCCGGCGGGACCTTCCCCGCCGCCGAGCACTCCTTCGACTCCTGAGGGTGACCCGATGACCGACAGCGCGCCGCGCAGCGGCATGTGGCCGACGAACACGCCCCCCGTGCGTCCGGGGCCCCCGACCCGGTGGTCCGGCCTCCAGCGCGGCCCGGCGGCGGCCCGCGCCTACCGGCAGCGCTTCCTCGACCTCGCCGCCGCCGGCCAGGACCTCCACGGCGAGGCCCGCTTCGTCACCGAGCTCGTGCCGCCGCCCTCCCGGGTGCTCGACGCCGGCTGCGGCTTCGGGCGGGTCGCCTCCGAGCTCACCCGCCTCGGCCACTACGCCATCGGGGTGGACGCCGACCCCGACCTCGTGGCCCTGGCCCAGGAGGACCGGAGCACCCGCTTCCTCGTCGCCGACCTCGCCACCCTCGACCTGCGCCACGAGCAGGAGTTCCACGTCGTGCTGCTCGCGGGCAACGTCGTCCCGTTCCTCGCCGACGGCACGCTGCCGCAGGTGCTCGAACGACTCGCGGCGCACCTCGCGCCGGGCGGGTACCTCGTCGCCGGGTTCGGCCTCGGGGAGTCGCTGCCGGAGGGCGCCGCACCCGTCGACCTGCGGCACTACGACCGCTGGGCGCGCGTGGCGGGGCTGTCCTACATCGGGCGCTGGTCCTCCTGGGACCGCGAGCGCTTCACCCCCGAGAGCACCTACGCGCTCTCGGTGCACCGCCAGGTCAACGGCTGAGCCCTTCGCTCAGTCCTCGCCGAACGAGGGCTTGCTGCCGCGCTGCTCCCACTCACGGTCCTCGGCGTCCCACGCCTCGGTCCGCTCGCGGGCGGCCGTGAGGGCGTTGGCGGCCGCCTCCTCGGTCTCGTAGGGGCCGAGGACGTTCGCGTCCTGGCTGCGGGTCTCGTCGGTCTCGACCGCTCCGGTGTCGACGTTGAACCAGTAGGGCATCTCGGGCTCTCCTTCGTCGGTGCGCACTGCCTAGACTCACCGTATGCGCTCGACCTCCACCAGTGTCGCCCCCGGAACGGTCGGTCCCCGCCGCGCCGTCCCTCCCTCGATCGCCCGACCGGAGTACGTCGACAAGCCGGGCCCGGCCCGCTTCACCGGGTCGGAGGTCAAGGACGCGGAGACGGTCGAGAAAATGCGGGTGGCCGGCCGGATCGCGGCGAACGCCATGGCCGCGGCCGCGGAGGCCATCGCGCCGGGCGTCACGACCGACGAGATCGACCGGGTGGGGCACGAGTACCTCCTGGACCACCACGCCTACCCCTCGACGCTCGGCTACCGCGGCTTCCCCAAGTCGCTGTGCACCTCGGTCAACGAGGTCGTCTGCCACGGCATCCCGGACGACCGCCGGCTCGAGGACGGCGACATCGTCAACATCGACATCACGGCCTACGTCGATGGCGTCCACGGCGACACCGACGCGACGTACTTCTGCGGCGACGTCGACGACGAGTCGCGGCTGCTCGTCGAGCGCACCCACGAGGCGATGATGCGCGGCATCCGCGCGGTCCGCCCCGGCCGCGAGGTCAACGTCATCGGCCGGGTCATCGAGTCCTACGCCAAGCGCTTCGGCTACGGCGTCGTCCGGGACTTCACCGGCCACGGGATCGGCTCGGCCTTCCACAGCGGGCTGATCATCCCCCACTACGACGCCGCGCCGTCCTACGACACGGTGATCCAGGCGGGCATGACCTTCACTGTCGAGCCGATGCTCAACCTCGGCACGCCGGACTGGGAGATGTGGGACGACGGCTGGACCGTCGTCACCAAGGACCGGCGCCGGTCCGCGCAGTTCGAACACACCCTGCTCGTCACCGAGGACGGGCCGGAGATCCTCACCCTGGGAGACGCAGCATGAGCACCGGACACCCGTTGGGCATCGACGTCGGCGGCAGCGGCATCAAGGGGGCGCCGGTCGACCTCGACGCCGGCGCGTTCGCGCAGAAGCGGCTGCGCATCGAGACCCCCGCGGTCTCGACGCCCGAGGCCGTCTGCGACGTCATCGCGCAGATCGTCGACCACTTCGACGAGGTCCGCAGCGACTCCCCCATCGGGGTGACGATCCCCGGTGTCGTCCAGCACGGGGTCGTGAAGACCGCGGCGAACATCGACAAGTCGTGGATCGGCTGCGACATCGAGAAGCTGCTGGAGGACCGGCTGCAGCACGACGTCGTCGTCGTCAACGACGCCGACGCCGCCGGGGTCGGCGAGCTCAACTACGGCGCCGCCGCCGGGCACGAGGGGCTCGTCATCCTCACGACCCTCGGCACCGGCATCGGGACGGCGATCTTCAACGAGGGCGT
>NZ_SAYU02000153.1 GCF_004025965.2 Phycicoccus flavus | reverse complement strand
GCCCGTACATCGTGGTCTGGGGCTTCGTCTACGGCGCCGCGGCCATGGCCGGCACCGGCCTGGCCCTCTACAGCCTCTTCCCCGCGCTGTCGGTGACGGCCTGGGGCGTGATCTCCGCGCTCATCGGCCTCGCCGTCGTGTGGAGCGGGCGCTACGTCACCTTCGAGCGGGTGCTCAGCGCCCTCGTGCTGCTGATGTTCGTCTCCATGGTCGCGGCCGCGGTGCTCACCGTGCCGAACCTCGGCGAGATCGTGACCGGCATCGTCCCGCTGCTGCCGGAGGGCTCGACGATCTACGTCCTCAGCCTCGCCGGAGGCGTCGGCGGCACGATCACCCTCGCGGCCTACGGCTACTGGGTCCGAGAGAAGGGCTGGACGACCCCCGCGTCCATGCGGGTCATGCGCCTGGACAACGTCACCGCCTACGTCGTCACCGGCCTGTTCGTCATCGCCACCCTCGTCGTCGGCGCCGAGCTGCTCTACTCCGCCGGTATCGCCGTCGAGACCGGGGACCA
>NZ_SAYU02000152.1 GCF_004025965.2 Phycicoccus flavus | reverse complement strand
CGGAACGCTCGGTGCGCGAGCTGGGTGCCGTGCGGCGGCGCCACCCGTGGCTCGCAACCGGCACGGTCAGCGACGTCGACGTGTCCGGTGACCTGCTCCGCTACCGGGTGAGCAGCGGCGACCAAGTGCTCGAGGTCCGGGTCAACCGCGGCCCAGAGCCGGGCGGCGGGGCGGTGCCGGTGCCGGCCCACGGGTGGGTGGTCTCGCCTCCGGCGCCCTGACGGCGCGGACGGGTGCACAGCACGCAGAGAGAACTCGGAAAAATCCCAGGGTGTCGCTGTCGATTCCCGGTCCGCCGTTCGACGTGATGGTGTCAGGCAGGAACATCGAAGGAGAGGAGAGCCGTCATGGCTCAGTACGCCGTCTTGATCTACGCGAACGACTCCGCGCACGCGGTGGATGCCACGCAGGAGGACATCGCCGAGTGCGACGAGCACGCCGACGACCTGGTGGCCGAGAACGCGATGGTCATGGCCTACGCGCTGACCCCGCGTGAGCTGGCCACGTCGGTCCGGGCCTCGGGGGTGACCGACGGCCCGTTCGTCGACGCCAAGGAGATCGTGGCCGGCTTCTACATCCTCGAGGCGCCCGACCTGGACGCCGCGCTGGCCATCGCCGGGACCAACCCGGTGGTGCGGGAGGGCGGCGGTGTCGAGGTCCGTCCGGTGCACAGCGGCGGCCTCGTCGAGCGCCCCGCCGAGTGAGCCGGCCGCACCCCGCACCGGGGGTGGACCCGTCCGAGGAG
>NZ_SAYU02000151.1 GCF_004025965.2 Phycicoccus flavus | reverse complement strand
TCCTCGGCACCGTCACCGAGGACGTCCGCCCCGACGACACCGCCGGCACCCTGCTGGACCGGCTGGCCGAGGTCGGGGCCGGGCTGCTCGTCGCGACGATGGACGGGCTGGAGGACGGGTCGCTGCGCGCCGTGCCCCAGCCGGCCGATGGCGTCAGCCACGCCCCGAAGCTGACGGTCGAGGACGCCGAGGTCCGCTGGGCCCTGCCCGCCCACCTCGTCGACCGGCAGGTCCGCGGCTGCACCCCCGCCCCCGGCGCGTGGACGACCTTCCGCGGCGAGCGGCTCAAGGTCGGCGCGCCCCGCACCGGCGAGCCCGTCCCCGACGGCACGCCGCCGCTCGCCCCCGGCGCGCTGCACGTGAGCAAGCGCGCGGTCGCGGTCGGCACCGGGTCCGGGCCGCTCGTGCTCGGCGAGGTCGGGCCCCACGGCCGGCGCCCGATGGCCGCCGCGGACTGGGCCCGCGGGATGCGGATCGGCACCGGGGAGCGGCTGGGCGACCCGGTGGCCTAGCGTCGGACGGGTGATCCGCGACTCGACCGCCGCCCTGCTCCGCCGCACGGTCCTGGGCCGCCAGCGCTCCGGCCGCGTCCCCGGCGTCCACGCCTCGCTCGTGCGCGGCGGCGAGGTGCTCTGGGAGGCCGGCGTCGGGACGGCCGAGGTCGGCACCGACCGCCCGCCGACCGCCGACGACCAGTTCCTCGTCGCGTCGAACACCAAGACGTTCGTCGCGACGATGGTCCTGCAGCTGCGCGA
>NZ_SAYU02000150.1 GCF_004025965.2 Phycicoccus flavus | reverse complement strand
ACTACCCCGGCGGGACGCGCAACGACCGGTTCGTCGACGAGGTCCGCGCCGCCGGCCTCGAGCCCGGCCGGCCCGTCTACTGCCTGTGCCGCAGCGGCGTGCGCAGCATGGCCGCCGCCGAGGCGCTGACCGCCGCCGGCCTCGGGCCCGCGTACAACGTCGTCGACGGCTTCGAGGGCCCGCACGACGCCGCGCAGCACCGCACCCTCGGTGGCTGGAAGAACAGCGGCCTGCCGTGGCGGCAGGGCTGACCCGCCGATGACCGACGGCACGACCGGCGGCGCCCGACCCGGCGACGCCGCACCGCACGACGCCCGGCCGCACGACGCCCGGCCCCACGACGCCCTCCCCGAGGGCGCCCGGCCGCGCACCCTCGCCGTCCGCGGCGGCCTGGCCCGCAGCGGCTTCGACGAGACCGCGGAGGCCCTCTACCTCACCTCCGGCTTCGTCTACGGGTCCGCGGCCCAGGCCGAGGCCGCCTTCGCCGACGAGGTCGACCACTTCATCTACAGCCGCTACGGCAACCCCACCGTCGCGGTCTTCGAGGAGCGGATGCGCCTGCTCGAGGGCGCCGAGGCCTGCTTCGCCACCGCGTCCGGCATGTCCGCGGTCTTCACGGCCATGGCCGCCCTCTGCGGCGCCGGCGACCGGGTCGTCGCCTCACGCGCGCTGTTCGGGTCGTGCTTCGTCATCCTCGACGAGATCCTCCCGCGCTGGGGGGTCGAGACGGTCTTCGTCGACGGCGCCGACCTCGACCAGTGGCGCGAGGCCCTGGCCACCCCGACCACCGCGGTCTTCTTCGAGACCCCGAGCAACCCCATGCAGGAGCTCGTCGACATCGCCGCCGTGTCCGACCTCGCGCACGCCGC
>NZ_SAYU02000015.1 GCF_004025965.2 Phycicoccus flavus | reverse complement strand
AGGGTCATCGGGCCGGGCAGGTAGTAGCGGCTGTGCAGGTCGACCCGGGCGTCGGTGCCGATGACGGCGGCCGTCGTCGCGCTGTCCGCGAGGATCGAGGTGTGCAGGGACGCGGTCGCGCCCGACGGCGTCCCAAGCGCGATGGCCAGCGAGCCGTTCACCCCGGTCGGCGCGGGCGTGGCCACGGCGGTGACGACGTCCGGCGCGCCGAGGGTCCAGGTGGCGAAGGTCGCCGCGTAGGTGCCGAGGTCGAGCAGCGGTCCGCCGGCCAGGTCGCTGCGGTGGATCCGGTGCGGCGGGTCGAACCGCTCGCCCATGTCGGCGTGGGCGGCGACGATGCGGCCCAACGCCCCGGCGTCGAGGAGCTGGCGGACGATGTCGAACTTCGGCAGGAAGAGCGACCACATCGCCTCCATGCAGAACACCCCGGCCGCGTCGGCGGCGTCCCCGATCCGCCGCGCCTCCTCGGCGTCGAGCCCCACCGGCTTCTCGACGAGGACGTGCTTGCCGGCCTCGATGGCCAGCAGCGCGTGCGGGAGGTGGTGGTTGTGCGGGGTGGCGACGTAGACGACGTCCACCGACGGGTCGGCCACGAGCGCCTCGTACGAGCCGTGGGCGGTCTCGGCCTCCCAGTCCCGGGCGGCGCGGGTCGCCGACTCCAGGCTGCGCGACCCGACGGCCTGGACGCGCTGGCGGGTGTGCCCGTGGAGCGAGGTGACGAAGTTCCGCGCGATCCAGCCGGTGCCGAGGATCCCCCACCGCAGCGAGGGGGCGTCCTCGGACCTGGGCGTGCGCGGGGTGGGCAGCGAGGTGAGGGTCATGGCGGGCACATCCTCCGTGCTCGGGTGGGGCGCGTCGGCGACGACGGCGCTCGGGTCATGGGCGACCCCGCGGCGCGGCGGGGTGGGGGATCAGGGCGGCGGCGCGGTCGTCCGTCGCTCGACGAGGCTGGGGGGCAGCCGGGAGGGGCTCCCGACGAGCCGCTCCCCGTCGAGGCGGCCGCACAGCCGGGCGGCGGCCTGCGTCCCCATCTGGAGGAGCGGCTGGCCCACGGTGGTGAGGGACAGCGGGCGCATGCCGGCGAGGCGGGTCCCGTCGAAGCCGACGACGGAGACGTCCTGCGGGACGGCGAGGCCGCGGTCGGTCACCGCCGCCATCGCCCCGATCGCCGCGAGGTCGTTGACGACGAAGAGCGCGGTCGGGGGGTCCGCCGCCTCCAGGGCCCTGCGGGCTCCGGCGTACCCGCCCTCCTCGGAGAACGACCCGCGCTCGACGGTGACGGCGTCCTGCAGGCCGTGGCGACGCATCGCCCGGCGGTAGCCGCGGCGCCGGTCCCGCGCCACCGAGCTGCGGCCGCCGTCGACGTGGGCGATCCGGCGGTGTCCGAGGGTCACGAGGTGGTCGACGACGAGCCCGGCGCCCTCCTCGTCGTCGGTGCTGATCGACTCCAGGTGGGGGATGCCCTCGTGGGCGCTGCCGATGACGACCCACGGGCACGCGGCGCCGATCGCCCCGTCGGCGCCCTCGGGCAGCCGGTGCCCGAGGGCGATGATGCCCTCGACCCGGAACTCCACGAGCTTCTCCAGCTCGGCCCGCTCGGCGTCGGCGTCGTCGCTCCCGACGACGACGATCGTGCGGTAGTCGCGGCGTCGGGCCTCGGCCTGGACGGCGTCGAGGACGTCGGCCGTCATCGGGTTGTGCAGGTCGAGGACGAAGACGCCGACGGTGCGCGTGCGGTGCGCGACGAGGGCGTGCGCCGCCGCGTTGCGCCGGTAGCCCAGCTCGTCCGCGGCGGCGAGGATGGCCGCCCGCGTCCCGGGCGCGACGCGGGGGGCGTTCTGCAGCGCGAGGGACACGAGCGACTTCGAGACCCCGGCCCGCGCGGCGACGTCGCGGATCGTCGGCCGCGCCGGCCCGGCGTCGGTGCCGTCCGGCCCGTCCACGGGGACAGGGGTCGCGCGGGCCATCACACGCCGCGACGCTGGTCGGTCAGTCCCGCCTCGTGCGCGGCCCGGGCCTCGCGGACGCTCTCGAGCTCGCTGACCTCGGGCACCCCGACCTGCCAGTAGAGGCCGCCCTCGGTCCAGTCCGCCTCCCGGACGTCGACGACGACGACGCTGGTGCGGTCGTGCTCGCGCGCCTGCTCGATGGCCGCCTCCAGCTCGGCGAGGGAGGACGCGCGGGTCGCGTGCGCCCCGAGCGAGGCGGCGTGCGCGACGAAGTCGACCCGCACGTCGCTGTGCGGCCCGCGGGAGTCGCGCAGCATGTTGTTGTACGACGCGCCGCCCTGGTTGCGCTGCAGCCGTTCGATGACGGCGAAGCCGGCGTTGTCGCAGACGACGAGCACGTACTTCCGGCCCGACAGCACCGAGGAGTAGATCTCGCTGTTGAGCATGAGGTACGAGCCGTCGCCGACGAGGCAGTAGACCTCGCCCGCGGGGCGGGCGAACGCGGCGCCCCACGCCCCGGCGGTCTCGTAGCCCATGCAGGAGAAGCCGTACTCGCAGTCGAAGCTCGCGATGGCCTTGCTCGACCAGTTGACGTTGAGCTCGCCGGGGAGCCCGCCGGCCGCGGTCATCACGTAGTCCTCGGGGGTGGCCGCGCGGTGCACGGCCCCGACGACCTGCGCGTAGCTGAGGGGGTACTCGCCGTCGTCGGCGACCCGCGCGGCGACGAACCGGTCGAACCGCTCGCGCAGGTCGCTGCCGTGGTCGGTCCACGCGGCCGGCGCCGTCCAGTCCCCGAGCAGGGCGGAGAGCTCGGTGAGGCTCTCGCGGGCGTCCCCGACGACCGGGGTGGCCAGGTGCTTCGTCGCGTCGAACCGGGCGGTGTTGAGCGCGACGATCCGGGCCCGCTCGTCGAAGAGGGTCCACGAGCCGGTGACGAAGTCGTTGAGGCGGGTGCCGACGGCGAGGACGACGTCGGCCTCGCGGCAGGCCTCGTTCGGCTCGGCCGCTCCGGTGACGCCGATCGGCCCCGCGTAGCGCGGGTGGTCACCGAGCACGCTCGACTTGCCGGCGACGGTCTCGACGACGGGGATCCCGTGCCGCTCGGCGAACTGCGCGAGCTCGGCCTCGGCGAGGGAGTAGTGCACCCCGCCCCCGGCGACGAGCACCGGGCGCTCGGCGGCGCGCAGGGCCTCGGCGGCGCGCTCCAGCTCGGCGAGGTCCGCCCGCGGCCGCGGCACCCGGTGGACGGTGGGCTCGAAGAAGCTCTCCGGGTAGTCGTACGCGGTGGCCGCGACGTCCTGCGGCAGCCCGAGGAAGACCGGGCCGCAGTCCGCCGGGTCCAGCAGGGTGCGGGTCACCTGCGGCAGGGAGGTGAGGAGCTGCGCGGGGTGGGTGATCCGGTCCCAGTAGCGCACGACGGGGCGGAAGCTGTCGTTGACGGTGGTGCTCGGGTCGCCGAAGTGCTCGACCTGCTGGAGCACCGGGTCCGGCAGGCGCGAGGCGAAGGCGTCACCCGAGACGAACAGGGTCGGCAGGCGGTTGGACATGGCGACGCCGGCGGCGGTCACCATGTTCGTCGCGCCCGGCCCGATCGAGCTCGTCGCCACCATGACCTGCCGACGCCGGGTGGCCTTGGCGAAGGCGACGGCGGCCAGTCCCATCCCCTCCTCGGTCTGGCCCCGCCACACCGGGATCTCGTCCCGGTGCTGCTCGAGCGCGTGGCCGAGGCTGGTGACGTTCCCGTGCCCGAAGATGGCGAAGACGCCGGGGTAGAGGGGGACCTCGACGCCGTCGACCTCCGTCCGCTGGGCGACCAGGTAGCGGACGAGGGCCTCGGCCGTCGTGATGTGCACGGTGCTCATGGGGTGACCTCCGTCAGGTCTCGGACGCTCTGCCAGCCGCGGCTGGTCCAGGAGTCGATGAGCGCCTGCTGGACGCTCACGACGTCGACGGCCTCGGAGAAGCCGGGGGAGAAGGGGGTGCCGGTGGCGAGCGCCTCCAGGAAGGCGTGGTCCTGGATGGTCACGAGGTCCTCGAAGCCGATGCTGTTGGCCTTCCCGGGGACGAAGGCCCCGTGGAACGGGAAGCGCTCGCCGCCGTAGACCGTCGTGTAGCCGGAGTCCGGCGAGTCGGTGACCGAGTAGTACTGCAGCTCGTTGAGGCGCTCGTGGTTCCAGATGAGCGAGCCCTTCGTGCCGTAGACCTCGAACGCGTTCTGGCTCTCCGGACCGACGACGGTGCGGCTGACCTCGAAGGTCCCGGTGGCGCCGTTCTCGAACCGGCAGAGCATGGACGCGAAGTCCTCGTTCTCGACCTCGCCGGTGGGGTCGTCGGGGGCGCCGAGGCCGTAGTGGCTGGCCGCCCCGGTCGGCAGGGGCCGGCGCGGGATCGTCGTGTTCGCCATCCCGACGACCTCGGTGACCGGGCCGACGAGGAAGCGGGCCATGGCGACGGAGTGGCTGAGGATGTCGCTCGTCACGCCGTACCCCGCCTGGTCGACGAAGAAGCGCCAGGTCAGCAGGCCGAGCGGGTCGCTGCCGTACATCGACAGGAAGCGGCCGCGGTAGTGCGTGATCTCCCCGAGCGCGCCGGAGGCGATGAGGTCGCGCGCGTGCAGGACCAGCGGCGACCAGAGGTAGCAGTAGCCGACGCCGGTGGCGACGCCGGCCGCGCGCGCGTGGCCGAGGGCGGTGACGGCGTGCTCGGGCTTGCCGCCGATCGGCTTCTCGCTGAAGATCGCCTTCCCGGCCGCGGCGGCCGCCTCGATCATCTCCAGGTGCAGCATGTTGGGGGCGGTGACCCAGACCGCGTCGACCTCGGGGTCCTCGACGGCGGACCGCCAGTCCTCCACCGCCCGCTCGAAGCCGAAGTCCTCGAGGGCGCTGCGACGACGGTCGGCCACGGGGTCGGCGCAGACGACGAGCCGCGGGTCGTAGGACCGGTCCGGGAAGTGCCCGGGGATCCGCCGCGCCGACCGGCTGTGCGCCTGGCCCATCCAGCCGAGGCCGAGGACGGCGACCCCGATGCGACGCTTCACCGCGCCACCTGCCCGTCGGCCGAGGTCAGCGGCAGCCGCGGGTCCTGCTCCTGGACCTCCCAGGCCTCGCGCACCCAGTGGTGGTCGGGGTCGTCGCAGAACGCCATCGTGCGCTCGCTCGCCGGGCCGGCGAGGACGTTGAGGAAGTACATCGGGTACTCGGGCTGGGCCGTCGACGGGCCGTGGTAGCCCTGGCCGACGAGGTGCACGTCGCCGTCCAGCACGGTCACCGTCTCGTCCGAGGAACCGTCGACGGTGTAGACCCGGAACAGGCCCTGGCCGTGGGGGTGGCCGTGCTCGCCGTCCAGGCGCCCCGTCCGGAAGTAGTAGACCTCCTCGTTGGTCGGCTCGCAGTCCCCGATGCCGTCGTGACGGTGCGGGGGCCACGACGAGACGTTGCCGCCCGGGGTCAGGACCTCGCAGACGTTGATCCGGTCCGCGGTGGGGAAGGAGTCCGGCGTCGCGATGTTCGTCACCTGACGGGAGGCCCGGCCGCCGCCACGGACCTCGACCGGGACGTCGGCGGCGGCCGTGACGCGCAGCGGGAAGCGCTCGGTGGCCCGGGCGGTGCACAGGGCGACCTCGCCGCCGTTCCCGGAGATCCGCACGCGGGACCCGAGGGGCAGGTACGCCCAGTCGGAGACGGCCGCGAAGACCCCGGTCCGCCCGGCGAGCGTGAGGGACTCGTCGTCGACGACGACCTCGACGTCGGTGGCCGAGAGCGGGACGAGGACCGCCTCCAGGCCGTCGAGGGTGCGCTCGACCGGGCCGGGGCCGAGGTCGAACACCTCGAGCCCGCTGTAGGTCCAGCCCGCGGTCTCGGGGGTGACGGTGACGAGCGAGTCGTCCGTCGCCAGCGTTCCGGCGCGGTGGTGGTTGCTCACGGGGTGGGCTCCTGTTCTGCGGGGACGAGGGGGTCGTGGTCGGGGTGGACGAGCGCGCCGGCCCGGCCGACGGCCTCGGCCACGTCGAGCACCGCCGGGTAGAGCAGCGCGCGGCCGGGCACGAGGCCGCGGATGTTCGGCACCTGCAGCGCGGTCTCCCAGCCGGTGAAGACCCGCTCGTAGTCGTGGCCGGCGTCGCCGCCGAGGAGGAGGATCGGGCAGGTCGTCGCCGCGGCCACCCGGGCCGGGTCGGCGGTGGCGGGGATCTTCAGCCAGGTGTGCGCCGACGAGGAGCCGAGGCCGCTGGCGATCGCCACCATCCGGACGAGGGCGTCCTCGGACGGGTCGAGCGCGAGGGTGCCGTCCGGCTGCTTCGCGTAGGGCAGGGGCTCGACGAGGGCCATCGTCCCGGCGTCGGCGAGCTCGGTGACGAGGCGGCCGGCGAGCTCGAGGGTGCCCGGGACGCCGCGGTCGTCGGGCTCGACCCGCAGCAACATCTTCCCGCCGTCGAGGCCGAGGTCGACGACGTGCCGGGCGTCGTAGGCGGTCAGCCGGTCGTCGAGCTCCCAGGAGGCGCCGACGATGCCGCCGCGGTTCATCGTGCCGACGGCGAGCCGGCCGTCGAGGACGCCGAGGAGGGCGAGCTCCTCGAGGACGTCGGCGCTGCCGAGGACCCCGTCGACGCGCGGGTCGGCGAGACAGATGACGAGGCGGTCGAGCAGCGACCGGCGGTCGGCCGCGGCCATCGGGTCGCCGCCGACGGCCAGCTTGCCGCGGGAGGTGTGGTCGGCCGCGACGAGCAGCATCCGCCCGTCCTCGCCGACCAGCGGACGGCGGCGCCGGTCGGTGAGGGCCCGGCGCAGCCGACCGGGCTCGCGGACCCGGGCCTCGAGGAGGCCGCGGTAGTCCGCGTCGCTGACGACGCGCCCGGGCTCAGGCACGGACGTCCCCGCTCGTCGCCGGGACGAGGGCGGCGTCGGCGAACGCCTCGAGCTCGGTCAGCGTCGGCATGGCGTCGGCGCAGGTGAGGCGGGAGGTGACGAGGGCGCCGGCGGCGTTGCCGAGGCGGCCGATCCGCTCGAGGGGCCAGCCGCGCACCAGACCGGCGGCGAGGACCCCGCCGAAGGCGTCGCCCGCCCCGGAGCCGCAGCGGACGTCGACGGGGACGGGGGGCACCCGGACCCGCTCGTCGGCGGTGGCCAGGAGCGCGCCGTCGGCGCCGAGCTTGACGACGGCGAGGGAGACCCCGCGGTCCAGGAGGGCGTCGGCCGCGCCGTCGGGGTCGGCGGTGCCCACGGCGGCCTCGCACTCGCGTCGGTTGCCGACGACGACGTCGGCGAGGGCGATGGCCTGCTCGGCGGCGGCGGCGGCGGAGGCGGCGTCGGGCCAGAGGGTGGGGCGCAGGTCGAGGTCGACGACGGTGTGCGGCCGGCGCGCGCGGCGGTCCAGCCAGTGCAGGAGGGTGTCGGCGGTGGCGCCCGCGGCGAGGGTGCTCACGCTGGTCCAGAGCACCTTCGCGGACCGCAGCGCGTCGTCGTCGAGGGTCTCCGATCCGATCGTCGTGTCCGGTGCCTCCGGGTCGCGCAGGAAGGTGATGGTCGGCTCGGCCGGGTCCTCGAGGGCGACGAGCACGACGGGGGTGCGGCCGCCGGTCCGCCGGACGACGGCGTCCGTGCGCACCCCGAACTCCTCGAGCCGGGCGAGCACGTAGTCGCCGAGGGGGTCCTCCCCGACGCCGGTGACGAGGGCGGACGTCAGGCCCAGCCGAGCGCCGGCGACGGCGACGTTCGTCGGGCTGCCGCCGATGGACTTCAGGAAGGTCTGCGGCTCCAGGAAGGTCGCTCCGGCCTCCTGCGCGTACAGGTCGACGCTGACCCGGCCGATCGCGAGGAGGTCCACGGGAGCGTCGGTCACGCCGGCTCGTCGAGCAGCGGGACGACGACGTCGCGCAGGTACTGCATCGAGGCCTCGACCCCGGTGACCGGGCCCTCGCCGAGCCCGGGGAAGGGACCGGTGATCGCGGTGTCCTGCTCGATGACGTACCAGCCGTCGTAGCCGGAGGCCTCGAGGGTGCGGACGACCTCGGCCAGCGGCAGGTCGCCCTGCCCGAGCGGCGGGAAGAGGCCCTCCTGCACCCCGGCCATGATCGAGGTCGACCGGTCCATGAGCCGCGGGACGAGGTCCATGCGGACGTCCTTGAGGTGGACGTGCCCGACGCGCTCGGCCGCGCGACGCGCGAAGTCGACCGGGTCGGTGCCGCCGATGGCCAGGTGGCCGGTGTCGAGGCACCACTTGACGTCGCAGTCGTCGAGGACGCGCTCGACGTCGGTCGAGGTCTCGACGACGGTCTGCAGGTGCGGGTGCAGGACCTGCGTGAGGCCGGCGTCGGCGCAGATGGTGTCGACCTCGCCGAGCATCCGCACGAGGTGGGCGTGCTCGTCGCGGTCGAGCGGTCGGGGCACGGACCAGTCGTCGTCCATGACCGGGCACGACACGAAGGTCGAGGCCCCGGCGCGGCCGAACAGCCCCGCGACCTCCTGAACCCGCGCGAGCTCGTCGTCGCGGCGGGCGGGGTCGTGCAGCACGAGGGGGGTGAAGCCGCCGAGCAGGCTCATGCCGTGGCTGCCCAGTACCTCACGGACGGCGTCCGGCTCGACGGGGAGGAACCCCGGCGCGCCGTACTCCGTGGCGGTGATGCCGAGATCCGTCATCTCGGTGAGAACCCGGTCGGTCGGGAGCATCTTGCCCCACCCCGGGACCTCGCAGATGCCCCACGAGATGGGGGCGGACGCCACACGGTCGAGGAACACCATCGAGCCTCCTTGCTGGAACGGTCCAACAAATGTTCGCACATAGGTCGCCGCCGTCGCAAGGGACTCCTTCCCGGGGACGACGCGCCCGCGGCACGCATCTCCAGCCCCGACGCCGGCCCCGCCACCGCGCCGGCGGACCATTGCAGGCGCACGTCCAGCGGCTAGAACCTCAATAGCGAGTAACGCACTGGATCGACCGCTGACGAGGCGGGAGTCGGCTCTGGCCAATTTGACCCTCGCCCCTATCGAGGCTTCAACGACGCCCACTCGAGTGGTGCTTGCTGGCTCGCGGGCAGCGACCACTGCAGCCGTTCTTGCGCGATGGACGCGTCAGGGGCCCGTCGCGAAGTTCGCGAAGGGCCTCTAACCTGCGGTGGAGCTAAGGGGACTCGAACCCTTAACCCCCTGCTTGCAAAATCCCCGAGAGGGGTCCGTGAGCCGGTGCATAGGCGCAGTTCAGGGCGCTGCGAGGCAGCTGATCGCGCCACTTTCACCCCCCCGCTGCCGTACTTTTGTGGGGTACGAATCCGGGGTACGGCCGGGGCAGGTCGGGGTCACGATGAGGTCCCCTTGGGTCCGGCGTGCCGTCGTCCGGCGGAGAGAACCACCAGGCGAAGCGCGCAACACCTTCTGACCGCAACACCGGACCAAGGCACCGGGCGGCGCTCCTGGTGATGCAGCACGACCCACGCTGGCAGCGTTGGCGCGTCAGATCCCGTTCGCTTCGCTCCGAGGACCAAAGGCGGAGCTCATCTGGAGGCGGTCGCCTCAGAGCGGCTGATCACTGAGTCAGCGCGGTCTGCTTGTCCTCTAGCCAGGTAGGGATGTCTTCAAGTTGAGCGCGAATGATCTCCCACGGCTGGCCCAGGTCTAGTGTTCGAGCACCGATTCGGTTGCCCTGGATGACGACGTCGAGGTCGGGCTGCTCCGGTGCGTGTGTGCGTGCGTAGAGCAGCAGGCCGCTGACGGATCCGTCACGATGGACGTCGGCGTTCTTCGCGTATGCCAGCATCTGGTAGAGGTTCGCCGAGTGCACCGTCGGCTTGCCCCACATGCCGACCTGCATCGACTGGCCGTAGTACTTGGCGTCCACTATCAGCGTGCGCTGCCCCGACCGGAGCGTGACGTCGGTGCGCATGGCTGGGAGCTGTTCGACCCCGTGAGCGTTCGTGTCGTCGAAGTCCCAGGCAACCGAGGGCGCGCCCGGCGACAACTCCGGGTGGTGGAGCACGAAGTACTCGCGCACGAACCGTTCGTATAGCCGGTTCATCTGCTCGTCCGACACCCACGAGGTGAGCCGCATAGCTCCGGGGCCTTCGGTAGGTAGGAGTCCGCGGACGACCAACTCACATACGCCAAGCAGCAGCCGGTACGTGGCGTTGGCGCGGTGGAAGGTGAGTGCGTCCCAGCGGATCGAGGTCGGTGCGATAAGAGTCACCGCATCGAGGTAGGGCAGCAGTCGGCGCAGAGCAGCCTTGCGCGATGCGTCCACGTCGCCGCTGCGAATCAGGAGCACGATGACCGACTTCAGCGCTCGGTTGTGCGGTGTGTCAGCCTCGTACTCGTCGAACTCGCACACCATCCGCCCCCGCGTCATTGATCGGGTGGCGATGGTCCGGGTGATGTTGATTCGACCGCGAACAGTGGCTAGCTCGTCGCGACGGTTCAGGTAGTCGCGGTGAAGACCGCGCTTGACCTGCGCGCCGACGCCTCGCACAAGGATCTCCGCCAGCAGATCGTGGAGATGGTCGAACCGCTGAGCCTCGATCCGATCCTTGCCCCTGGAGCGAATCGCCCGGAACGCGTAAGCCAACATGATGTACACGTTGGAGATGGCGATCGTCCTGTCGATCATGCGACCGCGGCCCTCAACCTGCCTGCCCACTCCTCGGCCTTGGTCGGCTCATCGAACCAGTACTCGTCCAGCAACGGGATGAGTTCGTCCTCGACGACCGAGCACAGCCATGCATCCTCAGCGTCGCTGCCCATGGGGCGAGAAAGGAAACTGTGTCCAACGGCGAAGCCTTGGCCGAGCGCGGGGTCCGCGGCGATCGCTGCATTCAGCTCGACGACAGCCTCGACCAGGCGATCAAGAGTGGGACTGCCGGCTTCCTGCTGCCAACGACCGAACCCAGCTGAGTCGAAGCCAGGGGACATCTCGAAGAATCCAAACCGGCGGCGCAGCGCGTAGTCGAGTACTGCAAGGCTGCGGTCGGCGGTGTTCATCATGCCGATAATGTGTACGTTCGCTGGGACGGAGAACGTCTCGTTCTTGTACAGGAGACGCAGGTCCTGTCCTCGCTTGTCTGCCTCGATGAGCATGAGCAGCTCGCCGAAGATCCTCGACATGTTGCCGCGGTTGATCTCGTCGATGATGAAGAAGTACTGCCGGTCGTCATCGTCGGCGCGGGCAGCATCGCAAAACCGGTAGAAGGGGCCTTCGGCAAGCGTGAACGCGCCAGACTCTGTTGGCCGGTACCCCATCATGAAATCTTCGTACGAGTAGCTCTGGTGGAACTGGACCATCTGGACTCGCGCGGGATCCTTGGCGCCCATGATCGAGTACGCCAGACGTTTCGCAGCGAAGGTCTTCCCCACACCGGGCGGCCCCGCGAGGATGACGTTCTTCTTGCGTGCCAAGAGGGCGCGCAGCCGCTCGTAGCGCTCCTCCGACATAAATACCTCGTTTAAGAACGCCGCCTTGTCATAGGCCGGGGGAGGCGTTGGAGTCTCCAACAGAGATGGCTCGTCGTCGCCGGTGACGAGTCTCTCGAGCCTCTCGACGTAGTCGTGGTAGGTCGTGATGTCGGTCAGGGTCTTGGTCGCGGCGTCACCGGGATGCTCCCAGGACCCCGTTTGGGTCCACGTCACCGAGCGCACGTGGCGGTACGACGCACGAGCCGGCTCGTGCTGGGCGTCGGAGGTCACCTCGCCGCGCCCGACAATCTCCCGTCGCCCACGCTTAGCGAACACGATGTCGCCGGCGGCGATCTCATTTTGGAACTGCCAGATCGCAAGGACGTCGTTCCTCATCGACCCGCCGGTGCCTGCCGGGTCGAGTGCCTGGCGGATCGCCTCGCGGCTTGGGTAGGTGGCGAGGTCGTCAAGCTCGTCCCAGCCGATGGCCATGATTCCGTCCGATGAGAACTCGTCCCACTCGGACGCCTGCGGGCCCGGGGAGTAGAGCCAGTAGTGCCGGGGCCGGGGCTCTTCCACGACCGAAGATCCATCATGCGACTCGGGCTCGCTCGGAGAGCTGTCCCAGAGCTCGTTCACGCCTGGAGACCAGAAGTGGAACGGTCCCTCGACCTCGCGGGCTAGGGCGGCGCGGATCGCGAGCAGATCACGGTCTATGGCTGCAGGGTCTGTGCCGTTCGGCCCACCGATCCGATCGGCGAGTACATCACGGATCTTCTTCTTCATCGACGCCGACGAGATCGGTTCGAACACGTCAGGCCAGGCGAGGAACTGCAGCACGTTCCGCATGTCGGAGCGGTCGTCACCCGAGGCGAGCATGACGCGCTGCAGCTCCCACGGGTCGTCCCGGGCCTTCTCGCGCTCGGCTGGCGTCAGGCCAGACCAGTGACGCACGAAGGTCGCGGCCCAGATGACGTGCCGCCACAGCGCGCCGTTGTACCAAGTACCCGGCTCCAAGCCCGCAGTTCCAGACGGGCGCGCCAGCCAGGTGGACATTGGCTCGGGGATCGGCACGGGTGGGTCGAGGTGCGCCAGGACCCGGTCGACGTGGGCGCGCCGGGTCTCAGGCTTGGCTGACAACAGGGGGTGCTCCCGGAGAAACACAAGTTCGGCCGCCAGGAGCACTACCTCTCGAGGTGCGTCCTGCAGTTGGTGGTCGAGCTTCTCCCACTGGCCCTGATCCGCCCCGACCATCGGGTTGTCCCCGATCCTCGCCCGGAGTTCCTCCGCAGCCTCGGCCGTCCAGATAGTCGTCGCGGGATCGATCACAGACCGACCGTCACCGAGCAGGTGCCCGATCAGTTCACCGACTTCGTGAGCTATCGCCATGTCGGGGAGCGGCCGCGAGCCTGCGGTGGCAGCGAGAACATCCTCGTCTTCGTTGGTCACTGTTGCATTCTTACGGTTCATGGGACGTCCAGTGGCCCGACAGTCCTGGTTCGCAGACGCGACGGGGCGGAGCGCCCGCATCAAGCTGTCAGGGGTACGTTGTCGTAGAGGGCTCCGCGCGGGGGCTGGTTGGGTAGCAGTTCAACATATTCAGAGGTCTCTCCTTCGAGGCCCGGGGTGTCCACCGAGAACCGGTACTCACCGGCTGCAACAGCAGTTTCAGCGCGCTAGCGTCACTCATACCGCCAACAACGAGCACGCCGACGAGCCTGGGTCCCGGCCCAGAGTCGACCGATTCGTGCATAGCCTCAAGCTGCGACTGTTCGCCGCAGGGGGTGCAGGCCCCTTTGGCTCGGTGCACTCGGTGACGGTCCACCGCGGCCCGGCCGTGAGTAGCAGGGCACGATCCTCGGAGGGTGAGGCCGCACCTCGCCGCCGCTTAGGCGAGGAAGCGCGAAAGGCTTCGTGGGACAGGCAGAGTCCTCCACTATAGATGTCATGCCGCAGGAGGGGGATAGTGCGAATGGTCGCCTGAAGTTTCTCTTGGACTCCAACGTTGTGATAGCGGTCGAGCCGTTCTCAGGCGAGCTTGAGGAGAACATCGATCTCGGCGTGCGCTTCCTCAGATTGGCGAACGAGCAGCGCCACCTGCTCTGCGTTGCCCCTGCGACACGCGATGACCTGCTCGAGGGAAAGGACGCGTCGCGGCGCCGGCAGCGGATCGCGGAACTCGGGAAGTTTCACCAGTTGGCGGAGGCTCCGATCACGTCGGATCTAACGAGCCGGGCTGGCACCAGCGTCCCGGGGTCCAATGATGAGCGCGACTTGCGGCTTCTGGCTGAAGTGGAATCTGGCGCCGTCACGTACCTCGTCACTGACGACGCGCGTCTGCGTCGAAGGGCAGCCCGGGCGGGGCTTGGTGACCGGGCCCTTTCACTTGCAGACGCTGTCACGATACTCGCCGGCTTTGAGCCGACAGAGCTCACTCCCCCTCCTCGGGTCAGTACGGTGCCCTGCTATGCCATCGATCCGGAGGACAAGATCTTCGAAGGGCTCCGATCCGACTACCCCGAGTTTGACGAATGGTTTGCCAAGGTGCGCCAACAGAGTGACACCCGGCGGTGCTTCGTGATCGAGGAAGACGGAGCCTACGCCGCCCTTGGCCTCCTGAAGTTCGAGGGCGACTGTGAGTACTCGATCGCGGGCCCCGTCGTCAAGATGAGCACATTCAAGGTCTCGGAGGACCACTCCGGTGTCAAATACGGAGAGCTGCTGCTAAAGGCCATCCTTCACAGCCTCACCACCACAGAGTCCGCGAGCTTGTACGTGGAAGTGCTTCCGTCACACCCTGAAGTTCTCGACTTTCTCGCGGCGTTCGGCTTCGTGGATCAGGGCTACCAGAGCGCGCGTGGCGAGCACGTCTTGACGAAGTCTCTGCGGCCTCCTCCCGATGGTGGGGGGGTGTCGGACCTCGAATACCACGTGATATTCGGCCCCCCCGCGCTTCTGTGCCGGCAACGCATCTTCGCGGTTCCGATTGAACCCCGATGGCACGACCAGCTGTTCCCCGAGCAGGCTCCGCCCTCCCAGTCCGCGCAGCTTGCCCTCTTCGGGAAGACAGGAGAGCAAACGCACCCGTGGGGCAACGCCCTTCGCAAGGCGTACTTGTGCAATGCCGCGACCAACCAGGTAGCGGCGGGGGACGTTCTACTCTTCTATCTGTCGAGGGGACGACGCTTCAGTGCGGTAGGCATTGTGGAGGAGGTCCTTAGATCCACCGAGCCCGACGAGGTGATGCGGTTCGTCGGCCGCCGCACCGTCTACAGCGCGTCCGAGATCACGGAGATGGCACGGCGTGCCCGCGGGGTCCTCGCCATCCGATTCCGGCAAGATCGGTTCTTGGAACCTCCCATCACCTTGACCGATATGAAGCTGGCAGGAGCGCTTAGATCGTGGCCGCAGTCCATCACCCGCCTCCGCGAAGAGGGCATGCCGTGGATGAGGGACCTGCTCGTCGGGTAGCGCTGATGGCGATCCAACCTGCCTACGCGCAGGCGATCCTGGACGGGAGGAAGCTCGTCGAGTTCCGTAAGCGCCGTCTCGCCAAAGACATCGACACTGTTCTCATCTACGAGAGCGCCCCAACCCAGCGCATCGTTGGAAACTTCACTATTGAGAGGACTGAGCTCGCGACCCCCTGGGCGTTGTGGAAGTCATTCGGGTCCGTCGGATGCATCGCCCGATCTGACTACCTCAACTACTACGGGAACAGTGAGCGAGCTGTCGGCCTCGTCATCAGTCATGCGGAGCGTTACCGGCAGCCAGTCGCCTTGGCCGAGCTCAGTGTGCGGCCGGCCGTTCCCCAGAGTTTCCTGTACCTTCCCGCCTCCGCCCTATCGGAGGCTGAGTCGTTCCAGGTCGTCGAGCCTGGGTGGATAGATCGACTTCTTGGCATTGTCGGGCAGCCAAGTTCGGTTGCCGAGCTTGCCCGCCGAGGCGCATCGGCCGTCGCCTTACTGCGCTGAGCCAAGGACTCTCACTGCCCTGAGCGCCGTCCGGGCTCGTTGCCCCCTGTGTCGCGTCAGCGCGCGCCTGAGGCTCCCGATTGGCGGCGAATCGGTTTCGCTCCGTTCTGTTGCTCCTCCCTGGCAAGCTGCGGTGGGTGACCACTGGGGATGGCAGCCTGCTCGAGGGCCTGTACGAAAGCTTGATCACGCGCGCACTGGAGAAGCGCCTGGCGGGGATCACCAAGCTCGACATTCACCGCGGGCTGATCGACGAGGCCGACGAACCTGACGTTCTGGCCAGGCACGTCCGGGATGTCACCCTGCGAGCCCTGCGTGAGGAGAAGAACGCCGAGCGGCGTCTGGCCCTGGTCAACCAGCTCGTGGAGATGCTCGGTGCCTCGGAGGACTCGCTGTCGGCGGCGAGGCAACTGCTGGCTATTGCCGTTCCGCCGGTGCCTGGAGGCCACCTTCGGTTGCTGAGTGACCGTCCCTCGACTCCGCTCTCCGAGGCGGCCTTGCTGACGAACGCCGCGGGTGAGCCGGGGCTCGGCCATGAAATCCGCGCCGAGCTTGCCAGTGCCGACCGCGTCGACCTGATCATGGCCTTTGTCAAGTGGTACGGGCTCCGCCTCCTCGAAGACAGGCTGGAGGCGCTCAGGGAGCGAAGGGTCCCGCTTCGCGTCATCACCACGACGTACATGGGCGCGACCGATCGCGCCGCCCTGGACCGGCTGGTCCGGGACTTCGGGGCCGAGGTGAAGGTCCAGTTCGACTCCCAGCGGACCCGGCTCCACGCGAAGTCCTGGCTGTTCCGGCGCAACACCGGCTTCGACACCGCGTACGTGGGCTCCAGCAACCTCTCTCGCGCGGCCATGCTCGACGGTGTCGAGTGGAACGTCCGGCTCTCCGCCATCTCCACTCCTGCGCTACTGCAGAAGTTCCAAGCGACGTTCGACAGCTACTGGAACGACGCCACATTCGAGACCTACGACCCGGATGCCGATCGGGACCGGCTCGACGATGCCCTCGCCGAGGCGGCCGGCAAACGGCCTCACGACCGCGTCACCCTCACCCTTTCCGGGCTCGAAGTCCGTCCGTACGCCTACCAGCAGGAGATGCTCGACCAGCTCGACGTCGAACGCCTGGTCCACGGCCGGCACCGCAACCTGGTCGTCGCCGCGACAGGGACCGGCAAGACCGTGGTGGCGGCGCTGGACTACCGCCGGCTCGCAGCCGGATCCGCGACGCTGCCTCGACTGCTCTTCGTCGCGCACCGACGGGAGATCCTCCAACAGTCGCTGCGCACCTATCGCGAGGTCCTGAGCGACGCCAGCTTTGGGGAGCTCTATGTCGACGGGCACCGGCCCGAGCGCTGGGACCACGTCTTCGCGTCCGTCCAGTCCCTGTCGTCGTACGGCATCACCAACATCCCCCCGGACGCGTACGACGTCGTCGTGGTCGACGAGTTCCACCACGCCGAGGCCCGCACGTACCGGTGCATCCTCGACCACCTCCAGCCGCGAGAGCTGTTGGGGCTCACCGCCACCCCGGAGCGCGGCGACGGGCTCGACGTCCGCTCCTTCTTCGAGGGACGAACGGCCGCCGAGCTACGGCTGTGGGACGCGCTCAAGGCCGACCTCCTGACGCCCTTCCACTACTTCGCGGTCGCCGACGGGATGGACATGACCCGGGTCGATTGGAAGGCCGGCGCCTACGACGCCGGCGAGCTGTCCAACCTGTTCACCGGCAACGACGCCAGGACGCGCATCGTGCTCAAGGCGGTCCGCGACAAGGTCGCCGACCTCACCGCCATGAAGGCCCTGGCCTTCTGCGTGTCCCGTGACCACGCCAGGTACATCACGCGGGTCTTCAACGAGGCCGGGATCCGGGCCGCCGTGGTCCTGGGAGACACGACGAAGCCTGAGCGGGACGACGCGGTGCGGGATCTGCGCGACGGGGCGATCCAGGTGCTGTTCGCCGTCGACGTGTTCAACGAAGGCGTCGACGTCCCAGCCATCAACACCGTCCTCTTCCTCCGCCCGACTGAAAGCTCCACCGTCTTCCTCCAGCAGCTCGGGCGAGGCCTGCGCCGGGCCACCGACAAGGCCGTGCTGACCGCCCTGGACTTTGTCGGACACCACCGCAAGGAGTTTCGCTTCGACCAGCGCTTTCGGGCCATGACGGGCAGCACACGGGCCGCTCTCGAGCGGGACATCCAGCACGGCTTCCCGTTCCTTCCCGCCGGAACCCAGATCGTGCTCGACCGACAGAGCCGGGAACTAGTGCTGGAGAACATTCGCAGCCAGGTCACCACGCGCTGGACCGGCATCACCGCCGAGCTGCGGGCCCACCCCACCCATGACCTGACCACCTTCCTCGACGAGTCCGGAGTCGAGCTCGCGGACGTGGTCCGGGCGGACCGCTCCTGGGCGCGCCTACGACGCGATGGCGGGCTCGGGGTCCCCGAGGGAGGTCCCTTCGAGCAGGCGCTCCTCAAGCGGGTACGCGCTTTGTGCCACATCGACGACCCGGATCGCGCAGCCGCCTACCTGACCTGGCTCGCTGACAACGCGCCCGACTACGACCAGGCGGACCCCACTCTCCAGGCCTACGGTCGGATGCTCTTCTTCTCCCTCTGGCCGGACGGCGGCGGCTTCGAGTCGTACGCCGAAGGACTGAGAGCCCTTCGCAGCGAGGCCGCCGTTCGGCAGGACCTGCGGGCGGTCATCGAGATCGCCTTGGGCTCCGCGGAACGCGTGACGTCGCGGCTCCAAGGGTCGCTCGGCCTGCGCCCGCTCAAGGTCCACGCTCGGTACACCCGTGAGGAGATCGTCGCTGCCCTGGACTACGTCTCGATCGACGGCCGCAAGCCCAACAGCTTCCGCGAGGGAGTCCTGTTCGCGGCCCAAGCCAACTCCGACGCCTTCCTCGTGACCCTGCACAAGTCCGAGGCCGACTACTCGCCGACCACGATGTACCAGGACTACGCAATCAGTCCCGAGCTCTTCCACTGGGAGTCGCAGTCAGGGACCACGGTGGCGTCGCCGACGGGCCAGCGGTACCTGAACCACCGCACCAACGGCAGTCACGTGTTGCTTTTCACCAGGCCGCAGAAGGTTTCCGCGTTCGGCAGTGGCGCGCCTTACCTGTTCCTCGGCGAGGCGGACTACGTCGAGCACCGCGGTGAGCGACCGATCGCCATCACCTGGCACCTGCGGACCCCGATGCCTGCGGCGGACTTCGCCGCCGCCAGCGTGGTGGTGTGACCGTCAGCGTCTCGGTCCGCCGGCCCCACGCCCGACAGGCGCTCTGGCAGGAACGGCGCGCTGCTGATGGTTCCGTCCCGTTGACAATCGGTCCCCGTGGTCAGGCGCGCGTCCTGGGAGCTCCGAGAGGGACGCAATCTCGTCGATGCGACCGGCGAGGCGCTCGAGGTAGGCGCCCGCCCACTCGTGGCTGCGAATGAGTCGCGGCACAGCTGGCAACCACCGTGCTGACCCGACGTCGCTCGTCCCAAGGTTCGTGCGCGCAACGTTGCGGGCGAGCGCGGCTGCAGGGTCGTCCTCGCCAGCGAGCTCGTCCTTGGACTGCCACCAGGTGGCCTGCTGGAGGACTTCGTTCGGGGAGTCGCCATCTGCCCATCTGACCGCGATCTGGCCTCGCAGACCCGGGTACCCGGGCTGGGCGGTGAGCCCGTGCATCCATCGTTCGAGCCCGTCGTTGAGGGCACGCATGTGGTCGTCGCCCAGGACATGCTGGGCAAGAAGCGGTAGTGCGTCCTCGTACTGCTGGACGAGCGTCGCGAGCTCGTGGTGTGGGTCGGGCATGCCTGCCCGGGTGGCGGATTCGGCTCGCTCGTCGTGGTCGAGGATGCGGGCGAGTAGATCGCGTGGTCCGTCATCCGGCGGCTGGCTGCCGAGGGGAACATCCTCTGCGGGTGTGGCGTCGTCGCCGAGGTAGAGGTGGTTCTCGCGGCGTCCTCTGGAGAGGGCGACGTAGAGGCTCTGCCGGCTCTCGGTACCCGCCAAGACGGTGTGGGTGGTGTCGACGGTGGCGCCCTGGGCGCCGTGAATGGTGCCCGCGTAGCCGAGCTGGACGTGCTGCTCGACGTACCCAATGGGGAGGGTGACGCTCTCGTGGCCGCCGGCCCGCCGATTGGCTGGGCCGACGAGCAGGGCGCCGTCGGGACCGACACTGCGAACGGCCCAGCGGGCGCCGTTCTTGACCCAGGTGCCGCTGCGCGTGCGGAGGGATCGGTCGTTGTGGCGGGTGACGATGAGGTCGCCGGCGCTGGCGTGGGTGCCGTCGGCGAGGCGGACCTGCCGGGTCGGGCCCTGCCCGGCGAGCCGGTCGGCGCGGGCCCGCTTGTTGAGGTCGCGGACGACGTCTCGGCTGGCGGCGAGCAGGAGGCTGCTCGATCCGGCGGTGATGTCGGCGCGCCAGGCGTCGTAGGCCTGTTCGGCGGCGGTGCCTGCGTCTCCGACGTGGACCCGGCCGCGGGTAAGGTAGTGCTCGAGCGCGGTGGGGTCGCCGTCGCGGATGCCGAGGGTGGCGGTCGCTTCGGCGGGGTCGGTGAAGCGGTGCAGCTCGGTGAGTCGGACGGTGGTGCCGCTGCGGTCGCCGAGCTCGGCGAGGTCGCGGAAGACGCCGCTGGCGGCGACGGCGGTCAGCTGCTGGTCGTCCCCGACCCGCCGGACGCTCCCCCCGCGGGCGAGGACGTGGTCGACGACGGCGGCGAGGTCCTTGGTCCCGACCATGCCCGCCTCGTCGACGACCAAGAGGGTCCGTGGCCCGAGCGCCGGGAACGCGGCGACCCTACGGTCCTCGGTGGTGAGCGAGGCGGTGCGGAGGAACTTGGCGACGGTTTCGGCGGCGGTGTCTATCGCCGCCGCGAGCTCGGCCGCGGCAACCGCGGTCGGGGCGAGCCCAACGACGTCGCCGCCGCCGGCGCGCCAGGCCTTGGCGAGCGTGGAAATCGCGGTGGTCTTGCCGCTTCCGGCGGGCGCGAGGGCGACCTGAACGCGCGCGCCACTGGTGGCGAGCCGGGCGACGAGGTCGGCCTGCCCGGGGTCCAAGGCGGCACCGGCCTCAGCTGCACGATCGACGGCGAGGCGGACGAAGATCTCCTGGATCGTCAGCCCGTCGGTGCGCTCTGCGGCCTCGATCAGCCGGCTTTCGGCGTCGAGCATGCCGATGGAGGTGTAGGTCCGGCTGCCGTGGACGGTGTAGACGGGCTCACCGTCGGAGCGGCGCAGGATCTCTGGCTCGCCGAGGTCCGGGGTCTCGCCAACAGGCACAGAGAGCTGCTGGGTGACCCGCTCGGTGACGACACGGAGCGTCTCATCGAGGTCGGCCAGTGGCACCCCGGCGTAGCGGGCCTGGCGGAGCGCCTCGGCCCGCACGTGCCAGACCTGCCAGGTCGAGCGTGACGCCTCGAGCACCGCGAGCACCCTTGTGGATAGTTCGTTGCCGCCTTCGTACCCACCCCTGTGGACAACGTGTTGCCGCCCGCGCCCGAGCACGCCCGCGAGCATGTCGGCGACCGGCTTGGAGCCGACGCGGCCGGGGCCGGCGAGCACGGTCTCGGCCTCGGCGCGCCACTGCTGGCGCTGGTCGAGCAGGCTGCGGGGTTCGTGCTTGTCCGGACGGGTCTCAAGGTTGGCCTGCTGGGCCAGCGCCAAGGACTGGATGCGAGTGGGTGCGCGGCCGTGGTCGGCCTGGAACGTCTCGGCGAGCTCGCGCTGCCGGTCGGTGATGTCGCGGCGGCGCAATGACCACTCCTCGAGCAGGCGCGGGTCAAGGCCGTCGATCTCGCGGACCGGGCGGCGGCCTTGCGGGCCGGGCCGGTCTACGAATCGGACGCCGAGCCGGTCGGTGAGCTCGGCCTCGAGGCGGGTGTTGTAGTGCTCGCTGGCCATGACCTTGGCCTTGAACAGGATCCGACCGTCGAGGGTAAGCCACTTGCTCCCCTCGGCCGGGAGCGTCTGGACCTTGTTGGAGACCACCAGGTGGGTGTGCAGGTCGGGGTCGCCGGCGCGGGAGTCGCGGTGGTCGAACGCGGCGGCGACGAGTCCGGTGACCGGCACCTGCCGGATGCCGCCCTTTCCGACCCGGGTGAACGCGACCTCGCGCTCGAGCATCGCGAGTGTCGAGCGGACCGCGGCGTGGTGGGCCGCCTCGACCTGGCCGGCGACCTCCGGCGGGGCGAGCGCCCACAGCGCGGAGACCGACTTCACCGGGCTGAAGGTCAGGTCGTAGCCGGCTACGGGGACCTGCGCCGGCCGGGACGAGGCCGCGAGGAAGCCGGTCAGCTCGGCATCATCCCGCGGCGGTCGGCCGTGCTCGCGGGTGAACGCCGCGGTGACGACGGCGGTGCGGATCCGGGCCCGCTCACCCGGTGGGATCGGCGCGTTCCACGACAGGCCCTGGCCGGTGTTGTGGTCGCTGAACGCCTGCGCGACCTCCTGCCGAAGCGTGGTCGCGGCGAAGGTCGGGAAGGCGCGGCCCAGAGCGCCCCACCCCTGGATGGTCGCCTCCGGCTCCCCGGAGCGCGGGTGCCGGCCCTGGCCGAAGAGCAGCCGCATCTGCTCCTCGGTGACCGCGTCCCCGACCGCGAGGTCGAGCCCCGCGAGCCCGGACCCCATCCATCGGCCCGGCGCCTCGCCCTTCTCCTCGTAGTAGCTCGCCAGCCCGGCCTGCCGGATCTCCGTCGCGTCGTGGGCCGCGACCTGCCGGGTCAGGTACGTGTACCCGCTCCCGGCGGCCAGCTTGTGCAGAGTCATCACATATGGAAAAGCCTCCGGGGAGGCCCCTCCTGGACCTGTCGTTGCGGAATCAACCACTTCAGTGCACCGGGTGTGTTCCTGGATCGTGGTGGTGGCGGTCACGTCGGGACCTGGGCAAGCGCTGGGCGGCGGGGGTGGAGAGGTGGGTCGGCGGTCGGGGGCATCGAGAGCGTCGGGAGGTGAGTTCGTTCGAGGTTTCTCGGCGAGGGAGGTCCAGGAAGGGCGGGTCCAGAGGCTTTTTCAGATTGGCGGGCACGTCGTGTCGGTGGTTATCCACAGGTCGCGAGAGCCATCGCCGTACCGGGTGAGACGTGACCTACTGGAGGTCAGCCCGCGACGAGAGGAGTCGGACATGTCCACGGCGGCACAGCAGAACACCGGCGGACCCACCAACGAGCGGAAGGCACCCATCGGGCCGCTGCGGCGGCGCTGGTACACCGTTCCCGAGGTCGCCGAGATGCTCGGGTACGGCACGACGAAGGTGCGGATGATGGTCATCAGCGGCGACCTGCGCTCGCTCAAGGACGGTGGCTCGCGGCGCATCCTGCCCGTGTGGGTCGACGAGTACAGCGAGCGGCGGGCCGCCGAAGCGGAGGCGGACTGGCCGTTCGAGGTGGAGGACGACTGGCCGTGAGCCGGCGGCCGAACGGGGAGGGGTCGATCTACCCGTACCGCAACGGCTGGGCCGCGCACGTCTGGATCACCACCCCGACGGGGCGCCGGCAGCGCAACTCGGTCTACGGGAAGACCCGCGAGGAGGTCCACGGCAAGTGGCTCCGCCTCCACCAGCAGGCGCGGCGGGGACCGGTGGCGCCGGTCTCCCCGCGCCTGCGGGACTTCCTCCGGCGGTGGCTGCGCGAGACGGTTAAGCCCAACCTGTCGCCGACGACCGCGAAGAACTACGAGATGTTCGCCCGCCTCTACATCGTCCCCGACCTCGGCAACCGCCCACTCGACAAGCTCATGGTCCGCGACGTCCAGGTCTGGGTGAACGCGCTCCGGACCCGGTGCCAGTGCTGCGCCCAGGGCAAGGACGCCGCCCGCGCCGTCTCGCAGTGCTGCGCCATCGGGGACTGCTGCCACGAGGTCGCCTCCGACTGGACGATCCACCAGGCGTGGCGGGTGCTGCGCGGAGCGCTGACCCAGGCCGTGCGCGAGGAGCTCGTCTTCCGCAACGTCGCGGCGCTGGTGCGGGTGCCGATGCCGCGACGGAAGAAGCAGCCGGTGTGGACGGTGGAGGAGGCGCGACGGTTCCTCGAGTCGGCACGGCTCGATGACGACCCGCTGTATGCGGCCTACGTGCTGCTCCTGACACTGGGGCTCCGGCGCGGGGAGCTGCTCGGGCTGGCGTGGGAGGACGTCGACCTCGAGCGGGGTGAGGCGCTCATCGCGTGGCAGGTCCAGCGGATCGACGGGCAGCTGGTGCGCCGGCACACCAAGACGCCGAGCTCGGACGCACAGTTGCCGCTGCCGGGGCTCGCGGTGCGGGCGCTCGAGCGCCACCGTGTCGACGAGAACCGTCGCCGGCTCGCGTCCGGCGATTTGTGGGGCGACTGCGGGCTCGTCCTCACAACGCGGCACGGTGACCCAGTCGACCCGCGCAACTTCCACCGCGACTTCAAGCTCCGTGCGCAGAAGGCCGGCGTGCCGGTCATCCCGGTCCATGCAACGCGTCGGACCTGCGCCAGTCTCCTCGTCGCGCTTGAGGTGCATCCACGCGTCGCTATGGCCGTCCTTCGTCACAGCCGCATCGCCCTGACCATGGAGGTGTATTCGCAGGTCTCCACACGGTCGGCCCAGGAGGCGCTGTCACGGTTGGGGTCAGAGTTGGGGCGGCCGGGCTGACTCTGCGGAATCCCTTGGCCATCCCGTCCCGCGGGCGCAGGGGCTATCGGACCCCGGCTTCGGGGGGACCCGGGGGGACGACCACGTTGGTCACTGCTCGACTCAAGGCACGGTTGGCGGCGGACAACTCTGACGCCACTTCCTGCTGAAGCTCCAGTGCGCGAGCCTCGTGCTCTCTAGCCTCGATCAGCAGCACAAGGGCCTCTTCGAGTGCCGCCACTCGATCACTACCGCCAGCCGGGGAGTCCCCCAGCGGCCGCCCATTTGTAGGAGATGGTCCGAGTCCGCGGTGCTGACGTAGGGCGTTGACCGCCCAGACAGGTACCCGGAACGGCGCGTTGTAGCCCGCGCCTCGATGGGCTGGCAACCGACCCGTGATTATCAGTCGTCGGACACCCTCCGTGGAGCTCAACCCGAGCAGGGGTGCGGCCTCCCTCAGGGAGTAGGTGGGGCCCACCTCTGCGCCGATCGGCCGCGCACGGTAGTCCCTGTTGGGGTCATAGGCTTCCGCCATGCCATTTCCTGCCAACACGCCACGGTCATGCTCCGTCAAGATGCCATTCGATGCCATTCTACTGGCATGCTGGCGGTTGCGTACACACGAGACCACCGTCGTAGTAGTCGCACGTGGCGTGTCGATCGCCTAGTCTCGCTCCAACGTGCTATGGACCAGTCCGCCGCGAGCGACGAGTATGGCGTTGACCGCACAGTTGACTGTCAGAGCGCCCGCCTACGTTTGGCCATATCGCCAAGGGTAGGGGAGAGACACCATGTCCCAGTCAGTTGAGTCCGAGGAAGGCGTGACCGGCGTGAAGACCCTGGAACAGCCAATCATGACCTCCACAGATGTTGCCGCCGATGACTTTCCGAACCACGCCAATGTCTTGGCGCTAGTCAGCGCCTACACCCAGGCCACGGGGGAACCAATGCCTTGGGCCGCAATCGTGGAAGTCGTAGAGCGCCTGCAACTCGAAGGCAACCCCGCCGGGCTCGAGATGAGGGGTTCTTTGCGCGTCGGGGAGGCACTCGGGGACATCGTGACCGACCTACGCCGGCTCAACCTGCTGCACTTTGGTGTCAACGGCACCGACCTCACAGCGGCCGGTGAGGAAATGGCCTCGCGTTGGAATGGACGGTTCACCCAGAGGCGAGAGAGCGCCACGACGGCACTTCGGGAGCTCCGGGTCATCTGAAGTTTGCTCGGCAGCACACTAGGCTGCCCGTATGCCTTCTCCGCCGCCGGGCTACTCCGAAACTGATGTCGAGCAGTTCGGCTTGGGGTCGGCGGTTGGAACAACAGACTCCGATCACCGGTCTCCGTTCCAGCACGACGTCGACCGTGTCCTCTACACCCCGGAGTTCCGGGCTTTGTCCGGGCGCACTCAAGTCATCGCTGCCGATCAGCTGGGTGTTTACCACAACCGATTGACTCACTCGCTCAAGGTCGCACAGGTAGGCAAGCGCATGGCCTCACTGCTTGCTGCCCGCGCCGTCCAAGACGGTGAAGGCGGGGCGGGACCGGACCCCGACCTTGTGGAAGCGGCCTGCCTGATCCACGACATTGGCCATCCGCCATTCGGCCACATCGGCGAGAAGCAGATCACGAAGACGTTGGACGAGCTGGCCGGCGGCCGCTACGAGAACGGATTCCAGGCCAACGCCCAGAACCTACGCATCGTCACCTACATGGCCGTAAGGCGGGGACGGATGGCTCGGGGGCTTCACCTGACACGAGCAGCGCTCGACGCGAGCGTCAAGTACCCCTGGCGACGTGGGCCGAAGACTGCCCCCGGCAGCGAGGACGACTTCGCCAGCAAGCACTGGGGCTGCTACGCGGACCTAGAGGACACCCTCTTGTGGATCAGTGGAGACGCACAACTCCCTGACCCACCAGTCGAAGCCAAGGATGCCCCCGCCCGGCCCGTCGAGGAACAAATCATGGACTGGGCCGACGAAGTGTCCTACGCGTGCCACGACGTAGATGACTTCTACCGCGCGGGCCTCATCCCCTTGGCCGACATCCTGAACGGCATGCCGAGGACCGCCCTGAAGGCTGGCGGGCGAAACTCGGCCGGATACGAGACGAATCGCTTCCTTGCCTACTTGGAGCGCACGGAGGACGAGGGCTTCGACATCGACTCGGTGGTGCGTGGTCTCTTTAGTGTCCAGAATACGGTTGGGAGCATTCACCCCTACGAATCCGACGCTTCCGGGCGGGGCGAGGCGTCCGCGATAACGAGTGCTCTCATCTCTGCCTTCTTGAGTCCCGATGCGATCCGTCTTGAGCGTCAGAACGACAGCGAACATCTGACTCGCTACGGTGCATCACTCTCCGTGAACCCAGAGTATCGCGAGGCCGTTGTCGCACTCAAGAAGCTTCTCTGGTGCTACGTGGTGGATCGTCCGGGGTTGGCCACCCAACAGGCGGGACAACGTCGAATCCTCGACGACCTCGTGCGTTGGTACGCAAAGGAGCCTGGGCGCCTCCTCGCTGAGGACCGCCGAGAGGAGTACGAGGAGGCCGATCCGATTACGGGCCAACCCGGGCACAGCGACGCGCTGCGGGCCGCCGCTGACACCGTGGCCTCGCTGACCGAAGCACAGGCGGTCCGCATCCACCGGCGACTCTCCGGAGTCGACTACGGACAGGTCACCGATCTCCTGTAGGTGAAGACCTGGAGCCCTGCGGGGAGTGGGGCGCTCGGGCGCACGAATCAGCGACTGCAGTACTTTGCTGGGGTACAGGCGCGTCAGAGGCCCTTCGCGAACCTCGCGAAGGGCCTCTGACCTGCGGTGGAGCCAAGGGGACTCGAACCCCTAACCCCCTGCTTGCAAAGCAGGTGCGCTACCAATTGCGCCATGGCCCCTGGTGGCCGCGGGATGCGCGGCGGTGTCGGGCCGGCGGCCCGGGTGGAGTCAGCTCCGGGGAGTGTCCGTGGCCTCGGCCCAGAGCTTGTTCTCGGCCTGCTTGTCCTTGATCTGCTTGGTGATCGCGAACGCGCCGGCTGCGGAGGCGAGAAGGACGAGGAGCTTCTTCATGCTGGCACCACCTGGCGGGATGAGGGGGTCGGTGGTGGGCCTAACAGGACTTGAACCTGTGGCCTCTTCCTTATCAGGGAAGCGCTCTAACCGTCTGAGCTATAGGCCCGTCGCCGACCGGCGGCGCGCCCTCACAGCGGAGGGCGCGGTGCACGAGGTTACCGCACCCCACCGGGTCGGCCCAAAACGGGTGCGGGAGCGGTCGATGACACGGGTCGTGGTTCACGAAGCCTCCCCGTGAGCCTGAGTTCTGGGCCCCCGCATGCGCCAGGACGGTCGACGGGGCCGCCTCGGACGGGTCAGCGATCCCACGCCAGGTGTCCAGTTGCGGGGCAGCGTCGGGTGATGGTCGTGGATCCAGGAAGGCTGGGTGTCAGTCCGCGCGGAGGGTGGTGTCGAGGGCCGCGAGGAGCAGGGCGACGCGGTTGCCGGTCTGCGGCACCCGTGGGTAGCGGCGCAGGACGTCGCGCAGGGCGTGCGAGGCGCGGTCGGCGGCGTCGGCGAGGGCCTGGTCGGCGACGACGGCCGCGTCCGGGGAGCCCTCACGGCCGTGGACCTCACCGTCAGCGTCAGTGCCTGCCTCCGCAGCGAGCTCCAGGGCACGGGTGGCACAGGCGGCGGAGCCGAGGATGTGGCGGACCTGCCCCGGGTCGGCGAGCGGGTGCAGGTAGGCGGCAGCCGCGGCATGGCCGGCGGCGCGGGCGGCCTCCCGGGCGGCGAGGTCGGTCGACTGGGCACCGGCCCGGTGGGCGTCGACGCTGGCGGTCCGCTGGATCCGGGACCGGGGCGAGCCGTCGGCGAACGTGCGGGCGGCGGCGATGGCGGCGGCGGGTCGCTCGTCGTCCGGGTGGGCGCGCTCGAAGAGCGGGAGCGCGACGGCCGCGCACTCGGCGGCGTAGCGGGCGACGAGGCGCAGGTCGTGGACGCTCAGGCTGATGGGGCGAGCGGCGTCGGACACGCATTCAGTGTTGACGAATTGACGCCCCGGAAACCGTTGTCGAGCACGAGATCGTCCGTTCGGCGAACTTTGGCACCCGGCCGTCCCCGGCCCCGACCTGCGACAACACCCTCAGGGCCACCGCGGGCTGGCCGTGGGGCAGGACACGCAGCCCGCCTGAAGTGGCCATCCCTCAACTCAGGAAGTCGACGCACGAACACCGGGCCACGGGATCCGGACGACGAGCGACGTGCCCGACGCCGCGTCCGTCAGCCGCGATGTACCCAGAGCTCGACGGACCGGGAGACCAGCGGCCGATCACGTCACCAAGACGCCGCGCAGGGCGCCCGCGTCGCTCAGTCGTCGGTGAGGGTGAGGTTGACGCCGCCGACGAGCGCCGAGGAGACGTTGTAGAGGAACGCCGACAGGGTCGCGATCGCCGTGAAGAGGATGACGTCGACGACGCCGATGACGATGGACAGCGACACCACCCGGGTGAAGCCGACGAAGTCGAGGATGTCGAACTGCTGGCCGTCGGACTCGACGACCTGGCCGATGACGCCGTTGACCTGGTCGAAAACGCCCATGGCGTCCAGGACGGTCCACAGCACGACGGTCATGACGACGAGCGCGATGCCGAGCGCCACCGAGAGCAGAAACGACATCTTCATCGCCGACCACGGGTCGATCCGCGAGACGGTGAGCCGGACCCGGCGGGCGCCGGTGCGGCGCGGCGCACCCGGACGGGCCGGAGCACCCTGACGGACGGGGGCGCCACCGGTCGGACGGGGGGCGCCGGGCGACTGCTGCGGACGCTGGGCCGGGACGGCAGCCGTCCGCGGGGCACCGGGGGCGCCGTTCTCGCGAGCGGCGGGCACCGGACGGGTGGGCTCGCCGGCCCTGTCGCTGTCCCCACCGGCCTCGCGCTTCATCCCGCGGTCCTCGGCAGTGGTGTCACGCCCGCCGTCGCCGGCGAGGCGACGCAGCGAGCCGCCGTCGCCGCGCGCCGGCCGGCCGCTGGGAGCGGACGGTCGAACGGGGCGTCCCGCGTGGTCTGCGGTGCTCACTCACGGCCTCCTGGCTCGGCGCTGCCGTCGTCCGACGACTCGTTCTCGTCAGACGACGGTACGGCATCGCTCGTGGCGTCTGCGACTTCCGCCCCAGGGGTCTCGGCAGTCTCCACCGAACCGTCACCTTCGGCCCCGCCGTCGACGTCCCCGGCGTTCGCGCCACCGGCCGCGCCCTCCGGGGTGGCCCCGGCGGTGGCCGCCGACGCCGGGGTGACGTCGTCGCCCGCGGGCTCGAGCCCGGCCTCCTCGGCCGCCTGCTCCGCGACCTTCTCGGGGTTGCGGGCCACGGCGACGACCCGGTCGCCCTTGCCCGGCTTGACGAGGATGACGCCCTGGGTGTTGCGGCCCTTCGGCGCGATGCCGTCGACCGAGGCCCGGACGATGTTGCCCTTCTCGAACACGACGAGCAGCTCGTCGTCGCCGGTCGTGGTCAGCGCCCCGGCGAGGTCGCCGTTGCGGTCGGTGATCTTCGCGACGGCGACGCCGAGCGTGGCGCGGCCCTTGGCGTTCCACTCGCTCGCGTTGGTCCGCTTGGCCATGCCGTTCTCGAAGACGACGAAGACGTCCGGCTCGGTGCCCTCGGCGAGCACCGACATCGACAGCAGCTCGTCGTCGCCGCGGAACTTCATCCCGGTGACCCCGGAGGTCCCGCGGCCCATCGGGCGCAGCTGGGCGTCGTCGGCGTGGAAGCGGACCGACATGCCCTTCCGGGAGACGAGCAGCAGGTCGTCCGAGGCCGAGACCAGCCCGACGCCGACGAGCTCGTCGTCGTCGCGGAGGTTGACGGCGATGAGGCCGCCGGAGCGCGGGCTGTCGTACTCCGACAGCCGCGTCTTCTTCACGAGCCCGCCGCGCGTCGCGAGGACGAGGTAGGGCGCGTCCTCGTAGGAGCGGATGGCCAGGACTTGGGCGATCTGCTCGCCGGGCTGGAAGGCCATGACGTTGGCGACGTGCTGGCCCTTGGAGTCGCGGCTGCCCTCGGGCAGCTCGTAGGCCTTGGCCCGGTAGACCCGCCCGAGGTTGGTGAAGAACAGCAGCCAGTGGTGCGAGGTCGTCGCGAAGAAGTGCTCGACCATGTCCTCGCCGCGCAGCTGCGCGCCGCGCACCCCGCGGCCGCCCGGCTTCTGCGCGCGGTAGAGGTCGACCCGGGTGCGCTTGGCGTACCCACCCCGGGTGATCGTCACGACGACGTCCTCCTCGGGGATCAGGTCCTCCATCGACATGTCCCCGTCGCCCGGCATGATCGTCGTCCGCCGGTCGTCGCCGTACTTGTCGACGATGGCCGCGAGCTCCTCGGAGACGAGGTCCCGCTGCCGCTGCGGCGTCGCGAGGATGTCGCGGTAGTCCTCGATGCGCTCCTGGATCTCGTCGTGGGTGTCGACGATGCGCTGGCGCTCCATCGCCGCGAGGCGGCGCAGCTGGAGGTTGAGGATGGCGCTGGCCTGGATCTCGTCGATCTCCAGCAGCTCCATGAGGCCGGTGCGCGCCTCCTCGACGGTCGGGCTGCGGCGGATGAGGGCGATGACCTCGTCGAGCAGGTCCAGCGCCTTCAGGTAGCCGCGGAGGATGTGGATTTCCTCCTCCGCCTTGCGCAGCCGGTGCTCGGTGCGGCGGCGGATGACCTCGATCTGGTGCTCGACCCAGTACCGGATGAAGGCGTCGATGGGGAGGGTGCGCGGCACGCCGTCGACGAGGGCGAGCATGTTCGCGCCGAAGGTCGTCTGCAGCTGGGTGTGCTTGTAGAGGTTGTTGAGGACGACCTTGGCGACGGCGTCGCGGCGCAGGACGATGACGAGGCGCTGGCCGGTGCGGCCCGAGGTCTCGTCGCGGATGTCGGCGATGCCGGCCAGCCGGCCGTCCTTGACGTGCTCGGCGATCTTCTGCGCGAGCGAGTCGGGGTTCACCTGGTAGGGCAGCTCGGTGACGACGAGGCACTGCCGGCCCTGGATCTCCTCGACCTCGACGACCGCGCGCATGATGATCGAGCCGCGGCCGGTGCGGTAGGCGTCCTCGATCCCGCCGTGGCCCATGATGAGCGCGCCGGTGGGGAAGTCCGGGCCCTTGACCCGCTGCATGACGGCGGCCAGGGTCTCCTGGCGCGGGGACTCCGGGTTGCGCAGGACCCACTCGGCGGCCTCGGCGACCTCGCGCAGGTTGTGCGGCGGGATCTGGGTCGCCATGCCGACGGCGATGCCGGCGCTGCCGTTGACGAGAAGGTTCGGGAAGCGCGCCGGGAGGACCGAGGGCTCGAGGGTCTTGCCGTCGTAGTTGGGGACGAAGTCGACGGTGTCCTCGTCGATGTTCGCCACCATCTCCATCGACAGCGGCGCCATCCGGCACTCGGTGTACCGCGGGGCGGCGGCGGGGTCGTCGCCCGGGGAGCCGAAGTTGCCCTGGCCCTGCACGAGCGGGTAGCGCATCGACCAGTCCTGCACGAGCCGCACGAGGGCGTCGTAGATCGCGCCGTCGCCGTGCGGGTGGTACTGGCCCATGACGTCGCCGACGACGCGGCTGCACTTGTTGAAGCCGCGGTCGGGGCGGTAGCCGCCGTCGTACATCGCGTAGAGCACGCGGCGGTGGACGGGCTTGAGGCCATCACGGACGTCCGGCAGCGCGCGGGAGACGATGACCGACATCGCGTACTCGATGTACGAGCGCTGCATCTCGGCGTTGAGGTCGATCGGCTCCGTGCGGTCGGTCTCGATCGGCGGCTGCTCGGTCATCGTGGTCCTTCGTCAGAGCGGATGGTTCGCAAGGCATCGGCGGGGTTCGCGTGGCCGGTCGACCCTTGCGGACCCCGGGCTTCCCGGATGGGGCGGGAAAGTCGGGGGCGGGGGTCAGATGTCGAGGAAGCGCACGTCGCGGGCGTTGCGCTGGATGAAGCTGCGGCGGGACTCGACGTCCTCGCCCATGAGGACGCTGAAGATCTCGTCCGCGGCCGCGGCGTCGTCGAGGGTGACCTGGAGCAGGACCCGCTGGTCGGGGTCCATCGTGGTCTCCCACAGCTCCTGGTAGTCCATCTCGCCGAGACCCTTGTAGCGCTGGATCGGGTTGTCCTTCGGCAGGCGCCGGCCCTTGCTCTGGCCCTCGGCGACGAGGGCGTCGCGCTCGCGGTCGGTGAAGGCGAACTCGTGGGCGTGGTTGCTCCACTTGAGGCGGTAGAGCGGCGGCTGCGCGAGGTAGACGTAGCCGGCCTCGATCATCGGCTTCATGAACCGGAAGAGCAGCGTGAGCAGCAGCGTCCGGATGTGCATGCCGTCGACGTCGGCGTCGGCCATGAGGACGATCTTGTGGTAGCGCGCCTTCTCGATGTCGAAGTCCTCGCCGATGCCGGTGCCGAAGGCCGAGATCAGCGCCTGGACCTCCTGGTTGGCCAGGGCCTTGTCGAGCCGGGCGCGCTCGACGTTGAGGATCTTGCCGCGGATCGGGAGGATCGCCTGGGTGTGGGGGTTGCGGCCGCGGACGGCCGAGCCGCCGGCGGAGTCGCCCTCGACGATGAACACCTCGGACACCGCGGGGTCCTTGGCCTGGCAGTCGCGCAGCTTGCCGGGCAGCCCGCCGGACTCCAGGACCCGCTTGCGGGTGGCCTCGCGGGCCTTGCGCGCCGCCATCCGGGCCGTCGCCGCCTGGATCGCCTTGCGGACGATGTCCTTGCCCTCGCCGGGGTGGGCCTCGAGCCAGTGGCCGAACTCGTCGGTCATGGCCCGCTGGACGAAGCCCTTGACCTCGGAGTTGCCGAGCTTGGTCTTGGTCTGGCCCTCGAACTGCGGCTCGCCCAGCTTGACCGAGATGACGGCGGTGAGACCCTCGCGCACGTCCTCGCCGGTGAGGTTCTCGTCCTTGTCCTTGAGGAGGTTGTTGCGCCGCGCGAAGTCGTTGACCAGCTTGGTCAGCGCCGCGCGGAACCCCTCCTCGTGCGTGCCGCCCTCGTGGGTGTTCACGGTGTTGGCGTAGGAGTGCACCGACTCGCTGTAGGAGGTCGTCCACTGCATCGCGAGCTCGAGGGAGAGGGCGCGGCCCTCGTCCTCGACCTCGATGCTCACGATGTCCGGGTGCACGGCGTCGGTCTTCTTGCTGGAAACCAGGTGGCGCACGTAGTCGACGATGCCGTCGTCGTACCGGTAGCTGACCGAGCGGGCCGTCGTCCTGCGGGTCTCGCCGGTGGACTCGGCGTCCTCGGAGTCCTCGACCTGGGCGACGTCGCTGTCGACGCCGTCGAGGTCGGGCTCGCCCTCGTCGTCGGTGGCCTCGACCCGCTCGTCCGTGAGGTTGATGGTGAGGCCCTTGTTGAGGAAGGCGTACTGCTGGAACCGCGCCCGGACGGTCTCGTAGTCGTAGGTGGTGGTCTCGAAGATCTCGGGGCTGGCCCAGAACGTGATGGTCGTGCCGGTGCGCTCGGTCTCCTCCATCGTCTCCAGCGCGCCGGTGGGGACGCCCCGGTCGAAGGACATCCGGTGGGCCCGGCCCTTCTGCCGCACGCAGACGTCGAGCCGGGTGGAGAGGGCGTTGACGACCGAGGAGCCGACGCCGTGCAGGCCGCCGGACACCTTGTACCCCCCGCCGCCGAACTTGCCGCCGGCGTGCAGCTGGGTGAGGACGAGCTCGACGGCGCTGACGCCCTCGGTGGGGTGGATGTCCGTGGGGATGCCGCGGCCGTTGTCCTTGACCCGGACGGCGCCGTCGGCCATGAGCGTGACGTCGACGGTGTCGGCGTAGCCCGCGAGCGCCTCGTCGACCGCGTTGTCGACGATCTCCCAGACCAGGTGGTGCAGTCCGCGCTCGCCCGTGGAGCCGATGTACATGCCCGGGCGCTTGCGGACGGCCTCGAGACCCTCGAGGACGGTGATCGCGGAGGCGTCGTACGCAGGGCCGGCGTCGGCGACGGGGTCGACCACGGGCTCCGTCGCCAGGTCGGCCACGGGGACGTCGGGGTTCTGCTCGGGCTGGTCGGCCACGGGTCTCCTTCGGGCTGGCCGGACCGGCTGCACCGGTCCTGCACACGGAGCGCACCCGTGGTGGTCGTGCCGCTCCGGACCGGGATCCCCCACGGGCGCGCGCTCTGCCCGTGAGTCTACCGGTCGGCACCGACGAGACACCGCCTGGGAGGCCCGTGGCGGCCATTTTCCGGGAGTTGTGGGTGGCTCCACGAGTCCCCACACGTGACCGGGGCCCACAGCGGCCCTGACCGGGCTCCTGCGGCCGGCCCGTACCGGGGAGGACGGACCGGCCGCAGGCGCCTCGCCGACCTCAGGACGAGGCGCGGCTGTGGCAGTCGATGCCGTCGCGGACGAGAGTCGCGACGGCGTCGGCGTGCCGGGTCAGGGCGGTGCCGTCCAGGGGCACGCGCGCCAGCAGCATCCCGACGCCGTGCAGCGCGCGCACCGCCGCGCCGACGTCGAGGTCGTCCGAGGCGTCGAGCAACGCCCGCACCGCGTCGTGCCGGGCGTTGAGCAGCAGCGTCGAGCGCGTCCCGGTCGGCTCGCCGTCGACGCCCTCGTGCGGCCACCACAGCACCGGCCGGTCGGCGGGCGAGACGTCGGCGACCCCGAGGGTCACCCCCTCCGGGAGCGCCGACGACGCCCTGGCCACGAGCCGCTCGGCCGCGGCGGCGTCCGGGGCCGCCCCGACCTCGGCGATGTCGGCCGCGTCGGCGGAGGTGACCTCGCGGAACAGCCGGCCCTCGGGGTCGAAGGCGGCGACCAGGCCCGCGTCGTACGGACCGGAGGCGTCGAGGACGAGCGTGCCGGAGTGGCGCGCCAGCTCCTCGAGCGCGGCGTAGACGGAGGCGTCGGTGACGTAGCGGACCTCCTCGCCGACGGCGTGGAGCCCGTCGAGGGTGCGGTCGCCGAGCGTGGTGCGGAAGGGCATGGTCGAGCGCAGGAGGTCGAGCATGTCGGCGCTCTTCAGCGCGAGGGCCTTGAGGCCGCCGGCGTGCAGGCGCATGACCTCCTCGTAGGCGTGCGGGTGCATGGCCTGGACGAGGATGAGCTCGCCGATGAGGACGTGGCCGAGCCGCTCGCGGGCGACGGCCAGCGCCTCGGACTCCTGGAAGGACTCCCGCGAGGCCGTGAGGGGCAGGTCCCCGCCGTCGATGACCGCGCGGCAGAAGAAGGCCCACCCGGGCAGGACGTGGTTGTCGCTGTCGGCGACGAGCATGCCCTTGGAGTACAGGCGGTCGCCGGTGCGGTGGCCGGGCATCGCCGTGTAGGGCAGGACGAAGCCGACGCCGCGGACCCCGCCGAGCGAGGAGTCCAGGGGCACGATGCCGAGCGGGTCGAAGCCCATCCGCTCGCGGCACCACTCGAGCTGCTCCTCCAGGGGCAGGTCCCACGGCGGGGTGACGCCGGAGACGACGGTGCCGTCGACCTCGACGGTGATGGGCAGGTGCTCGGCGAAGGCGGCCGCGAGCTCGTGGGTGCGCTCGGCGGTGCACCAGTCCAGGTCGTCGGCCCGCGGGTACACGCGGATCTCGGTGCCGGGGGAGTCCAGCGGCTCGTCGGCGACCGAGATCGAGAAGGTGCCCTCGGACCGGCCGACCCAGAGGATGGTGTCGGCGTCCTCGGTGCGGGCCGAGCGCGAGCGGACCTCGACGGTGTCGGCGACGAGGAAGCACGAGAGGAGGCCGATGCCGAACTGCCCGAGCAGCTGGCGGCGGGCCCCGGCGAAGTCGCCGCGCTTGCTCGTCCCGCCGATGGTCGCGAGGAGGGCGTGCATCTCGTCGGCGGTGAGGCCGACCCCGTCGTCGCGCACGACCAGCGGCGAGAAGGGCGTCGCGGGCGTGACCCGGATCCCCCGACCGGGGCCCTCGTCGAGCCGGCTGCGCACCTCCAGGGCGTCCACCGCGTTCTGCAGCAGCTCGCGCAGGTAGACGCGGGGGCTGCTGTAGAGGTGGTGGCTGAGGACGTCGACGATGCCCCGCAGGTCCACCTGGAACTGCTGGGGTCCGGCGTCACCGGAGCTGTCGACCACGTGGAGCGTGTCGGTCGAACGGACGACCCTGGCCTTACGCACGGGCGCTCTCCCTTCTGCACTACTAGCCTGCGCCGCATGGGTTGGTGGAGATCGATGGCACCCGCAGCGGCCGAACGTGCGGAGGCGGTTCCGGACGCAGAGGCGGGACCGACGTCCGCGGACGTCGGCTCCGACTCCGTCCCCGGAGTCGCCCCTGCTGACGTCGACACTGCCGTCTTCGCGCCCCCACCGCCGGACGAGCACGACCTGCTCGTCCCTTCGGCCGACGGCGAGCGCCCGAACGGGGGACGGGTGCCCGCGGGCCCCGGGCCGGCCCTCGTCGAGCTGCCGACCGTGCCGGTCGCGGGCCCCTCGGCGCCGCTGGAGGGGTCGGACCTGCCGGGCGCCGTCGTCCGCGAGGCGATGGCGATCGACGGCGCGCTGGCGGTCGCCGTGGCCGACAGCACGACCGGCTCGCTCCTGGCCCGGACCCCCGACCCGGACCGGCTCGACCTCGCCGACGCCGTCCGCGACTACGCCGCCGTCGTCGCGTCGATGCACGAGACGCTGGCGCGGATGGGACGCACCGACCACGTCGAGGACGTCCTCGTCACGTACGGCGGGCAGTACCACGTCCTGCGGATGCTGGCCGCCGACCCCACCGTCTTCGTGCTGCTCGTCCTCGACCGCCGCTCGGCGACCCTGGCGCTGGCGCGGATGCGGCTGTCGCGGGTCGAGCGCGACCTGCGCCGCTGACCCGACCGGCGGCGCCGGTCCGCGCCCGGGGACCGCTAGGCGGGCGGGTCGGTGTCCCCGGTGTCGTCGAGGCCCTGGCGGACGAAGGCCATCCCGAGCTGGAAGCGGGTGTCGACGCCGAAGCTCTCGAGCATCCCGGACAGGTAGCGCCGCAGGGTCCGCGAGGAGATGCCGAGCCGGCGCGCGATCGCCTCGTCCGTGCGCCCGGCCGCGAGCTCCTGGAGGATGGCGAGCTCGACCTCGCGCGGGACCCGCTCGTCCCCGACGGCCTCGTCCTCGATGCGGCGGCCCCGCTCCCAGAGGAAGTCGAAGATCTGGTGCAGGTAGGCCAGCACCGACGGGTCCTTGACGACGGCGGCGCTGGCCTCGCCGGAGACGACCGGGATGATCGCGTGGTCGTCGTCGATGAGGATGATCCGGTTGGGGATGATCGAGGCCGTGCGGACCTCGGCGCCCTGGCGCTGCATCGTCTGCAGGTAGGCCAGCGACTGGTGGTAGCGCAGCGCCGTGTGGGTGAAGAGCTGCCGGTAGGCGATGCCGCGGGCCAGGAGCCGGCCGTCGGCCTCGAGGGAGGCCTTGAGGACCTCCGGTGAGGCCATGGTCGGGTGGGCCGAGGCGACCGACCGGCGGATGCCGGCGCTCAGCTCGTCCAGCCGGGCACCCACCTCGTCCGAGCCGTACAGCAGCTCGGCGCCCGCGGTGAGGAGGCGGCTGCCGGCGGCCGTCCGGTACAGCGGCGCGAGCTCGCGGAGCATCGTGCGCAGCTGCACCGCCTGCCGGAGGCGCTCGTAGGCGTCGGCCTCCCGCGGACCGACGAGGTCCTCGGCGGCCTCGGTGGGGCTGACGGCCTCGTAGCGGCCCCCGCCGGCCCGGTGGACCAGCCGCAGCGCGGCGAGGCGCTCGAGCGCGCCGTCGACGTCGACCTCGGGTCCGATGACCGGCCGGGCGGCGTCGAGGTCACCCCCGTGCTCGAGCAGCACCCCGTAGACGACACGCATGTCGGGGTCCAGCCGCGGTGGGCCGGACCCCGACACGGTGGTCCTGCGGTGATCCTCGTCCGGCACGCCCCGCCCCCTTCTGGAGCGGCACGCTACCAGCGCGGAGCGGATGCCGTCAGAGGCCTCCGTGCGCGGGCCACCAGAGGCCCTCGACCGTGATCGAGGTGCCCGGGGCCGCGCCGGTGACGACAGTCGGGTCCTGGGCGTGCGCGGCGCTGGCGGCGATGCCGGCGCCGATGATGGCGGTGAGGACGATGACGTGAATGCGCTTGATCATGGCTGCTGTCCTTTGCTGCTGCTGCTGGCGATGGGTGTCGTGCTGGTCCCCTGCGGGGTGCTGCTGCTGGTCGTGCTCGTCGTGCGAGGTGCCCCGGGATGCCCCCCGGTCGCTCCGCCGTCGGGGCGACCGGGATCAGTCAACGGAGCGCGGCCGGGGAGGGACAAGGGGGAGGAGATGTCCGTGACCGGTCAGCCGATGACCGACGTCGGACACGACCTCGACCGGCCCCGACCGGCCCGCGGTTGTGGCTCGTCCTCGGGAAGGGGTGCGCCACAACCTCTTCGAGGGCCGGCTGGGCCGGTGGGCAGGTCCTGACCGGCCGTCCGCGGACGGCCCGCGTCTCACGGGGTGGTCGCCGGACCGGCGAGGGACGGTCCGTCGCCGGTCCCCGCGGCGGTCTTCCCCGGTGAGCCCCCGGGTCGTCGTGAGACCCGGGACGTCACGCGGGAGGACCGCCATGCACCTCGTCCACCGGGAGCCGGCCGCCACGGTTCCAGCCGTCGTCACCGCCGGGCGGCGTCCGTCACCACCTCGTCACGCCCCGGCCGCACCCCTCGGGCCTCCCGGGCCCGCACCGGTCGACCCCGAGTCGCTCACCACCTGGCTCGTCTCCCGCGTCGCCCGGCTGCTCGGGGTGGGTCCGCACCTCGTGCGCGCGGACCAGGACGTGCGCGACCTCGACCTCGACTCCGCGGAGGCCCTGCTCCTCGTCGACGACCTGGAGAAGGAGCTCGGCGTCCGGGTGCCGGCCGGCTGGCTGTGGCTCACCGGGTCGCTCGGCGGCCTCGCGGAGCAGGTCGTCGCGGCCGGGCCCACGGTCCTCGTCGCCATCGGGACGGGCGCGCCGGGGTGGCCGTCGTGACCATGCGCCTCGGGCCGGGCTGTGACCTGTGGGTCCTCGCCGAGGCGGACGTGGACCGGGTGGCCCACCGTCTCGGCGGCCTCCAGGCGCTCTCGCCCGACGAGCGGGCGCGGCTGGACCGGCTGGTCCGGCCCGGGAGCCGCCGCCGGCACCTGGGCGCCCGCGTCCTCGCCCGCTGGGCGATGTCCCGCTACCTCGGGGTCCCCCCGGCCGTCGTTGAGTTCGCCCAGGGCCGCTTCGGCCGGCCGGTGCTCGCCGACCCCGCCCGCGGTCCGGACTTCAACCTCACCCACACCGACGGGATGATCGCCTGCGCGGTGACCCCCCGGGGCCGCGTCGGGGTCGACGCGGAGACCTACCCGGCCCGCCCCGACTCCGTCCGCCTCGTCGGCAAGGTCCTCACCGAGCGCGAGCGCGCGCTGCTGCTCCAGGCCCCACCGGGAGCGCGTCCGGGGATGCTCGCGGAGCACTGGGTGCTCAAGGAGGCCTACACCAAGGCCCTCGGACTGGGGCTGCACCGGCCCTTCGACTCCTTCGACATCCGCGACGGCGGCCTCGGGCCGGCGCTGCACGACCCGCACACCGACGCCCTGCCGCACCGCGACTGGACCCTCCAGCTGCTCCGGTGCGGCGCCGGGCACGTCATGGCGCTGGCGTCCGCCGCCGGCGTCCCCCCGGGGTCCATGCGCGTCCTGGACGCCGCCCTGGTCCTGGCCGACGTCGACGGGGCCACCGCGGCCGCGCTGCCGCGGCTGCAGGCCCGGATGACCGCACCGGCGGCGTGAGATGTCCACACCCGGACAGTCCGCTTCACGCCACCGCTCCTGCGTTGTGGACGCCGCCCGGCGCGGCCCACGATGGGTCACGGAGGCCCCCGGGCGTCCGTCGCTCAAGGCCTTGAGCTCCTTCACCACCGCAGGTCCGACGACGCACCGGCCACGCCTGGCCGGTCCCGCCGGACCGGGGGACACCGCCGTCGGCTCGTCCGACTCCACGAAGGGCTCAACGAGATGACCACTGCACCGACCCGACCCGCCGCGCCCGTGCTCGAGCCCGGCACCCCCGCCCCGACCGAGGAGGCCCCCGACCTCTCGACCCTCGACACCGCGGCCCTCGTCGCCCGGTGCCGGGAGGGCGAGCAGGCCGCCTGGACCGCCCTGACCGACCGCTTCGGCCGGCTCGTCCACAGCATCGCCCGCCGGCACCGGCTGAGCGCCGCCGAGTGCGACGACGTCGCCCAGGCCACCTGGCTGCGGCTCGTCCAGCGCATCGACAGCATCCGCACGCCGGAGAGCTGCGGGGACTGGCTGGCCACCGTGGCCCGCAACGAGTCCCTGCGGATCATCACCCGCGAGCGCCGCGCCACGCCGATGGCCGACCCCGCGGGCGACACCGCGGCGTCGTCCTCACCGCACGACGACCCCCTGGTGCGGGTGCTCCGGGACGAGGAGCTGCGCACCGTGGCCGACGCCCTGGCCTCGTTGGAGCCGCGCCACCGTGAGCTCCTCCGGCTCGTCCTGCTCGACCCGCCGCTCAGCTACGCCGAGATCGGCGAGCTGCTGGGGATGCCCGCGGCCTCCGTCGGCCCGACCCGCACACGCTGCCTGCGGCGCCTGCAACGGGCCATCGAGGAGCGGTCCGTGACCGAGGACCGTCTCGTCGGCTGACCGCCGCGCCGGCGGCCGGCGGTCCGGGCTCCTGTCCGGATCGCGGCCGCCGGCGGTTCTCCTCCCGTGAACGGCGCACACCAGCGCGCCACCGACGGAGCGGAGCACCGCAGTGACCGACCCCAGCACGAGCCCGGGCGACCGGGCCCTCGCCGTCGTCCGCGCGACCGTCGCGACGACGCTCGACCTGCCCGTCGGGGCCGTCGGGGCCGTCGACACCCTCGTGGACGCCCTCGGCGCGTCGTCGTTCGACCTCGTCGAGATCCTCTTCCGGCTCGAGGAGGCCTTCGGGCTCGACCGCCCGTTCGACGACCTCGCCGACCTCCTGCGCGGCGAGCTGCCCGCCGGTGACTTCTCCCGGCCCGACGGCCGCGTCACCGACGCCGGCCGGGCCCGCCTGGCCGCGGTGCTCCCGCCCGCCCGGGCCGACCTCCTGCCCGACCCGGTCCCGGTCGCCGACCTGCCCGGCATCGCCACCGTGGGGGCCCTAGCGTCCGCCCTGGAGCGGCACGCCGGCGTCCGGCCCGAGGGGGCCCGGTGAACACCGGGGGCGGCGTGCGCGTGCACGCCGCGCCGGTGCCGCGCGGGTCGAGCATCACCGCCGCCGTGCGCCGGCTCACCGTGGACGCCCTGGACCCCGGGCCCGCCCTGGCCCGCCTGGACCTGGTCCGGGTCGAGGTCGTCGACCGCGAGGTGTGGGTCGAGCTGCTCGAGCCGCTCGCCTCGTTCGCGCGCGAGAGGGGCTGTCGCACCGTGCGCGCCCACGTCCGCGAGAACGGGGACGCCGCCGTCGTGGCGGTCGTCCTCGTCCGGCACCCCCAGCCCGTCCTCCGGGCTGCCTGAAGGGCCGGCTCGGGCGGGGCGTTGCTGCCGCCCACGTCCGGGTCGAGGGGAGGAGCACGCCGTCCGCACTCTGTCCTGCGGGCGGCGTGTTCCGCTGTCCGCGGGCGGACGCCGGCGCGCTCGCCTCGAGACCCCGCCTCTCCCCCGACGCCCCGACTCTTCGCCGGCGGCCCCCGGCCCCCGGCCCCCTTCTCCTCCGGGGACGAGGCCCGTCCGCCGCGACGTAGCCCCTCCGGGCCACCTCGTGGCTCCCGCCCAGCCGGCCCGGCCCGCTCACCGCCCGCCCGTGCGCGCGCGGACACGCGTGTTCCTCCCGGCCTCGACGGCCGCGTCGAGGTGAACGGCCCCGCTCGCCACCACCACGCGAGGGACCCGCGCTCCGCCGGTCGGGCGGGGCGCGGGTCCTCGGGGGGTGCGGCGGGTGGCGCCGCACGGTCGGGGGGCCGTCAGTCGGTGGCGACGGCCGCCGCGTTCATCCAGCGAGTGCCGACGACGGCCAGGACGAGGCCGACGACTCCCATGCAGATGCCGGACCACGGTTGGGCCGGGCCCATCCAGGCGGTGAGGACGGTGTCGAAGCCGGCCTGCCGCATGAACGGGGAGCCGAAGCCGAGGACGACGAGGGCCGAGCCGATGGCGCGGATGATGCGAGGGTTCACGTGCTTCTCCTTCGGGTGGTGGGGACCGGCGTCAGACCCTCTCGGAGGGCAGCCGGGACAGGGCGGTGAACAGGACCACGGCGAGGACCCCCAGCAGCAGCAACGGCCGCACGAGGTCCCAGGTCGGGGGGGTGAAGCCGCTGAACAACGTGCCGTTCAGCTGGGTGACCCACGTCGTCGGCAGCACCTGCGCCACCTGCTGCATCCACGTCGGCATGATCGTGAGCGGCCACAGGGCGCCGCCGAGCATGGCCGCCGGCAGGGTGACGGCGGTGACGAGCAGGCGTCCCACCGACTCCTTCTCGGTGCGGCTCACGAGGAGCAGCCCGACGCTGATGGCGACGACGTTGAAGAGGGCGTAGGCGAGCACGAGCAGCGCGCCGCGGCCGGGGGACAGGCCCACCGGGACGTGGAAGACCCAGCGCATGGCCGCGACCATGAGGAGGAACTCGGCGACGGCGACGAGCGCGAACAGCGCGACGAGCTGCAGGTAGTAGGTGAGGGTGCTGCGGGTGGCGACGAGGATCCGCTGGGTCGTCGTCATCTGCTTGTCCTTGAGGAACACGAGGATGTTGCTCATCGTCAGCAGGAGCATGACGAAGACGATCATGTTGAACGAGGACTGCAGGACGGTGCGCTGCGGATTGCCGAGCACCTGCGTCGACGTGCGCACCGGGGCCGGCGCGGCGTCGTACCGGTCCAGGGCGCGCTCGAGGCCCTGGGCGGTGTGGGTGGTGCCGGCCAGGTAGGCCAGCGTCGAGACGATGCTGTCGAGCCGGGTCGCGAGGAGGACGCCGTTGGCGGACACGCTCCCCTGGTCGACGTGGGCGTCCAGGGCGTCCGGGTGGCCGGCGACCTCGGCCGGGGTGCCGTCGACGGCGACGAGCACGCCCGCCGCCGAGGACCGGTCCGCGACCGCCACGGTCGTGTGCTCGACCCCGGCGGCGTCGAGGCGGCCCTCGACGAAGCGGGCGAACGTCGGGTCCGGCACGGACACCGCGACGGTGAGCTTCGTGGCGTTCTCGTACTGCAGCACCACGCCCTGGACGAGCACGAGCGGCATGACGACGGCGACGAGCAGGGCGAAGGGACGCTTGAGCAGCCGGCGGGCGTAGAGGAGGAAGACGCTCATCGTCATCGCACCCCCACCCGGCGGACCATGACGGCCGAGGCCAGGAAGACCGCACCGCTCAGCGCGAGGCAGGTGAGCAGCGGGGACCAGTCCGGCCGGATGCCGGAGACCTCCCGGAAGAGCGCCGACTGGAAGACGTGGTTGACGGTGAGGTCCTGGAGCCGCCCGGTGTCGAGCTTGACGAAGCCGCCACCGAGGAAGGTCATCACCGGGATGAGCAGGGAGACCAGCGGGTCCAGCCACGGCCGGCTGCGGCCGAGCAGCCCGAGGAAGAGGCCGAGGACGTTGAAGAGCACCGCGGCGACGGCGACGATCGCGGCGACGACGAGCGGGCTGTGCCCGAGGTCGGCACCGAACAGCGCCACCGCGGCGCCGACGACGACCCCGCCCTGGATGGCCGAGGTGAGGGTCCCCGAGACCACCTGGGCGGCGACGAGCTGCAGGGTCCCGGTCGGCGAGGCGAGGTAGCGGTCGCCCAGCGGGCCGTCGTACTCCTCCTTGACGAAGTTCATCGTGTTGCCGAGGCCGTACAGGAGGATGAGGACGAGCATCGTCACCGTGTAGTAGGTGATGCCGGTGACGCCGGCCGCGGGGTCGGTGCTCGTCGGGGTGCCGCTGCCGACGTAGTCGCCCAGGGTGTACGCCGGGGGGTGGGCGCGCCCCGTGGCCGCCTGCGCCCGGGCCGCGTCGCCGACGGTGTCCAGCGCCACCTGCGCCGCGGCCAGCCGGTCGACCTGGGAGTCCAGGGCGGTGAGGCCGACGGTCGGCGCGGTGCCGTCCGCCAGGTCGCTGCCGTAGCCGGAGGGCACGGTCGCGAGGACGTCGACGTCGCCGGCGGACAGCGCGCCGCGCCCGGTGTCGACGCTCGGGTAGGCGTGGACGGCGAAGGCGCCGCTCGCCGCGAGGGACGCGACGAGGGCTCTGCTGCCGGCCGAGGAGTCGAGGTCGACCACGCCGAGCGAGGTCTCGTGGGTGGCGGTGCTCGCGTGGGTCTCGGACGTGAACGTCGAGGCGAGGGCGTTGCCGAGGATGACGATGAGGAGCAACGGCATGACGACGAGGTTGAGCAGCACCGAGCGGTTGGTCAGCTTGCGGCGCATCGAGGACAGGACGATGGCGGTCACGGTCAGTCCCTCAGCGCCTTCTTGGTCAGCCGGAAGAAGACCTGCTCCAGGTTCGGCGGGATGTAGGTGAAGCGCTGGACCTTGTCGTCGAAGCGGTCGGCGATGAGCCGCATGACGTCCAGCTGGCCCTCGGGGACCGAGACGCTCACGCCCCCGGACCGCTGCTCGAGGATCTCCAGCCCGGCGAGGTCGTCGGCGTCCACCGTCGTGCCCGTCGTCAGCTCGAGGTCGACGATGGCCTCCGGCGCGTGGGCGTGCAGCAGCTCCTCGAGGGTGCCGCCGCAGAGGTAGGTGCCCTCGTCGATGACCCCGATCGTCGTGCAGAGCCGCTCCACCTCCTCCATGTAGTGGGAGATGTAGACGACCGTCGTGCCCTGGTCGCGCAGGGTCTCGATGGACTCCAGGATGTGGTTGCGCGACTGCGGGTCCACACCGACGGTGGGCTCGTCCATGATGACGACGTCGGGGTCGTGGACGATGCCGCAGGCGATGTTCAGCCGGCGCTTCATCCCGCCCGAGTACTCGCCGGGCTGCTTGCCGCGCTCGTCCCACAGCCCGACGAAGTCGAGCACCGTGCGGGTGCGCTCCTCGAGGTGCTTGCCGGACATCCCGTTGAGGCGCCCGAAGAAGCGGACGTTGTCGTGGGCCGACAGGTCGTAGAGCAGGGCCAGGTCCTGCGGGACGTAGCCGATGCGCCGGCGGGTGCGGGTGGTGAGCGGCTCGCCGAACCAGGTGACGCTGCCCTCCCCGGCCCGGTTGAGACCGAGGAGGATCTTCACGAGGGTCGACTTGCCGGCGCCGTTGGGGCCGAGGAGGCCGAAGATCTGGCCCCGCTCGACGGCGAAGGTGACGCCGTCGAGGACGGGGCGTCGCTTGTGGTAGCGGAAGGACACGTTCCGGCACTCGAGTGCAGTGGGCATGCGCGGTCCCCTTGGGGTGAGAGACGTGGGCTGACAGTGGTCCTGGGGAGAAGACCCCGCGGTCAGCGGATCCGGACAGCGCCGGCGGTCATGGCGGCGGCCTCGCCGGCGTGCACCCGGGCGGCGGTCGCGGCCACGACCTTCTCGACCCTGCGGCCGATGACGGGCAGCGGGACCGAGACCTCGGCGGCGAGCTCCCAGCGGCAGCCCTCGCCCTCGGGGACCACCGTGTAGGTGCCGCGCACCCCGCCGCGCCCTTCGACGGACTCGACGACGACGACGGCGGTGAGGGTGGCCGGGCCGAGCGTCCAGACCTCGGTCCGGTGGTTCTCCGGGCCGTGCTGCGGGAAGCGGGAGGCCATCCAGCCGGGCAGCTCGTCGCGGCGGCCGAAGTAGCGGGTCTCGATGCGGACCCCGTCCCCGCTCCCGGCGAAGCGGACGAGGACGGGGTCCTCGCGGCCGGCGGCCTCCAGCCGCCGGACGGCGTGCTCGGGCGTGCGCAGCAGGTCCGCGACCGCGGCGAGCGGCAGGTCCAGCCGGACCGACCGGGTGATCGTCGTGCTCATGGGTGCTCCTGGGGGGTCGGGGGTGGTGGCCGGCTCAGGCGGCCAGCGCGGTGGGGACGAGCGCCTCGAGGGCGCTGATCGTCGGGTCGTCGAGGACGTCGAAGAGGCTGAGCTCGAGTCCGTGGGCGTCGTTGACGGCCGCGACCACCTTCCACAGGGCGATCGAGTCCAGCCCGAGGGCGAAGAGGTTGTCGGCCTCGGCGGGGACCGGGGCCCCGAGGTGCGCCGCGACCAGCTCGCGGATCCCGGTGGCCGCGGGAGCCGGCGCGGCGGCCGACGGGCCGGCCGGGGTGAGAAGGCCCGGGGCGGAGGTCGCCGCCCGCAGCGCCCGCACGTCGGCCTTGCCGCTCGGCATGAGCGGGATGGCGTCGACGAGGAGGATGGCCCGCGGCTGCATGAAGGCGGGCAGGTACTCCGCGACGAGCGGGCGCAGCGCGTCGCCCACGCGGGTGACGGCCACGACGACCTTGCCGTCGTCGACGAAGGCCTTGGCGGTCCCGGCGCCGCACTGGAGGAACGCGTTCTCGACCTCCTGGAGGTCGATGCGGTAGCCGCTCACCTTGACCTGGGAGTCGACCCGGCCCTCGAAGGCGAGGCGGCCGTCCTCGCGCACCGTCACGTGGTCGCCGGTGCGGTACGCACGCCGGCCGCCGACGTCGACGAAGCTCGCCGCGGTCTTGGCCGGGTCGTTGACGTACCCGACGGCGAGGCCGTCGCCGAGCGCGAGCAGCTCCCCGTGCCTGGCCGGGCGGCCGTCCTCGTCGACGACGAGGACGTCGGTGCCGGCGACGGGGGTGCCGATGGCGATCGCGGGCACGCTCGCGCCGTCCATGACGTCCAGCGTCGTGAACACCGTGTTCTCGGTCGGGCCGTAGCCGTTGACGACCGTGACGTAGGGCAGGGCCAGGTTGACGTGGTGCAGGCTCAGCGCCTCCCCGCCGACGATGACCCGCTCCAGGCCCGCGAAGGCCTCCGGGCGGCGGTCGACGAAGAAGTTGAACAGCGAGCTCGTCATCCACATGACGTCGGCGCCGAACTCGATGAGGTCGAACATGACGAACGGGTCGAGCACCTGGCGCGAGGAGACGCAGACGACCGTCATCCCCGACAGCAGCCCGCCCCACAGCTCCACGACGGAGGCGTCGAACTCGATGGTCGACAGGTGGGTGATGCGGCGTCCGGGTCGCAGCCCCAGCCGCGGCTCGCGGAGCAGCCGGAGCACCGCCCGGTCCGGGACGCCCACGGCCTTGGGCACCGAGGTGGTGCCCGACGTGAAGATCACGTACATGAGGTCCTCCGCGGTGCGCGGGACGTCGCGGCCGGCGTCGGGCGTCGGGGGGTCGGGGACGACGTCCGCGTCGAGCACGAGCCCGACGTCCAGCGCGGCGAGCATCCCGGCCAGCCGGTGCTGCGGGTAGCCCTCGCCGATGACGGTGTAGGCGCCGCCGGCCAGGAGGATGCCGATCATCGCCGCCGTGGCGTCGATCCCGCGCTCCCGCTGGAGCACGACGACCTGGCCCCGGCGCAGCCCGCGCCGCAGGATCGCGTCCCGGTAGCCGCCGGCCAGCGCCGCGAGCTCGGAGTAGGTGAGCTCGCGGGCGTCCTCGCGCAGCGCCACGGCGTCGCCGTGGGCGGCGACGACGGCTCGGAAGGTGGTCGTGAAGGAGGTCATGCTGCGGTCCTCTCGCGGTGGGTGCCGAGGTGGGCCACGACGTCGCGGACGAGGGCGTCGCGGCACTCGGTGACGAAGAAGTGCCCACCGTCGTAGACGTGGGTCCGGGGCGGGGCGGCGGTGAGGTCGGCCCAGCGGTCCTGGTGGGCGACGGTGGCGTCGTGGGCGCCGGTGAAGACGACGAGCTCGGTGGCGGCGGGCAGCGGCCGCCGCCCGCGCGCGGTCGGGTACCGGTCGACGGCGAGGATGTCGTTGCGCAGCGCGGGCAGGAACAGCCGCCGCATCGTCCCCTCGGGGAAGGATCCCGGCGAGACGAGGCCGTACTGCGCGCAGTGCTCGAGCAGCTCGTCGTCGGTGCCGAGGTCGAGGTCGGTGCCGTCCAGGTGCGCCGGAGGCGTCGCCGCCATGGCGAGGAGCCGGACCGGGGGCTCGCCCCGGTCCGCCAGCAGGTGCGCCAGCTCGTAGGCGACGTAGCCGCCCATGCTGTAGCCGAGCAGCACGGTCTCGCGGTGGCCGGACCCGCGGCGGGCCCGGTGCTCGTCGATCTCGCCGAGCGCGTCGTGCGCCATCTCGAGGATGGTCGGCGCGAGCGCGCCGTGCACCCGGCCGCCGTGGCCCGGGTAGGTGACGGTCATCGAGGCCAGGCCCGGGACGGCGCTCTCGCACTCGCGCCGCAGGGCGTGGAAGGGGTCCATGTGCGCGCCGGCGAACGGCAGGCACACGAGGTCGACGGGGGTCATGCGGCCTGCTCCTTCGGGTGGGGGGCGTCCCCGGCGCCGGCGGCGTCGGAGAGGTCGAGGACCACGGCGACGCAGCTGCCGTGGACGGAGTACGCGACGAACACGACGGTGGTGAAGCCGTCCGGGTCGGCGGTCAGGTGGCGGAGCGGCCGGGCGGCGAGCAGCTCGCTCGTCGGGTGCGACGCCAGGTCGCGGACGGGGGTGCGCCCGGCCCGGGCGGCGAGCATCCGGACCAGGCCCTGGAGGCCGTGGGCGCCGATGACGTAGTGCCGACCGCCCTTGAGGTAGGCCGTCTCCAGCCCGGGGTAGGTCTCGCGGACCTTCTCCATGGCCGAGAGCTCGGCGCCGTCGTCGATCCGGTTCCCCCGGCCGTAGAGGTCGACGAGCACCGGGGTGGCGGGGTCGACCTCCGCGTCGGCCAGGGCCCGCAGCACGACGTCGGTGACGACACGGCGGTTGACGACCGACGAGCCGAAGGTGCCGTAGGCGTACCCGGCCACCCGGGCCAGGACGGCGACGCCGTCGGCCCGGGCCGACTCCTCCTCGCGCAGCAGGAGCGCCACCCCGCCCTCGGCGTTGTAGTGCCCGGCGGCGCCGTCGGTGAACGGCTCGTGGGTGCGGTCCGCGCCGGCGCCCACCGGCACCGCCTCGAAGGGGATGGGGATGGACTTGCCGCTGGCGGAGGTGACGACACCGGCCGTCCCGCTGCCGTTCTCGATCCGGCTCACCGCGTCGATGAGCGCGACCGGCCCCGACGCCGAGGCCTCGACGGTCCGTCCGACCGACCCGCGCCGGATCCGGGGCAGCCGCCGGTAGAGGCCCATGGGGTCGAAGGCGGCGTCGGCGAGCTCCGGGCCGACCGGGATCCCCGTCGAGGCGACGAAGGTCGGCTTGGAGAGGTCCTCCTCCGGGTCGGCCGTCGACAGGTGCAGGGTGGCCGGCAGCGGCCCGGCCCGCTCGATGAGCGTCTCGGCCAGGTGCAGCGAGACCCGCTCGGCGGTGGTGACGAAGGCGGCGGGCACCTCGGCGAGACAGCCGACCGGCAGCTCGGCCTCCGGGTCGCGGAAGAAGACACCGCGGAACGCGGGGCCGGCGGCGAGCGCGGGCCCGCCGACGGCGGCCAGGTTGCGGTTGAGCCCGGCCACCCGGTCGGCCCAGATCCGCTCGCCCTCGTCGGCGCGCTGCTCGGCCTCGGCCCGGCCGGCCACCGGGTAGACCTCGGCGACGTCGGTGATGACGGCGGTGCGGGGGTGCCGGCGGCGGACGCGGCGGCCGGCCGCCTCGTGGGGTGCAGCGCTCACGGGTCAGTCCTCCTGGAGCTCGCGGACGTGGGCGCTCAGCTCGAGCACCGTCGAGTGGATGAAGATGTCCGCCACCTCGAGGTCGACGCCGAGACGGTCGACGAGCGGGGTGTAGATGCTGAAGGCCTTGAGGGAGTCCCCGCCGAGGTCGGTGAAGCTCACCGTGACGTCGATGGCGTCGGCGTCGAGCACGGAGGCGAACAGCACCGTGACGAGCTTCTCCAGGTCGTCCAGCTCGCGGTCGGTCCCGGTGACGGTGAGGGACGCGTAGTCCTTGATCGTCATGCCGCCGGTGTCCGTCGACGGGCCGGCCGGTGCCGCGGGAGCGGCCGCCTCGGCCGGGGCGGCACCCGCGCGCTCCAGCCACGGGTCGAGCAGGGCGGGTGCGGCGGCCGTGAGGTCGCCGACGACGAGGTCGGTGAAGCTCCCGGCCAGGCTGCGGCGGACGTACTCGGCGCCGGCCGCCGTCGTGAGCGGGGCGAGGAGGAAGGCGTCGTCCGCGGCGTCGGCGACCCCGAACCGCAGGGCCATGCCGGTCTCCTTCCAGCCCGGCCAGCGCACCGTCGACACGGTCCCGGACCCGGAGCGGGCCAGACCCTCGAGGACGGCGTTGGCCAGGGTGTAGCCGAACTGGCCCGGGGCCCCGGTGAGGGTCGTCATCGACGACGCCGCGAGGACCCAGTCGACCTCGTCGCCGAGCGCCGACAGGAGGGCGCTCGCGGCGCCCGCCTTCGGGGCGAGGACGGCCGCGAGGTCGGCCGGCTCCTTGCGGAAGAGCATCCCGTCCTCGGGGACCCCGGCCAGGTGGACGACCCCGCTCACCCGCACCGAGTCCGCCCGCAGCTTGGCGACGGCCTCGCGGACCTCCGCCGGCCGGTCGAGGTCGCACGGGACGAAGCGCAGCTCCATGCCGTCGGCGACCAGGGCCCGGGCCCGGGCGGCCCGCTCCCGGTCGTCGGCGTGGTCGCTGGCCGCGAGGGCGTCCAGGTCGCGGCGCCCGAGGACGACCGCGTGGGCCTGGTGCTCGCGCCACAGGGCGTCGAGGTACTCCAGCCCGATGCCGCCGAAGCCGCCGGTGAGCAGCACGGTCGAGCCCGGGGTGACGGTCCGGGCCGGGAGGTCGCCGGACCGGGGGCGAAGGACCTCCCCGCGCAGCCGGTCCCCGTCGACCCGGACCTTGCGGCCCTCCAGCCCGGGGGAGCGGGCCAGGTTCAGCGCCCGGGCGAGGTCCAGGTCGGCGTCGCTGACGGCGAGGGTGGTGACCCGCGGGTTCTCCATCTGCACCACCCGGGCCGCGGCGAGCGCGGCGTGGCCGAACGGGTCGACGCCGCCGTCCCCGGGCTCGGCCGGGTCGGCCAGGCCGCGGGCGGCGAGGACGAGCAGACGCCCGCCGGTGCCCAGGCGTCGCGGGGCGGCCTTGGCCACGCCGAGGTACTCCTGCGCGGCGGCCGCGAGACCGGCCGGGTCGTCGGCCGCGCCCGAGGGGATCACCCACACGACCGCGTCGGCCCTGTCGGTGCCGGTCTCCAGCTCCTCGGGCGTGACCCGGCGCACCCGCGCCCGTCCGCCGTCGTCGAGGCCGGCCCAGGCGGTGTCGGCGTCGGGGCCGGAACCCACGAGCAGCACCGACGCCGGCGGCTCGGGCGTGGTGGCCGGCCACTCCAGCGCGGTCAGCCCGACCTCGTGGAGGCTCGGCTCCGCGGGCGCGCCGGTGAAGGCGCGCATGGCGTAGCGCTCCAGCTGGACGACGAGCTCGCCGTCCTCGTCGTAGACCCAGACGTCGGCGGCGGCGACCCGCGGCTCGGACGTCGTGTCGTAGCGCAGCGTCGTCCGCGAGGTCACCCGGGCGGTGAAGGGCCGCCCGGTGAAGCGCAGCCGGCCGTAGGAGAGCGGCAGGAACGCCTGGCCCGTGGTGGAGGACCGCTCCCAGCTGGTGACGCCGGCGACGAGGTCGAGGATCGCCGGGGAGAGGTGGAAGTCGGCGAGGTCCTGCCGGTGCTCCGGGTGGAGGGTGAAGTCCAGCAGGTGGTCGCCGTCCTCGAGGGTCTCGTGCAGCATCGTGGCGAGCCGCAGGTCCCAGCGGCCGGCGAAGCGCATGCCGGAGGTGCCGCCGTCCTCGCCCTGCCAGGCGAGGCGGTCGGCCGCGGCGCTCGCGGTGGCGACCCCCTTGCCGGGGTCGAGCGTGGCCGGGTCGAGCCGGCGCAGGGTGAACGAGCCGTGCGCGACGACCGGGGACGCCTCGTCCTGCGCCGGGCTGAAGACCTGGACGTCGAGGACGTCGCCGTCGCGCCGGGCCGCCTCGACGAGGACGGTGCGGCCCTGCGGCACCTGGATGAGGTTCTTGAACATCATCCGGCTCAGCTCGTACGCGGGCGTCCCGAAGTGGAGCGTCGCGAGCTCGGCGGCCACCTGCGTGTAGGCCGTCCCGGACAGCGTCGGGTGTCCGGCGATCCGGTGGTCGGCGAGGAACCAGCGGCTCGGGTCGAGCCGGATCGAGTACAGGTCGACCGTCGGCGTCGAGAGGACCTTGGTGTCGAGCAGCGGTCCGTCCAGCGGGGTGCCGGGCAGCTCGGGCTCGGTCTCGTAGACGTTGTACGTCTTCACCGTGCCCCAGTAGGCCTTCGTGTCGAAGACGTGCCCGGGCAGGCCGCAGGTGCGACCGTCCGCGAGGTCGCCGTCGGAGAGGAGGTCGGCGCCCTCGGTGACGGTGAGCCCGAGGCGCTCGGTGAGGGTCAGCAGGTCGGGCATGGCGGCCATCCGGCTGCGCAGGAGGTCCAGGGCCCGCGAGCCGGCGCCGTCCGCCGCCGCGTCCGCGGCCGTGCCGACGACGACGCCCGCGACCGGCGTGCCGGTCACCAGTGCCTCCCGGGCCGCCCGCAGGCCGGCGAGGAGTCCGTCGTGGTCGCCCGCGGTGAAGCCGACGGTGGTGGCGTACCGGGCCCGGCGGCGGGCGAGGGTGAAGGCGACGTCGGGCAGGTGCCGCTCGGCGACGAGGGCGGCGCCGCGCAGGAACCCGTCGATGACGCCGACCAGCTGGTGCGGCGTGGGCGCGCTGAGGAGGAAGGGCAGCTCGCGGCCGTCGTGCGGCCCGCGGTCCGGGGCCTCGAACTCCTCGAGCACGGTGTGGCCGTTGGTGCCGCTGAACCCGAAGGAGCTGATGGCCCCGCGGCGCGGGTGGTCGCCACGCTCCCAGGGCGAGAGGGCGTCGGGGACGTAGAAGGGGGTGTCGATGAACTTGATGAAGTCGTTCGGGACCTCGAAGCCGCACGCCGGGTAGATGAGCCGGGAGTCCAGGGCGAGGGACATCTTGATGAGGCCGCCGACGCCGGCCGCGCCGACCGTGTGCCCGATGTTCTCCTTGAGGCTGGAGAGCGCGGTCGTTGAGTAGCCGGTGGCCCCGGCGCCGCGGAAGGCGTCGGTGAGTCCGCGGATCTCGATGGGGTCGCCGAGCTTGGTGCCCGTGCCGTGCGCGTCGACGTAGTCGATGGTGTCCGGGGTGATGGACGCGGCGGCGTAGGTGTCGAGGACCAGGGCGGTCTGCGCCTTGGGGTTGGGCGCGGTGAGCCCGTTGGAGCGGCCGTCGCTGTTGATCCCCGTGGCCCGCACGACCGAGTAGACGTGCTCACCGCGCTCGAGGGCCTCGGGGAGGCGGCGCAGGACGACGAACCCGACGCCCTCGCCGAAGATCGTGCCCGAGGAGGCCTGGTCGAAGACCTTGAGGTGGTCGCGGGAGGTCTCGACCGACGCGTAGTCGCCGAACACCTCGCCCTGGCGCGGGGCCAGGCCGAGCGCGATGCCGCCGACCAGCGCCAGGTCGATCTCCCCGTCGCGCAGCATCTTCGTCGCGATGTGCAGCGCGACGAGACTCGAGGAGCACGCGGTGTCGACGACGAGCGAGCCGCCCTGGAGGTCGTAGAGGTAGTTGAGCCGGCTGGCGAGGATGCCCTCCCAGGTGCCGGGGTTGATGAGGTCGGAGTCGGCCTCGATCTCCGAGGCGTAGGAGCCGGCGATCGAGCGGTCCTTGCCGACGTAGACGGCCGTCCGGGAGCCGTACACCTCGGCGCGGGTCAGCCCGGAGTGCTCCAGCGCGAGGTGCAGGTGCTTGAGGACGAGCCGGTGCATCGGGTCGACGTAGGTCGCCTCGTGCTCGGGGATGTCGAAGAACCCGGGCTCGAACTGGTCGACGTCCTCGAGGTAGGAGCCGGGCTGCCCGCACATCTGCAGGAACAGCTCCTCGGGGTCGCGCTCGTAGGAGCGTGCCGCGTCGACGAGGTAGCGGTGGTCGCGCGGGAAGTACTTGCGGCGCGACTCCGGGAAGGGCGCGAACCCGTGGCGTCCGCTGCGCAGCAGCCGCTCGAGGTCGAACAGCGTCGGCGCCCCGGTGTACTCGCAGGACATCCCGACGACCGCGATCTCGCGGGGGAGGACCTGGCCGAGGTAGCCGCGGCCCTCCTCCTCGTCGAGCCGGCCCGAGGTGATCTGGGCGTAGAGGTACTGGGCGAGTTCCATCAACGGGACCTTCCGTTCGCGTGGAGAAGCCGCTGGATCGCGGAGATGTCGACCGACACGGCCGTCGAGGCCGTCGTGGCCTCCAGGTGGCGCTCCACCCACTGCGTCTGGTCACGGACCGTCGCGCAGGAGAAGAGCGTCGTGACGTCGAAGACGTCGGGGAAGTCGCGGCCCAGCTCGTCGCAGAGCCGGACCACCGAGACGGAGTCGCCCCCGTACTCGAAGAAGGTGACGTCCGGGGCGTACTCGTCCGGGCCGAGGACCCGGCTCCAGGCGCCGAGGACGGCGGCCTGCACCTCCGCCGGACGAGCGGTGCCGGCCGGCCGGGGGGCGGCGGGGGCGGCGACGGCGGCGGTCCGGTCCGGCGCAGGGGCGTGCCGGGCCGCCGGACCGGCCGCGCCGGCCAGCAGCGGGGAGTAGGCGCCGGAGCCGTCCAGCAGCCGGAACAGCGAGGCGCACCGCTCCTCGCTGGCGACGAACGCGTGCAGCACGGGCAGACCCTCCTCCGGCGTCGTCCTGACGAACAGCTCGTCGGTGAGATCCCGCGACATGCCGATCTCGGACCATCCGGTGAGGGCGATGCAGCGGAAGGGCGTCCCGCCGTGCCGGTCGGCGAGGCCCGTGAGGTAGGCGTTGGCCGCCGCGTACTCGGCCTGGCCGATCGCACCGACCCACCCGGCGACCGACGAGACGAGCACGACGTCGGGGCACCCGGGGAAGGCGGCCGCGACGTTCTCGGCGCCGTGGACCTTGCTGGCCATCCGGGCACGCACCGTCTCCTCGCTCTTGGTGACGAAGAGCCCGCCGGCCGGCTCGCCGGCGAGGACGACGACGTGGTCGGGGGTCCCGACCCGCTCGGCCAGCGCCGCCAGCGAGGCCGGGTCGGTGACGTCGGCCCGGTGGTAGGCGAAGGGCAGCGGGCCGTCGGGCGCGCTGCGGCCGGCACCGTGGACCGCCAGGCCCGGGAAGCGCTCGACGAGCCAGCCGGCGTAGGCCCGGCCGATGCCCCGCGAGGCGCCGACGACGAGCACGGTCCCGGTCGCGTCCGGGGTCCACGGCCGCGGCTGCTCCAGCGCGTGCTCGCGCAGCCGGGCGGCACGCAGCACCCCGTCCTCCAGGCGCAGCAGCCCCTCGGGGAGGTGGTCGTCGAGCGCGGCGAGGCTCGCCGGCTCGGCCGGCGCGTCCAGGACGGCGACGTCGAAGCGGAACTCCGTCCGCAGCGAGTGGCCCGTGGCGGCCCGGGCGCGCACGGCGGCGTCCACGGCGGGACCGGTGCTCAGCGACCCGGGCTCGAGGAGGACGACGGTGCGCACCTCGGTGTCGGTGTGCAGGTGCAGCAGCAGCCGGCCGAGGGCGTGGGACCCGGCGGCGACGTCGGGGTCCGGGCCGTCGCCGACGACGACGACCTCGTCGACGCCGGCCAGCACGCCGGGCGCCGCGGCGTCGTCGCGGCCGACGACGACGCACCCGGCCGCCCGCCACGGGGCGGCGGCCTGCGAGGCCGGGAGGACGACGGCGCGCCGCGGGGCGCCCCCGGTGCGGGGGGTGGGCTCGGCGTCGAGGACCAGCCGGTGGAACGCGAGCACGGGGGCGCGGCCGTCCGGCCGGTTCTTCACCCGGTAGCCGCGGGTCGACACCAGGCAGCGGCCGCGCTCGTCCCACAGGTCGGTATCGACGGTGACGATGACGTTGCCGCGGCCGTCGCGGGTCGTCCCCCGGTGGCGCAGGTGCGCGGTGAGCTCGCCCGGCGGCAGTGCCGGCACCCGCACGACGAGGCGCTCGCAGACCCAGGGCAGCAGCACCTCACCGGCGCCGAGCAGGGCGTTCATCCCGTTGAGGGCGGCGTCGAGCACCGGGGGGTAGAAGGCGTACCCGGCGGCCTCGGCGGCGTGCGCCGGCGGCACCGCCAGGCGCAGGACGGCCTCCTCGCCGTCGGGCGAGCGCCACATGGCGCGGGCCACCTGCCACCGACCGGAGACGCTGACCGTCGCGTCGTCGCCCACCCGGGTCTCGACCGGGACCGGGACGAGGCCCGCGGGGTCCGGCGGTGCGTCGGCCAGCGGCGGCACCCCCTGCGCCGGCTCCACCCGGAAGCGCACCCAGGGCTCGGGGTCCTCGTCGCCGGCCCGGGCCGTCACCTCGCCCCGGCCGGAGGACTCCTCGACGGCGGCGACCACCTCGAGCAGCGGTTCCGTGGTCGTCAGCGGGCGGAGGATCGTCAGGTCCGTGACGTCGTGCTCCGGCAGGGCCAGGTCCGAGCCGTCCAGCAGGCGCGCGAGGACCTCGACCACGGCCGTGCCGACCATGAGGGGTGTGCCCGCCACCCGGTGCTCGGCGATCTCCCAGTCCCGGTGCGTCTCGACCGTGTGCACCCGGGTGCGGACGCCGAGGACGGTGCGCGCGCGCGACCCGGGCTTGGCGAAGGTGTTCCGCTCGACCGGGAACCAGGCCCGCCGCGGCTCCAGCGGCAGGTCGGCCGTCGGTCCCGGACGCCGGCCCCCGCCCCGGAGGACGACGTGGACGTCGGTGCCGGTCATCCCGAACGAGCTGACGCCGGCGAGCGCCCCGGCGCGCAGCGGGGCGGGCTCGACGGGGACGTAGAACGGCGAGGTGACGAGGTCGCCGGCCGGGGACGGTGCGACGAACGACGGGTGCGGCGGCACCTCGCCGGTCGAGAGCGCCCCGAGGGCGGCCACCGTCGACAGCAGCCCGGACGCGGCGTCGAGGTGCCCGGCGTTGGCCTTGACCGAGATGAGCGGCACCGAGCCGCGGGCGACCCCGGTGAAGGCGGACGCGGAGGCGAGCGCCTCGAGCTCGACGGCGTCGCCGACGGCGGTGCCGGTGCCGTGGCTCACGAGGAGCCCGACGTCGGCCGGGTCCGCGCCCGCGGCCGCCCACGCGGTGTCGACGACCGCGACCTGGGCGGCCGGGTTCGGCGCGGCCATCGTCGCGGTCCGTCCGTCCTGGCCGACGCTCCAGCCCTCGACGACGCCGTAGACGGGTCCCGCGACGTCGTCGGCGCGGCGCAGGACGAGCGTGACGACCCCCTCGCCGACGGAGGTGCCGTCGGCGGCCGCGTCGAAGGCCCGCGTGCGGCAGGTCTCGGAGACGACGTCGACGGCGGCGGTGCCCCGGGCCCCCGGGTCCAGGTAGAGGTTGGCCGCGGTGACGACGGCGGCGTCGACGGTGCCCGCCGTGAGGTCGGCGCAGGCGACGGCCAGCGCGTAGAGCGAGGACGAGCAGGCGGTGTCGAGCACCGTCGCCGGTCCGCGCAGGTCCAGCACGTGGCTCACCCGCGCCGCGACGCCCGACGACAGCACCGCCAGCAGGTCGGGAGCACCCCCGTGGGCCCGCTGCAGCGTCGCGTAGGCGCTCTGCTGGAGCCCGTTGACCGCCGCGTAGACGCCCACCCGCTCGCCGGCGCCGGGCCGGGCCTCGCCCGCGTCGTGGACCGCCCGGGCGCTGGAGGTGAGGCACCACCGCTGGTAGGGGTCCATCTCCGCCGTTAGCCGCGCCGGGAGGCGGAAGGCCCGGTGGTCGAAGAGGTCGATCCGCTCGAAGTAGCCGCCGTCGTAGTGGTCCTCCGGCGCCGAGAGCAGCGCCCCGTCCCGCAGCCGTCCCGTCGGGAACGGGCGCGCGGCGACCCGCCCCGCGCGCAGGGCGCGGGTCAGCTCGGCGAAGGAGGAGGCGCCGGGGACGTGGACGTCGGCGCCGACGACGGCGATCGGGGTCATGGGGGTGCTCCGGTCCTCTCAGGCCGCGGCCCGCGCGGCCCGCCAGCGCAGGTCGGCGAGCTTGCGCTCACGGGTGGCGGGGTCGACGGCCTTGGCGACGAGCACGGTCTCGACGAGCTCGAGGATCCGCTCGACCGGGGCGTGCGCCGACTTCGCCATCCCGCGCAGCTCCTGGTAGGCGGGGATGACCGTCGTGCGGTACAGCTCCTCGTCGTCCTGGAGGTTGCGGGTGGTGACGATGGCCCCGAGGGCCCGGGCCGCGAGGTCGTACTCGCCCTCGACGGCGATGACGTGCCGCAGCTCGCGGCGGCCGGCGTCGATGCCGTCCGGCGTGCCGCAGCGGTGGACCGTGACGCCCGGGAGGTCGGACATCCGCGCGAGCATCCCGGTGGAGGACAGGTCGAGCATCACCTGGCTGCCGTGGTCGTGCGCGTACCCGACGGCCTCGGCCCAGCGGACCGGGGAGACGACCTGCGCCGCGAGCTCGGCGAGCACGTCGGTGCGGTCGTAGGGCAGCGCGGTGCGGTTCGCGACGACGGTCGGGCCGTAGGTGGGCGGCAGCTCGAGACCGTCGAGGGCGGAGCGCAGCGCCGCCGCGGCCGGCGCCATGTACGGCGTGTGGAAGGCCCCGGTCACCGCGAGCGGGACGGTGCGCAGCCCGGTGGCGGCGACGAACGCGTCCAGCCCGGCCAGGCTGCCGCTGATGACGACCTGGCGTGCGGAGTTGAGGTTCGCGACGTGGACCCCCTCGGCGGCCTCGACGAGCCCGACGAGGTCGGCGGGCGGGTCGACGACGGCCCGCATGCCCGTCGGGGGGCCGGCGGCCACGGCGTCGAGCATGGCGCGGCCCCGGGCCTCGGCGATGCGGGCGACCTGCGCCGGGCCCAGCCCGTGGGCGATGCCGAGCGCGGCGACTTCGCCGACGCTGTGCCCGACGACGAACGTCGGGGCGACCGGGATCTCCCGGGCGACGACGGCGTAGGTGGCGAGCGAGCCGACCGCGCTCAGGAGCTGGGCCCGGCGGGTGTCGGCGGGGGTGCCCTCGTCGAGCCAGCGGTCCAGCGGCTCGCCGACCGCGTCGGCGGCCTCGGTCCAGACCGCCCGGGCGGCGGGGTCGTGCCGCCACATCGTCACGGTGTCGGCGGCCGGGGTCTCGCCCTGGCCGGAGAGCAGGAGGGTGAGCTTCACGGGGAGACCTCCCCCGCCCGCTGGAGGACGACGGCCGCGAGGTCGGCGACGGTGAAGTGGGTGAAGAAGTCCGAGAAGGTGAGGGCGACCCCCAGCTGCTCGGCGACGGCCTCCTTGATCTCCACGAGGCTCATCGAGTCCACGCCGAGGTCGAAGATGTTGTCGTCGGGGGCGACCCAGGCGCCGTCGGCGTGGGTGCCGACGATCCGGGCGAGGTCGTCGGTGACCTCGTCGAGGGTGAGGGTCCGGACGGCGGGCGATGTGGTCACGGGGGGCTCCTGGGTGGTCAGGCCGGCACCGGCACGGCCGGTCGGTCGGGGTCGTGGCGCCGGGCGAGGGGGCCCGTCGCCGGAAGGGCGCGCAGCGCGCCGAGGCGCAGCTGCTGGAGGTACAGATCCGCGAGACGCCCCAGGACGGACACCGGGAGGTCGCGGCCCGTGAGCGTGAGCTGCTGCCCGGCTCCGGTCTGGTGGACGCTGACGTGCAGGTCGTACTTGCAGTCGACGTAGGTTCCGTCCTCGACGAGGTGCGCGCCGAGGCTCGCGTCGAGCGTCTGCGGGACGAGGGACTCGCGCTTGTAGTCCAGGACCACGCCGACCTCGGCCCGCCGCACCAACCCGCGGCGAGGGGGTGGCGCAGGCGCGACGGAGCGCAGGGCGAGCGTGGCCGCGAGCCGGCCCACACCGGCCAGCACTTCCCGCGGGCCGAGGTCGACCCAGGCGTCGAGGTCGAGCGCCAGCGGCTCCAGCCGCACGAAGCTGCCGACGGCGCGGGCGTCGGCCGGGGTCCGCCCGGCCAGGCCCGAGGAGACCACGACGACGTCGATGTCGCACCAGAGCCCGAGGGCGGGGACGAGGGCGGCCAGGGTGCTCGCGTAGGTCGGCGTCCCCGGGACGGTGAGGTCGCGCCGCACGACGCCGACGCCCGTCCCCGGTACCCGCAGGGCGGCGAGCGCGGCGAGGAAGGCCTGCGCCGACCGCTCGTCGACGTCGGCGTCGACCCGCGGTCCGGGCAGCGCCGCGGGGGACGGTCGCACCGGACGGACGGTCCGGTCGCTCCCCTCGGGCGCGCACGGCTCGTCGGGGACGACGAGGGTCCCGGTGCGGTAGGTGTCGAGCACCGCCCGCAGGACGTGGACCAGCCCGATGCCGTCGACGAGGGCGTGGTGGGCGTTGAGGTGCAGCCAGACCTGCGGCGGACCGGTCCCCGACGCGACCTCGCAGACCGCGGCCCGGACGAGGACGGGGTCCAGGACGCGCACCCGGCGGGCCCGGGCGACGGTGTCGAGGTCCGCGGGAGCGATCCGGAGCAGGTCCACCACGGGTGTCGCGGCCGGACCCCGACGGATCCGGCGGCCGTCGCGGACGTAGGTCCGGCGCAGCGTGGGCGAGGCCACCAGGACCGCCGCCACCGCGTCGCGCAGGCGGGCCGGGTCGACCGGCTTCTCGAAGCGGACGTGGACCGGGACGTTGTACGTCGCCGGCTCGTCGCTGACCAGGCAGGCCACGACGACGTCGCGCTCGGCGCCGGTGACCTCGGGGGCCGGTCCGGCGACCCCGGCGGGCTCACCGGACATCACGCAGCACCTCCTCCAGCGGCGCGGTGAGCAGGGCCGCCATGTCGACGAGCACCCCGAGCCCGTCGAGGCGCCAGACCGCGTCCATGGCGAGGATCGAGTCGCCGCCGAGCTCGAGGAAGGTGGCACCCGGGTCCTCGATCTCCGGGACGACGGCGGCGAACACCTCGCGGGCCCGCTCCTCGGCCGGGGTCGTCGCGCGGGCGCGGGCCAGGAGGGCCGTGACGTCGGTCTTGCCGTTGCGGGTCAGCGGCAGGAAGCCCACCGCCGTGACGACCGGCACGAGGTAGCGCGGCAGCCGCGCCCGCAGGTGGGCGCGCAGTCCGCGCAGGTCGGTGCACCCGGTGACGAAGAGGCGCAGCCGGCCCTCGTCGCCGACGACGAGCGCGCTGCGCGCCGAGCGACCGTCCGGGGCGGTGTAGCCGAGCGCCTCCTGCTCGATCTCGGCCGGGTCCACCCGGTGCCCGGAGACCTTGAGCTGGCGGTCCTTGCGCGCGACGAAGGTGACGACGCCGGCGGCGTCGGCCGTCACGAGGTCGCCCGAGCGGTAGTGCGGCGCGCCGTGCAGCCCGACGAGGGCGGCGGCCGTGGCCTCCGGCTGGTCGCGGTAGCCGCGCATGAGGCCGGTGCCACCGATGACGAGCTCTCCCGGGACGCCGGGGACGACCTCGGTCCCGTCGTCGGCGAGCACGTGGAGGCAGGAGCCGACCAGCCCGGTGCCGATCGGCACGTCGGCGCCGTCGGGCACCTCCTGCACCTCGTGCAGCGTCGCGAACACCGTCGTCTCCGTCGGGCCGTAGGCGTGGACCACCCGGCAGCGGCCGAGCGCGGCGCGCACGTGCCGGGGGGAGACCCGCTCGCCCCCGAAGACGACGAGCTCGACGGCGTCCAGCGCCTCCGGCGAGCGGTCGACCAGGAGGTTGAACACCTGGGTGGTGACGAACAGGACGTCGACGCCCCTCAGCGCGACGGGCGCACGGTGACGGTCCATGACGTCGTCGGTGTCGAGGACGCGGACGGTGAGGCCGTTGAGCAGGCCCCCGAGGATCTCGTAGATGCAGGCGTCGAACTGCAGGGCCGCCAGGTGCGCGACGGTCCGGCCGGGGTAGATGCCCGGCTGGTCGGCGAGGTGACGCACGCACCGGTCGGTGATCTCGACGGCCTTGGGGTCGCCGGTGCTGCCCGAGGTGAAGATGACGTACGCGAGGTCGTCGTCGCCGCGCACCGGGAGCCCGGCGTCGGGGTCGCCGGGCAGGGCCAGGGCGTCGGCGAGGCCGTCGAGGACGACGACCGGCCGGGTCCGGGCCCGGATGGCCGCGACCCGGGCGGGCGGGTACGAGGGCGGCACGACGCAGAAGGCGGCGCCGGCCCGCAGGGTCGCGACCATGAGGACGACGGCCTCGACGTGGTCGTCGGTGTGCAGCTCGACCACCGTGTCCCGGCCGGCGCCCATGGCCCGCAGGCCGGCGGCGACCGTCCGGGTCACGCGGTCCAGCTCGGCGCCGGACCAGCTGCCGCGGGCGGACTGCAGCACGGTCTCGGCCCCGCGGCCGGCGGTCGCGGCGGTCAGCCGCTCGGAGACCGGGCCGGCCGGGGCGGTGGGCGCGCCGGCGGGCCGGTCGGTGCCGCGGGACGGTGCCGCGGACGTGGGGACGGCGGTGGCGGTCATCGGTCCTCCTCGAGGGGGGTCGTGGTCGCCTCGACGAGGTGGTCGAGGAGGGAGTCGGCGTCGTCGTCGCCGACGAGGCGCCGGTCGGTCTCGGTGTGCAGCTCGACCAGATCCCGGCGGGCGACGATCCGGACGTAGAGGCCGAAGCGGGGGTGGGTGTCGACCGGCACGTAGCGGCCGCGGGCGAAGCCGAAGTCCTCGTAGGACACGACGACGTCGGCGTGGTCCGCGAGCACCCGGTCCGGGCCGATCGTCGGGTCGGCGCCGGTGGCCATGAGGGCGCGGGCCAGCGCCGCGTGGCCGGCCGCGGGCGGCGGCTCGTGGGCGAGCAGGGCGGGCAGGTTGCCCACCGCGCCCTCGAGCCCGAGGGTCCACCGCCAGGTCGACACCGACGCGTAGCCGGTCCCCGGCCACCTTGAGGCGAGCCAGTCCTCGACCGCGGCCTGGAGGAGGACGCGTGGGAAGACCCGCAGGGCCCGCGCGCGGCTCCTCACCTGATGGGTCGCCACCTCCCGGTGGGCCCGGCGCAGCCGCGGCTCCGGTGCCGGCGGCGGGTCCGGACGGGTGCTGGGCGGACGCCGGACGGGGCGGGAGCGCTCGGCGGCGGCGACCCGCTCGTAGGCGGCGAACGCCTCGGCGGGGTCGTCCGGGTCCGGCACGACCCGCCCGAGGAGGCGCTCCTCGACCACCGCCGCCCCGATGCCGTCCAGCGCCAGGTGGTGGTACTCGACATGGAGCAGCGGACGGCCCCCGTGGCGCAGGAACCTCGCGGTGAGCGGCAGGCCGCGGCGCAGGTCGGGCTGGTGGGCCGGGTCGGCGCACTCCGACTCCGGGTCCGCCACCTCGCCGACGTCGGGGACCTCGAGCGAGCCGAGGAGCTCGGGGGCGTGGCGCTGGGTGAACCGGTCGGTCGCGGGGTCGTAGCCGAAGCGGGCCAGCAGCGCCGGGCTCGAGAGCAGCAGGCCGTGCAGCCGGTCCCGGGCCCAGTCGGAGCCCGCGTCGTCGGGCAGCCGGTAGAGGAACGGCAGCCGGTAGGCGGGGCGGCCCTGGGCGACGAACATCAGCCGCTGCACCGCGGTCATCGGCACCGTCACCCCGCCCGGCGCCGGCGTGGTCGTGGCCGTGGCCGTGGTCACGGGGCGCTCCGGACCGGCTCGGGCGCGCGGCGCCGCCGGCCGGGGTCGTGGGCCGCGGCGAGCGCGGCGAGCCGGTCGGCGTCCGCGGCCGAGTAGAGGTCGCTCGAGAGGGTGACCTCGAGGACGTCCTCGCGCTCGCCGACGCACAGCGTGAGCAGGACGCCGAACTTGGTGAGGGCGGGGAAGTCCACCCGGCGCGACAGCCCGGAGGGCAGGGAGCCGTCGTCCCGGAGGGCGTGGACGACGACGGGCAGCGGCTCGCCGCGCGTCGCTCCGACGACGGTGCCGTCCGGCAGGTCGGCGGCGGTGAGCGCCTGGCCGGCCCGGAGCCGGGCGGCGGTGTCACGGACGACCCGCGGGTCGTCGAGGTCGAAGTGCGCCGGCAGCACGCGGGCCAGCCCCCCGACGAGGCGGTCCGCCCCCGGGACGGTCCGGCCGTGGTGCACGGAGCCGACCACCCCACGGCGTTGGCCGGTGAACTCCGCGACGAGCCCGGTGAGGTCCTCGAGGGTGTCGGCGAAGTCCCACGGCCCGTCGTCGCGCCGGCCCCAGGGCACCCGGTGCCGGACGTGGCCGCCGCGCACCGTCCCGGGCCGGCCCACCGGGCGGGCGCCGGCGGGCGCCGGGAGATCGGCCCAGACCTGTCGGGCGCGTGCCTGCGAGCGCGCCAGGGCGGGCGCGACCTCGGACCAGCGCGCACCCGGGACGGGGTCCTCGCCCCGCAGCGTGCGGGCCAGGTCCTCGAGCAGGACGCCGAGACCGGTGCCGTCGAGCAGCAGGTGGTGGACGTCGAGGTACACCCCCACCTCGTCCCCGACGCGGCAGACGGCGACGTCCGCCAGGTGCGTCGGGCGGCGGACGCGCAGCGGCCGGGGATCGCGCACCTCGTCCCAGTGGTCGGCGGTGACGCGTCGGACCGGCACGGGGACCGCTCCCGGCGTCAGCTCCACGCCCGCGGGCCCGAAGCCGACCCCGGCGGTGAGGCCGTCGTGCCGGCGAAGCACCTGGGTCAGGGCGGCGGCGACGGCGTCGACGTCCGTGGTGACCACGCGCGGGTCGAGGACGACGGCGCACTCGACGGCGTAGGGGTCGCCGGCCTCGTGCCGGACCGCGTCGACGAAGATGTCGCGCAGGTGCGGGAGGACGACGCCTTCGACCGACCCGTCCGTCCCACCCGCCGCGTGGCCGCGACCGTCGGGGTGGGCGGGCCGGGGTCCGGCCGCCACCGCGGCGACGGCGCCCTGGACCTCCCCGGCCGTCGTCCAGCGGTAGAAGTCCTCGACGCCGGCCCGCAGCCCGAACCGCCGGCCGAGGTCGTCGAGCAGGGTGAGGACGTCGAACGAGGTGATCCCGAGGTCGCGCAGCGCGGTGTCCGGTGCGGCCCCGACGACGCGGTCGACCGCAGCAAGGGGCTCCGGCGTCCCGGGCGGTCCGGTGCTCGACAGCGCGAGGGCCGGTGGAGCGTCCGACGCGGGAGCGACCGGGGCGGCCCCTCCGACGCACTCGGCCACGACGGCGTCGAGTGCGTCCAGGTGTGCGGCGAGCAGCGCCCCACCCCCGGTCTCCGCGTAGGCCTCGACGACGACCTCACCCCCCACCACCTGCACCTGGACGTGCCGCGGGTACTTGACGACGTAGTCCCCGAGGGTCACCCGCCGCACCCGCTGCAGACCCCGGGCGGAGGGGGCGGCGGCCAGCGAGACGAGCAGCTGGTCGGGTACCGGTCCCGCCGCGGCGCGCCGGCCCCGCCACGTCGCGACGAAGTCCTCGAAGCTGCCGCGCACGTGTGCCGCGCCACCGCCGTGGTCCCCGATCCGCACCGACAGGTGCGCGGTCGCGTTCCCGCTGCGACGCGGCGGGCTCTGCATCAGCCGCTCGCTGACGACCGCACCGAGCGTCGTGCCGTCCGGGCCCGCGGTGGCGGCGGCGACCCGGGCCGCGGCCGCCCAGTGCAGGGCGAACGGGGTGACGCCGCAGGTCCGCGCCGCGGCGGCGAGCCGGTCGGCGTGCTCGGACGGGATGCGGGCGTGCGCGTGCGTCCCCGGGGCCGGGCGACGCGCCGGGACCGGCTCTCCGCCGCACGGCGTGCCGGAGCCGGACGAGAGGCCGGCACCGGCCGCGGGCTGCGGGAGGGGGCGGGGGCCGGGTGCCCCGCCGTCGGCCGGGTCCCACGGCCACTCGGGCGCGGCGGCCGGGTCCCGACCCGCGAGGTGCCCGTCGAGGTCGGCGACGAGGGCGGCGAGCGAGTCCGCGTCCAGGAGCAGGTGGTGGGCCAGCAGCTGGAGCCGGTCGCCGTCGAGCCGGTAGCG
>NZ_SAYU02000149.1 GCF_004025965.2 Phycicoccus flavus | reverse complement strand
GGGTTGGTATCGGCGGGTGGTGTCGAGGGTGAGCTCGCGCAGGATCTCGCCGGTGGTGGCGTCGCTGATGGTGATGTGCAGGCCGTGGATGAGGGCGGTGACGGGGCGGCTGTTGTGGTGTCGGCCGAGGCCGATGGAGTACAGGGTGCCGGCGTGGCGCAGGGTGATCTTGCCGTTGTTGACGCGGTCGTGGCGGACGCGGGTGTGGGCCTGGTCCGCGGGTTCGCCCGGGGGTCCGGCTTTGGGTCGGGCGGTGTAGGCGGCGGCGGGGGTGCGCCGGCCCAGGGCGCGGTGGGGGCGTTGGGTGTTGTACTCGTGGCGGAACCTGTCCAGCAGGGCCTGGAGCTCGGTGAGGGTGGCGGGGGGTGGTCCTTGCCGGGTCAGCCAGGTCTTGAGGGTCTGTTGGAACCGTTCGACCTTGCCTTGGGTCTGGGGGTGGTTGCCGCGGCCGTTCTTCTGGATGACGCCGAGGGTGGCGAGCTCGTGCTCGAACGCGTTCCTGCCGCCGCGCACCCGTTGGGAGGCGTGCCGGACGGTGTACACCATCCCGTTGTCGGTCAAGGTGGATGTGGGGCAGCCGTCCTCGGCGACGGTGGCCCGGAAGGTGGCCAGGACGATGGCGCCGGTGATGCGAGGGTGGGCGGAGACGTGCAGGGCCATCCGGGAGTGGTCATCCAGCCAGGTGATGACCTCGAGGTCGGTGCCGCCGGCGAGGGTGACGTGGGTGAAGTCGGACTGCCAGCACTCGTTGGGCTGCTCGGCCGCGAATCGCCGGTAGGCGGCCTTGGGCTTCTTCTTCGGGGCCGGGACCACCCGCCCGTGCCGGGTGAGGATCCGGGCGATCGTGGCCCGTGACGGTGGCACGATCCCGTCCTGCTCGAGGTGCCAGCCGATGGTCTCCGGGCCGGCGTCGTGCCCGGAGGCGGTCAGTCGGTC
>NZ_SAYU02000148.1 GCF_004025965.2 Phycicoccus flavus | reverse complement strand
GACACCCCCACTGACCAGCGCTACTGCATCAACTCCATCAGCCTCACCCTCCGCCCCGAGCCCACCGACTCCTGACCTCTCCCGTCCCGACTTTCCCGCCCCATCCGGGACACCCGGGGTTGGCAAGGGTCGACCGGCACCGCCAACCCCGGGTTTCCCTTGCTCAGACGGTGACGGCCAGGGCACGCCTGACCTTGGCGACGACGCGACCGGCCTCCAGGTCCGCCCGGCAGATCCGGACCACCACGTACCCCAGCGCCCGCGCCCCTTCCCCGTCCCGACTTTCCCGCCCCATCCGGGACACCCGGGGTTCGCAAGACTCGACCGGCACCGCGAACCCTGCTTTCCCGCCCCATCCGGGTTACCCGGGGATCGCAAGGGTCGACCGGCACCGCGAACCCCGGGTTTCCCTTGCTCAGACGGTGATGGCCAGAGCACGCCTGACCTTGGCGAGGACACGACCGGCCTAATGGTCCGCCCGGCAGATCCGCACCACCACGTAGCTCAGTGCCCGCGCCCCTTGCCCGTCCCGACTTTCCCGCCCCATCCGGGACACCCGGGGTTCGCAAGGGTCGACCGGCACCGCGAACCCCGGGTTTCCCTTGCTCAGACGGTGACGGCCAGGGCACGCCTGACCTTGGCGACGACGCGGCCGGCCTCCAGGTCCGCCCAGGAGATCCGGACCACCACGTAGCCCAGTGCCCGCGCCCCTTGCCCGTCCCGACTTTCCCGCCCCATCCGGGACACCCGGGGTTCGCAAGGGTCGACCGGCACCGCGAACCCCTGCTTTCGCGCCCCATCCGCGATATCCGTGGCTCGCAAGGGTCGACCGGCACCGCGAACCCCGACTTTCCCGCCCCATCCGGGACACCCGGGGTTCGCAAGGGTCGACCGGCACCGCCAACCCCGGGTTTCCCTTGCTCAGACCGTGACGGCCAGGGCACGCCTCACCTTGGCGACGACGCGACCG
>NZ_SAYU02000147.1 GCF_004025965.2 Phycicoccus flavus | reverse complement strand
GGCTGGTCGGGGGGTGGCCGCCGAGTGCTGTGTGGCGTCGTTGAGTGTTGTACCGCTGGAGCCAGGGGGCAAGGGCGGTGGCGCGGTCGGTGTTGCTGGTGAAGGCGTGCCGGTAGGCCCACTCGGTGGCCAGGGTGCGGTTGAACCGTTCGACCTTCCCGTTCTGCCAGGGACAGTGCGGGCGGATGAACTTCTGTCGGGCGCCGATCGCGGCGACGGCGGTCTTGAACGCGGCCGAGTTGCGGTAGGCGAACGCGTTGTCGGTCATGACGCGCTCGATGGCTGGGATGCCGTGGTCGGTGAAGTAGGCGGCAGCCCGGGTCAGGAAGGCGGCACAGGTCGCGCCGGTCTCGTCGTTGTGGATCTCGCTGTAGGCCAGGCGGGAGTGGTCATCGACCATCGAGTGCACGTAGTCGTAGCCGATGCGGCCGCGCTTGGCCTTCGCGGCATCCGTCGCAGGTCTCCCGTGAGCTCGCCACCCGCCGCCGTCGGGGATCTTCCCGATCTTCTTGACGTCGACGTGGACCAGCTCCCCGGGCCGGTCACGTTCGTAGCGGACCGCGGTGGTCTTCGAGGCGCGGATGACCTGGCCGGTGATCGGGTCCAGCACCCGCAGGTACGGCACATGGTGGCGTCGCAACACCCGCGAAACCGTCCGGGCCGCCACCCCCAGCTCGGGGCCGATCCAGTCCTGCCCGCGGCGATGTTCCGCGCGAGCGGCCACGATCGCGGCCTCCACCCCGGCGCTGGTGCGTCGCGGGCTCGAGCGCGGACGCGAGGACCGGTCGCGCAACCCGGCTTCACCCTCGGCGTCGAACCGGGCGACCCACCGGTGCGCGCACTGACGCGAGACCCCCATCGCCTTCGCGGCATGGGCCACCGCCCACCCCTGCCGGCGGACTCGGTCGACCAACAGGACACGACCATGAACAGTCAGACGAGCGTTAGCGTGGGCCACGAGAACCTCCGGGCGGAGTAGGACTTAGACACCCACACCCCACCCGGAGGTTCTCCTCGTCGTCAACGCCTATCCGTCACCAACGTCCTGGCCGGGTACA
>NZ_SAYU02000146.1 GCF_004025965.2 Phycicoccus flavus | reverse complement strand
GCGCCGACCTCGACCAGTGGCGCGAGGCCCTGGCCACCCCGACCACCGCGGTCTTCTTCGAGACCCCGAGCAACCCCATGCAGGAGCTCGTCGACATCGCCGCCGTGTCCGACCTCGCGCACGCCGCCGGGGCCACCGTCGTCGTCGACAACGTCTTCGGCACGCCGGTGTTCAGCCACCCGCTGGCCCACGGCGCCGACGTCGTCGTCTACTCGGCGACCAAGCACATCGACGGCCAGGGCCGGGCCCTCGGCGGTGCCGTCCTCGGCCCGCGCGAGTTCGTCGAGGGGCCGGTGAAGAACCTCATGCGCCACACCGGGCCGTCGCTCTCGCCCTTCAACGCGTGGGTGATGACCAAGGGCCTGGAAACCCTCGACCTGCGGGTGCGCGCCATGGCCGGCTCGGCGCTGACCATCGCCACCGAGCTCGAGCGGTGGCGCGACGACGGCCGCGGGCTCGGCCGGGTCGTCTTCCCGCACCTGCCGAGCCACCCGCAGCACGACCTGGCACTGCGGCAGCTGGAGGGCGGCGGCGGCACCGTCGTCACCCTGGAGGTCGAGGGCGGCAAGGCGGCGGCCTTCGCCATGCTCGACGCCTTCCGCCTCGTCGACATCTCGAACAACCTCGGCGACGCCAAGTCCCTGACGACCCATCCCGCGACGACGACCCACCGCCGGCTCCCGCCCGAGGCGCGCGCCGCGGTCGGCATCACCGACGGCACCGTGCGCGTCTCCGTCGGCCTCGAGGACGTCCAGGACCTCCTGGCCGACCTCGACCAGGCCCTCGCGGCGGCGGAGGCGACCCGCCGCTGACCCCCCTCGCCGCCTGTTAGCGTCCGAGCATGACCTCTCGCGACACCGTCTCCGTCCAGCGGCTCATCCCGAGCCCCCCGGAGCCGATCTTCGACCTGCTCGCCGACCCGGCCGGCCACGCGCGCATCGACGGCGGTGAGTCGGTGCGCAAGGCGCGCAGCGGCGGGCGGCGTCTCGGTCTGGGCGACCGGTTCGGGATGGACATGAAGATCGGCGTCGCCTACTCGACGAGCAACACCGTCATCGAGCTCGAGGAGAACCGGCGGATCGCCTGGCAGACCCTCGCGGGGGGCGCGCTGTCGCGGC
>NZ_SAYU02000145.1 GCF_004025965.2 Phycicoccus flavus | reverse complement strand
GCTGAGGGCGACGTGGTCATCATTGCCGGTTGTGCCGATCTTGGCCATGGATGCCTCGGAGAGGTAGCGGCGTTCGTCGGTGGCCCACTCGTCGTGGGTGTCGGCCAGGACGGCTCCGATGAGGCGGATGACGGCGGCTTCGTTGGGGAAGATCCCCACGACGCGGGAGCGGCGTTTGATCTCCTTGTTGAGGCGCTCGAGGGGGTTGGTGGACCAGATCTTGCGCCAGTGCTCCCGCGGGAAGGCCGCGAAGGCGAGCACCTCGGCCTTGCCGGCGTCCATGACCGGCCCGACCTTGGGGTAGCGGGCGGCCAGCTCGTCGCGGACCTTGTCCCACTGCCGGGACATCGAGGTCAGGTCGGGCTGGGCGAAGATGGTGCGGAACAGCGCCGCGACCATCTCGCCCTCACCCTTGGCCACGTGGGCCAGGACGTTGCGGATGAAGTGCACCCGGCAGCGTTGGTGGCTGCTGCCCTGCAGCGCGCGGGCGATCGCGGCGGTCAGCCCGGCGTGCTGGTCGGAGATCACGAGCTTGACCCCGGACAGGCCGCGCTTCTTCAGCCCGGTCAGGAACGCCCGCCAGAACACCTCGTCCTCGGAGTCGCCGACGTCCAGGCCCAGGATCTCCCGACGTCCCTCGGACGTGACGCCGGTGGCCACCACCACCGCCTTGGAGGTGACCATCGCCTGCTCGGTGCGCACGTGCAGGTAGGTCGCGTCCAGGTACACGTACGGGAACGCGACGTGGTCCAGGCGGCGGGTGCGGAACGCCCCGACGGTCTCATCCAGCCCGGCACAGATCCGGGAGACCTCGCTCTTGGAGATCCCGGACCCGCCCAGGGCGAGCACCAGGTCATCGACCGATCGGGTCGAGACGCCGTGGACGTAGGCCTCCATCACCACCGCGTACAGCGCCTGGTCCACCCGCCGGCGCGGCTGCAGGATCGAAGGGAAGAACGAGCCAGTACGCAGCTTCGGGATCGCCAGCTGCACATCCCCGGCGTGCGTGGTCAACAGCCGCGGCCGGGTGCCGTTGCGCTCGGTGCTCCTGGTCTCGGTGCGTTCGTAGCGGCCGGCGCCGACCGCGGCCGTGGCCTCGGACTCGATCAGCTCCTGCATCGCCACGCGGACGCATTCTCGGATGAAGTCGGTGCCCTCGCCGGTGCGGAACACCTCGAACAGCTCGGACACGGCAGAATCAGACAGGGCCATCGGTGAGGCTCCTTCTCGACGAGTACTTGGCGGTACACATCGAGAATCTCGCCGGTGGCCCCCTTCAGTCAGAGAGCCGCGCCGTCACCCCAAACCCCACCACTCCACGGGACGCTGTC
>NZ_SAYU02000144.1 GCF_004025965.2 Phycicoccus flavus | reverse complement strand
CTGCGGGCTCGGCGGGGCCGACATCGAGGCCCACCCCTGGCGGCTGCTCGAGCGCGACCTGCGCGTCACCGGGTCCTGGAGCCGGTGGGGCGGACACGTCCAGGTCCGCGTGGGGACACGGTGACGGTTCCGCCCGGTCGGGCGGGCGGTGGCACCCGCGTCCGCCGACCAGGTCGACTGGCGGCGAAGTGGGGAACATCTGGATGCGCCACGTTCGTGGAGCAGCGAGACCTATGGCCTACAGGGGATGCCCCGGTTCGATGGCGCCCAGCGCAGCTCGATGTGTCGACAGGTCGAGGCGAAAAAGGTCGACCGTTGCCGCGACGACTTCCACCACGCACTCCTTGAGGGGGAGAATGAAGTGCGTCGGGTGGAGGTGCATCTCCGCCACGCGCGACCACGACGGTCTCAGGCGGGCAACCAGGGTGCTGTCGCGCACCACCCCGAGCCAGGTCAGCTCCTTCAGCCCGTGTTCGGAGAGTGGATGATGCGACAGCGCCTCGTCGTTGGGAGGCGTCATGAGGGCGTAGACGGCGAGGTCGAACCGTAGGAGGACCGTTCGTCGGTCCGAGTCGTCCGGGTGGGCTCGAAGTGCGAGTGCGCCGCGTCCGCAGTCGTCTGAGACAAGTACCGCGTCAGGGGCATTCGGGTCCCAGGTCACGTCCACGCCTGGCATTGGCTCGACTCGCTCCGGCACGTTCGAACACTGCCATCCGCTGGCCGGGACCGCTTGCGGATTGATGGGTCGACAGACGGCGGAGAGGGTCGGGTGGGGACCGATTCGATCTCTGGCATCACGATTGCTTCTGAGATCATCGGGCGATGGAGGCTGCGCTTCTCGAGCGGGCAAAGGAGGCGGTCGCGTCCGTCGCCGGCGATCTGGGGCTCGAGGTCGAGAATCTCGACGTAGTTCACAGTTCGAATACGTTGTCTCTGCGACTCCTGCCTTGTGACGTACTGGTACGAGCAGCACCGGTCGGGCAGCGGGTATCCGCTTTCGAAGTCGCTGTCGTGCAGGCCCTGTGCCAGGAGCGTGCGCCGGTCGCCTCGCTTGACCCGCGAGTGGAAGGCCGGGTCCATGAGCGCGATGGGTTCGAGATGACGTTCTGGAGCTATCTCCAACCCACGCACGACGCACCTTCGCCGGCCACCTACGCCGATGCGCTGCGTCGCCTGCACGCCGCCATGCGAAGAGTCGAGCTTCAGGCCCCGCATTTCACCGAGCGCGTCACGGCCGCGGCCGACGCGCTCACCGATCGGCACCGGACACCCACGCTCGACGACGACCGGAGTCTTCTCCTCAGCTCCTTGCGTGGCGGGTGTGATGCCCTGCTCGACCGTGGCGGCCCGGACCAGCTTCTGCACGGCGAGCCGCATCCTGGCAACGTGCTGCACACGGCGAAC
>NZ_SAYU02000143.1 GCF_004025965.2 Phycicoccus flavus | reverse complement strand
ACGGGGCGGTGTCCGCGGCGGCGCTGGCCGGCCGTGGAGCCTCGGTGGCGATGGTCGACCGGGGCGACTTCGGCGCCTTCACGAGCCAGGAGTCGAGCAACCTCGTCTGGGGCGGCTTCAAGTACCTCGAGAACTACGAGCTGCCGCTGGTCTTCGGCCTCTGCCGCAGCCGCAACCGCCTCATGCGGTCCTACCCGGACAACATCAAGGAGATCGGATTCCTCGCCTCCCTCGACCACGGCTCGCCCTACCCGCCGTGGTTCGCCGCCCTCGGCGCGGCCGCCTACTGGGGCATCGGCCAGTTCGGCACGAAGCCGCCGCGGCTGTTCACCGCGGAGAAGGTCAAGGACGAGGAGCCGGTCATCGACACCGCCGACGTCCGTGGCGCGATCCAGTACCAGGACGCCTACCTCGTCGACAACGACAGCCGGTTCGTCTTCTCCTTCGTCCGCTCCGCCCTGGAGGCCGGGGCCGCGGCGGTCAACTACGTCGAGCTCGTCTCCGCCCGCTGGGACCGCGACCGCTGGGTGGCGACCCTGCGCGACGCCGACACCGGCCGTGAGCTCACGACCTCCGCCCGCGCCGTCGTCAACGCCGCGGGCCCGTTCGCCGACGAGCTCGGGCGCGACTTCGGAACCCGCACCGAGCACCGCATCGTCTGCTCCAAGGGCATCCACCTCGTCGTGCCGCGGATCACGACGAGCCGGCACGACCGGGTGCTCGCCTTCTTCGACGACGAGCAGCGCCTGTTCTACGTCATCCCCATGGGCCGCCGCTCGGTCATCGGCACCACCGACACCCGCGTCGACTCCCCGTACACCGAGGTGACCGAGGAGGACCGCGACTTCCTGCTGGAGCAGATCAACAAGCGTCTCGACCTCGCCCGGCCGCTGACCCGCGAGGACGTCATCGCCGAGCGCTGCGGCGTGCGGCCGCTCGTGGTGCCCCGGGGCGACGGCGACCACGACCAGGCCGACTGGACCTCGCTGTCGCGCAAGCACGTCATCGAGCGCGACGACGCGCGCCGGGTCGTCAGCGTCCTCGGCGGCAAGCTCACCGACTGCCTCAACGTCGGCGAGGAGGTCGCCGCCGACATCCAGAAGCTCGGCATCCCGCTGGAGAAGGACCTCGGCAACTGGTACGGCGAGCCCGCCAAGCAGACCCGCGCCGAGTTCTACCGGCAGGCCCGGCTCATGCACCTGGACGCGCTGCGGACCAAGCCGGACACCGAGCCGCTCACCGACCGGCTGTGGCGACGCTACGGCCGGCGCGCGTTCGACCTGCTGGAGACCATCCGGGCCGACCCGTCGATGGGCGAGGACGTCATGGGCTCGGCCGACTACCTCCGGGCCGAGATCTACCAGGCCGCCGAGCACGAGATGGTCGTGACGATGGAGGACTTCATGCGGCGCC
>NZ_SAYU02000142.1 GCF_004025965.2 Phycicoccus flavus | reverse complement strand
GGGACTGTCCGCTGAACGGTGTTTCCGGCCTGACACGCCAGCGAGGCTGGCGGGAAGGGTTGGTCACTGATGACCGAGACAATCCCGAGCGTGAGCTCGAAGCCGAAAGAGCCGAAGAAGGAACGATCCTCGAGGGCGACTGCCGCCGAGCGAGCCGCGGTCGCGGAGCTGGTCCGTGCGGCCCGGGCCCGTGGTGAGGAGATCACCGGCCCGGAGGGGCTGTTGAAGTCGATCACCGCGACCGTGCTGGAGACCGCGCTGGAGGAGGAGATGACCGACCACCTCGGTCACGCCAAGCACCAGGGGCCGCCGGGCGGTTCGGACAACATCCGCAACGGCACCCGCGCCAAGACGGTGCTGACCGATGCGGCCGGGGAGGTGACCATCGAGGTGCCGCGGGACCGGGCCGGGTCGTTCGAGCCGGTGATCGTCAAGAAGCGCCAGCGGCGGCTGAACGACGTGGACGCGGTCGCGATCTCGCTGTACGCCAAGGGGCTGACCACCGGCGAGATCTCCGCGCACTTCGCCGAGGTGTACGGCGCGAGCGTCTCCAAGGACACCGTCTCGCGGATCACCGACAAGGTCCTGGAGGAGATGCAGGCCTGGGTCTCCCGGCCTCTGCAGGGCGTGTACGCGGCGATCTTCATCGACGCGATCTACGTCAAGGTCCGCGACGGGCAGGTCGGCAACCAGCCGTTCTACGCCGCGATCGGGGTCGACCTGGCCGGGCACCGGGACGTGCTCGGGCTATGGGCCGGCACCGGTGGTGGGGAGTCGGCGAAGTTCTGGATGAACGTCCTAACCGACATCAAGAACCGCGGCACTCGGGACGTCTTCTTCGTCGTCTGCGACGGCCTGAAGGGCCTACCCGACGCCGTCGGTGCCGTCTTCCCCGCCGCGATCGTCCAGGCCTGCGTGATCCACCTGCTCCGGGCCACGCTGCGCTACGCCTCCCGCCGCTACTGGGACCAGCTCGCCAAGGACCTGAGGAGCATCTACACCGCACCCACGGCCGAGGCAGCCTTTGCCGCGTTCGAAGAGCTCGAAGAGAAGTGGGGCAAGCCCTACCCGGCCATCCCCAAGCTCTGGCGGGCGGCGTGGGAAGAGTTCACCCCGTTCCTGGCCTACGACGTCGAGATCCGCCGGGTGCTGTTCTCCACCAACGCCATCGAGTCACTGCACTCCCGCTACCGCCGTGCAGTCACCGTCCGCGGGCACTTCCCCACCGAGCAGGCCACGCTGAAGACCCTCTACCTGGTCACTCGCGGTATGGACCCCAAGGGCACCGGCCAGGCACGATGGGCAGTGCGGTGGAAGCCTGCGTTGAACGCGTTCCCTGTCACCTTCGCCGACCGCATGCCGGCCGCCGAGAACCTCTGAAGATGAACGCCGGAAACACCGTTCATCGGACACACCCGACGTCGAC
>NZ_SAYU02000141.1 GCF_004025965.2 Phycicoccus flavus | reverse complement strand
GGGCCATCGGTGAGGCTCCTTCTCGACGAGTACTTGGCGGTACACATCGAGAATCTCGCCGGTGGCCCCCTTCAGTCAGAGAGCCGCGCCGTCACCCCAAACCCCACCACTCCACGGGACGCTGTCGCAGCGAGATCGGGATGGACCTGCTGCAGCCGAGAACTCACGATCAGCATTCAACATCGACGAGATGCTCATTCGGCTCGCCGACAGGCGACGGTTCGACGCCGATCGCGGCGAGGCCGAGTCGTGCCGCACAACGGGCCCGGCTCGGTCAACTAGTAGTACCGGGCTCTTCCCACCCCAATGCGCTCGGGAAGCCCCGATAGTAGTCGCGCCAGGAGTCGTAGAACTCGTCGTCTGGCAGCTCGGACGCGAGAGCCTCCAGATGCTTCCTGAACTGGGTGCGGCCGTCGGCGGATAACTTGCCGAGTGTGGCTGTCAACACATCCATCATCTCTATCGCCCAGTCGGGATCGACCTCTGCGTTGCTCGCGTGCTCATAGCCCATGAAGGCGCTCACGATCGCCTCGACTAGCAACCGTGCTCCACGGTCGCGAGCCTAGACAGGACCCAGCCATTGATAGTCCCAGACGACTCGCCGCGCTATCAGCGAGTGCTCTGCGGCCGAAGAGAGCGCTACTCAGTCCATGTGCTCGCGGGGCGGATGCATGTGCTCGGATGCGACGAGGCTGTCAGTCACATCACGGATGACATCCCAGCCCCACGCGGGCACGGCAACCCCGTCATCGTGACGAACCCACGCAAGCGAACACGTGCCTTCCGCAGGCTGTCCTGGGTGATCACGCCGTACCGATCGTGTCAGAAGTCCCGCACCAGCCCATCAAGCCTGGAGGTCGACTGGCGGCGAAGTGGGACATGTCCCGCTGATCAGTCGGCCGATGCCAGCGATGCGTTGCACGAGCTCAGTCCGAGCAGTCAACGGCGACGGCGAGAGCGGCACAGACCTGCCGCATCCGGTCGTCGGCCAGCCGACCCAGTCGTTCGACGAGGATGGCGATCGAGACCGACTCGACGGAGTCGAGGTTGACGGCCGAGCGCAGGGGAACGGGGTCCTCGCCGGGTTCGAGAAGGACCTCGCTCGGGAGGTCCCGGATAGTGGTGGTGCACGGGGCGACCAGCGCACGACGATGACGTGGGATCACCACGTCTCGCGAGAGGACGACCACCGGCCGGCGGCCGATCTCGGCCATCTCGGACCACCACACCTCCCCACGGGCGGGCAGGACGGTCACGACGCGGCGGCCGCACGCCGAAACGAGGCCAGGTCCCCCCACTCATCTGGCTCATCCAGTGGGTGAGCGTCGTAGGCAGTGTAATTGGCGTCCACCTCGGCCGACCTGTGACGGGCGAGCAGTGCTGCCAGGGCCTGGTCGACCAGAGCCGAGTCGGGCTTGCCGGTTACCTGACGCGCGTTCTTCAGAAGGTCGGTGTCCACCGTCGTGCTCAACCGTGTGCGACTCATGCCATGATTATGCCACCACACGCATCGACTGCGGGTTACGCGCTACGCGGCGATATGGGGCAGTCCCACAGACTTGTCGGTCGCGCTTGCTCAAGACACGTTGGCAAGTTAACTTGGACAGGTGTTGGGTGAGCCGATCATCGCGCCGTCGGCGTTCAAGCACGGCGTCGACGAGGCGGACATCCTGCACGCGTACCGGAACCCGGTGCGGATCTGAGACCTGGGCGA
>NZ_SAYU02000140.1 GCF_004025965.2 Phycicoccus flavus | reverse complement strand
CCGCCCTGTCCAAGCACCTCAAGGCCCTCACCGCCAAGGGCTACACCCGGCTCGAGCGCGGCGTGCGCGACGGCCGGCAGCTGACGACGGTCGCCCTCACCGCCGCCGGCCGCGAGGCCCTGTGCGGCCACGTCGCCGAGCTCCAGCGGATGGCCCGCATCGTCGGCGAGGACCGCCGGGTGAAGGCCCGCGTCCGCTGACCGCCGCCGCGTCGTCGCGGCTGCGGACGCGTGCGGCAGTGCGCGGCCCCTCGTCGTCGGCGACGACCAGCCGTCGGGTGAGCCGACGCGTCAGCCGGCCGGGATCACCAGCGCGGTCGCGAGGGCGGCGACGCCCTCGCCGCGTCCGGTGAGGCCCAGGCCGTCGGTCGTCGTGCCGCTCACCGACACCGGTGCCCCGGCGGCCGCCGACAGCGCGGCCTCGGCCTCGTCCCGGCGCGTTCCGACCTTCGGTCGGTTGCCGACGACCTGGACGGCGATGTTGCCGACCTCGAACCCGGCGTCGCGCACGAGCCGGGCGGCCTCGGCGAGCAGCGCCGTGCCGGAGGCGCCGGCCAGCTCGGGTCGGTCGGTGCCGAAGTGCGCCCCGAGGTCGCCGAGCCCGGCCGCCGAGAACAGGGCGTCGCACGCGGCGTGCGCGGCGACGTCGGCGTCGGAGTGCCCGGCGAGGCCCCGCTCCCCGGGCCACCGCAGCCCGGCCACCCACAGCTCGCGGTCCGACCCCTCGGGCGCCAGCGCGTGCACGTCGACGCCGATCCCGACCCGTGGCAGCGTGCTCATCCCGGCTCCTCCCCGGCTCGGCCGGTCGACGTCTCGGCAGACGGTCGCAGGATCTGCACACCCTCGGCTGCCTGCGCAGATCCTCGCACCCTCGGCCGGCAGGCCTCCGGACCCCTGCCGGCAGAGGTCAGGGGACTTGTGGAGGGGGGAGGAGGCGGGCGGCGCGCTCGAGGTCCTCGGGGGTCGTCACCTTGAAGGCCAGCGGGTCGCCCTCGACGACGCGCACCCGGTGCCCGGTCCGCTCGACGAGCGCGGCGTCGTCGGTGGCGTCGACCCCGGAGGCGTGCGCGGCGAGCAGGACCTGCCGGTCGAAGCCCTGGGGGGTTTGCACGGCGCGCAGCGTGCCACGGTCCGGCGTGCCGGTGACCAGGCCCTGCTCGTCGACCGTCTTGACGGTGTCGACGACGGCCAGGCCGGGGACGACCCCGGCGTCGCCGGACCGCACGGCGGCGACGACCCGCTCGAAGACGGCAAGCGGGGTGAGGCAGCGGGCGGCGTCGTGGACGAGGACGACGTCGCAGTCCGGCCCGAGGGCAGCGAGCCCCGCGGCCACCGAGGCCGTGCGCTCGGCGCCCCCGGCGACGACGACCGCGCCGGCCGGCAGGGTCACCCCGTGCCACGACGCCGAGCCGACGTCGAGCAGCCCCTCCGGGACGACGACGGAGACCGCCGCCAGGCCCGGCACCCGCGCGACGGTGTCGAGGGCGTGCCCGAGCAGCGGCCGGCCGTGCAACGGCACGAACGCCTTGGGGACACCGGCCCCGAGCCGGGCGCCCGACCCGGCCGCGACGACGACGACGCCCACGCCGCGCGGTGCGGCGTGGGCGTCGGTCACGTCAGTGCGCTGTCGCCGGAGGCGACCCGGGCGTCAGGACGCGAGGACCTCGTCGAGGATGGTCTCGGCCTTCTCCTCGTCGGTCTTCTCGGCGAGCGCGAGCTCGGAGACGAGGATCTGCCGGGCCTTGGCCAGCATCCGCTTCTC
>NZ_SAYU02000014.1 GCF_004025965.2 Phycicoccus flavus | reverse complement strand
CTTGCCAACCCCGGGTGTCCCGGATGGGGCGGGAAAGTCGGGACGGGAGAGGTCAGGAGTCGGTGGGCTCGGGGCGGAGGGTGAGGCTGATGGAGTTGATGCAGTAGCGCTGGTCAGTGGGGGTGTCGTAGCCCTCGCCCTCGAAGACGTGCCCGAGGTGGCTGCCGCAGGTGGCGCAACGGACCTCGACGCGCTTCATCCCGAGCGAGCGGTCCTCGATGAGCTCCACGGACTCGCCGGCCAGGGGGGTGTAGAAGGACGGCCAGCCGCAGTGGCTCTCGAACTTCGTCTCGGAGCGGAAGAGCTCGGTGCCGCAGGCCCGGCAGGCATAGACGCCGACGGTCTTGGTGTCGGTGTACTCGCCGACGAAGGGCCGCTCGGTGCCGGCCTGCCGCAGCACCTGGTACTCGGCGGGCGAGAGGGCCGCGCGCCACTCCTCGTCGGACTTCTGGACGGTGTACTCGCGCTCTGTGGGCTTCATCGTCATGCCCCTGCCAACACCGATCGCACGCGGATGGTTCCCGCGCCGCACACGCGAAAGACGCCCACAAGATCCGTCACCCTCACCGTGACCGTCACCGGTCGTGGCTCGCCGGACCGCGGGCGTCGGGGCCGCTCAGTAGGCTCGCCCGCATGGCCGATGCGCAGATCGTCGAGGTGGACGGGCCGGACGGGGTCCGCGAGGTGCGCCTCAGCAGCCCGGACCGGGTCATGTGGCCGGACGCGGGGATCACCAAGGGGGACCTCGCGGGCTACGTCATGGCCGTCGGCGACGTGCTCGTCCGGCACATCGGGGACCGCCCGGTCACCCTCCAGCGCTTCCCGGAGGGCATCGAGGGCGAGGAGTTCTACCAGAAGAACCCGCCCAAGGGCATGCCCGACTGGGTGCGCACCACCCGCTGCCGCTACCCCAGCGGCCGCCGGCACGACCAGATCGTCGTCGACGAGGTCGCCACCGCCGTCTGGGCCGTCCAGATGAACGCCGTGACCTTCCACCCGTGGCCGGTGCGCACCGACGACAACGACGACCCCGACGAGCTGCGCATCGACCTCGACCCGCAGCCGGGCCGCACCTTCTCCGACGCCGTCGAGGCCGCGCAGGCGCTGCGCGAGCTCATGGCCGAGATCGGGCTCACGGCCTGGGCCAAGACCAGCGGCAACCGGGGCGTGCACGTCTACGCGCGGGTGGCGCCGACCCGGGAGTTCCTCGACGTCCGGCACGGTGTCATCGGCATCGCCCGCGAGCTCGAGCGCCGCCTGCCCGACCTCGTCACCTCCTCGTGGTGGAAGGAGGAGCGCGGGGAGCGGGTGTTCGTCGACTTCAACCAGGCCTGCCGCGACCGGACGATCGCCAGCGCGTACAGCCCGCGGCCGCTGCCGGGCGCACCGGTCTCGATGCCCGTGACCTGGGAGGAGCTGCCCACCGTCGCGCCCGGCGACTTCACCGTCCTCACCGTGCCCGACGTCCTCGAGGACCGCGAGGACGCGTGGGCCGGCATCGACGACGCGGTCGGCGACGTCGACGCCGCCATCGCCCTGTGGGACCGCGACGTCGCCGAGCGCGGGCTCGGCGAGCTGAACTTCCCGCCGGACTACCCGAAGATGCCCGGCGAGCCCCCCCGGGTGCAGCCGAGCAAGCGGCGCCAGGACAAGGCCGACGACGAGTACATGGCGCCCAAGGCCGAGCGGGACGCGGCGCTGCGCGAGGAGTGGGGGATGCCGGTCGTCCCGCCGGTCTCGCCGATGCTCGCCAAGCCGGTCAAGGGCTTGGAGGCCAAGGCGCTCACCGACGTCGAGGTCGTCTACGAGCCGAAGTGGGACGGCTTCCGGTCCATCGTCTTCCGCTCCGGGGACCGGGTCGAGATCGGCAGCCGCAACGAGAAGCCGATGACCCGCTACTTCCCCGAGGTCGTCGAGGCCGCCCTGGCCAACCTGCCCGAGCGGTGCGTCGTCGACGGCGAGATCATCGTCGTCCGCCCCGGGGAGGACCGACTCGACTTCGACCTGCTGAGCCAGCGCATCCATCCCGCCGCCAGCCGCGTCACCAGGCTGAGCCACGAGACCCCGGCGCGCTTCGTCGCCTTCGACCTGCTGGCCCTCGGCGACGACGACCTCACCGGTCGCCCGTTCGCCGAGCGCCGCCGGCTCCTGGAGGAGGCGCTGGCCGACGCGCAGGCGCCGGTGCACCTCACCCCCGCCACCACGGACCGGGACGTCGCCGCCGACTGGTTCACCGCCTTCGAGGGCGCCGGGCTCGACGGCCTCGTCGCCAAGCCCGTCGACGGCGTCTACGAGCCCGACAAGCGCACGATGCTCAAGATCAAGCACGAGCGGACGGCCGACTGTGTCGTCGCCGGCTACCGGGTCCACAAGTCCGGGCCGGACGTCATCGGCAGCCTCCTGCTGGGCATCCACGACGGGAACGGCGACCTGCTGTCCGTCGGCGTCATCGGGGCCTTCCCCATGGCGCGGCGCAAGGAGCTGTTCGAGGAGCTGCAGCCCCTGGTCACCGACTTCGACGAGCACCCGTGGGCCTGGGCCAAGCAGGAGGAGGGCACCCGCACCCCGCAGAACGCGGCCGGGAGCCGCTGGGCCGCGGGCAAGGACCTGTCGTTCACCCCGCTGCGGCCCGAGCGCGTCGTCGAGGTGCGCTACGACCACATGGAGGGCGTGCGCTTCCGGCACACCGCGCAGTTCGTCCGCTGGCGTCCGGACAAGGACCCCGCCGACTGCACCTACGACCAGCTCGACGAGCCCGTCTCCTACGACCTCTCTGCGGTGCTCGACGGCGGCGTGGCGGACACCGTCGGCGGCGGGTCGTGAGCCCGGGCCGCTCCGGCCCCAGCCGCACCCGGGTCGCCGCGGTCGCCGGCGCCGCCGTGGGCGGGACGACCGCCCTCGCGTCGGCGGCGGGGTCGCTGACGGCCGCCGCGTACTTCGCCCGGCGGGTGCTCACCCCGGACCCGCGCCGGCCCGACGACGTCGTCGTCCGTGAGGTCGGCGCCGACACGGTGCTGCTGGACACGACCGCCGAGACCGTCGTCCCCGGCCGCTACGGGCTGTGGCTGGACGGCGGCAGCGGGCACGCCCGCCTCGGCGACGTCGTCGAGATCGACGCCGCCGTCGGCGTGGTGCGCCGCGAGGTGCTCGGCGTCGACGCCGGCTCGCTGCACCCCGGCACCGCCCGCTGGAACGGCTGGTACCACGGCGGGCCGCCGGACGTCAGCCTCGGCCTGGCCACCGAGCACGTCCACTACGACGGCGAGCTCGGCGCGATGCCGGCCTGGGTCGTCGCGCCCGACGGCGGACCGGGGGAGCGGTGGGCGGTCCTCGTCCACGGCCGCGGGGCGCGCCGGGAGGAGACCGTGCGGGCGCTGCCGCCGCTGCTGGAGGCCGGCTGGACCTGCCTCGTCCCCACCTACCGCAACGACGAGGGCGTCCCGGCGGGCGCGGACGGCCGCTACGCGCTCGGCCTCTCGGAGTGGCGCGACGTCGACGCCGCCATCGCCTACGCCGCCGGTCGTGGCGCCCGCGAGGTCCTGCTCGGCGGGTGGTCGATGGGCGGGGCGATCGTCCTGCAGCTGCTCGACCGCTCGGACCGCTCGGACCTGGTCTCGCGGGTCGTCCTCGACGCACCGGTCGTCGACTGGGGCGACGTGCTCACCCACCACGCCCGCCAGCACCACGTACCCCGTCCGGTGGGCACGCTGGCCCGCACGATGATGCGCCAGCGGTGGGGCCACCGGCTCGTCGGAGTCCACGAGGGCGTCGACCTCGCGCTCACCGACTGGGTGCGCCGGGCCGACGAGGTGCACCACCGCATCCTGCTGGTCCACAGCGCCGACGACGAGTTCGTGCCGTTCGGGCCGTCCTTCGCCCTCGCCCAGGCGCGTCCGGACCTCGTGACCTTCGAGGAGTGGCGGGTCGCGCGGCACTGCAAGGAGTGGAACACCGACCCGGTGCGCTGGGAGGGCCTGGTCCGCGGCTTCGCCACCGGCTGACCGACGACCGCCGGGGTCGCGGGGCAGCCGTGCCGCGACCGGTGCGGCCCGGGACGCGGAGGTCAGCGCCGGACGCGCCAGAGGCCGAGCAGCGTCCCGGACTCCTCGAGCAGCAGGTGCGGCCGCGCCGCGACGCCGTCCGGCGGGGCCAGCGGCGCCCCGGTGACGATCCGCGGTCCGTCGCCGCCGACGACGAGGGGCGGCAGCGTCATCGCCAGCTCGTCGAGGACGCCGGCGGCCAGGGCGGTCCCGAGCAGCGAGGGCCCGCCCTCGACGAGGACGTGGCGCAGCCCGCGCTCCGCCAGCCGGTCCAGGGCGGCGGCGAGGTCGACGTCGTCGTCCCCGCAGACGAGCACCGACTCCTCGCCGAGCACCGAGCGCGCCCGGTCCAGGGCCCGGTCGCCGGCGGCGGCGCACGTGACGAGCAGCCCGGCGCCGCGCCCGTCGGTCGGGGTCCGCAGCCCCTCGGGCACCCGCCCGGAGCGGGTCACGGCGACGAGCGCGGCGGGCACGGGGGAGCGCCGGGTGGGGGCGACCCGCTGGTACCCCTCCTCGCGCATCGTGCCCGCGCCGGCGAGGACGGCGTCGGCGTGGTCGCGCAGAACCGAGAAGACGCGGTGGTCGGCGTCGGTGTTGATCGAGCCGCTGCGCCCGTCGGCGCCGACCGCGGAGCCGTCGAGGGTCGAGACCATGTTGGACCGGACCCAGCGCCGGCCGCGGGGCGGCGCGTAGAGGTCGACGAGGTCGGCCACGGTGAGACGGCCGCCGGGGTCGGCCGGGCGGCGGGGGTCGAGGAGGACGCGCACGACCTCATCCAAGCAGCGTGGCTCTGGAAGGATGTCGCAATGGGCAAGGGTGAGACGAAGAAGCGCAAGGGCAAGAGCAAGGGCGAGAAGCGCAAGGGCGGGTCCCCGAAGGCGGACCGCCTGGAGCGCCGGGCCGTCGCGGCCGCCGAGCTCAGCGGCAAGGCCGCGAAGAAGGCGAGGAAGGCCAAGGACGAGGCCCGCGAGGCACGGCAGGCGGACAGTGTCGAGACCGCGTCCTGGTCGAGCACCCTGGCCGTCGGCCCGGAGTTCGACCTCGGCGACGTCGACCCCCGCTCGACGCCGGGCTTCGACGGCAAGAAGAAGGACGCCGAGAAGGTCATGCTCGAGCTGCAGGAGCGGCTCTCGGACCTCCAGGAGCGGCTCTACGCCGAGTCCAAGGGCGGCGGCACGCGCTCGGTGCTGCTCGTCATCCAGGGCATGGACACCGCCGGCAAGGGCGGCATCATGCGGCACGTCGTCGGGGCGGTCGACCCGCAGGGCGTGCACATCACCGCGTTCAAGGCGCCGAGCGGAGAGGAGCGCCGGCACCCCTTCCTGTGGCGGATCCGCAACGCCCTGCCGGGCGCCGGCCAGATCGGCGTGTTCGACCGCTCGCACTACGAGGACGTCCTCGTGGTGCGGGTCCACGACCTCGTGCCGCGGGCCACGTGGGCGCGCCGGTACGCGCAGATCAACCGCTTCGAGGAGTCGGTGGTCGACTCCGGCACCGCGGTGGTCAAGGTCATGCTGCACGTCTCCAGCGACGAGCAGAAGGAGCGCCTCACCGAGCGGCTGCACCGGGGCGACAAGTACTGGAAGTACAACCCGGGCGACGTCGACGAGCGCGGCCACTGGGCGGAGTACATGGAGGCCTACCAGGTGGCGCTGGAGAAGTGCTCGACGCCGGTGGCGCCCTGGCACGTCGTCCCCGCCGACCGGAAGTGGTACGCGCGGCTCGCCGTCACCAACCTGCTGCTCGAGGCGCTGGAGGAGATCGACCCGCAGTGGCCGGAGGCGGACTTCGACGTGGAGGCCGAGCGCGAACGCCTGGCGATGACCCCCTGACGCCCGACCCGGCGGCCGGCCGGACCCGCCGGGGCCGGGTCGCCGGGCGCCGCCGTCACGCCCCGGTGCGACGCAGGGCGGTCCGCCGCCCCGTCGCTGCTCATCGCCGCGGGCCCCGGCGACTACCGTGGGCCCCATGACCGACGCGAGACGGCGGATGCGCCGGGTGCTCGCGAGGGTGCCGGGGGCCTTGACCATCGCCCGTCTCACCGTCGTGACGACCCGCATCTGCCTGCGCTACCGCGTCACGGGCCTGGCGTCCGAGGCGGGGTTCTTCGCCTTGCTGTCGCTGCCGCCGCTCGTGCTCGGGCTCTTCGGCGGGCTGGGCTACCTCGGCAACGCCCTCGGCCCGGCCACGGTCGACGAGGTGCGCGCGGACATCCTGCGGTACGCCGCCCGGTTCCTCACGACCCCGGTCATCGACTCCGTGCTCGGCCCCACCGTCAACGACGTGCTGCGCACCGGCCGTGCGGACCTGCTGTCCATCGGCTTCGTCCTGTCGCTGTGGTCCGGCTCGCGGGCGCTCAACGTCTTCGTGGACACGATCTCGATCATGTACGGCCAGTCCGGTGTCCGCGGCATCGTCCCCACCCGGGCGCTGTCGTTCTCGCTGTACGTCGTCGCGCTGGTGCTCGGGATCGTGACGATCCCGCTCGTGCTGCTCGGCCCGTCGATCATCCAGGGGTGGCTGCCGCAGCACCTCGACGGCCTCGTGCTGCTCTACTGGCCGCTGGTCACGGTGCTGACCGTCGGCGGGCTCACGAGCCTCTACCACGTGTCGACGCCCCGCCGGTCGCCGTGGACGCGCGACGTGCCCGGGGCGGTGCTGACGCTCGTCATCTGGGCGCTGGCCTCCCGGGTCGTCCAGGGGTCGCTCGCGGCCTCGCTCGGCGGCTCGTCGATCTACGGACCGCTGTCGGCGCCGATCGTCCTGCTCATCTGGCTCTACGCCCTCGCCATCGCCGTCCTCATCGGTGCCGCCCTCAACGCGGCGATCCGCGAGATGTGGCCCCACGACGAGCGACGCGCGCTGCACACCCGCTTCCTCCACTGGCTGCGCGACCTGCGCGAGCGGCGCAGCGGCGTCGTCCCCCAGCCGGTGTGGGGCGACCCCTTCGAGGGCTACGCCCGCTCGGCGGCGTTGCACGACGAGCTGGACCTGCGCAGCCTGCGCGAGGCCGCGAACCGGCCGCTCACGCCCCTGGCGAGCAACGGCTCGGGACGGGACGAGGCGCCCGCCCCGGAGACCGTCTCGGCCGCCGAGTCCGACCGCTGAGGGGCGCCGCCCCGAGGTCCCGCCCGGTTTGGAGAACGCCGCCGGAATCGGCTACTGTCTCGGAGCACGCCACACGGGGGAGCCGGAAGGTTCCAGCGGGTGCGCGACGCGCGGATGTAGCTCAGTTGGTAGAGCGCAACCTTGCCAAGGTTGAGGTCGCCGGTTCGAACCCGGTCATCCGCTCGGAGGGTTAGCCGCCCCCGATGGTGGAGTGGCCGAGAGGCGAGGCAGCGGCCTGCAAAGCCGCGTACACGGGTTCAAATCCCGTCTCCACCTCGAGTAGTACCCCCTCGGGCGATTGGCGCAGTGGTAGCGCGCTTCCTTGACACGGAAGAGGTCACTGGTTCAAACCCAGTATCGCCCACCACGACGAACGGCCCCTGACCTACGGAGACGCGGGTCAGGGGCCGTCACTCTCTCCATCCATGGCGGATGCGAGGGTCACGCGTCGCCGTCGACGGTCGCCCGGACGAGGGCGGCTGCCATCCACGCCATCACGTCGAGCGCGGTGTCGCGGTCGACCTGCGCGATGTCGGCGCTCCACACCACCGCGTCGGCCCCGAAGAGCGGGACGAGGGCGACGGCCAGCCGCTCGCGCGACGCCGGGGACACGTGGTCGGGCAGGCCCTCGAGCAGCTGGGCGATCCACCGGCCCCGGTTGGTGTTGCCGCGCCGCGGGCTCGTGCCGGCGCGCTCGGGCGCGAGGGAGAGCCGCAGCAGGGTGCGCAGCTCGTTCTCGTGGTCGAACGCCCAGGTCCCCATGCTCCGCACCAACGCCGACGCCTGGTCCGGCAGGTCCGCTGCCGGGTCGGCCTCGGATGCCGCGTCGGGCACCTCCAGCTGCTGGTCTGCGTCCGCGACGAGCGGCATGGTCGCGTGCATGACGACGGCCTCGTTGCTGGGGAAGTAGCGGTAGGCCGTCGCCCGCGAGACGCCGGCGAGCTCGGCGGCCGCCTGGACCGTCAGGGGTGCTCCCGACCGCAACAGGTCGCGGGCCGCCTCCTCCAGCAGGCGCTGGGTGCGCTCTCTGGGACTGGGCCTGCGGGCCGCCCGATCCGTCGACATGGCCGCCCAGGCTACTCGCCGGTGAGCGCGAACTCGTAGGACCTCCGCACCAGCCCGCGGACCACCGACTGCTCCTCGTCGTCCCGCGGCGCGTAGAGCATGACGACCGTCGGCGGCGCCTGGCCTTCGTGCACGAGGTAGTGCGGCTCGGCCCACCCGGCGAGGGTCGCGGCCCGCGCCACCTCGACCGGGAGCGTGACGTGGAGGCTGTGGTCGCCCCCGGCGTGGCCGTGGCAGAACTCACGGCCGACCATGAACGCCTCGGGAGGACCGACGTCCCCCTCGGAGGTCACCACGAGCGCGCGCGAGCCCGGCACCGCGATGCGCGAGGGCTGCCGGCCCACGTGCGGCCACGACCCTGCGCGGTCCAGGACGGCGGTCAGCACGCCGTCGTCCTCGGGCTGCTGGTCGAGCTGCGAGTGCGGCAGGCAGGTCGTCGTGCGCGGGCGGACCCCGGCCCGCGTGGGCAGCGGGACGTCGGCCACCATCAGGCGGCCGACCAGAAGAGCTCGATGGGGACGCCGTCCGGGTCGTGCACGAGCACCGACGCGAAGGCGGGCTCGGCGTTCTCGTGCACCGCCTCGCGCGGCACGTCGAGCGCGTCGAGGTGCGCGGCCCAGGCGTCGACGTCGCCACGCTCCTCGACGCGGAGGGCGAGGTGGTCCAGGCCCGTCCGCCGTGCGTCGAAGGGGAGCCGGTCGGCCCGTGGGTGGTGGTCGAGCCCCAGGAAGAGCGCGGCGCCCGGCCGCATCATGACCACGGTGTACCCGCCGCCGGTGGGGTGCGGCTCGACGAACGCCCGGACCATGCCGAGGACGTCGCCGTACCACCGCTCGCTGTGGTCGACGTCGCGCACGGTGAGGCCGAGGTGGTGGACGCCGGCGAGCGGCGGCGTCGTGCCGGTGGCGTCGACGGCGGACCGGCTCGTGGGATGACTCATGGGGTGTCTGCCTCTCGTGGTGGGTGGATCAGCCCCGGTAGGGCTCGGTGGCGTAGCGGGCCATCACCTCGAGCACCTCGGCCGGGACGAGCGCGCCGTCCGGGCCGGGCCGCAGGTCCGCCAGGTCGCGGAAGTAGCCGAGATAGCGCTCCGGGGTCACCGTGCACAGCAGCGTCGCGGGCGTCGCCGGGTCGGCGTTCCCGAAGGTGTGCGGGTCGCCGACCGGCGCGGTGACCAGGCTGCCGGCCGGAGCCGTCAGGTGGTCGGCACCGCTGGTGAAGCGGACCGACCCCGCCACGACGTAGAAGGTCTCGTCGTGCTCACGGTGCACGTGCTGAGGCGGCCCGGGCCAGCCGGGGGCGAGGACGCACTCGGCGACCCCGAAGCGGCCCCCGACGCCGACGCCGTCCTCCAGGACCCGGAACCTCACCGGGCCCGCGGCGATGGTCTCGCCCTCGGTCGGCGTGGTGAGCGTGACTGTCATGGCGGACCTCATCTGCGACAATGCGTCTCACAGTGAGACGGCTTGTATCATCAACCCCGCCCATCACCCCTGTCAACCCCTGCCCGGGAGTGGAGGGCCGGCCCGGCGACCGGCGGCACGTCGGCGTGAGGAGACGTCGGGACCGGGATGTCGAGCACGGCCCCGGCCGATCCACGGACGGGCGAGAACGAACCCGTCTGCACCGGGCTGCATCCGCACGAGTCCGCAGCGCCGCCCGCCGGGTCTGGTCAGGGCCGCCCATCGGTCCGGCGTCGCCGGGGCCGGATGTCCGGCCGCCGTCGCGGCGGGCGGGTGCGGGCCAGCACGGCCGCCGCGGGAGCGGTTCTCGTGGTGCGGGGGGCACGGGCCTGACCCGTTGGTCGGGATCCAGCGCGCCCACGTCCGCCGGCGGACACGGTGCCCGGGCCGGGGGCGGAGCCCGGCCCGGGCGTCGCGGCTCGACACCGGCCGGCGGAGCCCCCGGCGCACCGAACCGCGCCGGGAGCCCCACCGCGGTCGACCCGAGGGACTGTCGCCCGGACGGGTGCCGCGGCGGCACACTTTTCGACCGCCGTCTCCGTCCGGTCCCCTCGTGCCGACCGAGCCGGTCCCGTCACCCCGTAGCAGGGGGTTGGGGTGCAGGGACCGGTGCCGCGCCTCCATCGTCGTCGAGCGCACCCGCGCGCGACAGACTCATCGGCCCCTACCGCACCTGATGCACCTGACCCACCCCGGCGGCCCGTGGCCGGCGGTCAGTCCCGACGGGGGATCGTCAGCTCGACCCGTGTGCCGCCGGACGCCGGGCTGTCGATGCGCAGCGTGCCTCCGAGGGTCTCGGCGCGCGCCTGCATCGTCGACAGCCCGAGGTGGCCGGGATCCGCGGCGGAGACGGCCCCGCCGACGCCGTCGTCCGAGACCGACAGGACGAGCGTCGACGGACGGACGTCCAGGGTCACCTCGACCCGGCGCGCGGACGCGTGCTTGCGGGCGTTGAACAGCGCCTCCCGCAGGATCCGGTAGGCCAGCACCTTCATGTCCGGGTGCAGGGGGACGTGCGGGCCCCCGGTCACCTGCACGGTCGTCTCCGTCCCCCGGAACAGCCCGTCGGCGAGGACGGCGAGCACGGGCCCGAGGCCCTCGGTGAAGTCCGGCGGCCGGAGCGCGACGACGAGGTCCCGGAGCCCCTCCACCGTCTGCTCGAGCAGGGACACGACGTGCTCCACCGGTTCGACGAGCTCCGGCGGGAGGCGCGGCTCCATACCGTCCAGGCGCAGGATGGCGGCGACGACGAGCTGCAGCGGCTCGTCGTGGACGGCCTCGGCGAGGAGCCGCCTCTCCCGCTCCTCGACCAGCTCGTCGGCCTCGCGACGGCGCCGGTCGGCCACCCGCTCCTCGGTGATGTCCTCGACGACGGCCCGCAGCCCCAGCAGCCCGCCGCTCTCGGACCGGGCCGGCGACACGCGCGCGCGCACCCAGACGGTCCCGCCGTCCCGGTGCCGCAGCTCGAGCTCCGCGCTGCGCGGACCGTGCGTCGCGACGCGGCTCACCAGCAGGTCCCGGTCCCGGCCGTGGACGTAGAGGTCGGCAGAGGTCGACACCTCGGCCAGGAAGGCGGCGGTGTCGTCGTACCCGAGCATCCGGGCGAAGGCCTCGTTGACGACGACGAACGTGCCGGTGGGGCCCGTCTCGACGACGCCCTGGTCGATGGCGTCGAGGATCTCGAGGTACCGGCGCTCGGTCAGGCGGGCACGGTCGGACGGCCCGCCGGTGTCACCGGAGGGGGCCGAGGTCGCGTCGGGCCGTGCCGCGGCCGCCCTCCCGGACCCGGGCGACAGGGCGCCATCGCTCCCGGCGCCGCTCCGGGCGTCGTCGGCCATGGTGTCCCCTTCTCCCGCACGGTCGCCGCGTCGTCATGCTAGGACGACACGACCCGCCCGGGAAGGGTGGGTGGCGCAGGTGGGGCCGCGGTCAGGGCGCGGACAGGGCCTCGCGCAGCGGGGCGAGGCGGCCGGTCTTGGGCACGAACACGTCGGCGCCGGCGGCGAGCATCTCGCGCTGGACCCGTTCCTCGACGTGGGCCGAGAACACGACGATCCGCACGTCGGGCCGTCGCCGGCGGATCTCGGCGGCGAGGCCGGCCCCACCGCCGGGCAGGGCGACGTCGAGGACGACGACGTCGACGGCGTTCGCGTCCAGGGCGGCGAGGCACTCGGGGCCGGTCGCCGCCTCGGCCGTGACGTCGAGGCCGGGCAGGTCGGCGAGGACGACGCGCAGCGACTCGCGGACCTCCGCCTGGTCGTCGCAGAGGAGGACGCGCCGGGGGGTGACGGCCGTCGTCACCGGCCTCGCCCCCGCGGCGTCGGGGCCCGGAGCCCGGCGCGTCTCACGGCCCGCTCACGATGTTCTCGCGGACGGCGATGGTGACCGCCTCCAGCTTGGTGTGCGCGCCGAGCTTGGTGATGACCGCCTGGATGTGGTTGCGGGCCGTCGCGTGCGAGATGACGAGCTCGGCCGCGATCTCGCGGGTGGAGCGCGCCCGCACGAGGAGGCGGAGGACCTCCCGCTCGCGGGGGGTCAGGTCGTGACCGAGGGCGGGCAGGCCGCCCCCCGGCGTGGGGAGGAGGCGCAGCACGTCCTCGGGCGCCAGGACGAGGGTGCCCTCGGCGGCGTGCAGCACCGCGTCGAGGAGCGCCCGCGCCCGGCGCCCCTTGTTGACCACGCCCGTCGCGCCGGCCTCCAGGGCCAGACGGAGGACGTCGACGCTGTCGTCGCCGGTGACGAGGACGACCTTGGTGTCCGGGCTCGCCGCCCGCAGGCGGGGGATGAGGTCGGTCCCGGTGCCGTCCGGCAGCCGCTGGTCCAGCAGGCACACCGTCGGGTTGAGGCGCCCGACCGCCGCGGCGCCCTCGGCGCAGGTGGCGGCGACCGCCACGACGTCGATGCGGTCGCTCGCCGCCAGGGCGGAGGCGAGCGAGTCCGCGACGAGCAGGTGGTCGTCGACGATCACGACGGAGACGATGTCCGTCGCGGATCGGGTGGTTTCCTCGGTAGCCGTTGTCATGTCGCGCTTCCCACGGTCGGTCATCCGATCCTCCGTCGTCTCCGGCGGCCGCGGTAGACGCAGCCGCTCCGGGCGAGTCTGGTGCATCTGCATCAGGAGGTCACGTCCGGCCGGGACCCCGGCGACGCCGCCGTCCCGCGACATGACGAAGGCCGGCCCGGATCGACGTGCAGGGGGGCGGCGATCCGGACCGGCCTGGACAAACGCTAGACACCCGGGCCCGGCGCCGCAGGACCTTGGCGCGGTCCGGCCGTTCGTCCGAGGAAGGTCGTCCGTTCGGCCAGTGGTCACCGAAGGTAAAGAGAAGGTAAAGTACAGCGCAGAGGTGGTCAGGACTGCAGGGGTCAGGGCCGCCGCCGCTGGGCGAACCGCAGGGGGTTCGGCTCGGCACCCGTTGGCCGGCACTGCAGGGATGTAGGCCACCCAACGACACCGGCGCCCCCTCCGTTCGCGGAGGGGGCGCTGACGTGTACCGGGGTCCCGGGCCGGAGCGCTGCCCGGGATCCCGGTGCATGGCGGCGGGGTCCCCCGATGCGGTTGACTGGGCGGCACGCCGCGGCCGGCGGCGGCATCCGGGCGGAGGGCTCCCATGGGCAGGCTGGTCTACGCGGCGAACGTCTCCCTCGACGGCTTCCTCGAGGACGAGGACGGCCGGTTCGACTGGTCGGTGCCGGACGAGGAGCTGCACGCGATCTGGAACGAGCACGAGCGGCGGATCGGGACCTCGCTCTACGGCCGCCGCATGTACGAGACCATGCGGGTCTGGGAGGACGACGACTGGCTGGCCGACGAGCCCGCCGTGGTCCGCGAGTACGCCGACATCTGGCGGGACACCGACAAGGTCGTCTACTCGACGACGCTGACCGAGCCGAGCACGGCGCGCACGAGGGTCGAGGCGCGCTTCGACCCCGAGGCCGTGCGGACCCTCAAGGAGTCCTCCGAGGCCGGGCTGAGCATCGGCGGCGCCGGCATCGCCGTGGAGGCGTTCCGCCACGGCCTCGTCGACGAGTGCGTGCTCGTGCTCTGCCCCGTGCTCGTCGGCGGCGGCAAGCCCGCCCTCCCGCGGGGTGTACACCTGGACCTCGAGCTGCTGGAGTCGCGGGCGTTCGACAGTGGCGTCGTCCTCCTCCGGCACGCCGTCCGCCACCCGGCGTGACCGCCGGCGCCGTTCAGCCGAGCTCGTTCTGACGGCGGGCGGCCCGCCGTCCCAGCGTCGTCACCACGTCGCGCACCCGCGAGGGGTGGCGTCGGGCCACGGCGGCACCCTCGGGCCCGGGCGCGTCCGTCCGGCGCCAGTCGCGCTCCGGCGCGCGGCCGGGCAGCAGCCGGGCGGCCAGGCCGATCGCGCGGACGGTCGTCGCGGGCGCCACTCCGTGGACGCGGCGGGCCAGCGCCACGTAGGGCGAGGTGCCGACGGTCGGACGGCCGGCCAGGACGCCGTCGACGATGCGGCGGGCGGCGCGGTCGACCGGGAGGCTGACGCCCGGCAGGGAGGCACCCGCGGAGAACCACGCGTGGTCGACCGGGGCGTCGCCGGTGAAGCGCGCGTGCACGTGGCCGCCGGTGCGCATGAGCCACGGGGTGACCGACGTCGCGGTGACCCCGGTCCCGGCGAGCTCGGCGGCCAGCCCCTCCGCGAGCCCGACGGCCCCGAACTTCGCGACGCAGTAGGGCAGGAGCCGCGGCACCGCGACGAGCCCGCCGACGCTCGCGACGACGCCGATGCGCCCGACCCCCCGCTCGCGCATGGCGGGCAGCACCGCAAGCGCGAGGTGCAGCGGGCCGTAGAGCATGGTGTCGACCGCCTCGTGGACGTGGCCGAGGGTGACCCCCTCGATGCCGCCCACCTCGATGACGCCCGCGACGTGGAAGGCGGCGTCGACCCGGCCGTCTTCACCGAGCACGGCGTCGACGACGGCGGCGACGCGGTCGGGGTCGCGCACGTCGGCGACGTGCGGCACGTAGGCGCCGTCGGGTCCGCCGACGGCCGCGACGGCACGGTCCAGCTCGGCGCCGTCGCGGGCCAGGCCGTGCACCCGCCAGCCGCGGGCGACGAGGACGCGGGAGATCTCGAGGCCGAGGCCGCGGGAGGCGCCGGCGACGATCGCCACCGGGTGCTCGGCGGACGGCGGGGATGGGGTCGGGCGGGGGCGGGCGACGGTCGTCGGGGTCACGCCGGGGGAGTACCCGGCGCGCCCCTCCGGGACACCGCGGCCCGCCGACCCTCGACGGCGGGTGTGCCCGCACCCGGACGCGGGTAGGTGTCCATGACGACCGACGGCAGGAGGCCGACAGTGCGAGCAGTGGTGTGGCAGGGAACGAAGGACGTCCGGGTCGAGGAGGTGCCCGACCCACGGATCGAGGAGCCGGGCGACGCCGTCATCCGGGTGACGAGCACGAACATCTGCGGGTCCGACCTGCACCTCTACGAGCCGTTGGGGGCGTTCATGACGCCCGGTGACGTGCTCGGCCACGAGGCCATGGGTGTCGTCGAGGAGGTCGGCGGCGACGTCACGGACCTCGCCGTGGGGGACCGGGTGGTCATCCCGTTCCAGGTCTGCTGCGGGACGTGCTGGATGTGCGAGCGCGGGCTGCAGAGCCAGTGCGAGACCACCCAGAACACCGACCAGGGGACCGGGGCGACGCTCTTCGGCTACTCCGAGCTGTACGGCGCCCTCCCGGGCGGGCAGGCGGAGTACCTACGGGTGCCGCACGCCTCCTACACCCACGTCAAGGTGCCCGAGGGGCCCGGCGACGAGCGCTTCGTCTACCTCTCCGACGTGCTGCCGACCGCCTGGCAGGGCGTGGAGTACGCCGACCCGGACCCCGACGGCACGCTCCTCGTGCTGGGGCTCGGGCCGATCGGCGACATGGCCTGCCGCATCGCCCAGCAGCGCGGCGTGCGCCAGGTCATCGGGGTCGACCTCGTCGACGCCCGCCTCGACCGGGCCGGGGCCCGCGGCGTGACGACCATCGACCTGCGCGAGGTCGACGAGGTGGGCGACGCCGTGCGCGACCTCACCCAGGGCCGGGGCGCCGACGGCGTCGTCGACGCCGTCGGGATGGAGGCGCACGGCTCCGGCGTGGCCAAGCTGTCGCACAAGATCATCGGGGCGCTGCCGTCGGCGGTGACCAAGCCGGTGATGACCCGCGTCGGGATCGACCGCCTCGCGGCGTTCTACACCGCGATCGACGCCGTCCGCCGGGGCGGCACCGTGTCCCTCAGCGGCGTGTACGGCGGCATGACGGACCCGCTGCCGATGATGACCCTCTTCGACAAGCAGGTCACGCTGCGGATGGGGCAGGCCAACGTCAAGCGCTGGGTGCCCGAGATCCTGCCGCTGCTCACCGACGACGACCCGCTCGGCGTCGACGACTTCGCCACGCACCGCCTGACCCTGGAGGAGGCACCGGACGCGTACGCGACGTTCCAGGCCAAGGAGGACGGCATGGTCAAGGTCGTCCTGGAGCCGGGGCGGCGTCCGGCCGGGGCCTGACCCCGCCGTGGCCCCCTCCCGCGCCGAGCGGCCGGGACGACCCCGGACCCGAGGAGCCGTCCCGTCGCCGACCGTAGGGTGGGCGCGGTGACGAGTGACGCGGTGGTCGTGGGCGCGGGCCCGAACGGGCTCGTGGCCGCGATCGCGCTGGCCGACGCCGGGTGGGACGTCGTGCTGGTGGAGGCCGAGGACGAGGTCGGCGGCGCGGTGCGCAGCGCCGAGGTCACGGCGCCCGGCTTCGTCACCGACCTCTTCAGCGCGTTCTACCCGCTGGCCGCGGCCAGCCCGGTGATCCGCGACCTCGACCTCGGGGCGCACGGTCTGCGCTGGGAGCGCGCGCCGTCCCCGGTCGCGCACGCCTTCCCCGACGGCCGGGGCGCCGTCGTGCACCACGACCCCGACCGGAGCGCCGCGGGGTTCGAGGCGCAGGCCGCCGGGGACGGCGACGCCTGGCTGCGCATGGTCGCCGGCTGGGACGCCGTGCGCGACCCCCTGCTCGACCTGCTCTTCACCCCGTTCCCGCCGGTCCGCGCGGGGCTGCGGCTGCTCGGCCGGACCCGCGTGTCCGGGGCGCTGGACCTGGCCCGGCTCGCCGCGCTGTCCGCCCGGCGCCTCGGCCGCGAGGAGTTCCGCGGCGAGGGCCCGCGGGCCCTGCTCACGGGCAACGCCATGCACAGCGACCTGCCGCCCGAGGGCGCGGGCAGTGCCGTGTTCGGCTGGCTGCTCGTCATGCTGGCGCAGGACGTCGGGTTCCCCGTGCCGCGCGGCGGGGCCGGGGTGCTCGCGACCGCGCTGCGGCGACGGGCCGAGGCGGCCGGGGTGCAGGTGCGGTGCGGCAGCCCGGTCGAGGAGGTGCTCGTCGCCGGAGGCAGGGCCCGCGGCGTCCGGCTGCGCGGCGGGGAGCGGCTGCGGGCCCGCAGGGCGGTCCTCGCGGACGTCTCGGCCCCGTCGCTCTACCGCGACCTCGTGGGCGAGCGGCACCTGCCGCCGCGCCTGCTGCACGACCTCGACCGCTTCCAGTGGGACCCGGCGACGCTCAAGGTCGACTGGGCCCTGGACGCCCCGGTGCCGTGGACGGCGGGCGAGGCCCGAGGCGCCGGCACCGTCCATCTCGGCCGCGACGACGACGGCCTCGTCGACGTCTCGGCCGACCTCGCCGTCGGGCGGGTCCCGGACCCGCCGTTCGTCCTCTTCGGCCAGATGACCACCGCCGACGCCACCCGCTCGCCGGCCGGGACCGAGTCCGCGTGGGGCTACACCCACGTGCCGCGGGACGCGGCGGGCGACCCGGACGCCGTCGAGGCCGTCGTGCGCGGGGTCGAGGCGGCGGTCGAGCAGGTCGCGCCGGGGTTCGGCGGGCACGTCGTCGCCCGCCACGTCCAGGGACCGCGCGACCTCGAGGGGCGGGACGCCAACCTCTCCGTCGGCGCGCTCAACGGGGGCACCGCCGGCCTGCACCAGCAGCTCGTCCTGCGCCCCACCCGGGGGCTCGGGCGCCCCGAGACCCCCGTCGCCGGGCTCTTCCTGGCCGGGGCCGCCGCCCATCCCGGCGGCGGTGTGCACGGGGCCTGCGGCTGGAACGCCGCCGTCGCCGCGCTGCGGCAGGAGGGCACGCTGGGTCCGGTGCGCCGCGCGCTCGTGCGGACCGCCTGGTCCCGGGTGCTGCGCGAGGACTGAGCGGCGGCGCTCAGCCGTCCGCGCGCAGCTGCTCGCGGTGCCGGCCCTCGGCCACGAGCGCCAGCCGGTGCAGGGTCTCCCGGTTCCGCGGCAGCATCCCGGCCTGTCGGACCGGCAGCGGGACGAGCCGGGCCGGTCCGGTGGAGGCGTCCTCGGCGATGGAGACGGTGCACGTCGCCGGCCCGTCGGGCACGATCTCGATCTCGACCCGCGCCTCCCCGGCCGGCCAGCCGCGCGCGGTGAGCACGACGCGGTGCGGCGGCTCGGCGGACTCGACCGAGGTGGAGTCGGACAGGGTCAGCGGCCAAGGGCCGACGCTGTGGTGCAGCCGGCTGCCCGGGGCGGGCCACTGCGGGTCGACGTCGCGCACCCGGGCGGTGCCGACGACCCACGTCGAGTACTGCCAGCCGTCGGCGATGACGTCCCACACCGCCGACGCCGGCGCGGCCACCGTCCGGGACACCCGGGGTCGGTGCAGCTCGCGGTGCTCGGTCATCGGGGTCTCCTCGGGGTCGTCGGTCGGGGGCGGTGCGGGATGGCGCGGGTCGTGGACGTTGCCCGCCGTCGCGTCGAGACCGGTCCAGGGGGCGAGGCCCAGGGTGCGCATCATCGGGGTGACGAGCACGTCGAACAGGCCCGGGGCCAGGCGGAAGCCGGCGACCGCGAGCAGGTTGGCGGGCCCCACGTGGGTGAGCCGCCGCGGCCGGCGCAGGACGCGGGCCACGCGGTCGGCGACGTCGTCGGCCCCGAGAACCGGGGGAGGGGGCTGCCCGTGCCGTCCCATGACCGAGGCGGCCTGCCGGTAGACCGGGGTGTCGATGCCGCCGGGGGCGACGAGCGAGACGTGGGTGTCCACGCGGTCGCGGGTCTCGATCTGCAGGGTGCGGACCAGCCCGTGGACGGCCCACTTCGACAGCACGTAGGACCCCATGTACGGCGTCGCGATCTCACCGAGCAGCGACCCGACGACGACGAGGTGCCCGCCCCCGGTGCGGCGGAAGGCCTGCAGCGCGGCCCGGCAGACCGACAGGGTGCCGAGGACGTCGGTGCGCACGACCTCGTCGATGACCTCGCCCGGGACCTCCTCGACGTGCCCGTAGGCGACGACGGCGGCGGCGTGGACGACGACGAGCCCGGCGCCGTACGCGTCCGCCGCGGCATCGACCGCCTCGGCGACGGCGGCGTCGTCGCGCACGTCGAGGACGAGCACGCGCGCCTCGGCGCCGGCGGCCCGGCAACCCGCGGCCACCTCCTCCAGCGCCTGCCCGGACCGGGCGGCGAGGACGAGCGGGACGCCGTCGCGGGCGAGCCGCAGCGCGACGGCACGGCCGATCCCGCTCGAGGCGCCGGTGACGAGGGCACCGGTGACGGGTCGGGGTCGGGGCACGGGACCTCCTGGGATCGGTACGGACCGGGTACCCGCCCGTCGCGGTCGCCACGCGTGGAAGGGGTTGCGGACCGCCGCGCCGGGTACCGGGGCGGTATGAGTACACGACACACGCCGCTCGCCGTCGTCACCGGTGGGGACTCCGGGATCGGCAAGGCCGTCGCCAACCTTCTCGCCACCGAGGGCCACGACGTCGCCATCACCTTCCACAGCGACGAGGACGGGGCGGAGGACACCCGTCGCGGGATCGAGCAGCGCGGGCAGCGGTGCCTGGTCGCCCGGCAGGACACCGCCGACCCGTCCACCGCCGAGGTCCTGGAGCAGCTCGTCGACGGGCTGGGCGGCATCGACGTCCTCGTCAACAACGCCGGCACCGGCCTGGCCACCCCCGTGCTCGAGCTCGAGCGCGAGCAGTGGGACACCGTGCTGGCCACCGACCTCACCGGGGCCTTCCTCAACTGCCAGGTCGCGGCCCGGCACATGGTCCGCCAGGGCCGTGGCGGACGGATCGTCAACGTCACCTCCGTCCACGAGCACCACCCGCGCTTCGGCGCGTCGGCGTACTGCGTCGCCAAGGCCGGTCTCGGGATGCTCACCAAGTGCCTCGCCCTCGAGCTCGGGGAGCACGGCATCCTCGTGAGCTCCGTCGCGCCCGGCGAGATCGCGACCCCCATCAACGACATGGACGAGTCCGAGGCGTGGTCGACGACCCGCCCCGGCAACCCGCTCGGCCGGCCCGGCCACGTCGAGGAGGTCGCCGCGGCCGTCGCCTTCCTCGCCTCCCCGCGCTCCTCCTACCTCACCGGAGCCTCGGTCGTCGTCGACGGCGGGCTCTCCCTCATGGCCGCCCACGGCCACGACCGGGCCACCGGCTGGCGCGAGCTCTGACCCACCCCCGCGGGCGCGACCGCCCCGGCCGCCCGTACCACCGAGAGGACACCATGAGCACGAGGAACGACGCCCACGACCCCGCGGACGAGCGCGGGGCCCGGACCCACGACACCGGGCGCCGCGAGGAGCGCTACGACGACGACCCGGCGCACGACCCCGTGCCGCCGGGGGCGGGAGTGGACCGGCACGCCGTGCTCGAGCGCGAGCGCGAGCAGTTCGGCGGCATGAAGATCGGCGCCGCGTTCTTCGGGTGGCTCACCGCCACCGGGACCGCGGTCCTGCTCACCGCCCTCGTCGCGGCGGCCGGCGCGGCCGTCGGGGTCGGCACCGGGACCGACCCGGGCACGGCCGCCGACGAGGCCTCCTCCTCGGCCGGCACCGTCGGCATCGTCAGCGGCGTCGTCCTCGTCCTCGTCCTGCTCCTCGCGTACTTCTGCGGCGGGTACGTCGCCGGCCGGATGGCCCGCTTCGACGGCCTCCGGCAGGGCCTCGGGGTGTGGCTGTGGGCGGTCGTCGTCGCCATCGTCGTCGCGGTCCTCGCGGCCGTGGCCGGGGCGCAGTTCGACGTCCTCGGCCGTCTCGACGCCTTCCCCCGGCTGCCGGTGAGCACCGGCGACCTCACGACCGGCGGCATCGTCGCCCTCGTCGTCGTCGCGCTGGCCGCCCTCGCGGGCGCGCTGCTCGGCGGGGTCGCCGGGATGCGCTTCCACCGCCGGGTGGACCGCGCCGGGCTCGGGGACTGACGACGTCGGTCAGGCGCGGGCGTCGAGCATCGACTCCATGAGCTCGATCTCCGACGTCTGCGCCGTGGCGATCGCGCCGGCGAGGACCCTGACCTCGTCGGTGCGGGCGTCGGCGAGCGCGGCGTCCGCCATCTCGACCCCGCCGACGTGGTGGGCGATCATCAGCCGCAGGAAGACCCGCTCGGCCTCGACGCCCCGGGCGGCCCGCAGGTCGTCGAGCTGGGCGTCGGTCGCCATCCCGGGCATCGCCCCGGTGGCTCCGTGCGCGGCGTGCTCGCCGCCCACCCAGGCCATCGGTGCCCGGGGCCCGGTCTGGGGGAGCCCCCACTGCACGAGCCACCCGTACATCTGACCGGCCTGCTGCTGCTGGCTCGTGATGATGTCGAACGCGAGGCGGCGGACCTCCTCGTCGTCGGTGCGGTCGCGCACGAGGAAGGCCATCTCGACCGCCTGCCGGTGGTGGGTCTGCATGTCGCGGGCGAACCCGGCGTCGGCACCGGTGTCGAGCACGCCGGGACCGTCGGTGGCGCGGAGCACGAGGAAGGACGCCAGCGCGCCGAGCACCATCGCGACGACGAGCCCGCCGACGGCCAGCGCCAGCGGCACCGCGCGCACCGCCGTCGGGGCCTCGCGCGCGTCGTCGGGCTCCGGACGGTCCGCGCCGGTCACGGCGCCGGCGTCTGCGTCTCGGGCAGGTTGGTCGTGCCGTCGCTGCCGCCGGTGCAGGCCGCACCGGGCTCGGGGGTCTGCGGGCCCTGGCGGTACTCGCGGACGAACTCGGCGAGGCGCGGGTCGTCCACCCCGTCGAGCATCAGCTGGTGGCCCCACGCGGACGCCACGGCCGGGGCCGGGAGGTCGTCGTAGGGCGAGACGACCATGTACTCGTCCGGCAGGTCCGCGACCATGGCGTCGACCTGGGCCTTCGGGGTGTCCGGGCGGTAGGTGACCCACACGGCGCCGTGCTCGAGGGCGTGGACCGCGAGCTCGTTCGGCACCGGCGCGTCGTAGACCCCGCAGTTGAGCCACACCGGGTTGTGCTCGCCGCCCACCGGCGGGGACTGCTCGTAGGTGACGGGGGTCGTCACGTGCCCGGCACCGACCTCGTAGGTCTGCACGGCGTCCAGGGTCGGACGGGTCGACACGTCGCGCGCGACGACGAACCCGACGACCCCGACGATGGCGAGGACGACGACGGTCGTGGCACCGACCCAGATGATGCGGGTGCGGCGCTCCTTGGCGCGCTGCTGCTTCTGCAGCTCCTCGAGTCGGGCGCGGGACGGACGGTCGGCGCGGGCCACGGGGGTACTCCTGCGGGGAGAGGAAACACGGTCGCTGGTCCCAGCGTCCGAGGCGCGGCCGAGGTTCCCGGCCCCGTCGTCGACACCGTCCCGGCAACACCGTCCCGGTTGGCGGGGCCCACCCGAGGGTACCTGGCCCCCGACGGTTCCCCGGACCCCGGACTCGTCGCCGCTCGTCGACGACCCAGAACGGATCCGGCCGATGCCCTCGACCCCCGACGACCTCACCCCGCGGTCCCCGGCCGGTCCCCGGCCCGGCTCGGACTACGCGGTGCTGCTGCGCGACGTGCGCGACCTCGGGCTGTTGCGCCGACGACACGGGTGGTACTGGACGCGGCTCGTGGGCTCCGTGCTCGTGCTCGCCGGTTGGGTCGGCGGCTGCGTCGTCATCGGCGACACCTGGTGGCAGCTCGGGTGGGCGGCCGTCCTGGGCGTCGTCCTCACCCAGGTCGCCTTCCTCGGGCACGACGCCGCGCACCGCCAGATCTTCGCCTCCGCGGGCTGGAACGACTGGGTGAGCCTCGTCGTGGCGGACCTCCTCGTGGGCGTCGGGTACGGATGGTGGCGCGGCAAGCACACCCGTCATCACGCCCACCCCAACCGGGCGGGCCACGACCCCGACGTGTCCGCGGGCGTGTTGTCCTACACCGTCGAGGACGCCCGTCGCAGCCGCGTCCCGGTCCTGCGCTTCCTCGCGGCCCACCAGGGCTGGTTGTTCTTCCCGCTCATCCTCCTCGAGGGGGTCTCGCTGCACGCGGACGGGATCCGCCGCGTGCTCTCGCGCGAACGGCTGGCCCGGCGCGGCGTCGAAGCCGTGCTCCTCGGTGCCCGGCTGGGGTCGCTGCCGGCCCTCCTGCTCGTCGTCCTGCCGCCCGGCAAGGCCGCGGCCGCGCTCGGCGTCCAGCTGGCGGTCTTCGGGTTCCTCATGGGGGCCGCGTTCGCGCCCAACCACATCGGGATGCCCGTCGTCCGGGCGGGAACCACCGTCGACTTCGCCGCCCGACAGGTGCTCGTCAGCCGCAACATCAGTGGCGGCCCGATGGTCTCCGTGGCGATGGGCGGCCTGGACCACCAGATCGAGCACCACCTGTTCCCGTCGATGCCGCGGCCGAACCTCGTGCGGGCCCGGCCGGTGGTCCGGGCCTTCTGCGCCGAGCGGAACCTGCCGTACACCGAGACGGGGCTCCTGCCGGCCTACGGGCAGGTCGTGCGGCATCTCAACGCCGTCGGGTCCGGGCGCGTCGACCCGTTCCTCTGTCCGCTGGTCGCGCAGCGACGGGCGCTGTGAGCGACGACGCGCCGCGCCAGGTCCGTGCTCCGTGGTCCGTGGTACTTTCCTCGGGTTGTCGCCCGAGACCCCGGTGACGTCTTCCGTCATGACCAGGGGAGCACGACATGGGTCCCGAGCAGCACACCACACCGTCCGTACCGGTCACCAGCGATGCGCCGTCGGCCGTGCCCGACGAGCTCGCGACGGTACGCCGCCGGAGGGACCGCAGCGTCGACACGGGGCGGCGTCCGCGTCCGGACGACGGCACCTCCCCGGCGGACGGCGCAGCCACGTCGGATCAGTCTCCCTGTTCGCGGAGCGAGCTGACCGCCAAGGTGAGGCAGCTCGAGGAGGCCCTGAAGACCCGCACGGTCATCGGGCAGGCCACCGGAATCCTCATGGCGCGTCACGACGTGCCCGCCGACCGTGCCTTCACTCTGCTGGTCGAGACGAGCTGCCGTGCCAACCGCAAGCTGCGTGACGTGGCCAGTGCACTCGTGGACGGGGCGGGGGACGACGAGAACTCGGGGGCCTCGGCCGTCCGCGACGACCGACCGCCGCCCGCCCGCGCGCCGGCCCGGCCGGCGGGCCCATGACCGGCCCGTGGTCCCGACCACCAGCAGGGGTGTAGGACGGGGCCACGGGTCCGTGGCGGGTCTCGTCCGACGCGTCCGTGACGGGGGGTCGAGGGACGGGCCACGGTACGGTCGTGACCTGTACGGGGTCCGCCGACCGGCGTCACCCCGCGATCCGGGGCACCGCGTGAGGACGCCGGGCCGGGACGAGCGAGGGAGGCCCGCTCCATGACGACGTCCCGCCGAGACGTCCGTGCCCGACTGGGGTCCATCGTCTCCGGTTCGCAGCCCGGCCACGCCACGGCGGACCTGCTCTGCCTGGCGTGCGTCGACCTCTTGGGGGTCGACGGGGCGGCCATCTCGATGGTCCACCAGGGTCTGTCGCGCGGCACCTACGGCGCCAGTGGCGCGCAGAGCCGACGCGTCGACGAGTACCAGTTCACCTTCGGCGAGGGTCCCTGCCTCGACGCGGTCCGGACGAGCACCGCGGTGCTCGTGGCGGACCTGGACTCCCCGCACGAGCTGCGCTGGCCGGGCTTCACCGACGCCACGTTGCGGGACGGCATCCACGCCGTCTTCGCGCTGCCCATCGTCCTGGCATCGGTGTGCGTCGGGGCGCTGGACCTCTTCCGAGCCGCACCCGGGCATCTCACCGACGACGACCTGGCGGGGGGGATGCTCGCGGCCGAGCTGGCCGCCCTGCCCCTGGTCGAGCTCGCCGCCGACAGCCGGTCGGTCGCGCGGGACGACGACTACGAGCGACTCGGGGACCTGGACCGGATCGAGGTCCACCAGGCGACCGGGATGCTCATCAGCCAGCTCGACGTCGACGCGGCGGAGGCGTCGATGCGGCTCAGGGGCCATGCTGTCGCCACCGGTCGGACCGCGAGCGAGGTGGCGTGGGACATCATCGAACGACGACTCGTCCTGGAGCGTGACCCGCCCCCGGACACCCCGGGAGGTGAGGGCACGTGAGCACGACGAGGGAACAGGACGTCATCCACGCGTTCGTGGACCTGACGAACGACCTGGTGAGCGGCTACGACATGGTCGAGCTGCTGGCCGGGCTCAGCGAGAACTGCGTGCGGCTGCTCGACGTGGCCGCCGCCGGGGTGCTGCTGTCCGACGGTCGAGGGGTGCTGCGGCTCGTCGCCGCGTCCTCGGAGCGGACCCGGCTCCTGGAGCTCTTCCAGCTGCAGCGGGACGAGGGGCCGTGCCTCGACTGCTTCCGGACCGGGACGCCGGTGCTCGTCCCCGAGCTGGCCGCGACGGCCGACCGGTGGCCGGCCTTCTGCGCCGCGGCCGACGGGGTCGGGTTCCGGTCGGTGCACGCGGTGCCGATGCGGCTGCAGACGACGGTGCTCGGCACCCTCGGGCTGTTCGGCAGCCAGGTCGGCAGCCTGGACCGGAGCGACCTCGACCTGGGGCAGGCGCTGGCGCACGTCGCGAGCGTCGCCGTCGTCAACGAACGGGCCGCCGCGGACTCGGCCACGGTCAACGCCCAGCTGCAGCACGCCCTGACCAGCCGCGTCGTGCTGGAGCAGGCCAAGGGCGTCATCGCCCACGTCGGTGACCTCACCGTCGAGGACGCCTTCCGCGTGATGCGACGGTACGCGCGCGACCACGGACGCAGGCTGGGCGAGGTCGCCGGCGACGTCGTCGAGCGGCGCCTGGCCGGACGCGACCTTCTCGAGCACGCCCGGTCGGTCGACCTGCTCCCGGAGGAGTGAGGGTCGCGCGGCACCCGGGAGCCCGCTCCCGTCACGGCGTCGGACAGACTGGGACCGTGACCTGCGAGGACGAGCCGGACGAGGGACGGTCGTGACCGGGCTCCTGCTCACCCTCGGGCTCGGTGTGACGGCCGTCGTCGTCGTGTACCTCGCGCACTGGCTGCTCGTGCCCTGGAGCGGGGTGCTGCGGCCGCTGCCCTTCCAGTCGGGCTGGGAGCCGCAGGCCCACGCCCTCTCGCGCTACCACGTGCGGTGGTACCTCGCGACCCTGCTGTTCCTCGCCTTCGACGTCGAGATGCTCTTCATGTACCCGTGGGCCGTCGTCGTCGCCGACCTCGGCGCGAGCGCCGTCACGGAGATGTTCGTGTTCCTCGGCGCGCTGCTCGTCGCCGTCGCCTGGGCCTGGCGCGAGGGGGCGCTGCGGTGGGCCTGAGGCGCTGGGTCGTGGGACGGGCCGTGCGCGCGGCCCGGGTGCTCGTCGTCGAGTGCCCGGGGGCCCGCCCGGCACGGATGGCCGCCGAGCAGGCCGTCGCCGCGCGGGGCTGGCGGATCGCGCAGACGCCCGCGAGCGCGGACGTCCTGCTCGTCGTCGGCGAGGTCCGCGGCGGACTCGACGAGGTCGTGGACCGGCTCTGGGAGGCCCTGCCCGGACCCCGGGCGCGTGCCGACGTGCGCACCGAGGGCGACGCCGCCGCGGCCCTGGCCCGCGCCGCCGCCGTCCTGGTCGACGGGCGCGGCCAGCGCGCGGACGCCGAGCAGCGGGACGCCGCAGGCGCCGGGCCCGGCGACGACACGGGCGGTCACGACCACGACGACACGGGCGGTCACGACCACGACGACATGGACATGGCCCCGGACGGCATCCCGCTCGCCGAGGGCGCCGAGCAGGACCGGGACGGCCTGGAGATGGACGCGCTGCCGGTGCGGCTGGGCCCGGTCCTGCCGGACTGGCCCGCCGGGCTCGTGATCGACGTCGTCCTGCACGGCGACCTCGTCGTCACGGCGGCGGCCGCGGCCGTGGGAGGTCCGGAGCACGACCCGGTGTCCGAGCCGCTGCCGGAGGACACCGCCACGGTCGCCGCCGCCCGGTGCGACGACGTCGCCGCCGTCCTCGCGCTCGCCGGCTGGGAGGAGGGCGCCCGCGCCGCCCGTTCGGCCCGCGACGTGCTGCTCGCCCGCCGGGGCGACGACGCCCGCGCCACGCTGGTCGACCTGCGCCACCGGGTCGAGCACTCCCGGTGGCTGCGCTGGTCCCTCGCGGGCACCGGGACGGTGACGCCCGAGCGGGCGCGCGATCTCGGCCTGGCCGAGGACGTCGTGGGGGACTGCCGCGACCGGCTGCTCGTGCTCATCACCCGGGCCGAGGCCGCCGCCCGTCGCTACGGCGCGTCCGGGCTCGATGCGCCCGTGCCGGACGTCCCGGCGGTCCCGCTGACCGCCGTCGGCCCCCTTCTCGAGGGGTGCGACCTCGGGGCCGCGCGACTCGTCGTCGCGAGCCTCGGGTCCGACCTCGTGCCCGACCCCGTGCCGCAGCGGGAGGCCGCCGGTGCCTGACCCGCAGCCGGTGACGGTCGGCCCGGGCGGGGTCGCGGCCGCCGGGGGCATCCTCCTCGCCCTCGCCCTCGCGGCCGTCGTCCTCGACGGCGTCCTCGCGGCGCGTGCCGCCGGCCTGCCCGCCGGCGCCGCCGTCGCCCGCCCCTTGGACGAGACCGTGCGCCTGCTGCGCCAGCGACGCCGGGCCCCGGTGTCGTCCGACGTGCTGCTGTGGCGGCTCGGCGGCGGGGGGCTCGTCGTCGTCGCGCTGCTCATGGTCGCGGTCGTGCCGCTCGGCCGCTGGGTCGTCGCCGACCTCGACGTCGGCGTCGTCTGGTTCAACGCCATGGACGTCGCCGTCTGGGTGCTCGTGTGGCTCGTCGGCTGGGGGCCGAACTCGGTGCACTCCCTCGTCGGCGGCTACCGCTTCCTCGCCCTCGCGCTCGCCTACGAGCTGCCGCTGATGTTCGCGATCGTCGCGCCCGCCGTCGGGGCCGCGAGCCTGCGGGTCGCCGACGTGGCCGCGGCGCAGGAAGGGCTCTGGTTCGTCGTGTGGATGCCCGTCGCGTTCGTCGTCTACTGCCTCGGGGTCCTCGCGTTCTCGCTCTGGGGGCCGTTCGCGGTGCCGCTCGGGCGCGACGTCGCGGGCGGGGTCCTCGCCGAGCTGAGCGGGGTCGACCGGCTGCTCGTCCAGGCCGGGCGGTACGCGCTGCTCGCGGCCGGCGCCGCCTTCGCCGTGCCGATGTTCCTCGGCGGGGGGAGCGGTCCGGTGCTGCCGGGCTGGGCCTGGGTCCTGGTCAAGACGGTGCTGCTGCTCGGCGCGCTCGTCGCGCTGCGCCGACGGCTGCCGGCCGTGCGGCCCGAGCTCGCGATGGAGGTCGGCTGGGTCGTCCTCCTGCCCGCCGTGCTCGTGCAGGACCTCGTCGTCGCCGTCGTCGTCGCCGCGAGAGGATGACCGGGATGCTCCTCGACGTCGCCTTCTGGGTCCTCGGCCTCGTGGCCGTCGCCTCGGCGGTCCTCGTCTTCGTCGTCGACTCGATGGCCCGGGCCACCTACGCCCTGGCGCTGTCGTTCGTCGCCGTCGGGCTGGCCCTGCTGCTGCTCGAGCAGAGCTACGTCGGGGTCGTCACCGTGCTGATGATGCTCATGGAGATGGCCGTCATGGGCGTCTACATGGTCATGTACATGGGGATGAACCCGGCGCTCATGCCGATGTCGATGGTCCACGACAACCGGGCGGCCCTCGGCGTCTCGGCGGCCACCTTCGTCGTCCTCGCGGCCGGGGCCCTGCTCGTGCCGTGGCCGGTGCGCCGCGGGGTGCCCGCGCCCGACGTCACGGCTGCCCTCGGCGAGGCGCTCATGGGCCGGCAGATGCTCGTCATGGTCGTCGTCAGCCCCGTGATGGTCGCCACCATCGTCACCGGCGTCGTCCTGGCCGCCGGGCGCACCCGCTACGACCGGTTCGGCGACGACCTCGACGCCTCGCCGCCGCGCGACCCCCACCGGGGTGGGGTGGGCCGATGACCCTCCAGACCGTCCTGCTCGTGGCCGCCGCCCTCTTCGCGGTCGGCCTCTACGGCGCGATCTCCCAGCAGGTCGTCGTCATGGTGATGATGGGCCTCGAGGTCATGGTCAACGCCGTCCTCCTCGCCGCCGGGGCGATGTGGTGGTTCCTCGCGCCGGACCCCGCCGGACAGGTGCTGCTGCTCGTCGTCCTCGCGGCGATGACGGTCGAGATGGCGGCCGGGTTCGCCGTGGCGACCCTCGTCCACCGCCACCGGGGGAGCGACATGACCGACTCGGCGACGGACCTGGCCGGATGAGCGGGTCGTCGTGAGCCCCGCCGAGGCCTCGCTGTGGGCGCTCGCCGGGCTCCCGGCCCTCGTCGGGGGCGTGCTGCTGGTCCTCCCGCGCGGCCTCGCGGACCGGGTGGCGCCCGTGACGGCGGTGGGCGTCGCGGCGGTGACGGCGGTGCTCGCCGTCGTCGTGGCGGTCGCCCGGCCGCAGGTGGGCGTGCCCTTCCTCGCCGGCGCCGACCTCGGGCTCGCCGTCGGCGGGCCGGCCGTCGTCGTCGCGCCCACCGTCGCCGGCGTCGCGGCCCTGGTGCTGCTCGGCGGAGCGGCCGACGTCCGCACCGGCCGCGCCCGCTTCCACGGGCTCATGCTGCTCTTCACCGCCGCCGCACTGCTCACCGTCACCGCGACGACGCTGCCCGCCCTGCTGCTCGGGTGGGAGGTCATGGGCGCGACGTCGTACGCGCTCATCGGCCTGCAGTGGCGCGAGGCCCGGCGGGTGTCCTCCGGCCTCACCGCCTTCGTCACGACCCGCACGACCGACCTCGGCCTCTACCTCGCCGCCGGCGCGGCGATGGCCGGGGGCGGCGACCTGGCGCTGGACGCCCTGGCCGGCGTGGCGCCCGGCCGGCGTGACCTCGTCGCGGCCGGCGTGCTGGTCGCCGCGCTCGGCAAGGCCGCCCAGGTCGTCCTGGCCTTCTGGCTCTCCCGGGCGATGGACGGCCCGGCGCCGGTCAGCGCCCTGCTGCACTCGGCGGCCATGGTCGCGATGGGCGGCTACCTCCTGGTCCGGCTGGAGCCGCTGCTCGCCGCGACGACGTGGTCCGGTCCCGCCGCGGCCTGGGCCGGGGCGCTGACGACCGTCGCGCTCGGGCTCGTCGCGCTCGGCCAGGGCGACCTCAAGCAGCTCCTCGCAGCCTCCACGTCCGCCCAGCTGGGGTTCGTCGTCCTCGCCGCCGGGGTCGGGGCGCCGGCGGCCGGGACGGCGCACCTCGTCGCCCACGCGGCGACCAAGGCGGCGCTGTTCCTCGCCGCCGGGGCGTGGCTGTCGGCGCTCGGGACCAAGGCGCTGGCCGGGCTGCGGGGCCAGGTGGCGACCTCGCCGGTGCTGCGCGTGGCGGCCACCGTCGCCCTGTTCTCCCTCGCGGGAGTGCCGCCGCTGTCGCTGTGGGCGACCAAGGACCTCGTCCTCGCCGCCGCCTGGCGGGACTCCCCGGTGCTCGGGGTCGTCGGGCTCGCCGGGGCGGCCCTGTCCGCCGCGTACGCCGGGACCGTGCTGCGGGTGCTGTGGGCACCGCTCGCGCCCGGCGAGGCCGAGGCGGCGCGGGCCCTGCGGGGCACCGAGGAGGAGGCCCGGGGCGTCGTCCCGGGGATACTGACTGCGGCGGTCGTGCTCCTCGCGGCGGTCGCGGGCGGGCTCGGGGTGCTCGCGCTGCCGCCCGTCGCCGAGCGCCTGGCCCGGGTGGTCGGGGGTCCGCTCGTCGAGCCGGGCGTCCTCGAGGTGGTCGGCTCCGGGGCGCTGTCGCTGCTCGTCGTCGCGGCGGTGTGGTGGCGCCCGGTACGACTCGGGACGTGGGCCGGGTCCTGGGGCGGGGTCGAGACCGCCGCGCACCGCGCGCTCGTGCGGCCCACGCTCGCCCTGGCGCGGGTCGCGGACCGGGTCGACGCCCACCTCGGCGCGGCGCTGCACGGGGCGGCGGGGCCGGTGCGGGAGGCTGCCGCACCGGCGGCGGACCGCGCCGACCACGGGTTCGCGGGCGGCGTCGTCGGGACGGCCCGCCCGGTGCGGGCGCTCGCGGGCTGGGCGCGCGTGGCCGACGAGCGCGGGGTGCACGGCGGGGTCGTGGCGCTGGCCGGTGCGGTCCGGCGGGCCGGGGCCGCCGCTCGCCGACCGCAGACCGGGCAGCTCCACCAGTACTACGTCCAGGCCGTCGCCCTCGTGGCGCTCGGCGCCGTCCTGCTCGTCCTCACGAGGTGACCGTGCTCTCCCTGACGATCTTCCTCCCTCTCGCTCTCGCGGCCGTGCTGCTCCTGCCGGGGCTGCCGTCCGCCGTCGTGCGCTGGGGCTGGGTGGCGGCGTCCCTCGCCGAGGTCGTTCTCGTCGGTGTCCTCTGGGCCCGGTACGAGACGCCGGCGCCCGGCGCGCTGGCGTTCGAGGAGCAGGTACCGTGGATCCCGGGGGTGGGCTCCAGCTACCACGTCGGGCTCGACGGGCTGTCCCTGCCGCTCGTCGCCATGACCGCGGTGGTCTTCCTCGCCTGTGCGCTCTTCGCGCTGCGTGACGAGGACCGGCCCGCCTCACGGGCGGCGCTCTTCCTGTTCCTGGAGACGGTGTCGGTGGGCGTGTTCGCCGCGGCCGACCTCATCCTCTTCTTCGTCTTCTTCGACCTCTCGATCGTCGCGATGTACGTCGTCATCGCGGGCTGGGGCCACGGCGACCGGGCCCGCTCGGCGTTGACCTTCTTCCTCTACACCTTCCTCGGCTCGCTGGCGCTGCTCGCCGGGTTCATCGGTCTCTACCTCGCCGCCGACCCGCACACCTTCGACATGGTGCAGCTCGCCCGGCAGGACCCGTTCGCCGGCGGCGGCACGGCCGGGGTCGTCGTGCTCGGCGCGATCCTGCTCGGCCTCGCCGTGAAGACGCCGACCGTGCCGTTCCACACGTGGCTGCCCCCGGCGCACACCGACGCCCCCGCGGTCGGGTCCGCGGTGCTCGCCGGCGTCCTGCTCAAGCTCGGGACCTACGGGTTCGTCCGGCTCGGGATGACCCTGCTGCCGGACGCCTGGCGGTCCTGGGCGTGGGTGGTCCTCGTCGTCGGCGTCGTCTCGGTGCTGTGGGGCGTGCTCGTGGCCCTGGCCCAGCGCGACCTCAAGCGGATGATCGCCTACACCTCGGTCAACCACATGGGGTACGTCGTGCTGGCCGTCGGGGCGGTCGGGGTGGTCGGCGGCAGCACCGCGCAGGCCCGCTCGGTGGCCGTGTCCGGCGCCGTCACCCAGATGGTCAGCCACGGCCTCGTCACCGCGGCCCTGTTCCTCCTGGCCGGGCTGTTCTGGAACCGGTCGGGGACCTACGAGATCTCCGCCTTCGGCGGCCTCGCCGGCCCGGCCCCACGGACCACCGGCCTGTTCGCCGTCGCCGCGTTCGCCTCGCTCGGGCTGCCCGGCCTGTCCGGGTTCGTCGCCGAGTTCCAGGTCTTCACCGGCAGCATCGCCGCCGTCCCGTGGAGCGCGGTCGCCCTCCTCGGCATCCTGCTCGTCGCCGCGCTGCTGCTGTGGACCCTCCAGCGGCTGTTCACCGGCGAGGCGGGCCCGGCGTCCGCCACCTTCACGGACGTGCGCGCCCACGAGCTCTGGGCCATCGCCCCGCTGCTGGTGCTGTCCCTGGTCATCGGCATCGCCCCGCGCGCGCTGCTGGCCGTCGTCGAGCCGGCCGCCGCCGCCGTCGTCGCCGTGCTCGGGGGCTGACCGGCGTGGGGTCGGCCATGCGTCCGCTGGCGATGCTCCCGGAGATGCTGCTCCTCGCGGGCGCGCTGGTCTGCCTGCTCGGTGGGTCCTTCACCCCCCGGCGGCGGCAGTGGCGGCTGCGGGTCGTCGCGGCACTGGCCCTCCTGGGGTCGGCGGTGGCCGCCGTCGTGGGCGGCGCGTCCGGCCCGGCCTTCGAGGGGTCCTTCGTCGTCGACGGCGCGACGACGGCGGCCCGGGTGGTCGTCGCCGGGGCGACCCTGCTCGTGCTCCTCCTGGCCGGCGACGAGGTGGCCGGGGACGACCGCGAGAGCGAGACGTACTGCCTCGTCCTGCTGGCGGCCACCGGGACGCTCGTCCTCGCCGGCGCGGCCGACCTGCTCGTGCTCGCCGTGGGGTTCCTCCTTGCCAGCATCCCGCTCTACGGGCTCGTCGGGCTGCGCCGCACGGCCCGGGGCGCCGAGGCCGCGCTCAAGGCCTACCTCGTCGGCGCGCTGTTCGGGATCCTCCTGCTGCTCGGGGTGACCCTGCTGTACGGCGTCGGCGGGACGAGCTCCTACCCGCAGCTGGCCGGCGCGCTCGCCGGGGCGCCCCTCGTCCCGCTGGCCGCCGGGGTCGTCCTCGTCGTCGCCGGGGTGGCCTTCGAGGCCGGGGCCGTCCCGGCGCACTTCTGGGTGCCGGACGCCGCGCAGGGCGCGACCGGCCTGGCCGCCGCGTTCGTCACGACCGTCCCGAAGGTCGGTGCGGTGCTCGCGGCCTTCCGGCTCGTCGAGGCCCTGCCGGACGTCCTGGCCTGGGGCGTCCTCGTGGCCGTGCTCGCGGTGGCGAGCATGACGCTGGGCAACCTCGCCGCCTTCGCACAGGACGACCCGCGCCGGCTCCTCGGCTGGTCCACGGTGAGCCAGGTGGGGTACCTGCTCGTGCCCGTCGCCGTCGCGGGGGTGAGCGACCTCGCCCTGCCCTCGCTGCTCGTCTACCTCGCCGGGTACGCGGTGACCAACGTCGCCGCCTTCGCCGTGACGACGGCCCTCCCGGACGTGCGCGACCTCTCGGGCTACGCCGGTCTGGTCCGGGTGCGGCCGGGGCTCGCGGTGGCGCTCGTCGTCGCGCTGCTCGGGCTCGTGGGGACGCCCCCGACGGCCGTGTTCGTCGGCAAGCTCACGACGGCGACCGCGGCCTGGGACGGCGGGATGGCCTGGCTCGTCGTCGTCGTGCTCGTCAACACCCTCGCCTCGCTCTTCTACTACCTGCGCTGGGTGGCGCCGGCCCTGCGCCGCACCGAGCCCGCCGCCGGTCTCGCCAGCGTGCGGCCGTGGTCGGCGTGGACGGCAGGGGTGGCGGCGGCGGTCTCGGTGCTGCTCGGTGTGGCCGCGGGGCCCCTGTTCGCGGCGCTCGACGTCCTCCCACCCGGCTGAGCGGCCGGGCCGGGGTGGTGGGGGAGTCCGGGCGCGGCCCGGCTCAGAGGACCCGGGCGCGTTGCAGCCGGTGCAGCGCCGCCCAGCCGAGGGGGATGGGCAGCCAGTACGTCGCCACCCGGTAGAGGAGCACCGCGGAGAGGGCCGGTCCCGCGGCCGTGCCCACGGCGACGAGCCCCGCCGTCATGGCGGCCTCGATGCCGCCGAGGCCGCCGGGGGTGGGGACCGCGGACCCGATGATGGCGCCCGCGAAGTAGACGACGGCCACCGACGCCACCGGGGTCTCGGCGCCGACCGCCCGGGTGGCGCAGAAGAGGGCGGCGACGAACGAGGCGTCGAGCAGCAGCGCGCCGCCGACGAGCCGCACCACCTGGGCCGGCCGCCGCAGGACGGACACGACGGCGGGCAGCACCTCGGCGAGCTCGGGGAGGAAGCGGCGCGCCAGCCACCCGCGCACCGACGGCAGGGCCAGCGCCACCGCCCCGGCCGCGACGGCGGCGAGGACGAGGACGACGGCGACCGGCGACGGGGTGAAGGAGGCGCGGGGCCCGACGCCCGCGGCGACGGCGGACGCGGCCAGCAGCAGCGAGTAGCTGCCGAACTGGGTGAGCCCGATGAGCCCGAGCGCTCCCGCGCTGGCCCCCGGCCCGGCGCCCGCGCGGCGCAGCAGCCGCGAGTTGAGGGCCACGTTCCCGAGCATGGCCGGCGCGACGAGCCCGACGAAGGCGATGGCCAGCTGGGTGAGCGCGGCCTGCGGGAGCCTGAGGCGGACCGGGCTCGCGCCGACGAGGGTCAGCGAGGCGCCGGCGAAGGTCAGGGCCGCGAAGCCGACCGCGCCCGCCACCCAGCGCAGGTCGGCGCCGAGGACGGTGCCGACGAGGTCGGCCCGGGACAGCTGGCCCAGCAGCAGGTAGCCGGCGACCCCGCCGCCGACGACGCTGAGGACCGTCCGCGGCGTGACGCGGCGCAGCTCGGTCTCCGGCGGCGGCTCGGTCTCGCCCGAGGCGTCGAGGACCGCCTGCTGCACCTCGGTCAGCAGACCGGGACGCTCGCGCAGCGCCGCGCGGGTCGCCGCCGGCAGCGCGATCGGCTGGAGCACCGGCAGGGCGGTCCGGACCGCGTCCAGGCCGACCGCCTCGATGCCGTGCCGGACCGCCGTGGGGGCGTCGGACGCCAGCGCCGTGAAGGCGAGGACGGCGGCGACGTCGAGCCGCTGCGCGAGCTCGGGCGAGGCCACGTCGCCGCGCCCGACGTCGGTGAGGGCCGCGGGGTCGTCGGCGTCGGCGGCGGCGTCCACGAGCACGGTCTCGGGGCCGAGGGCCCGGTGGGCCAGGCCGCCCGCCCGCAGCGCCCGGAGCAGCCGCCACACCGAGACCACGGAGGCGGGGTCGGCGCTGCCGTCGACGGGGACGGCGACGCCGTCGGGGACGGTCCAGGCGACGGCGAGCGAGTCGCCGCCGACGTCGGCCGCCCGGACGACGCGGGGCGCGGCGACCCCGGCGTCCGCGAGGGCGTAGGACATGAGCAGGGCGTGCTCGACCTGGGCGCGGGTCGCGACCTCGGGCCCCCGGCCGGCGCCGGGCCGCAGCAGCAGGTAGCGGCCGGACCGCCGCAGCAGTCCGGCGCCCACGGCATCGCGGTCCCAGACGTCGACGACGAGACCGGGGGCGGTGCCCCGCAGCCGGCGGACGCCGTCCCAGCGCGGCGGGTCGGTCGCGACCTGCCCCGTCGCGGGGCCGACGAGGCCGAGGGCCGCGAGGACGTCGGCGAGCGGGGCCATCGTCGCGGGGCGTCCGACCCCGACCCGGACGGCCGCCCCGACGGCGACCCCGAGGGCGCCGCTGAGCAGGAGCGCGGCCAGGGTGCTGTCGCCACCGACGACCGCGGTCGTGCCGAGCGCGAGCACCACGCCCGCCCCGAGGCGCACGAGCAGGGCGCCGCCGGTCATCGCCACGAGGAACGCGCACGTGGCCACCACCACCTCGGACACGGCGCTCGTGGCCTCGCCGCCCCCGACCGGCTGGGTCAGGGCGCCGACGAGGTCGCGGGGCAGCACCCCCCGGCCGACCACGGTCTCGACCAGGGCCGCGAGGAGGGCGCCGGTCGCCGCGGCGAGGATCGGGTCGGGCAGGAAGCGCAGCCGGCCGCGCCGCCCGAGGTCGACGGCGTGGGCCACGGGGAGGAGCACCGCCCCGAGGCCACCGACGATGCTCACGGCGGAGAGCACGACGCGGGGCAGGCCGTCGAGGGCGCGGGTCAGGCCCTGGTCGAGCCCTGTCGCGGAGCGGGACGCCGCCACGACGCCGAGCACGACGACGGCCAGGGCCGCGAGGGCGAGCACGAGCAGCGCGCGGTCGGCGGGCCGGCGGACCCGGTCCGGGACCCCTCCCGGCTGGTGGCCGACCATGCCCGGCAGCCTATCGGCGCCCCGCCCCGGGACCGGGACCCCCGGCGCGAGGCCGGCAGGGTGTTCCGGCCGGGGGCCGGCGCCCTGCCGGCCGTCCGGACGGGCGCGCGGTCAGGCCCGGCAGGAGTCGCTGCCGGAGTCCAGGACGTCGCCGCCGAGGGCGACGTAGGACCAGGAGTACGCGCCGTCCTCCAGCGTGAGGTCGAGCACCCCGAACGTGGAGTCCTGCGAGAACTCCGAGCCGGCCTTGCGGTCCCCCAGGTGGTAGAGCGACCGGCCGCCGGTGCCGACGACGAACTCGCGGATGCCCCGGTCGGGGTCGGTCGGCGCGCCGGAGGCGTCGAGGTGGGCGAAGCGCTCGTAGTCGTGGTCGTGGCCCATGAGGGCGAGGTCCACCCCGCCGTCGACCGCCGCCTGCCACAGCGGCTGCACCATCTCGTTGTCCCCGTGCGGGCCGGAGGACACCCGGGGGTGGTGCATCGTGATCGCGCTGCAGGTCGTGGGGTGGGCGGCGAGGTCGGCGGCGAGCCAGGCGGCCTCGGCGCCGCAGTCGACGTGGTCGCAGTCCGAGTCCAGCAGGTACACCCGCCACGAGCCGATGGTGCGCACCGACCAGGGCGGGGTGTGGAAGTACGCGGTGTAGCCGGCGGCGTCCGGTGTCTCGTACTCGTGGTTGCCCGGCACCGGCGCGAGGATGTCGTCGAAGCGGCCCCACGACGGCCTCCACGCCGCCTCGAACTGGTCCAGGGCGCCCTGCTGGTACTGCAGGTCGCCGAGGGCCAGGACGAACCGCGGGTGCAGCCCCGCGGCGAGGTCGGCGGTGTCCTGCTGGCGGCAGGCCTCGGACGAGGGCTCGTCGCCGGCCTCGCAGACGATGTCGCCGACGGCCACGCCCGACACCGCGCCGTCCGCGGCCGCGGTCTCCGACGCGTCCGAGGTGGACGGGGCGGGCCCGGTGCTCGTGCCCGCGGACGCCGACGACGGCGAGGCGGGGCGGGGCGGTGCCGGGGACCCGCACCCCGCGGCGAGCGCGGCGACGGCCACGGCCGCGAGGACGCCGCCCACCTTCATCACGCGGACGTGCCGACACGTCCGCGGCCGCCGGGTCCGGGTCGCCACGTCGTCGCTCACCGCTGCAGGCTAGGTCCCTCGCCTGTGGGTGGCCTGTGGCCGGGAGACGGACCGACACCGCCCCGGCCGCCGGTGGCGAGGGCGACACTGGGCCCATGACACATCCCGGCGGGTGCGCGGTCGGCCGTCACGTCGAGCAGGGGGACCGGGCGGCCGAGCCGTCCACCGCGCCGCTCGGTTCCGAACAGCGCCCGTGACCGACGTCGTCTACCGCGTGGTGGTCCGGGCCGCGCACGTCCTCTTCCGGGTCCTCGGCCTGCGCCTCACGGTGCGGCACGCCGAGCGGGTCCCGACGACCGGTCCGGCCGTCCTGGCCGCCAACCACCAGAGCTTCCTCGACTTCCTCGTCGTCGGCGAGCCGGCCGTCCGGCGAGGGCGGCTCGTGCGGTTCATGGCCAAGGAGGCCGTCTTCCGGTGGCCGGTGGCGGGGACGCTCATGCGCGCCATGCGGCACATCCCCGTCGACCGGCGGTCCGGGGCGCCCGCCGCCCGCTCCGCGTGGCGCGCCCTGCGGGCGGGCGAGCTGGTGGGGGTCTACCCGGAGGCGACGATCGGGCACGCCTTCGCCCTCAAGGCCCGCGAGGACCTCAAGGACGGCGCGGCCTTCCTCGCGCTGCGTGCCGGGGTGCCGCTGCTGCCCGTCGCCCACGTCGGGTTGCACCGGGTGCTCACCGTCGGTGGCCGGTGGTCCCTGCGCCGGGGCCGCGCGGTCGAGGTCGTCGTCGGCGAGCCGCTGCACGCCCGGCCGGGGGAGGGCGTGGCCGAGCTCACCGGACGCCTGCACCTCGCCCTGGCCGACCTCGTCGAGGAGCTGCTCGACCGCTACCCGGACCCGCCCCGGCCGGGTGAGGACGCCTGGTGGTGGCCGGCCCACCGGGGCGGCACGGCGCCGGACCTCGTCACCGCCCGCGAGCTGGACCGCTTCGCGGTGGCCGCCGCGGACGCCCCGCGCCCTCCGCGACGACGGGCTCGACCTCACCACTGACAACGTTGTCAGGGACGTGCAACCGGTTACGCACCGACCTACCGACGGGTACGTGTGACCCAGGTCTCGCGGCCCGCCGTCAGTGTGAGGAAGGACTCTCCCGGGGTCACCCGCGGCGGTGGTCGCCTCCCCGGGCCGTGCGGTGCAATGGCGGTCTCGCAGAGCGGACACCTCGACGGCGCGGAGTCCGGTCTCGGGCTTCACCGCGTACCGACGACAGAAGGGTGAGCATCGTGGCCGAGCTGGAGCAGTCACTGGACGAGGCGGGGCTGACGAACACCGCCGTGCGGGAGTACGTCCTGCACTGGGCGGAGTTCCTCGGCGCCGAGCGGGTCGAGGTGGTCAGCGCCGCCGACGACGCCCGCCTGGTCCGGGAGTCGCTGAAGGCGGGGGAGATCGAGCCGGCGGGGGAGGGGGTCTACTACTCGCGCAGCTACAGCAAGGACACGGCCCGTTCCGAGGAGCGGACGATCGTCGCGACGAGCCGGCCGCAGGACGAGGGCGTCTACAACAACTGGCGCCACACCGACGAGATCCGCCCGGTGGTCGAGGGCCTCATGGAGGGGGCGATGGCGGGGAAGACGATGTACGTCATCCCGTACCTCATGGCCCCGCCCGGTAGCCCGCTGGAGCGGTTCGCCGCTGGGGTGGAGCTGACCGACAACCGCACCGTGTGCCTGCACATGATCCGGATGGCGCGGGTCGGCATCGACCTCATCAACGACCTGGCGGACCCGGACATGTTCGTCCGCGCCGTCCACGTGACGGGGGACCTGCCCAACCTGGGCCAGGGCACCGAGGAGGACCAGCGCTACTTCGTCACGGTCGCCGACGAGCGGACGATCCTGCACTTCGGGTCCAGCTACGGCGGCAACGCCCTGCTCGGCAAGATCGCCCACGGGCTGCGCCAGGCGGCGTACGACGGGTGGGCGTCGGGGGAGTTCCTCGGCGAGCAGTTCATGCTCCTCGGCATCACCGACAAGGAGACCGGGGAGACCCACCACGTCTGCGGGGGCTTCCCGAGCGCGTCCGGCAAGACCAACCTCGCGATGACCCTGGCCCCGGACGCCCTGGGCGAGCGGTACCACGTGTCGTTCTACGGCGACGACATCGCCTGGCTGTGGGTGGGGAAGGACGGTCACCTCTACGGGCTCAACCCGGAGAACGGCGTGTTCGGCGTGGCCCGGGACACCAACGAGCGCACCAACCCCGGCGCCCTGGACTCCGTCGGCGCCGGCACCCGAGCCCTGTTCACGAACGTCGCCTACAACGAGGACACCCACGAGGTCTGGTGGGAGGGCCGCACCCCGAGCCCGCCGGCGGACGCGACCGGGTGGCGCGACTGGAAGGGCGAGCTCGTCGCCGACCGCGGACCGGACGAGCAGGACGAGCCCTGGGCGCATCCGAACAGCCGGTTCACCACGACCCTGGCCAACGTGCCGAACGTCGCCGGGGACTTCGAGGACCCGCGGGGCGTGCGGATCGACGCGGTGATCTTCGGCGGGCGCACCCGTGACCGCGAGCCGCTGGTGCGGGCCATCACCGACCTCGCCGAGGGCGTCTACGACGGGCTGACCCTCGGCGCCGAGGCGACCTTCGCCGCCGAGGGGGTCGACGGCAAGCTGCGCTACGACCCGATGTCGATGCGCCCGTTCATGTCCTACCCCGAGGGCGCGTACGCCCGGCACTGGCTGGACGTCGTCGGCGCGGCGAGCGAGCAGCCGTTGTTCGCGCACGTCAACTGGTTCCAGCGCGACGAGGAGGACGGGCACTTCCTGTGGCCGGGCTACCGCGAGAACCTGCGCGCGCTGCTGTGGCTGGTCCGGCTGCGCAAGGGCGAGGTCACCGGCCGGCCCACCGCGGTCGGCATCCTGCCACGGGAGGAGGAGCTCGACCTCGAGGGCCTGGACCTGCCCGCCGCCGATCTCGAGCGGATCCTCACCGTCGACGTCGAGCGCTGGCGCGAGGAGATGACCCACCGCGAGGAGCACCTGAGCCAGTTCCCCGACCTGCCCGAGGAGATCTGGGCCGCCCACCGCCGCGTCGCCGCCGCCCTGGAGCACGAGGCCAGCGTCACCGCCTGACCGGACGGGTCGGCCGTGGTCCGCACGGCCGGCCCGCCCGGCGCCGGCCCGGTGCCGGCCGGGCGAGGGCGACGAGTCCGGTCGCCGCCGGGTCAGGCGCCGCGCAGCGCGTCCTCCAGGGTCCGGGCCGGGTGGCCGGTAACCCGCTCGACGTCGCCGGTCACCCGCGAGACCGACCCGTCGGCGATCGCGGTGTACGTGCTGACCCAGGCGTCCAGCTGCCAGTCCTCGGCGTCGAAGGCCGCCCGCCGCGAGGCGTACGCCTCCTCCACCGTCTCCTCCTCGTAGCGCAGGTCCCGGCCGAGCGGGGCCCCGGCCCGGCGGGCGGCCTCGGCCAGGGTCAGGGCCTCCGGGCCGGTGAGCTCGTACACGGCGCCGCGGTGCGCGGCGGGCGTGCGCAGGACCGCGGCCGCGACGTCGGCCACGTCGAGCCGGCTGACGAGGGCGACGGCCCCGTCGCCGGCCGGCCCCCGGACGACGCCGGCCTCGTCGGCGAAGAGGGGGACCATCTCGGCGTAGAAGTTGTCGCGCAGCACCGTCGAGGTCATCCCCGACCCGGCGATCGCCTCCTCGGCGTCGACGTGGTCCCGGCCGAGGGTGAAGGTGGCGTCCGGAGCGGCCCCGGAGAACGAGGTGTAGACGAGGTGGGACACCCCGGCCCGTGCCGCCGCCTCGATGAACGCGCGGTGCTGCGCGCGCCGGTCGGGGGCCTCGGCGCCGGACACCATGAACAGCGTGTCGACCCCCTCCAGCGCACGGACCGACGCCTCCTGCTCGCCGTAGGAGGCGCGCACGACGTCGCCGCCCAGGTCGGGGGCGCGGGCGGGGTCGCGGACCACGAGCCGGGGGTGGAGGTCGGCGAGGAGGCGGGCGACACGGCCGCCGAGGGCGCCGGTGGAACCGGTGAGAGCGAGGGTCATGCCCGCGCAACGCCCTGCGCGGCCGGGTGCTTCCCGGCGGCGGTCAGCCGGCGAGCGACCCGCCGAAGATCTGCCAGGCCAGGGCGCTCTTGGCGATAAGGCTGAGGACGAGGTAGGCCTTCTCGCCGAACCCGTAGTCGGCCCACCGCCCGACCTCGCGGTACTGGAGCCACTGGTTCAGCGCGAAGCTCATGAAGAACACGAAGAGGGACACGACGATGCCGTAGACGAAGCCCGGCACCTCGCCGGAGGACCCGGCGCCGACGAGGTTGACGACGACGGCGACCCAGGGGGCGGCGCCGGCGACGCACCCGAACCAGAACGGGAGCATCGTCGTGCGGGTGCGGCCGGGCGGGTTCATCAGCTCCTGGAGCCAGCCGAAGAGGATCATCGCGACGTTCGCCCCGACGACCGCGATCACCTCGACGACGCCGGTGATGCCGTTGTAGAAGCCGATGAGCAGCACCATGATCGTCGCGCTCACGGAGTACTCGACCCACCGGAAGCGGTTGACGCCCGAGCGCAGGTCGGCCTCGTAGCGCCGCCGCAGCACGGTGCCGGTCAGGAGGTGGTCCAGCGCCGCCAGCGCGAGGAACACCGCCACCGCCGCCCCGACGCGCACGTCGACGAGGGCCTCCGGGGCGGGGGCGGGGGAGCCGGGCGGGCCCTGCGGGAACTGCGAGGTGACGGTGATGGCGAAGTCGCCCGCGAGGACGAGGACGGCGACCGCCTGGGCCGCGTGGAGCACGGTGAGTGCGAGGTTCCAGCGCCGCAGACCGCGCAGCGTGCCGTCGTCCGTTCCGGTGGCGTCCATGGGTCCTCGCTCGTCGGGGGCTGTCCCCAGGGGTACCCGAGGCGACGCCCGGCACCCCCTAGGCTGCTCGGCGTGTCGGAGGCGCGGTTCGGGTCGGTCCTCGCCCGCGGGGTCGAGGCCGTCACCCACGACGTCGCCGACCTCCGCTCGGGGTTCTGGGCGGTGGTCCTCACCTTCGAGGGGCGCCTCACCGCGGTCCGCCTGGGCGAGGTCGAGCGCGGGGCCGGAGGCACCGCCTCCGGCGGGCCGCGCTGGCCGGGGCTCGCCGGCGCGTGGCGCAGCAGCCTGGACGAGGCCGCGTACGTCGCGGGCGTCGAGGAGATCCGGCGTCGCGTCGCCGCCGGCACGGTCTACCAGGTCAACCTCTGCCGCGTCCTCGAGCACGACCTGCCGCCGGACGCCTCCGTCGCGGCGTTGGGCCGCCGGCTGGCGGCGGGCAACCCCGCGCCGTACGCGGCGACGCTGGACCTGCCCGAGGCCGGCCTCGAGGTCGCGTGCGCGTCGCCGGAGGCCTTCCTCGTGCGCCGCGGGGACCGGCTGACGTCGGGGCCGATCAAGGGCACCGCGTCCCGGCGGGACGGCTTCGCGGGCAAGGACTACGCCGAGAACGTCATGATCGTCGACCTCGTCCGCAACGACCTGGCGCCGGTGAGCCGGCCCGGCACGGTCGCCGTCGACGCGCTGTGCCGGGTCGAGGAGCACCCGGGCCTGGCGCACCTGGTCTCGGAGGTGTCCGGCACGCTGCGCGAGGGCGCCGGCTGGCCCGAGGTGCTGGCCGCGACCTTCCCGCCCGGGTCGGTGAGCGGGGCCCCGAAGCACACCGCGCTGGAGGCGATCCGCGACCTGGAGCCGGTGCCCCGCGGGCCGTACTGCGGCGCCGTCGGCTGGGTGGACGCCGACCGCGACGAGGCCGTGCTCGCCGTGGGGATCCGCACGTTCTGGGCCGACCGCGCCGACGACGGCCGCCGGGTGCTGCGCTTCGGGACCGGCGCCGGCATCACCTGGGGCAGCTCGGCGCAGGGGGAGTGGCACGAGACCGAGCTCAAGGCGGCGCGTCTCGTCGGGTTGGCCTCCGCCGCGGACGACGGCTCTGCGACAGTGTCCCCATGACGGACGTCAGGGTGTGGGTCGACGGCGCCCGGGTCGAGGCGGACGCCCCCGCGGTGAGCGCGGTGGACCACGGGGTGACGGTGGGCGACGGGGTGTTCGAGACGGCCAAGGTCGACGCCGGGGTCCCATTCGCGCTCGGCCGTCACCTGACCCGGCTCGACCGGTCGATGGCCGGGCTCGGGCTGCCGGCCGCCGACCACGACCGGATCCGCGAGGGGGTGGGCGCCGTCCTGGGCGGAGCGCCCATCGAGTTCGGCCGTCTCCGGTGGACGGTGACGGCCGGCCGGGGCCCGCTCGGCTCGGACCGGATGGCCTCGAACCTCACCTACGTCGTCACCGCCGTGCCGCACGCCCGGCCGCCCGTGGCCGGGACCGTCGTCGTCGTCCCGTGGACGCGCAACGAGCGCTCGGCCACGGCGGGGCTGAAGACGACGTCCTACGCCGACAACGTCGTCGCCCTGGCCCGCGCCCACGCCCAGGGCGCGCTGGAGGCGATCTTCGCCAACACCCGCGGCGAGCTGTGCGAGGCCACGGGCAGCAACGTCTTCGTCGTCACCGACGGGGTGCTGCGGACCCCGCCGCTGGAGAGCGGCTGCCTGGCCGGCATCACCCGCGAGCTCGTGCTCGAGTGGTGCGGCGACGCGGGCCTCGAGGTGCGCGAGGAGGCGATGCCGGTCGAGGTGCTCGCCGAGGCCGACGAGGTCTTCCTCACCTCCTCCATCAAGGACGTGTTCCCGGTCTCGGGCGTCGACGGCCGCGTCCTCGACGTCCCCGGACCGGTGACGGCGCGGGTCATGGAGGTCTGGTCCACGCGCTCGGCGGAGACGGCCGACCCGTGAGCACCCAGGAGGAGGAGGCGCGCCCGTTCTTCCGGCCTGCGGACGACGAGGACGAGTGGGCGTGGCGGGCTCGGCTCCGGCGCAACCCGACGACCCGTCCGGCGCTGCGCCTCACCGTGGCCCTCGTCGGGCTCGTGCTCGTCGGCGGCGGGCTCGTGCTCGTGCCGCTGCCCGGGCCCGGCTGGCTCATCGTCATCGTCGGGATCGCCGTCTGGGCCTCGGAGATCATGCCCGCGCAGCGGCTGCTGGACTTCGCCAAGGACCGGCTGCGGCGCTGGGAGCGGTGGATGCGCGAGCAGCCACGGTGGGTCCAGCTCGCGGTCGCCGCGGCCACCTTCGCCTTCGTCGCGGCCGTCGTCTGGGTCGTCGCGAAGGTCCTCGGCGTCCCGGGCTTCGTCCCCGACGTCGCGACGGCCTGGCTCGAGGCCAACCTCGGGCTCTGACGCCGGCGGGCGGCGCGGTCCCCGATTTCCCCCGGCGTCGGGCGCCCGGGTATCCTCGGCAGGCCGCAGCACCAGGATGTGTAGCTCAGCTGGTTAGAGCGTTCGCTTCACACGCGAGAGGTCGGGGGTTCGAGTCCCTCCACATCCACCACCGTGAACGGCCCCTGACCTGTGGAAGCGCAGATCACGGGGCCGTGTCCGTTCGGCACGTGTTCGACCAGATGCGCGCCGGCACCCACGCGTGGTCCTGCGGTGGTCGCAGCTCGCTCGGCCGGTCGAGGTCCAGCGGGACCTGGACGTGCACGGGCCGTCCTCGCGGGGACCAGGAGCCGACGTCAGACCAGCGACAGGTCCACGGCGAACGTCGCCGGACGGCGCGTCCCGAGGGCCCACTCCCATCCGGGCAGCGCCATGGCCTCGGCGAAGAACCGGTCCCACGACGTCCCGAACGACCACAGGTTCGCGCTGCCCAGGGCGGCGGTCTCCTCGGTGGGAGCCCACCTCAGTGAGCAGGACAGCTGCCACGTCCGCGGATCCGGTTCGACGGCCTCGACGAGCTGGCGGGTCAGGTCGACCTCGAAGGTCCGTGGACCCCACGACGTGGAGGTGCCGTACTGGGCCAGGAGGCCGTCGCCGTCCTCGGCCGACGCTGCGGCGTCCTCCACGGGGAGGAGGACGAACCGGCGGACGACGTCGACGACCGTACCGACCTGAGCACCGTCGACCGGGCCGGGCGTGACGCCGGCGTCCGCGAGCAGCGCCGACAGCACCCGCTCGGAGTCCTCGATCAGCACGGCACCAGCCTAGGTGTGCTCGGCCACGAGGTCGCTGACCCGGAGGCGGCGACGACACGTCACACCGGCGCAGTCCTCGTGGCTGCAGTGGTCGTGGCCCGGGTGCGTCACCGACGCCGGCAGCACCGGATCGCCCCCGATGTCGGGCCGTCCCGTGCACCGTGCCCGTCCTCCAGCCGTTCGGCACGGGTGCGGCCGGCGACCTCCCCGACGCGAGCCGGCGCGGACCGCGTGACCTCGGCGACACACCGCGGGTGTATTCATAGGGACTATGCAGATGACGGTGCGGGCGGTCCTCACCTTTCCCGAACCCCGGCAGCCCGGCATCGCCCACGACGCGTGCGCCGTCGGCGCGCAGGGCCTGGCGGGGGACCGGCGGAGGCGGGCGGCGGTCTCGGTCGTCGGGCACGACTCGCCGGGCACCCGGGCCAACCTCGTCCTCGACGCGCCGACCACCGACGTCGAGGCCCTCGCGGGCCGGCTGCTGCGGGTGGGCCCGGTGCTCCTCGCCGTCGAGCCGACCGGCAACCACTGCGCGGGGCTGTACGCCGCCGTCGGGGAGGCCGGCACCGTCGCCGTCGGTGACGTCGTCGAGGTCGTGGAGGACGCCTCGTGACCGCCCTCGAGAGCCCGCCCACGACGGGGGCCGCGGCGCACGACGCCGCCGTGCAGCGCCTCGTCGACAGCTATCGCGCCATCCCGCCGGGCGCCCCGGTCCGGCTGGCCAAGCGGACGAGCAACCTCTTCCGCGCGCGCACCGCCACCGACGCCCCGGGCCTGGACGTCTCCGGTCTCACCGGGGTCGTCTCGGTCGACCCGCAGGCGCGGACGGCCGACGTCCAGGGCATGTGCACCTACGAGGACCTCGTCGACGCGACGCTGCCGCACGGCCTCACCCCGCTCGTCGTCCCCCAGCTGCGGACCATCACCCTCGGCGGGGCCGTCACCGGCCTCGGCATCGAGTCGACGTCGTTCCGCAACGGCCTGCCGCACGAGTCGGTGCTGGAGATGGACGTCCTCACCGGCAGCGGCGAGGTCGTCACCACCGACCGCGGCGACCGGGCGCCGGACCTGTTCCGCGGCTTCCCGAACTCCTACGGCACCCTCGGCTACGCCACCCGGCTGCGCATCGAGCTCGAGCCCGTCGGACGGACCGTCTCCCTGCGGCACGTGCGCTTCCACGACCTCGACGCCCTCGTGGCCGCCGTCGGCGAGGTCATGGCGACGAAGGAGTACGACGGCGAGCCGGTCGACTACGTCGACGGCGTCGTGTTCTCCCTCCACGAGTCCTACCTCGTCCTCGGCCGCCGCAGCGACGAGCCCGGCCCCACGAGCGACTACACCGGCCGGCACGTCTTCTACCGGTCGATCCAGCACGAGGGCCCGCGGCCGGTCCGCGACACCCTGACCACGCTGGACTACCTCTGGCGCTGGGACACCGACTGGTTCTGGTGCTCGCGCGCCTTCGGCGCCCAGAACCCGTACCTGCGGCGGGTGTGGCCGCGGCGCTGGCTGCGCTCCAGCGTGTACTGGAAGCTCGTGGCCCTGGACCGGCGCTTCGACGTCGCCGACCGGCTCGAGGCCCGGCAGGGGCGCCCGCCGCGCGAGCGGGTCGTCCAGGACGTCGAGATCCCGCTGGCGAACACCGCCGAGTTCCTCCGCTGGTTCCTGCGCGAGGTGCCCATCGAGCCGGTGTGGCTCTGCCCCCTCACCCTGCGCGACGACGCGACGTGGACCCTCTACCCGCTGGAGCCGGGGGAGGCCTACGTCAACGTCGGCTTCTGGTCCACGGTGCCGGTCGACCCCCGCGGCGGGCCGGGCGCCACCAACCGCCGCATCGAGGCCGCCGTCGGCGACCTCGGCGGCCACAAGTCCCTGTACTCGGAGGCCTTCTACGACGAGGAGACCTTCTGGCGCCACTACGGCGGCGCCGACTACCCCGCGCTCAAGGAGCGCTACGACCCCGGGCACCGGCTGCCCGACCTCTACGCCAAGGCCGTGCGCGGCGCCTAGCAGGAAGGACCACCACCGTGAGCATCGCCCAGATCGTCGAGTCCGTCGTCGACGGACCCCTCCCGCTGCGCCTGGAGGCGTACGACGGCTCGTCCGCCGGCCCCGCCGACGCGCGCTACCGCCTGCGCATCGAGAACGAGCGCGGCGTCTCCTACCTCGCCACCGCCCCCGGCGACCTCGGGATGGCCCGGGCCTACGTCACCGGCGACCTCACCGTCGAGGGCGGGCACCCCGGCGACCCCTACGAGCTGCTGTCGACGATGGCGGGCGTCCGCTACCGGCGTCCGCACAAGGACCAGGTGCTCGAGCTGGCCCGGACCCTCGGGGTCAAGGGCCTCACCCCGCCGCCCCCGCCGCCGCAGGAGACCCTGCCCCGCTGGCGCCGGGTGGCCGAGGGGCTGCGGCACTCGCTGACCCGCGACGCCGAGGCCATCCACCACCACTACGACGTGTCCAACCGGTTCTACGAGAAGGTCCTCGGCCCGTCGATGACCTACACCTGCGCGGTCTACCCGTCCGCCGGCGCGAGCCTGGAGGAGGCGCAGGAGAACAAGTACCGCCTCGTCTTCGACAAGCTGGGCCTGCGGGAGGGCGACCGGCTGCTCGACATCGGCTGCGGCTGGGGTGGCATGGTCCGCTACGCCGCGCGGCGGGGCGTCAGCGTCGTCGGCGCGACGCTCTCGCGCCAGCAGGCGCTGTGGGGCCAGAAGGCCGTCGCCGAGGAGGGCCTATCCGACCTCGCCGAGATCCGGCACTGCGACTACCGCGACGTCGTCGAGACCGGCTTCGACGCCGTGTCGTCCATCGGCCTCACCGAGCACATCGGGGTGCGCAACTACCCGGCGTACTTCGGGTTCATCCGTGACCGGCTGCGCACCGGCGGGCTCATGCTCAACCACTGCATCACCCGCCCGCACAACCGCTCGATCGAGACCGGCGCGTTCATCGACCGCTACGTCTTCCCCGACGGGGAGCTCACCGGGTCCGGGCGGATCATCACCGAGGTCCAGGACGCCGGGCTCGAGGTGGTCCACGAGGAGAACTTCCGCGAGCACTACGCGAGGACGCTCGCCGGCTGGTGCGAGAACCTCGTCGAGAACTGGGACGACTGCGTCGCCGAGGTCGGCGAGGGCACCGCCCGGGTCTGGGGCCTGTACATGGCGGGCTCGCGGCTGGGGTTCGAGCGCAACGAGATCCAGCTGCACCACGTGCTCGGCGTCAAGACCGACGCCGCCGGCCGCCACGACCTGCCGCTGCGCCCCTGGTGGACGGCCTGACGCGCTGAGCCCGTCCGGCGTCGCCGGCGACCGCGTCGGGGACCCGGGCGTCGAGGAGTCGTGACGCGCTGGACGGCGGTACCTCGGTGTCGCGCGTCGTGGCTCCTCGACCCGGCGGGCGGCGCGCCGGTGACCGCGGCGGTCACGGCTCAGACCTCGCGCCCGAGGCCCTCCCAGGCGAGGGTGGCGAGGGCGTCGGCCAGGTCGTCGGCGCTGCGCCCCCCGGCCGCCCCGCCGGCGGCCAGCCAGGCGTCGGCCGCGGCGCGCACCATCCCGACGAGCGCGACCCCCCGGAGGGCGGCGTCGTCGTCGGTCCCCGGGCCGAGCACGCCGCGGACGATCTCGGCGACCCGCTCCGCCACCCGCCCGGTCATCCCGGCGGTGACGTCGCCCGCCGGTCGCTCGCCCGCCGGGACGATCGGCGCGTTGACGATGAAGCGGTAGACCTCGGGGTCGTCCTCGACGAGGTGCAGGTAGGCCCCGACGACCCCGCGGACGACGTCGCGGGGGTCGCCACCGGCGCCGGCCGCCCGGGTGACACCGCGCACGATCGTCGCGTCGACCCGGTCGGCGACGGCGCCGTAGAGCCCCGCGCGGTCGGTGAAGTGGCGGTAGAAGACGGTCTTGGACGTCCCCGCCACGGCGGCGATCTCGTCCATGCCGACGCCCGCCCCGTGCGCGCGGACCGCCCGCAGCGTCGCCTCGACGAGCTCGCGTCGGCGGGCCTGCCGGTGCCCGTCCCAGCGGGCGCTGCGGCCGTCGGCGGGGGAGGTCGTCACGAGAGTGGACGGTAACAGGGACGAGCGGTACCTGATACCGTCGGTACCGGATAGATTCCCGTGGCCGCCCGCCCCGGGACCGCCAGCCACACCAGGAGCCAGACCGGTGACCACTCCCCGCCGCGCCGCCGTCCTCGGCGGCAACCGCATCCCCTTCGCCCGCCAGTTCGGCGCCTACGCCGAGGCGTCCAACCAGGACATGCTCACCGCCGCGCTCGAGGGCCTGGTCGCCCGCCACGGGCTCGCGGGGGAGCGGCTCGGGGAGGTCGTCGCGGGGGCCGTCATCAAGCACACCCGGGACTTCAACCTCACCCGGGAGGCCGTCCTGGGGTCCAGCCTGGCCCCGACCACGCCGGCCTACGACGTGCAGCAGGCCTGCGGCACCGGGCTCGAGGCGACGATCCTCGTCGCGAACAAGATCGCGCTCGGCCAGGCCGACTCCGGCGTCGCGGGCGGTGTCGACTCCGCGTCCGACGCCCCGATCGTCGTCCCCGAACGGCTGCGCCGGAAGCTGCTGCGCCTCACCCGGGCCCGGACCACCGCCGAGCGGGCCAAGGCCGCCCTGGCCATCCGGCCCACCGACCTCGGCATCCAGGTGCCCGGCGCCACCGAGCCGCGCACCGGGATGACGATGGGCCAGCACATGGCCATCACCGCCGAGCGCTGGGGCATCACCCGCGAGGCGCAGGACGAGCTCGCGCTCGCCTCGCACCGCAACCTCGCCGCCGCCTACGAGCGCGGCTTCTTCGACGACCTCATGACGCCCTACCTCGGCCTCACCCGCGACGAGAACCTGCGGCCCGGCACCACGCCGGAGAAGCTCGCGTCGCTGCGCACCGTCTTCGGCGAGGGCGACACCGCGACGATGACGGCCGGCAACTCGACCCCGCTCAGCGACGGCGCGTCCACCGTGCTGCTGGGCTCGCCGGAGTGGGCGGCCGAGCACGGCCTCGCGCCGCTGGCGTGGTTCGTCGACGGCGAGACCGCGGCGGTCGACCACGTCTCCGGCGACGAGGGCCTGCTGCTCGCCCCGGCCTACGCCGTGCCGCGGCTGCTCGCCCGGCAGGGCCTCACCCTCCAGGACTTCGACTACTACGAGATCCACGAGGCGTTCGCCTCCACCGTCCTCACGACCCTCGCCGCCTGGGAGGACCCGGACTTCTGCCGCGACCGGCTCGGCCTGGACGCCCCGCTGGGGAGCATCGAGCGCGACCGGCTCAACGTCACCGGCTCCTCGCTCGCCGCCGGGCACCCCTTCGCCGCGACCGGTGGCCGGGTCGTCGCCACGCTGGCCCGGCTGCTGCACGAGAAGGGCGCGGGCTCGCGGGGGCTCGTGTCGGTCTGCGCCGCCGGCGGGCAGGGCGTCGTCGCGATCCTCGAGGGGGCCTGAGATGCCGCGCGCGGACGGGTACACGACCTTCGTCGGCACCGGGGCGGGACGGCGCATCGCCTCCGCCCTCGGCCTGCCGCAGCCGGTACCGCTGCGCCGGTACACCCCGGGCGCGCCGCTCGTCGAGGGACCCGTCCTCGTCGGCGGCCACGGCGACACCCCGGCGGTCACGGCCCTGCGCGGCGGGCTCACCGCCGCAGGCGCGACCCTCACCGAGACCGTCCCCGACGGCTCCCGGCTCGGCGGTGTCGTCGTCGACCTCACCGCCGCGCAGGACCCCGCCGACCTGGAGTCGCTGCGGGCCACGCTCGCGCCGGCGCTGAAGCGCCTCGGCCGGTGCGCCCACGTCGTCGTCGTCGGCCGGCACCCCGAGCAGGCGACGGGGGTGGCGCAGCGCGCCGCCCGCCGCGCCCTCGAGGGCATCACCCGCTCGGTCGGCAAGGAGCTGCGCGCCGGGGCGACGGCCAACCTCGTCCTCGTCACCGAGGGCGCGGAGGCCGCGGCGCTCGGCACGGTGCTCTTCCTGCTGTCCGCGCGCTCGGCGTACGTCGACGGCCAGGTGGTCCGGGTCGGGGACGCCGCCGTCCCCGCGGGCGCCGACCCCTCGGCCCCCCTGGCCGGCAAGGTCGCCGTCGTCACCGGCGCCGCCCGGGGGATCGGCGCCGACATCGCCCGCACCCTGCACCGCGACGGCGCGACGCTCGTCTGCGTCGACGTCCCCGCCGCCGGCGCCCACCTCGCGACGGTGGCGAACGAGGTCGGTGGCACCGCGCTCCAGGTCGACGTCACCTCGCCGGACGCCGGCGCCCGCATCGCCGAGCACGCCCGCACCCGCCACGGCGGGCTCGACGTCGTCGTCCACAACGCCGGCATCACCCGCGACAAGCTGCTCGCCAACACCGACTCCGACCGCTGGGCCTCGGTCCTCGAGGTCAACCTGCGCTCGATCCTGCGGATGGACGAGGCGCTGCTCGCGAAGGACGGGCTGCGCGACGGCGGTCGGGTCGTCCTCGTCTCCTCGGTCGCCGGGATCGCCGGCAACCGCGGCCAGAGCAGCTACGCCGCGTCCAAGGCGGGGGTGATCGGCCTGCTCGACGGCTACGCGGCCGACCGCGGCCTGGCCCGCCGCGGCGTCACCGTCAACGCCGTGGCGCCCGGGTTCATCGAGACCGAGATGACGGCCCGGATCCCGCTCGCCACGAGGGAGGTCGGACGCCGCCTCAACAGCCTGGCCCAGGGCGGGCTGCCGGTCGACGTCGCGGAGACCGTCGCGTTCCTCGCCGCCGACGCCCAGGCCGCCGTCACCGGCGCCCTCGTCCGCGTCTGCGGGCAAAGCCTGCTCGGGGCGTGAGCGTGGCCACCGAGACGCTGCCGGCGCTGCCGTCGACCGGGGCGCTCCTGGTGCGCGCCGCCCTCACCGCGCGGGGGCGTGGCGGGGACACCGTGCCGGCGGTCAGCGTGCGGGTGGCGGACGTGGCGGTCGACCGGCACCGGCTGGCCGCCTACCAGCGGCTCACCGGCTTCCCCGTGTCCGACACCCTGCCGCACCCCTACCCCTGGGTGCTCGCCCTCCCGGTGCAGACCGCGCTCATGGTGCGGCCGGACTTCCCGCTCGCCCTCCCGGGACTGGTCCACCTGTCCAGCCGCGCGACGGGCACCCGGGCGGTCGACGCCGCAGAGCCGCTGACCCTCGAGGTCACCGCCGGGGACCTGCGCCCGCACCGGCGGGGCCGCACGGTCACGACCCGGGTCGAGGCCAGCGCGGGCGGCGAGACGGTCTGGACCTGCGAGAACGTCTACCTCTCCCGCGGCCCGGGGGAGGACGCCGCGCCCCGGGACGCGGTCCCCGACGCCCCCACCGGCCCGCCGGCCGCGCGGTGGCGGCTGCCCGCCGACCTCGGCCGGCGCTACGCGGCGGTCTCCGGCGACGTCAACCCCATCCACCTGCACCCGCTCACCGCCCGGCCGCTGGGCTTCCCGCGCCCCATCGCGCACGGGACGTGGACCTGGGCCCGCACGGTCGCCGCCCTCGGCCGGGTCGCGGCGGGTGCCGTGACGACCCACGTGCGCTTCACCCGGCCGGTCCCGCTGCCGTCCACGGTCGAGCTCGTCCGGGCCGGGGGCGACGGCCTCGTCACGGCGGCGCTGCGGTCGTCGCGCGACCCCGGGGGCACGCACCTCGTCCTCACCGCCGAGCGCTGACCCGCCCGCCGGGGACGGGCCCTGACCTGCGGCGGCGTGCGCCGCATGGCCCGATCGGGTCATGGTGACGAGCCCGACCCCGGGCTACTGTCGCGGAGACCTCGGCCGGCAGCCGACGGCCCGGCGGCGGGACATGCGCCCGCCGGTGCGGGCCCGGGCACCGGTCGTCCTCTCGCAGACAGGGACACCAGCATGAGAGCCGTCGCCCGCAGGGCCGCCGCCACGGGGGCCGTCCTGGCCCTCACCACCCTCGGGGCGCTCGCCCCGAGCAGCGCGGCCCCGGCACCGCCCGGCAGCCCCTCCCACGTCGCGGCGCTGCTCGCGCTGCGGACCGGCGCGACGGGGTCGGTCGACCTCCTGGACCCGGCGACGATGACCTCGTCGGCCACCCAGACCCTCACCGCGGGCAAGAGCTGCGAGCTCCTCGTCGGTGGCCGGTCGCTGCTCGGGTTCGCCGCCCGGCCGGCGGACTTCGGGGTCGGCTACGCCTCCGGCGGCGTCGGGGTCCGGGAGCGCGCGACCGCGTCCGGCGTCTCGTGCGCGGCCGTCGACTCCTCGGCCGGGGAGTCGCTCGTCGTCTCGGTCGGCCGGGACGCCTCGGGCACCCGCAAGCTCGTCGCCTCGTCGGCCTCGCTCGACATCGACCTCAAGCAGAACGCCTCGATCACGGCGACGGCGCAGCTCGCGGGGGTCACCGTCGGGACCTTCCGGCTCGTCAGCGGCACCGCGGCCGGCACGTCGCTGCCCGCGACGACCCAGTCGTGCAACCTCGTCTCCGACTCCGGGCCCGACAGCGGGACCAACGACCACTGCCGGTGGCAGATCAACGCCCCGACGTGGACCGGCGGCACGAAGAGCATCATCGGCTTCGACGCGCTCGTCCTCACCTCCGACTCCGGATCCTTCTCGCTCGAGGGCGGCGGCGACGGCCCGGTCGACGACCCCGCGCACCCGATGCCGGCCTCGTTCGGCGACTACCGCTCCGCCTCGGTGTTCGAGCTCGTCCCGACCCTCGACTGCGGGCAGACCTCGGCGACGGCGAGCAGCGACACGGTGAGCTCGACGTGGAAGCGGCTCGGCAACCTCGACGGCGGCCCGTGCGTCGCCTACCCGTACTGGAACACCACCGGGGTCGACGCCGAAGGCAGCTACGCGCACTTCCAGAAGCCGCTGCAGCTCGAGACCGACGCCCAGGCGCTCTGGACGACGTCGTTCGTCTACTCCGGTCCGGTCCCGACCCCGCGGATCACCTTCGAGTCGCTGGACGCCGCCGGCCGGGTCGTCGAGACGACCCAGACCCTGGCCCCGTGCCCGACGGGCTTCGTGCCCGGGACGACGGCGCCGCCGTCGGCGATGTACGCCTGCGTCGCGACGACGTCGAAGACGACGGTCAAGGGCGTCAAGACCGTGACCTTCGGGGTCTACGTCGCGGGGGACGCCTGGCTGCGGGTCTGACCCGCGGGCGGGGCGGGTCGCCCGCGCCGCTCACACGCTGACGCCGAGGCCCTCGAGCATCTCGCGGGCCTCGGCGTCGCTGCTGCGCCAGCGCTCGTCGTCACCCTGGTGGCGCGCCACCCGGCTCTCGAGGCGCAGCAGGAGGGCCTCCTCGTAGGGGAGGCCGAGCTCGCGGGCGGCCTGCCGACCGGTGAGGACCATCTCGTCGGCCTCCTCGAAGCGGCCGAGGGTGAGCAGAGCCCGAGCGCGCTGGAGACAGATCCGGGCGAGGGAGAAGCCGGCGTCGGCCCGCAGCTCCCGCTCGGCGGTGGCGACGAGGGCGAGGGCCTCCTCGGCGCGGCCCTCCCGGGAGACGGCGTCGGCGCGCACGAGGGCGGCCTCCATCGCGCTCGTCGTCTGGCCGAGCCCGCGGGCCTGCTCGTGGACCCGCTCGGCGGTGCGGGCGGCCTCCTCGAGCTCCCCACGGCTCACGAGGAGCCGGGCCCGCTGGAGCTCGCCGAGGACGAGGAAGGTCACCGCCCCCGAGGCCCGCAGGACGCGAACGGCGTCGGCGAGCACCCGGTCGGCCTCCTCGAGACGGCCCTGGTTGATGAGCAGCTCGCCGAGGTTGACCTCGGTCTCGGCAGCACCAAAGGCGTTCCCGGCCTCGAGGGCGACGGTCCGGCTCGTGTCGTACCAGCGCGCCGCCTCGGTCCAGCGGCCGGCGTAGTACGCGAACGCCCCGAGGTTGGCGCGGGCGACCGACTCGCGCTGCCGGAAGCCGTGCTCGACGCAGATGTCCAGCGCCTCGCGGTGACGCTCCCCGAGGCCCGCCGCCCCCGTCTGGAGGTCGGCGAAGTCCAGGAGCATGAGGGCGCGCACCCGGGTCTCGTGGTCCTCGACCTCGCGGGCGCCCTCGGCCGCCCGCTCGGCCCAGGTGCGGGCGTCGGCCGGACGGTTCTGGCCCAGTCGGACCAGGGCGGTGAGGGTGTCGAGCCGCACGGCGAGCCGCCGGGCCTCCGCACCGGGCATGCCGGGCAGCAGGGCGCGGGCCCGGGCGACGGTGCGCAGGGCCGTCGGGTAGGCGCCGGTGCGCTCCTGGACCGTCGCGAGGGCCACGAGGGCCCGGGCCCGGCCCTCCGGCTCGTCGCGCAGGAGCCGCGCGGCCTGCCGCTGGGCCTCGACGGCCTGCTCGAACTCGCCCGCCAGCTCCCGCAGCTCCCCGACGACGGACCACAGGGCCGCGCGGTCGGGGCCGCTGACCTCCGGCACGCGGCGGGCGACGCCCAGGGCGACCGAGAAGTGGTCGGCGGCGTCGGCGTTGGCGTGGCGGCGACGGGCGTGGTGCCCGGCCCGCCGCGCGTACTCCCAGGTGCGGACCGCGTCGCCCGCCCGGTCGAAGTGCAGCGCCATCGTCGCGGCGTCGGCGTCCCGGTCCTCGCTCAGCTCCTCGAGCACCTCGCCCGCCGTCCGGTGCAGCCGGGCCCGGACCCGGTACGGCAGGCTCTCGTACGCCGCGTCGCGGACGAGGCTGCTGCGGAAGCGCATCCGCTCCGGTCCGTCGGGGACCAGGAGCCCGCTCAGGGCGTCCTCGGTGCCGGGGTCGACGTGGAGGCCGTCGGCGGAGAGGGTCGCGTCGAGGATGGCCCGGCGGAAGCTGCGGCCGAGGACCGCCGTGTAGCGCAGCACCCGGCGGGCGGCGGGCCCCAGCTCGTCGATCTGGCGGCTCATCGCGGCCGCGAGCGACTCGGGCAGGCTCTCGAGGGAGACCTCGCCCCGGGCCAGCCGGGTCACCTCCTCGACGAAGAGGGGGTTGCCCTCGGCGCGCTCGACGACCGCGTCCACCTCGTGCGGCCGCAGCGGTGACTCCGCCGTCGCGGCGAGGACGAGCCGGCGCAGGGCGGCCGCGGGCATCGGGTCGAGCACGACGTGCGTCGCCGTCGCCGGGGAGAAGCCGCCCTCGACGGGCCGCCGGACGGCGACGACGAGCCAGGGCCGTCCGGTGCTCGCCGCCGCGAGACGCTCCAGGAGGGAGGAGGACGCGGCGTCGGCCCAGTGCGCCTCCTCGACGAGCACGACGAGCGGTCCCGCGACGAGCCGCCCCAGGAGGTCGACGACGACGTCGGCGGTGCGGTCGGCGCGGAACTGCGGGTCGACGAGGTCCGCCTCGGGCGTCGGGGGCACCGGCACCTGGACGACGTCGGCCAGGAGCGGCAGCAGCGGCAGGAGGTCCGGCGCCGACTCCTGGACCGCCCGGACGAGCGCGCCGCCCATGGTCGCGGGGTCGGCGCGCTCGATCCCGAGGAGGGAGCGCAGCGGGTCGCGCAGCACCCGGTAGGCGCTGGAGGCGCCGTACGGCTCGGCCTGGAGGGTGAGGCGGTCGGCGCGTCCCGCGGCGGCGAGCACCTCGTGCACGAGGCGGGACTTGCCCAGGCCCGTCCCGCCCTCGACGACGAGGACGCCGCCGGCGCCGCCGAGCGCCTCGGTGACGACGCCCGCGGCGAGCCGGCGTTCGGACTCGCGTCCCACGAAGGGCAGCCGGCGCTCCTCCTGGACCTCGCGGGTGCCGGTCTCGTCCCCGACCTCGAGGACGAGGACCGGCGCCGCCTTGCCCTTCATCGGGAAGGGCCCGCGCGGGCGGGTGGCGAACCGGGTGCGGGCGTGGTCGAGCACGCCGGGGTGGGAGTAGAGGCGGCCGGCGGGGGCGGCCGCGGTGATCCGGGCGGCGGTGTTCGTCGTGTCGCCCATCGCCGAGTACGCGGCCCGCCGGTCCACGCCGACCTCGGCGACGAACACGTGGCCGCGGTTGACGCCCACCTGGACCGGCAGCGGGAGGTCGGCGTCGAGGACGCGCCGCAGCGCGCGCAGCATCCGGCCCTCGTCGTCCTCCCGGCTGACCGGCACCCCCGAGCCGAGGAAGAACTTGCCGCCGTCACGGTCCAGGTCGGTGGCCAGGAGGGTGACCCCCTCGGTGGCGAGCGCCTCCTCGACGCCGGTGACGAGGGCGTCGAGGGTCGTCGCCAGCGCGGCCGGTCCGGCCGACGCCAGGAGGGCGTCGGTGCCGGAGAAGCGGACGAAGGCGATGGTGGCCAGCCGGTGCTCGGGCTCCGGCGGCCCGGGGGAGAGGTACTCGCCGAGGGTGCGGGGGAACAGCCCCCGCAGGAGGTCGTCGCTCGCGGGCAGCGGTGCGGGGGAGTCCGACCCGGACCGCGCGGGCCGCCGGCGGCGCAGCAGGAGCACGCCGTCGTCCCGGGTGCGGACCGCGTCCCGGGGCAGCAGGGCCGCCGTGGCCGGCGTGAGGACGACCTCGCCGGCCTCGGCGGTCTTCTCGGCGTCCGCGGTGGCGGACGCCGCGGGTCCGAGCACGAGCAGCTCCCGGGTGGGGGAGCCGACGAGGAAGAGGTGGACCTCGCCCGAGTGCATCCCCACCGACATCGAGAGCGACAGCCGCCCGCCGTCCCCGACCCGGCTCGCGGCGGTCCGCAGCGAGCCCTGCATCTCGGCCGTCGCGTCGCAGGCCCGGACGGCGTGGTCCGGCCCCCGGAAGAGGAAGAACAGCGCGTCGCCGCCGAACTTGAGCATCTCCCCGCCCCGGGCGGCGCTCAGCTCGAGCATCGGGCCGAAGACGCCGTTGAGGGTCTCGACGACCTGCTCCGCGCCGATCCGGCCACGGCGCGAGAGCCGCTCGGTGAGCGCGGTGAACCCGGAGACGTCGGCGAAGACGAGGGTGCCGTCGACCGCGCGCCACAGCGACCCTGGGCTCTCGGCGTCCCAGGCGAGGGCGACCGGGGGCACGTGGCGTCGCAGGTCGCTCACCTCGGTCCGCTCCCTCCGACGTCAGGCCGGGCGGTCCGCGGCCGGCCCCGCTAGTATTCCGCCTGCCCAGCGGGACCGACCGTTCCGACCGCACGGAGATCGAGGGTTCCCGCGTGAAGCTGACCTTTCTCGGCGTCCGGGGGTCGGCGTGCTCGCCCGGCCCCGACTTCGTCCGGTACGGCGGCCACACCTCGTGCGTGGCGGTCACCCCGTCCGGCGGCACGGTCCCCACGCTGTTCCTCGACGCCGGGTCGGGCCTGCGGGCGGCCCAGCCCATGTTCGACGGCGGGCCGTTCCACGGGACGATCCTCGTGAGCCACCTGCACTGGGACCACGTGCAGGGCCTGCCCTTCCTCCCGGCCATCGACCGGCCGGACGCCCGCGTCGCCTTCGTCGCGCCGTCCGACGGCTCGTCCTCCGGGCGCGACCTGCTCGCCCGGCAGATGTCGCCGCCGTCCTTCCCCATCGAGCCCGAGGGCCTCGTCGGGGACTGGTCCTTCGAGGCCGTCGACCCGGGCACGTCCACCCGCGAGGGGTTCGAGGTGACCGCCGTCGAGGTCGAGCACAAGGGCGGGCGCACCTACGGCTACGTCGTGGGGGAGGGCGGGCGGCGCGTCGCCTACGTCCCCGACCACGCCCCGGCGGTCGGGGTGTCGCCGGACCTGCTGCGAGCGCTCGAGGGCGTCGACGTCCTCGTGCACGACGCGCAGTTCCTCGAGGGCGAGCGGCCGCGGGCCCGCGACTTCGGGCACGCGACGGTCGACGACGCCGTCCGGCTGGCCGAGCGGGTCGGCGCCGGGCGCCTCGTGCTGTTCCACCACGGTCCCGGGCGCGTCGACGACGCCCTCGACACCATGGCCACCCTCGTGGCGACCGACCTCGAGGTCGTGACCGCCCGCGAAGGTCTCGTCCTCACGCCCTGAGCGGACGGCGGACCGGTGCGCATCCTCTCCGTGTCGGACCTGCACTACCGGCTGCCCCACTACGACTGGCTGCTCGGTGCCGCCGCGGACGCGGACCTCGTCGTCCTCGCCGGGGACCTCGCGGACGTCGTCAACCCCGTGCCGGTCCACGTGCAGGCCGTGGTCCTGCGCGGCTACCTCGAGCGCCTGGCCGAGCGGGCCGTCGTCGCCGTCGCGTCCGGCAACCACGACCTCGACGGTCCGGGCGCGAACGGCGAGCAGACGGCCGGCTGGCTGCGGGGGCTGCGGCTCGACGGCGTCGTCACGGACGGGGCGAGCCTGGACCTCGGGCCGGTGCGGGTCACGGTGTGCCCGTGGTGGGACGGCCCCCTGGGTCGGGACGAGCTCGACGGGCAGCTGACCGCGGCGGCGCCCGGCCGACCGGAGACGTGGGTCTGGGTGCACCACGCGCCGCCCGCGGGCACCCCGCTGTGCACCGACGGCCGGCGGGAGTTCCCCGACCACGAGCTCGCGGCGTGGATCGGGCGGCACCGCCCGGACGTCGTCCTCTGCGGGCACATCCACCAGGCGCCGTGGGCCCGCGGCGGCTCGTGGCGGGCCCGGCTCGGTCCGACGTGGGTCTTCAACGCGGGCAAGCAGATCGGGCCGGTGCCGCCGCACGTCGTGCTCGACGCGGCGGAGCGCACGGCGTTCTGGTACGGCGTCTTCGAGTCCGAGACCGTGCCGCTCGACACGCCGGGGGACTAGTCACATCGGGCCATATCCCCCCGCCCGCGCGCCGGGATAGTTTCCTCGGGTGCCGACCTCACGCACGGGCGCGAGTCCGCACACCTCAGCAGCCCCTGCCGCCCCGGCACCGACCCCGCGCTCGGCGCGCGTGCCCGCGGGCCGGGTCCTCCTCGTCGCCTGCTTCGGCGCGTTCCTCGCCTTCCTCGACGCCACCGTCGTCAACGTCGCCTTCCCCTCGATCCGCGAGTCGTTCCCGACCGTCCGGATCGGCGAGCTCTCGTGGGTCCTCAACGCCTACAACATCGTCTTCGCCGCCTTCCTCGTCGTCTTCGGCCGGCTCACCGACCTCATCGGCCGGCGGCGCTGCTTCGCGGGCGGGGTGCTCGTCTTCACGGTCGCCTCGGTCCTGTGCGGGGCCGCGACCTCGGTCGACCTCCTCGTCGCGGCCCGCGTGCTCCAGGCGCTCGGCGCGGCGGCCCTCGTCCCGGCGTCGCTGGCCCTGGTCATCGCCGCCTACCCGGGGGAGAAGCGGGCCCACGCCATCGGCCTGTGGGGCGCGTCCGCCGCGGTGGCCGCCGGCCTCGGACCGCCCATCGGCGGCGCCCTCACCGAGGTCGGCGGCTGGCGCTGGGCCTTCCTCGTCAACCTGCCGTTCGGCATCGCGGCGCTCGCCCTGGCCCGGCGCGACCTCGTCGAGAGCCGGGCCCCCGGTCGGCGCGTGCTGCCGGACCTGCTCGGCGCCGCCACCCTCGCGCTGTCGCTCGCGCTGCTCAACCTCGGGATCGTCCAGGGCTCGGACTGGGGCTGGAGCAGCACCGGCGTCCTCGCCTCCTTCGCGGGCGCGGTGCTCGTCTTCGCGCTCTTCGTCGTCAGCTCGCGGCGCCACCCCTCACCGCTCGTCCCGCCCGCGCTACTGCGGGTGCGCTCCTTCGACCTCGGCTCGCTCGCCGCGGTCGTCGCCGGCTTCGGCTTCTACGCCTACCTGCTGACGAACATCCTGTGGCTGCAGTACGTCTGGGGCTACGAGGTCCTCCAGGCCGGGCTGGCCCTCGTGCCGGGGGCGGTCGTCGCCGCGGTCGTCGCCTCCCGGCTGGGTCCGCTGGCCGACCGGCACGGCTATCGCTGGTTCGTCGTCCCCGGGGCCCTCGTGTGGGCCGGGGCGTACCTCTGGTACCACCAGCGGGTCGGCCTGGAGCCGGCCTTCTGGTCCGAGTGGCTGCCCGGACAGCTGCTGAGCGGCATCGGCGTGGGCGCCACCCTGCCGCTCCTCGGCAGTGCCGCCCTGGCCCAGGTGCCCGGCGGCCGGTACGCCACGGCCTCGGCGGTCAACTCCGCGGCCCGGCAGCTCGGTGGCGTCCTCGGCATCGCCGTCCTCGTCGTCGTCATCGGCGACCCGACGCCGGCCGAGGCCGTCGGCGCCTTCCGCGACGGCTGGCTGCTCTCGGTCACGGCCTTCGTCGTCGTCGCGGTCCTCGCGCTGCCGCTCGGCGTCCTGCGGCCCGCCCCCGAGGACGAGGCGGACGACGGCGACCGTCCGCCGCTCGTCCACGCGCCCGACCCTCCGGCGGAATGGTCGGCCCGCGGGCAGGTCGGGGCGGGCGCCACCGACCTAGCCGCCGTCCCGCTCGTCGCCGCCCTCCCCGTCGCCGCCCGCCAGCGCCTCGAGGAGGCCGCCCGGCTGCGCGACGTCCCGGCGGGCACCGCCCTCGTGGAGGAGGGCGGGCCCTCCGGGTCGGCCTTCGTCGTCCACCGCGGCCGGCTCGAGGTGCTCGTCGGGGGGCGGACGGTGCGCGAGGTCGGTCCGGGGGAGGTGCTCGGCGAGCTCGCCCTGCTCACCGGCGAGCCGCGGTCGGCGACCGTGCGCGCCCGTCGCGACAGCACGGTCCTGGAGCTGCCGCGGGACGCCGTCGAGAGCGTCCTCGCGACGGACGCCGCCGCCAGCCGGTTCGTCCTCGGCCAGGTCGCCGAGCGGCTGCGCACCGCGGCACCGGCCGTCGCCGCGCCGCCACCCGAGCGGCCCACCGTGGTCTCCGTCGTCGGCCTGCACCCGGGGGCGCCGGTCCACGAGGTCGCCGAGCGGCTCGTGGCCCGGATCGGCCACCACGTGTCGGTCCTCGCGCCCGGTCGCGTCGACCCCGAGGGCCTGGCCCGGGCCGAGAGCGGCCACGACCGCGTGGTCCTCGTCGCTCCCGGCGCGGACGCCGACGCCGACGGTCGGGCCTGGCACGAGCTGTGCGTCCGGCAGGCCGACACCGTCGTCCTCGTCGCCGACGCGGCCACCGACCCCCCGCACGAGACCGCAGGACCGGTCCCGGGCCGCCGTCCCGAGCTCGTCCTCGTCGGGCCGCGCCCGGTGCCGGCCCGCCGCGCGGACTGGGTGGCCGCCACCGACGCCTGGCAGCTGACGGTCGTCGACGGCGACCTCGCCGCCGGGCTGCGGCCCCTCGCGGACCGCCTCGCCGGAGCCTCCCTCGGCGTGGTCATGGGTGCCGGCGGCGCCCGCGCCATCGCCCACATCGGCGTGGTTCGCGAGCTCGAGGAGGCCGGCTTCACCATCGACCGCCTCGCCGGGTGCAGCCTCGGGGCCGTCGTTGCGGCGGCCTACGCCATCGGCCGCGACGGGGCACAGCTGGAGGAGGTCTGCTACGACGAGTTCGTCCGGCACCGACCGTTCTCGGACTGGCGGGCCCCGATCACCTCGCTGTCCAAGGGCCGCCGCCTCGTCGTCGGGCTGTCGCGCGGGCTGGGCGCCGACGAGGTGCTCGAGGGGCTGCCACGGTCGCTGAGGACCGTGAGCGTCGACCTCGTCGGCCGCGGCCGGGTCGAGCACGAGCGCGGCCGGCTCGTCGACGCCGCCGTCGCCTCCTGCCGCCTGCCCGTCCTCTGGGCACCGGTGCCGACTGACGAGGGGCGGCTGCTCGTCGACGGCAGCGTCCTGGACGCCCTGCCGACCGACCTGCTCGTCCGCCGGGACGAGGGCCCGACGGTCGCCGTCTCCATCGGCACCGGCGGGTCCGGCGCACACCGTGGTGGGCGGCCCCGCGTGCCCGGACTCGGCGACACCCTCGTGCGCACGATGATGATCGGCAGCGGGGGCGCCGTGCAGTCCGCCCGCAGGCACGGCGCGTGGGTCGTCTCCCCGTCGTCGATGGGCGTGGGGCTGCTGGAGTTCCACCAGTTCGACCGGATGGTCTCCGCGGGCCGCGCGGCCGCGCGCCTGCTGCTGGAGCGCACCGGGGGTGACCTGCGGGCGCCGGACGGTCAGTGACCGAGGTGCCCCTCGGGGTCGCGGGCGGAGCCCGGCCGGGCCTGCGGGCCCTGGTGGTGGACGAGGGTGTCGAGCAGGCCGTCGACCATGCCCAGGTGGCCGGGGAGACCCGCGTACTGCTCCTTGACGTCGGCCAGGTAGCGGGTCAGCCCGTCGAGCCGCGCCGCGGTCGTCCGCAGGACGGCCAGCGCGGCCCCGGGCCGTTCGGTGAGGAACGCCCGCGGGTCCTCGGCCACCCTGACGACGACCTCGTCGTCGGCGCGCACGGTCGCCGTCACGGGGACGCCGAGGACGACGGCCAGCTCGCCGAAGACGGCGCCGGGGGTGTCGATGCGGGCGAAGGGAGTGCCCCCGCGCTCGACGACGACGGAGCCGGACTGCAGGACGAGCAGCGCCCCGGCGGCCGCGCCCTCCTCGAGGAGGACCTCGCCCGGGGCGACCTGCCGGACGGGGAGGTCGGCGCAGAGCGCGAGCAGGTCGTCCACGCCCGCCAGTATGCCGATCCGGGAGGTCCGTGCCGGGCGACGTCCCACGCCCGGACGCCCCCGCGGCACGTCGTCCCCGACCCGGCCGTGGCCCGGTCGGGCCATGGTGCCCGGCACCGCGGCCTGGCTAGCGTGACGGCTCCGGTCCGCCGGACCGGTGGTTGCAGAGGGCAGCCGGTACCCCGACGAAGGAGTCGATCCGTCATGCGCGTCACCACCCGGGTCCTGGCCGCCGGGGCCGCGGCCGCCGCCGCCGGTCTGCTGGCCGGCACCACACCCGCCGTCGCCCGGGCCGTCCCCGACCAGAACAAGCCGTCCTACTGGGAGAACAACGGCGAGTACTCGTGCGACAAGGTCGAGCTCGCCGACGGGGTCTCCGAGTGGACCGTCGCCCAGGGCAGCGGCTTCGTCGTTCTCAAGGCCGGCACCGACTACACGCTCGTCGCGATGAGCCCGTTCGGCGCCGGGACCTACACCTCGGAGAAGGACATCAGCTTCGTCATCACCTGCGAGCCCGGGTCCACCGGCTCGTAGGGCCCGCTCCGGAGGTGGCCGCCTCGTGGCCGAATCCGCGTGGCGGCCGCCCCGGGCGTTCTGGTGCACTGGCCCGGTGACCGCCTCCGCCGCCTTCGCCGACCTCGGGACCGACGCCCAGGTCGACCTGCTGCGCGGGGTGGCGACCGCGGCCGCGCCCCACTTCGGGCTCGACGTCGAGCGCCTCGAGCTCGTGCTCCACGGCTTCAACACGACCTTCGAGGTCACCGCGCGCGACGGACGGCACGTCGCGCTGAGGGTCAACACGAACTCGCTGGCGACCCCCGAGCACCTCACCGCCCAGCTCGCGTGGGTGCACGCCATCGCCCGCGACACCGGGGTCGGAGTCCCGGACCCGGTCCCGACCCTGACCGGAGCGCCCTTCACCACCGTGGCCTCCGCCGCGGCCGGGCGCGACTTCCTCGTCGTCGCCCACGCCTGGCTCGAGGGGCCCGACGTCGAGGAGTGCGACGCCGAGCAGGCGCACGCCCTCGGGGAGGCCATGGCGACCCTGCACCTCCACGCCGCGCGGTGGCGGCTGCCCGAGGGCACCTCGCTGCCGCTCTTCGCCGAGCCGCTGCTCGGGGACGCGGACCGGATCTCCACCGTCGACGTCCCGGGTCCGGGCGGCCGCGCCGTGCTGGACACCGCGCTGGGCCGGGCCCGCGCGGCCTTCGACACGGTGCTGGCCGGCGCGGAACCGGTCGTCGTCCACGGCGACCTGCACGGCGGCAACCTCAAGTGGCACGAGGGCCGCCTCGCGGTGTTCGACTTCGACGACGCCGGCCTCGCGGTCCCGGCGCTCGACCTCGCCGTCGCGACGTTCTACCTGCGCGACGCCGAGGGCGTCCCCGCCGAGGCGGCCGTCCGCGCCGGGTACGCGCAGGTCGCGCCCCTGCCGGACCTCGACCCGGAGGTGTTCGAGGCGCTCGTCGCCTCGCGCCAGCTGCTGCTCGCCAACAGCCTGCTCACCTCCTCGACCCCGGAGTTCCGGGCGATGCTCCCGGAGTACCTCGGACGCACGGTGACCCGGCTGCGGCACTGGCTCGACACCGGCCGGTTCGTCCTCGACCCACCCGAGCGCTGACGGGCCCGCGCTGCGGTTGCCGGCACGCACCGGCAGGGCCAGAATCCGGCCACCGGCACCGCCTCCCGGACGGCCCGCCGGCCGAGCGAGGAGGGACCGCCATGGCCAGGATGACCGTCGGGTCCGCGCGGGCGGCGCTGCGCAGGTCCAGCATCGACTCACGGCTCGACGCACTGGAGAGCGACGGTCGGGCGGCGCTCGAGGCCGAGGCCGAGGACGAAGCCAAGAGAGGCCGCGGGCAGCCGGACCGGCCGACCGACGTCGCGGTCGCGAAGGCCAAGCTCGAGGCCGTCCGCACGCGCGCCGACGGGTGGCGCAACGGGGTGGCCGGGACGTTCACGCTGGTCCTCGCCAGCCTGGCGATCAAGCCCGGCGAGGGCTTCATGAAGTACCAGGGCGTCCCCCGCTACGTCCTCATGGTGCTGCTCACCGCCTCGCTCGGGGCGGCGCTGGTCTCGCTCTTCCGGATGGTCCGGGCGGCCAACGGTCCGACGTGGCTCAGCGAGCTCGACGCGGACGCCTCCGCCCGGCGCTGGGACATCCGGACGGCCGCCGCCCGCCACGACCTGCAGCGGGGACGGCTGCTGTGGATGGTCTCGCTCGCCCTGTTCTGTCTGGCCGTCGGCGTCTCGTGGGTCGTCACCCCGGCACCGCCTCCCACGCCCTGAGCCGGCCGGGCGGAACTCGCGCGCCCCGCCATGGAGCGCCTCGATAGCATCGTCGGGCGCGCCGGGGACGCCGGCGCGCGCCCCGACCCCCACGAGGAGCGCCGACCATGTCCGCCCAGATCACCGTCCACGTCGCCGGCAGCGAGCGAGTGGTGGACGCGGGCACGACCTACGGCGACCTCGTCGGCGAAGACCGGGCGGTGCTCGTCGCCCGCGTCGACGGCGAGCTGCGCGACCTGCACCTCCCGGCGGCCGACGGCGAGTCGGTCGAGCCGGTCACCGCCGCGGAGCAGGACGGTCTCGACGTGCTGCGGCACTCCGCCGCCCACGTCCTGGCCCAGGCCGTGCAGCAGGTGAACCCGTCGGCCAGGCTCGGCATCGGGCCACCGGTGCGCGACGGGTTCTACTACGACTTCGACGTCGAGGACCCGTTCACCCCGGAGGACCTCAAGGCGCTCGAGAAGGCGATGCAGCGCATCGTCAACGAGGGCCAGACCTTCCGCCGCCGCGAGGTGTCGGACGCCGATGCCGCCGTCGAGCTGGCCGACGAGCCGTACAAGATCGAGCTCATCGGCCTCAAGGGCGGCTCGGCCGAGGACGCCGCCCGGGCCCACGGAGGCGACCAGCGCGAAGCGCTGGAGGCCTTCGGGGAGGGCGCGTCGGTCGAGGTGGGCGGCGCTCAGCTGACCATCTACGACAACGTCCGCCGCGACGGCTCCGTGGCCTGGGGCGACCTGTGCCGCGGCCCGCACGTGCCCTCGACCAAGGTGCTCGGCAACGCCTTCAAGCTCATGCGCAGCGCCGCGGCGTACTGGCGCGGGTCGGAGAGGAACCCCCAGCTGCAGCGGGTCTACGGCACCGCCTGGCCGACCAAGGAGGACCTCAAGGCCTACCTGGACCGGCTGGCCGAGGCCGAGCGACGGGACCACCGCCGGCTGGGCTCGGAGCTGGACCTCTACTCCTTCCCCGACGAGCTCGGCTCCGGGATGGTCGTCTTCCACCCCAAGGGCGGGGTCGTCAAGCGCGAGATGGAGGACTACGTCCGCCGGCGGCACATCGAGGAGGGCTTCCAGTACGTCGGGACCCCGCACATCAGCAAGGACGGGCTGTTCCACACCTCCGGGCACCTGCCGTACTACGCCGACACGATGTTCCCGCCGATGGAGCTCGAGCACTCCGAGTACCGCCTCAAGGCGATGAACTGCCCGATGCACAACCTCATCTTCCGCTCGCGGGGCCGGTCCTACCGCGAGCTGCCGATGCGGCTGTTCGAGTTCGGGTCGGTGTACCGGTTCGAGAAGTCGGGCGTGGTCCACGGCCTCACCCGGGTGCGGGCGATGACCCAGGACGACAGCCACTCCTACGTCACCGCCGAGCAGGCGCCGGGGGAGGTCGAGCACCTGCTCCGGTTCGTCGTCGGCCTGCTCGCCGACTTCGGCCTCGACGACTACTACTTCGAGATCTCCACCCGGGCCACCGAGGGCGAGAAGAAGGACAAGTTCATCGGCTCCGACGAGCAGTGGGAGGCCGCCACCGACGTCCTGCGCCGCACCGCCGAGTCCTTCGGCGTCGACCTCGTCGAGGACCCCGGAGGCGCCGCGTTCTACGGGCCGAAGATCTCCGTGCAGGCGCGCGACGCCATCGGCCGGACCTGGCAGATGTCGACCATCCAGTACGACTTCAACCAGCCGCACCGGTTCGGGCTGGAGTACCAGGCGGCGGACGGCTCCCGCCAGGAGCCGGTGATGATCCACTCGGCGAAGTTCGGGTCCATCGAGCGCTTCATCGGGGTCCTCGTCGAGCACTACGCCGGCGCGTTCCCCCCGTGGCTCTCGCCGGTGCAGGCGCTCGGCGTCCCGGTGGCCGAGGAGTTCGTCCCGTACCTGTCCCAAGTCGGCGAGAAGCTGCGGGCCGCGGGGCTGCGCTTCGAGCTGGACACCTCCGACGACCGCTTCCCCAAGAAGATCCGCAACGCGAGCAAGGCCAAGGTGCCGTTCGTCCTCATCGCCGGTGGGGAGGACCGGGACGCGGGCGCGGTGTCGTTCCGCTACCGGGACGGGAGCCAGAAGAACGG
>NZ_SAYU02000139.1 GCF_004025965.2 Phycicoccus flavus | reverse complement strand
CGCTCGCCGTCGCCCGCGAGTACGCCGACCTGTGCCGCGAGCACGGCGTGGCGGCCGCCCGGTTCGTCGCCACGTCGGCCTCCCGCGACGCCCGCAACGCCGCGGACTTCGTCACCGGCGTCCGCGCCGCCTTCGGTGACCTCGACGTCGCGCCCGAGGTCGTGCCCGGCGAGGTCGAGGCGCGGCTGTCGTTCGTCGGTGCCACGGCCGGACTGCGACGCCTCGGCATCCCCGGTCCGTACCTCGTCGTCGACCTCGGCGGCGGCTCCACCGAGGTCGTGCGCGGCGAGGACGACGTCGAGGCCGCGCGTTCGGTCGACGTCGGCTGCGTCCGGCTCACCGAACGGCACCTGGCCGCCGACCCACCGACGCCGGAGCAGGAGACCGCCGCCCGCGCCGACGTCGCCGCCGCTCTCGACGATGTCGAGCAGGCCGTCGACCTCACCGGCCTCGGTGCGGTCGTCGGGCTGGCCGGCAGCGTGACGACGGTGACCGCGCACGCCCTCGGGCTCTCGTCCTACGACCCGGGAGCGATCCACCTCGCCCGCCTCTCGGCGGCCGAGCACCGGTCGGCGGCCCGGGACCTCCTGGCGATGCCGCGCGACCGACGGGCCGCGCTGCCGTTCATGCACCCCGGGCGGGTCGACGTCATCGGTGCCGGCGCCCTCGTGTGGGACGAGCTGCTGGCCCGGGTGACCACCCGGTCCCCGGCCGCGGGGGTCGTCACGAGCGAGCACGACATCCTCGACGGCCTCGCCCTGCAGGTGGCGGCCGACCTGACCTGAGACGTCATGGCCAGGTCACGGCGTGCTCCTCGAAGGCGTCGCCGGTCTGGACCGGGACGACGCAGAACGGCATCCCGCCGGGGTCGGCGAGCACCGCCCACTCCTCGTGCCGGGTCGTGACCGTCGCCCCGAGGGCCGTCACCCGGGCGAGCTCGGCCTCGACGTCGTCGGTCTCGATGTCGAGGTGGACGCGCGGCGGCGTGCCGGAGCCGGTCCGCTGGAGCTCCAGCAGCAGACCGCCCGCCTGCGGCCCGAGGCTCTCGTAGGGGTCCTCCTCCGGCGGCGCGTCGGCTCGGCCTCGCTCGCGGCCCACGGCGCCGGCCCAGAAGGCGGCCGCGGCGTCGTAGGTCTCGGCGGGATGGTCGAGCAGGGCGACCCCGATGCGGCTCCGGTGCATGGCGGCGAGCGTAGGAGCGCGCACCGACACCCCGATATCCGCCGCCGACGTGCCCCTGGTGTGTTGCGCGCGGTACTGTGCTGTCCGTAGTACTGTGCAACGCACAGACCAGGAGGTGGACATGGACGGGACACAGCTCGTCAAGGGCGTCCTCGACCTCGCGGTGCTCGCGGTCGTGGCGCGGGAGGACGGGTACGGCTACGACGTCGTCCGTCGCCTGCGCGAGGCGGGCCTCGACGAGGTGGGCGACGCGTCGGTGTACGGAACGCTGCGCCGGCTCTTCGCGAACGGGGCGCTCACCTCGTACGTCGTGCCCTCGGAGGAGGGTCCGCACCGCAAGTACTACGGCATGACGACGGAGGGACGGCACATGCTCGAGACCCAGGCCAAGACGTGGGGGTCGTTCACGGCGACGATGGACGGGCTGCTCGACGCGGCGGGGGTGGCCTCGTGAGCGTCCCCACCCAGCCCGTGGTCGGCCCCGGGACGGACGACGCGGGGGCGTACGTCCGCGCGGTCCGACTGTGGCTCGACGACCTGCCGTCGGAGGACGCCGACGAGCTGACCCGCGGGATGGAGGCCGACCTCGCGGAGAGGGCGGCCGAGTCGGGGGAGCGGCTGTGGCCGCTGCTCGGCGAGCCCGAGGCGTATGCCGCCGAGCTGCGGTCTGCCGCGGGCCTGCCGCCCCGGCGCCTGCCGGACGAGCCGGCCCGGCCCGGCCACCTCGCGCAGTTCCGCGCCGACTGGCTGCGCCTGCGCGACTCGGCTCTCGAGCGCTGGCCGTGGGTCCGGGACCTGCGGGCCGCGTGGTGGCTGGCGCGGGGCTTCACGCTCCTCTGGGTGCTCGGCGCGATGGCCGGGTC
>NZ_SAYU02000138.1 GCF_004025965.2 Phycicoccus flavus | reverse complement strand
CACCCTGCTCGTCACCGAGGACGGGCCGGAGATCCTCACCCTGGGAGACGCAGCATGAGCACCGGACACCCGTTGGGCATCGACGTCGGCGGCAGCGGCATCAAGGGGGCGCCGGTCGACCTCGACGCCGGCGCGTTCGCGCAGAAGCGGCTGCGCATCGAGACCCCCGCGGTCTCGACGCCCGAGGCCGTCTGCGACGTCATCGCGCAGATCGTCGACCACTTCGACGAGGTCCGCAGCGACTCCCCCATCGGGGTGACGATCCCCGGTGTCGTCCAGCACGGGGTCGTGAAGACCGCGGCGAACATCGACAAGTCGTGGATCGGCTGCGACATCGAGAAGCTGCTGGAGGACCGGCTGCAGCACGACGTCGTCGTCGTCAACGACGCCGACGCCGCCGGGGTCGGCGAGCTCAACTACGGCGCCGCCGCCGGGCACGAGGGGCTCGTCATCCTCACGACCCTCGGCACCGGCATCGGGACGGCGATCTTCAACGAGGGCGTCCTGGTCCCGAACTCCGAGCTCGGTCACATCGAGATCGACGGCTCGGACGCCGAGCCGCGGACCGCGAGCTCGGCCAAGACCCGCGAGGACCTCAGCTACCCGGAGTGGGCGGAGCGGCTGCAGAAGTACTACCGGGCGCTCGAGGACCTCATGTGGCCGGACCTCTTCGTCGTCGGCGGCGGGATCTCCAAGGACTCCGACCAGTTCCTGCCGCTGCTCGACATCCGCACGCCGATCATCCCGGCGCAGCTGCGGAACAAGGCCGGCATCATCGGCGCCGCCGTGCTCGCCACGTCCGCGCAGACCCGCCGCAAGCAACTGCGGGGCCACGTCACCGCCTGACCCAACTTTCTCGCCTGATCCCGGAACCTTCGGGTACGCGCACCCTCCGAACGTGCGCGAACCCGAAGGTTCGCGTGCGAACCCCGATCAGCGGCACGACCTGGTCCAGCCGCCCGCCGGCCGAGCGGGCGACCGAGTCCGCCAGCTGCTCGCGCACGTGGTCCGACGCCTCGGAGCGGTAGGCCGTCACGAGGCGGTCGAACTCGTCGTCGCCGATCCAGGGGCCGCCCAGGACACCCGCCAGACGGCCCCGCACATAGTCGGAGTAGTCGCGCCCGAGGTGGTCGAAGATCACGTCCCGCACATCGGCACGTGCGGCGGGCTCACGGATCTGGTGGACACCGTGGACAGTCACCCCGAGCTGCCGGAGCTCCTCGACGAAGACCACCTCCTCGGGGGCCACCTCCGTCGAGCCCGCCGGTCGCGACGTCACTCGAAGGTCACCGCGCCCCGCCCGGCGAGGTCGACGATCTCCGTGCGCTCGCTGCCCAGGTCACGCGCCTGCCCGAGGTAGAGGTTGCGCCCGGCCTCCTTCAGCAGCGCGTCGTGGATCGGGACCGCCCGCGGCGCCCCGAGCCGGCGGAGGAACCCAGTCATGTCGCGGCTGCGGGCCCACGGAGCCATGAGCGGGAAGGCGAGCACGTCGACCTCCCCGGGGTCGGCGTCCAGCGCGTCGCCGGGATGGTAGAGCGACGGCTCGCCGTCGGCGTCGAGGCGCACCCCGACGTTGGGGATGCGGGGGACGTCGTCGTGGATGAGGGCGTGGGTACGCCCGACCGGCGTCACCCGCACGCCGCCGACCTCGGTGACGCCGTCGTGCGTCTGTGCCTCGACGCCCAGGCCGGCGAGCACGTCGACGCTGCCGGGGTCGGTGAGGACCCGGGCGTCCGGGTTGCCCGAGAGCAGCGCCGGCACGCGGTCGGCGTCGAGGTGGTCGGGGTGCTGGTGGGTGACGATGACGGCGTCGAGGTCGCGCAGGCCGGTGAAGTCCTCGCTGAACGCGCCGGGGTCGATGAGGACCCGGGAGCCGGCCATCTCGACGAGCAGGCAGGAGTGTCCGAGGTGGGTGATCTGCATCCACCCACGCTAGCCCCGCTCACCCGATGGCGGGCTCGCTGTCGTCGTGGGCGCGGGCGGCCGGCTCCTCGGCGCGGTCCCGGGCCGGGACGGCGGCGTCGACGACCCCCGCGGCCGCCTCGA
>NZ_SAYU02000137.1 GCF_004025965.2 Phycicoccus flavus | reverse complement strand
ACAGGTCGATGCACTCGTCGCAGATGTACACGCCGGGACCGGCGATGAGCTTCTTGACCTGCTTCTGCGACTTGCCGCAGAAGGAGCACTTCAGCAGGTCACTGGTCTCTCCGACGCGTGCCACGGACGCGGTCCTTCCCTCGGCGGCGACAACGGCCCCGACGCTACCCGCCGAGCTGTCCTGTCGCACCCATTGAACCGCCGCGCCGGTCGGCGCGTCGCCTCGGTTCGCTGTCAGCGCAACCCGCCCCCTCCGGACGCCCCCGGTGCGAGATGTCTCCCACCCATGTGGTTCTCGCCCGGGCATGTCGAACCCGCCGAGACGTCGGTGCTCTCGCGCCATGGCTCGGCGAGATCAGCACGGGTCGGCGACACCGACGCCTGTCGGAGAGGTCTCGCATTCTGGCGAGGCACCTGAGGCTCGGGTGTCAGCCGGCGTGGTGCGCCCCGAGGTCGAACCAGGTGCTGCGTGGCGCCGACCGGACACCGATCGCCGCGAGGATCGGACGGAGTCGTTCGGCATCGAGCGCGTCCGCCCAGACCCAGCGCCCGAGCGGCGCCTGCCGTCGGATCCGGTCCTCTCGCTTCTTCTCGCGCCACACGATCTCGCCTGCCGTCGCGGGATCGGCACCGTCGGGGACCCGGTACTTCACCTTGCCGTCGAACTCCCCGACCGCGTGCTCCCAGTCGAAGTCGACGTACCCGATCAGCCCTGCGGAGTCCTCCCGCTTCCCCTGCAGCACGGGCCTCGGCACGTTGAGCCGGTACATCTGGAGGCGCGACAGACTCTCGCCCGCCGACATGCTGAGGGGATCGGCGAGGTCTCGCACGAGTGCGGCGACGCGACGTCCACGCGAGGAGGGCGGGACCGCGGCCACTTCCTCGGCCAGCTGCTGGGGTGTGCAGAGCCCGTGGCGGAGGGCGTGGTCGGCGGCGGCCAGCGCGGAGTCGAGGGACCCGGTGCGCGCCAGGTCCACGACGGTCCGAGCGGCGGAGGTCACCCGCAGCCCCTGGAGCGACACGGTCTCGGCGGGCGGGCCGAGATGAGGGCGGACCACCCTGGTCCCACGCACCGCGGGGTCCGCGACGAGGATCATCACGGTCCCCGGCCAGGGCCCGATGCGCGGCAGGCCCCACACGGCAGCCGCCGAGGTGAGGGCGTAGGTCCGCTGTGCGCGCCGGGACCCACGCAGGTCGGCTGCGTGGACGACGGCGGCGTGGCGCTGCACGGAGGTCAGACGGCCCCAGGTCGCGTCCGGAAGCCACGCCCCGTGCCCCACGTGGTGCCACCCCGGCTCCCGACTCGGTTCGATCCCGGCACGACGCAGGTCCGACCCCGTGCGCAGCACGCCGGGGTCGAAGGGAACGGGAGCGGGTGGTCCGAGCATGCGGGCCAGCCTGGCAGCGCGCGGCGCATCGGTGCCGATGTCATCCACAGCCCCGGCCCCGGACTCCCGCTGCGAGAAGTCTCCGACTCCGGCGGATCCCGTCGGGCCACGTCGATCTCACCGACACGTCGGGGCGGGAGCCCCATGGGTCGGCGAGATCTGCGGTGCTCAGCGAGAACCCCGTGGGTCGGAGAGGTCTCGCACGCCGGAGAGGGTTGGGGGCGCGGAGGACGCCTGACGTCGACGAGTCGACGGTCCGGCTGGTCGTTCTCCGGTACGACGACGCGTCCCGAACGCGCCCGGTGCGACGGCGCCCCCAGTCGTCCCCCGGTACGACGGCGCCGGGTCGTTGCCCGGTACGACGACGCCGCCCGGTCCCTCGGGGGGACCGGGCGGCGTCGTGCGGCGGACGGCAGGGCTCAGGTGTTGGCCTTGCGCGAGGCGAGCACCTCGTCGACGAGGCCGTACTCCTTCGCGGCCTCGGCCGAGAGGATCTTGTCGCGGTCGATGTCCTTGCGGACGGTCTCGACGTCACGGCCGGAGTGCTTGGCGATCGTCTCCTCCAGCCACTCCCGCATCCGGATGATCTCGTTGGCGTGGATCTCGAGGTCGGAGGCCATGCCGCCGGTGCCCTCGATGGCGGGCTGGTGGATGAGCACCCGGGCGTTCGGCAGCGCGAACCGCTTGCCCGGGGCGCCGGCGCCGAGGATGACGGCGGCGGCGGAGGCGGCCTGGCCGATGCAGTACGTCTGCACGTC
>NZ_SAYU02000136.1 GCF_004025965.2 Phycicoccus flavus | reverse complement strand
GAAGTGGCCGGAGGTCTCTCCCGTCCGAGGACGGACCGGCGCCCCGGGGCGGACGGCCGCCCGTGATGACGAGGACACCGCGTCGGGGATACTCCCCTCCCGTGGCGAGCCGAGTCTAGCCCCGCCCCGGGGACCGGTCGCGCCGGGGCGCCGGGCGCGTCGCTCAGTGCCGGCCGACGTGCTCCGGCGTGGCGTGCGCGTGGTCGTGACCGGCGTGGTCGTGACCGGCGTGGTCGTGGCCGCCGTGCGCGTGTCCGGGTGACGGGAGCGGCGCTCCGCCGAAGACCGGGCTCGCGGCCTGCTCCGCGGTGAGGCTGCCGTGCGCGACGGCCCGCTCGCGCAGCATCCGGAGGACGGAGCCCCCTCCGACGCCTCCTCCGGGCTGCATCGCCAGGTCACGCACGGGGAAGCCGGACGGGGTGCCCAGCAGCCCCAGGACGCCGGAGGCGTCGGCGTCGAGCACCTGCAGAACGGGGCCCTCGATGCCCTGGTCCCGCACGGTGGACACGGGCTCGTTCACGAGGAGGACGACGTCCCCGGTGCCGGAGAAGAACCGCATCTGTTCGACGATCTCTCCGCAGTAGCCGCAGCCGTTGCGCCACGAGACCACGGCAACGTCCCCGTGGTCCGGCGTCAGCCTCGCGAGCGCGTGCGACATCTGGGACTCGGAGCCGTCCTCGTGCCGGACCCGCACGTCCGGAACGACGAACCCCGCCGCGGGGAGATACTGATCGCCGGTGTCCTCGCCACCGATCAGACGCGGCCCCTGGGCCTGGTGCGCCTGGCCGGTCATCACATTGACTCCGATGGCCTGGATGACGGCCGTCACCAGCTCGACGATCGCCTCGGCGCCGAGTGCAGGACCCGCCGCCACCTTGCCGTTGGTGCCGAGGAGCAGCGCGGCCGGCGTGCCCGCGATGCCGAGCGCGGAGAACACCGTGCCTGTCGGGTCGGCGTACAGGTGCGCGTCATGAGCGCCGTAGACGCGGAGCGCCTGTTCGCGCGGGGTGTTCGCGACGAGGATGACGTCGACCTCGCCACCGAGGCCGTGACGCCACTGGGGCACGATCTCGGCGAGATCATGGCAGGCACCGCACCCCGGTGCCACGCCGATGACGAGCTGTGCCCGCTCGGCGCTCAGCGCGGCCAGGGTCCACTCGGCGCCGGTGGCGTCGATGACACGGGCGTCCGGGATCAGCACCGGCTCGCGGGACGCGGGCCTGGCCTCGGCGGTCTCGAGCCGAGCCTCTAGGTCGACGATCCGCCGGCCCTGGGCGTGCAGCCGGCCGACGAGCAGTGCGACGCTCGCGACGGCCGTCGCGCCCAGCACGCCGAGCAGCACCTCGGCGGGGCCGCTCCCGGTCAGGACGGGCAGGACGCCGCCGGACACGGGGGCGGTCACGGCGACGAGGAGCGCAGAGACCAGGAGGCCGGCGTTGCGGGCGACGGTGAGCGCCGACACCGGCTCCTCGGAGGCGCTGCCGAAACAGGCGCACGGCACCTCGTCCTCTCGCCTGACCAGCCGGACCACGACGACGGTGAAGGCCGCGACAAGCACGGTTGCCGACAACGCGACGAACACCAGGGCCGATCCCCGGGTGGCGAGCAACAGGACGCCGAGCAGCACCTCGGCGATCGGGAGTGCCAGTGCCGCCGGGCGGACGAGTCGCTCGGGCAACACGTCGAGCCGTGCGAGGCCGTCGGCGGTGCCGGTCAGGTCACGGAGCTTGAGGACACCACTGACGAGCAGAGTGCCCGCGAGCACCAGCGCGCAGAGCAGGAGGAGGGCGGCCACGGCGTCAGCAGCCGACCTCGAACGCAGGCGCCGGGTCCGTGGGCTGCGGGCAGGAGTTCTGCGGTCCGCACTGGCAGATTCCGACCCGGTAGGCGGCCGCGAACGTGGGACCACCGAGGAGTCCGCCGCCGGAGTCGTTGTCGATCGCGAGGGAGACCCCGTCCTGACAGACGTAGGGCGCCTGGCAGGACGAGCTGAAGAGGATGCCCGCGGTGGACAGGGCGTTGACGAACGTCACGAGCGCCGCGTCGAGGGTGTTCAGCGCCACGGCGAAGAGCGCGTTGCCGCCGCACGAGAACGTCTGGATGCACAGCGAGCCGAGTCCGCCGTCCGCGAACGGCGACACGCAGATGTTCGTGGGCAGCCCCGGCTGCCTGATGCAGGCGTCGAGGGTGTCACCCTGGCCGGTCAAGCCTGTTGCCGCGGCGTAGAACGTCGCGAATGCCGCCACCAGGGTGTTGAAGGCCGTGATCAGGGCTCCACCCGCGGCCAGGCAGACGCCGGTGCACGTCGTGCCGCCACACGAGGTGATGAGCGGCGCGAGGTCGGCGCCCACGCAGATGTTCGCGAGCCCCAGGGGACCGGTCCCGACACAGACCAGACCCGGTGCGCACGAGCAGTTACCGGTACCGCCCACGTCGAGGAGGCACTGCTGCGGGGCCGTGCTGCAGGCCACGCAGACGCCGGGCGAGGCGGCGTTCGCCGGGGCCGCGATGCCGATGGCGATGGCGGGCACGCTCCACGCGGCGCCCTGGGCGACGGTGCGGCGGGACGGCCGTCCGATCGCCTCGGCGATGGACTCGACCGTC
>NZ_SAYU02000135.1 GCF_004025965.2 Phycicoccus flavus | reverse complement strand
CCGGGCACGCCGCGGCTGATCAACGCTCCGGGTCACCTAGTGACTGTCCAGCGCTGGCGCGAGGTCCGGGACGTCTATGACCGGCTGTCAATGACGCCTGGGCCGTCCCCAGAGACTAGGGGCTGGGCTGTCAAGCTCGGCTACGCCCCGCCGTTGGCCTGGGACGAGGACACCATCGACGATCCCACCGCGACCCCTCACGTCCCCGGCCCCGCTGTCGACGACCGCAGCGCTGACGTGGTCGACCTAACTGCGGTCCATCGTGTCGCCCACGGCGGCGACCCCACACCCGTGCGCTTGACCGCCATCGAGAGAGTCGCAGTCCTTCGGACGATGGCGGCCACGGGAGCCTCCGACAGCGACATCGCCGAACGGCTCGGCGTCGCCTCCCGGACTGTGCTCCGGCTTCGACAGGACCAGCAGATCCCAAGTGGCCAGCCCCGCCTCCGCCCGGCCGCGGGGCAGGACGAGTGGGCCGAACCACGCGCTGCCACTCGCCCCGCCAGGGCCGTGACGGACCGGCATGGCGTGTCAGACGCGGGGTCGCTCGCACGGTCTCGGTGAGCGCGAAGCGGCTGAGTAGTTCCTGCCGATTTGATACAGAACCCGTCCGACTGCTGGCCTGGGGCCTGACTGAATACTGCCTCCGAGGAAGCCCATTTCCGTGGCCCGCGTGGTGACAGAGCAGACCGAGGTGGCTCCATGACCGAGCCATGGCAGTAGCCGGTCGCGGACCTCAGCAGCTCCTAGGGGTGTCTCATTGAGGCTGGAGCGGACGGACCGGGGTCGCATATCTCCCGGAGGGCTGCAGCGCTCGATGCCCTCGTCTCAGGACCCGGGTGCGGGCGCCGCTTCGTGGCCGTGCTGGCGGGTCGGCGAGACCGGCCTCGCGAACCGCGTGGTCACCGGCCAGCTGCAGCATGGCGCGCCAGCGACGATGCGTCAGCGGGGTCGCGTAGCTGACCGCTCCGAATAGCCCGGTGAGGCAGGCGAGCCAGGGCAGACCCTGCTCCACGGCTTGGACGACCGCGATGACGATGACCACCACTCTGAGCCGCCACGTCAGCGCGACCACAGGGAGGCGCAGGAACGGCCCCGCGACGCCAAGGATGATGGCTCGCAGCAGCAGCCAAGGGAATGACCAGACGGTGATCGCCACGTCGTGGCCCGCCCATCCGTCGCGGACCAGGCCGGCCGGGCGGCCGATCATCGCGGCGACCTGCGTCTGGGTCAGCCGGCTCTCATCTAGCGCGTCAAGGACGCCGCCGGCGACAACGACGGTGCGCTGGCCGACGGCTTCGGCCACGGTGCGACGGTCGGAAGGGCTCACCCACACGTGCACCAGTGGCGGACCCAGATAGCTCTGAGAGAGGAGGGTGAGGGCGGCCCTCATCGAGTCCCGTTCGGCGGCGTGGAGAGGGCGGGCGCGTAGCACCACTCGGAGGACCAGCGACTCCCCTCGGCCCGACAGGCACAGCCCTCCCGCAACCAGGCCGACCGCGAACGGCGCGAGTCCCCAGGGCGCCGGCAGCAGAGCGCCAGCCATCAACGTCAGCACGGTGCTGACCATCAGGCCCGGGCCAACCGCCAACCCCTTCCAGATCCACCGGCTCATCAGAGGCCCTCTCGTCTCGCTCGGTTCGCTCTGACGGGCCTGACACATGGCGTCGTGACTCCTGAACCGAGGGTCGCCGCTTACGGCGATCGAGACCAGTGTCCACAGGGCTCTGACGCCGACCCGGTCGTCCCCAGATCACGGCAGGGACGGTCATCAGCACTCCGCGGACTGGCTCGATGGAGTGGGACCCGGCTGAGAGGGAACGTGCATGAACCGCCCGGACACATCCATGACCGCGACCCAGACCTGGCGAGCAGTGGTCGTGCTGCTGTACCAGGCATCCGACGCGGGCATGCGCCGCGCCGAGACCGACCGGGCGACGCACTCCCCGGCCCTGTGGGCGGACCTCATCGCGTCAGCAGCGCAGCAGCTTCTTCCTTCGAGTCAGGGTGAGTCGCTCGATGAAGTCGAGCTCCCCGAAGGCTTGGAGGAGCGCGACTTCGCGAGCCTGGTAGTGGCGGCAACGGAGCTCACCCAGTCGCAGCACCTGGAGGACTTTCCGCCCGGGGCATCGGGACTGATTGGTGAGATCGCACGGCTGGCCGACGAGGTATCGCCGTGAGCGACCTTTCGGTGCAGATCGTCGGGGACGGTCGTAGTGTTGCTGAGCTCCTGCTGAACGCGGACACCCGCGCCCGATCCGCCCTGTGGTACGTCGGTCCCGACCACGCCCAGTCCAGGCTCCGCACATGGGGTGAGGTCATCGAGGCGGCCGCGTCCGCCTGGGCCGCGATCCCCGACCCGGACCGTGACCCCGTCATGCAACAGATCAACGCCCGGGCACGCCAACGGAACCCACGCTACCCTTGCGCCTTGGCCACCGGCCGTCGAATCCCGCTCCCGGATTCAGTGCGGACCGTTCTTCTTGGGCAGTGCAACGGAATCATCGGCGCCACACGCAACGCCGCCTCCGCCGTCACCGCAGCTGACACGTCAGC
>NZ_SAYU02000134.1 GCF_004025965.2 Phycicoccus flavus | reverse complement strand
CGACGACCTCGATCGTCGCCGACAGCTTGTGGGGATCGACCCCGATGATGACGTGCTCCATACCCGTGCTCCCGCCTGGTCTCGAACCGATGGACGGCGAGGTGGGCAGTGCTACTACGAGCAGGGCTGTCCCTTCTTGAGCCACGCCTCGTCAGCGGTACCCGGCGGGCTGCAAACCGGAAGAGAGCCACACCCGCGCAGGGTGGGCAGCCCACTTGAGAGCGTCCCGCCGGGCACCTGGACCGAGTCTGGCCAGACACCGGCCCTGCCGGAAGTCTCTAGTAGCCCACTATGGGCGGCCCTCTTAACGCAGCATGTCCAACAAGTTCGACCACCGAGCTCCCTCAACGTCTGCAGGCACGGCGGTGCGACCTGCCGTGTAGAGCCCGGGGCGCCGCCGCTCGAGCCCATTCGAACATATGGCCGACGACGGCAAATCCTACGCCCACGCAACGCCATGCTCGTCCCCGACCAGGTCCTGGCCGTCCGCACGCTGCTGTACGACGGCACTGCCGTTCCGGACGATCTGTGCGACATCATCGCCGACCGCCTCGGGCTCGACCGCAACCTCTCAACGAACTACGCCGACCGGGGCATCCGCGCCATATATGTCGACGGGGTCTGCGGCGGGGGCCTCATCCCGCTGGGCGGACGTGAGGCGACTGCTGACCTCCAGGTGCCCCTGGCGCACCAGTCCGCGCTGGCTGGTGTCCTGCTCGCCGCCCGGCTTGTCCGCCGCGCCCTGGGGTGGAAGTGGACACTGCCGAGGTGATGCGTGTTGACGTCGGCCGGGACGTTGGACCATTTCCGGTGCAGCCGCCAGCAAAGACCCGCGCGGCATCTGCCTGTGCCAGGACCCGACGTTCACGGCCCCCTACGACACCTTAAGGCCGCCCAGGTGAGGTCGCGTTTTGTCTGTCCTAGGAGGAAATCCGCCAGCAGGGCGTGCAACCGGTCGATGGCTTGGACCCGGCGTCGGGTCAGGGCCTCGCGGCGCTGGACCAGCATTCGTAGCGCCTTGAGGTCGCCGTCGACCGCCAGCAACGGCAGGCCCGTGGTCCGCACCGCGACCATCGCGATCTCGTGAGCGTCGGGGTTAGTTGCGCGTCCCGTAGCAGGCCGTGTTAGCCAGCATGCTGGCATCGCCAGGAAGTTGGGCGAGGGCTTTGAGCGAGACGATCCTTCCGGCCTTGAATCGGGCTTCGTAGACCGCTGGATCCCCGATGGGGAAACCCGCTGAGAGGCAGGCCGACGCGGCGATATGCATGCGGCCGGTCCTGCCCTTGAGCAGATCGACATCTGAGTCGGCGATCCAGACACCAGCGAACCGAGGAGCGTTGCTCTTGGGTGATCCGATGGGCGTGTAGGGATACACCCCGTCGACGGGGTCCACGATCTTCTCCGCGTAACCGATTAGCGGCGCGCCCTTCGCCGTTGCCGTGAGTTTCACCTGGTTAGGCTGCTGACGTGAGACCTTCGCCGTGAACTTCAAGGCGTTAGGTAGGGGGAACCCACCGAGCTTGGCGCAGCGTGGATCCGGTGTCGCTGCGGTCGTGCTGGCCGGCTGCGACTGGACCTGCAGGACCGCAGAGGAGACGAGGTTTTCGCTCCCGTTGACGATGAGCCATCGAGCGTCCACGAGGTCACTAAGGTCGTTCGTGACCGGTTCGCCGATGCAGTACCCAGAGAACCCGAGGGTGCAGTCACCTGCGAAGCGGTCTACCTGGGGAAAGCCCCGGCCGGGTCCCGTACGGGCGCTCGCTCCGCCTGCGACTGTCTGTGCGTAAAAGTCGGAGCCCTGCAGATAGGCCCCTCGACAGGCCGGAGCTGCTGCGTCGTATGGCGTGTCGGGGAAGACGACGGCGACGGCGCTGGTCGCAGCGACGACAAGTCCGAGGACCGCCGCCACCGGTCCCACAACCGCACCAGGCTCGGACGTCGTCGCCTGGCGGCGTCCCCGGAGATGCAAACCCGCAAGCAGGAAAGCTGCGAGAGACCCAGCCAGCACGAGGCTCGTCAATCGATCCGCGTCCGGCCCGTACCAGCCAAGCCGGATGATCGCTCCGGGCCACACAAATCCGACGAGGCCGGTGCGTACCGCAATTGCGACGGCCAGGAGCACTCCAGCAACAGCAACCAAGAATCGTGACCACATGCGAACCTCCTGGATGGACTATGAGGCTTTTGCGCATCCGTCGACACGGCGTCTCAAGGATCACTCACGCGTCACCAGGGTCGGATAAGTCGTCGGATGGTCGTCAGCGTCGTGACGCGCGGGACTGCGATTTAGGTCGGCGCCGGGACATCCGTCGGCTAGATGAGCCCGGCGGTCTTCCGATTCCGTAGGAACGGGCGGTCGTCCAGCGTCTGCGGGAGCTGTTGACGGCGGGTCCGCACGCAGGTCGTTCGGGTCCGTGCCGCCCTTAAGAAGCTAGCCAGCGTGGTGTTTGATGTGCTCAGTCTCGGAACCTGTTGGGACCCGAGCCGCGACGCGGTGGCGGCCACGCCGAGCGGCCATCAGCCCGTTCGGCGTTCCGCAACGGTCTTCAGAAGCACGGTCCTTCCGCCGCCTGTTGGGCGACGGTCAGGCGTCGAGGTCAGGCGACCTTGGAGGAGTACCGCTGCCGGGCGGCTTCGCCCGAGGTACCGACGAATCTTCCGATCGCACTCCACGACAGGCCGGCCTCGCGG
>NZ_SAYU02000133.1 GCF_004025965.2 Phycicoccus flavus | reverse complement strand
TCGTCGGCACCTCGATCGCGCGCTTCATGTTCCTCGACGGGCTGGCGTTCAAGACCTGGCGGATGCGCGAGGGCGAGTGGTTCGAGGGCACGTACGTCTTCGACAGCGAGGAGGAGCGGCGCTCGTTCCGCGCCGACTTCGAGCCCGGCGCCGACACCTCGCCGGGCAGCAAGATCATCGGGTCCTCCCCGACGCTCATCGAGGACTGGGAGGTCGTCGCCATCGCCGAGGGCCCCGCCGGCTTCCGCCGCGGCGCCGGCCCCTCCGTCAGCTAAGCCCCCCACCCGTCGGCCCATCGTCGGCCGACGTCCCAATCTTCTCCTGGCAACCGTCTTGGCACTTCGGCGCCGGGACCCTGGGTCAGCCAACCCTCCTTGCCCGTTGACCCATGGGCGGCCCGCGTGCTTCCTTCCCGGGGACAGCGTCCCGCCCCGGCGCCGGGCCCCTGGGTCAGCCAGCCCTCCTTGCCCGTTGACCCATGGGCAGCCCGCGTGCTTCGTTCCCGGGGACAGCGTCCCGCCCCGGTGCCGGGCCCTTGGGTCAGCCAGTCCATCTTTACCCGCTTATCCGTGGGCGGCCGACGCCCCCCGAGACTTCGTGGACCTGAGGCTCGTGTGACTCGTGATCGCCATGGTGCTTTATGGTGCGACGCGGTCGAAACCCGTCGAGAAAGTCGCGCACCTGTGGACAACTCGAGTGGCGGGATCGGGGGGTTTGGCTAGCGTGATTGCCCGAGGTCACCGAGGGGCTGGCCGGAGAGGGTCTGATGACGCGCGCGGGGTCGAGCACGGCGGTGGTGCTGGCAGGGCTGTTGGCCCTCTCGGTGGCGGCATGCGACTCGAGCGGTGCCGACGACCCGTCACCATCTCCGTCGGCGTCCAGCCCGGCCGCGAGCCCGACCACCAGCGAGACGACGTCGCCGGACCCGTCCCCCTCGGCGAGTCCTTCCCCGTCCGGCCCCGACATCCCCGCCGCCGCCCGCAAACAGACGCCGGAAGCGGCCGTCCTTTTCGTCAAGTACTACTTCGGAGAGCTCAATCGCGCATGGACAGAGCCGAGGGCTGGGTTGTTGCCTCCGCTCAGCACGTCGAAATGCGAGTTCTGCAAGAAAAATGAAGCCAGAGCGCGAGGCCTAGTTGAGGCGAGGGCCAGGTATAAATCGAAGCCCGTATCAGTGACGGTTGTAAAACCCGTAGGAGGGGCCTCAGGAGGAGAGCAGTACCTGTACGTTGAGTTCCAGCAGCACGGGGCGGTCATCGTCAATTCCTCCGGGTCCGAAGTGGGACGCGATGAAAAGGTGTTAGCGAAAACGTATGCCGCCCTGTCGTGGACTGACGGTCGGTGGCGACTGCGTGGCATCGAGTCCTCAAAATGAGGATGAGGCGTGCGCTAAGCGCCTGCACCCTAAATTTCTTGATTGGGGGCATTCTGCTTACCGCCTTTCCCTCAGCCGCACGCGCTCTGGACCTGCCTGGTGGTGGCGCTGCGGGTGACGTTTCTGAAAGCGGAAGTGTCCTGCACACGATGACAACCGAGGATTTGACGGGCCTTCAAAGTCGCTACTACAAGAGCGTGGTTGCACAGGGTCCGTTCTACGATTACGCCGCAGTCTCAGCCTGCAGCAACCTGCCGCCGGGACTCAATCCGGGCGACCTGTGCCCGCAGTCGTGGGGCCTGTGCCGGATCGCTAGCGGAGGCGGTGATGGTCCGGCGGTTGCCGTGTACGAGCGGCGCGTGCGGCGCAACGGGACTCCCTTCCCCAGCGACCAGGGACAGTGGGAGGAGATCGGGCTGACATGCTGGCCGGAGAGTGTGCCCGGGGCTGGACCGGCCCTCCGCATGGCGCGTATCCGGGAGGCGTTCCACGAGACCGACTTCTCCGTGCCGACGGTGAACATCCAGCCGGAGGGTGACGTGACGCTCGTCAATCTGCCGACGTTCTTCGAGGTCGTCCTCCCCGAGGAGGGCTACGGCCCCGACGAAGTCGACCAGATCCAGCTGCTCGGGTACGACATCGAGGTCCGCCCTCGGCTGAAGAGCGTCACCTACCGCCTCGGCGACGAGACGGTCGGACCGACCAAGGACCTCGGCGGGCCCTACCCGTCGGGGAGCATCGTCCACACCTACACGCGAGCGGGGGAGGTGCCGGTGCAGGTCGACATCGTCTACACCGGCGAGTTCCGCGTAAATGGCAGCGGATGGATCGACATCCCCGGCGAGGTCGACCTCGCCGGAGATCCCGTTGTGCTGACCGTGCGCGAGGCCAAGTCACGCCTGTACTCCAACTGACCCGCCCACTCGAGGGCCCGGGGCCGCTGGAGCGTGCGCGGCTCACGGCGATCCCGGCACCATGCGAACAGCAGATTGTCCCGGTGCCCACGGGGCGGGGTTCGCCGAGGAAGCTTCAGGTTCGCTGGCCCTCGGTAGTGGGGCGAAGGTGAAAGTTCCGGGATCAAGCGTGAAGCTTCCGGGATCAGGCGAGAATGGTGGGACGCACAGGTTGGCGCCACCTGATCGGTGGCGAGCCGGGATGCTCGCCGGGCGGGGTTCGCCGGGGAAGGTTCAGGTTCGCCGACCTTCAGAAGTGGGGCGAAGGTGAAGGTTCCGGGATCAAGCGTGAAGGTTCCGGGGTCAGGCGAGAAAGGTGGGACGCACAGGGGGGGCGCCCGCTGATCGGTGGCGAGCCGGGATGCTCGGCGGGCGAGGTTCGCCGAACGAGGTTCAGGTTCGCCGGTCTTCGGTGGTGGGGCGAAGGTGAAGGTTCCGGGGCCAAGCGTGAAGCTTCCGGGATCAGGCGAGAAAGTTGGGACGTACGGGGGGCGCCAGCTGATCGGTGGCGAGCCGGGATGCTCGCCGGGCGGGGTTCGCCGGGCAAGGTTCAGGGTAAGAGTCCCGCGGAGTGGTGGGCTTTGAGGTCATCTCGATGCCTACCGGTCAGCCCTGGCTGAGGGCGACGTGGTCATCATTGCCGGTTGTGCCGATCTTGGCCATGGATGCCTCGGAGAGGTA
>NZ_SAYU02000132.1 GCF_004025965.2 Phycicoccus flavus | reverse complement strand
AGGAGGAGGCGGAGCCGGGACCCGTCGTCGAGGACGATCCCGAAGGCCGGCGCCGCGTCCAGGCCGTCGCCGCACAGCAGGTCCAGCAGCGCGAGCAGCCCGTCGTCCGCGGCGGCCGCGAGCCGGCCGGCCCCCCACGCCCCCGGCTCGACGACGGCGACCAGACCGGGGCCGGTGACCTCGACGAAGCGGTCCCCGTCGGGCGGGACGGCGCTCACGACCCCGCGCCGTCGACCGTCACGACGACGACGGTGACGTTGTCCCGGCCGCCGGCCTGCACCGCGGCGGCGACGAGGGCGTCGGCGGCGTCCTGCGGGTCGGGGTTCTCCCGCAGGAGGCGCTCGAGGTCGTCGTCGCCCAGCTCGTTGGTCAGGCCGTCGCTGCACACGACGAAGGTCTCGCCCGGCTCGGCGTCGCGCTCCCACAGGTCCGGCTCCGGGGCGGGCTCCAGGCCCACCGAGCGGGTGATGACGTTGCGCAGCGGGTGGGTCGACAGCTCGTCCTCGTCGATGAGCCCGGCCTCGAGCAGCTTGCGGACCTCGGAGTGGTCGGTGGTCAGCTGCCGCAGCCCGTCCCCGGCCAGCCGGTAGACGCGCGAGTCGCCGACGTTGAGGACGACCCAGCGGGCCGGCACGGCGTCGGCGACGAGGACGAGACCCGTGGCCGTCGTCCCCATCCCCGCCCGCTCGGGGTGCTCGGCGGCGGAGGCGAGGATGCGGCGGTTGGCCTCGGCCACGGCAGCCGCGACGTCCTCCGGGCCGGTGGCCGCGGCGGCGTCGAGCCCGGCGAACGTCTCGACGACGAGCCGTGAGGCGACCTCGCCGGCCGCGTGACCACCCATGCCGTCGGCGACGACGAACACGCGCTCGCCGACGACGTGGTCGTCCTCGTTGTGGTCGCGCACGACGCCCACGTCGGTGGCCCCGGCGGCCCGCACCCGCAGCGGCGCGGCGCTCATCCGGCGTCCCCGTCGACGAGGAGGGTGTCCAGGACCGCCCGGAGGACCTCGTGGTCCTCCTCGAGGCCGTGGCCGCGGGCCCGGCCGACGACGAGCAGGTGACGCCCGGCGCCCTCGGCGGGCGGGAGCGCCGTCACCAGGTGGACCTCGAGCACGGGCACGCCGGCGTCGTCCCAGCCGACGTGGCGGGCCTGCCACTCCCGGCCGCGGATCAGGACGGCGAACGCGTCCTCGACCCGCGTCCCGGGGGGACCGGCCGCGGCGGCCGAGCCGTCGAGCACGGCGGTCACCGGGTCCTGACCCGGGCGGACGAGGTGCCGGACGACGACGGTGACGGCGCCGCCCCGGGCGCCGGGGCCGGAGGCGCGCAGCAGGGCGTCGCCGGCGGGCAGCGCGCTCCACCGGTCCGGGGTCTCCAGCGACACGGTGGGCGCGGCCGGGGCGGTGGGGCCCGGATGGGTGACGACGGGCATACGGCATTCCCTCGGGCGGCGTCGGAGGCGGTGGTCGGAGCGAGCCTAGACCGCGCCGCGGACGCCCGGCCCGGCCTTGCGGCGACTCGCCCGTGGTCCCCGCCCGGGTGGCCGCGCCGCGCGGAGGCGCCCGGACCGGGCGACGGCCGGCCCTGTTGGATCCTGCCGATCCCTCGTGCAACCCTGTGCACTTCTGCCACACTGCCGGAGCAGCACCGTGCTGCGGACCGTCAGAATCCGGTGGAGAGGCGCCATGACCGACACGGCTACGACGCTCGGGGGAGACTGGGACTTCGACCCGCAGCACACGCGGATCGGCTTCTCGGCCCGGCACGCGATGATCACGACCGTCCGCGGCTCGTTCAACGAGGTCGAGGGCCACGTGCACGCCGACCTCGAGGACATGGACGCCTCGCACGTCGAGATCACCCTCAAGGCCGCGAGCGTCGACACCCGCACGCCGGACCGCGACGCGCACCTGCGCAGCCCCGACTTCTTCGACGTCGAGACCTACCCGGACATCACCTTCGTCAGCACCCGCGTCGAGGAGATCGAGGACAACGCCTACCTCGTCACCGGCGACCTGACGATCAAGGACGTCACCCAGTCGCTGAGCATCCCCATCGCCCTGAGCGGCGTCGAGAGGGACGCGTTCGGCGTCGTCCGCGCCGGGTTCGAGGGCACCCGCAAGGTCAACCGCCGTGACTACGGCCTGGAGTGGAACATGCCGCTGGACTCCGGGGGCGTCCTGGTCTCCGAGCGGATCACCCTGGAGTTCGAGATCTCGGCGGTCAAGCGCGAGGCCGTCGTCGAGTCCGCGGCCGAGTCCGACGGGGGGCCCGAGGCCGAGGCCGTCCCGCAGCCCGACGCCACGGCCGAGGCCTCCTGACCCACCGCGTCACCACGGCGCCGTCTCGGCGCCGTCAGCCGCCGGACGGCCCCTGTGCCGACTCGGGCTGCTCGGCCCACCACGCGAGCAGGCGCTCACGGGCGACGTCCTTGCCGACCGGACCGTCGTCGGTGCGCACCTGCAGGAGGTGCTTGTAGGCCCGGCCGAGCACGGGACCGGGGCTGATGCCGAGCACCTGCGCGATCTCGTTGCCGTCGAGCTCGGGGCGCAGCGCCTTGAACTCCTCCTCCGCCTGCAGCCGCTCGATCCGCACCTCGAGGTCGTCGTACGCGGCGGCCAGCCGGCGGGCCTTCTTGACGTTGCGGGTCGTGCAGTCGGCACGGGTCAGCCGGTGGAGCCGGGGCAGCAGGTCGCCGGCGTCGACCACGTAGCGGCGCACCGCGGAGTCCGTCCACTGGCCGTCGCCGTACCCGTGGAAGCGCAGGTGCAGCTCGACGAGGCGCGCCACCTTCCTCGTCGTGTCCTTGTCGAACCGCAGCGCCTTGAGCCGCTTGGCGACGAGCTTGGCGCCGACGACCTCGTGGTGGTGGAAGGACACCCCGCCGCCGGACTCGAAGCGGCGCGTCGCCGGCTTGCCGATGTCGTGGAGCAGCGCGGCGAGACGCAGGACGAGGTCCGGCCCGGGCACCGACTCCGGCGGGCCGTCCGACGGACCCTCGAGGTCCATGGCCTGCTCGAGGACGATCATCGAGTGGTCGTAGACGTCCTTGTGGCGGTGGTGCTCGTCGACCTCGAGTCGGAGGGCGGGCAGCTCCGGCAGGACGAGCTGCGCGATCCCGGACGCCACGAGCAGCTCGAGCCCGGCGCGCGGGTGCGCGGCGGT
>NZ_SAYU02000131.1 GCF_004025965.2 Phycicoccus flavus | reverse complement strand
TGGCGATCGTCCTCGTCGACGGGGTGGCGGACTCGGGCCTCGGCCTCCTCCTCGACGTCCTCACGGCGGCGAACCTCCTGCGGGACCGGGTCGACGGGCACATCGACCCCTTCGAGGTGTCGTTGCGGGCGACGACGCCGCGGGTCCGGACCGGGTACGGCCTCGGCGCGGCCGCCGAACCGCTCGAGGCCTGCCTCGAGGACCCCCCGGACCAGCTCCTCGTGCCCGGCCTGGGCCTGGTCGGCGCCGAGGAGGTCGTCGGGGCGGTGCGCGACAGTGCGGCGGTGTCGGTGGTGCGCGAGCTGCACGAGAGGGGTACGGCGGTCTCGGCCGCCTGCAGCGGCACCTTCGTCCTGGCCGAGGGCGGGGTCCTGGACGGCAGGGCCGCGACCACGAGCTGGTGGCTGGGTCCGACGTTCCGGCGGCGCTACCCCGGGGTCGACCTCGACGAGACCCGGTCGCTCGTCATCGCCGACACCGTGACCACCGCGGGCGCGGCCTTGGCGCACCTCGACCTGGCCCTGTCGCTGGTGCGGCGGGTCAGTCCCTGGCTGAGCGAGGCGGTCGGGGACTACCTGGCCGTCGGCGACCGCCCCCAGCAGGCCGCGCTGGTGCGCCCGAGCCTCCTGCCGGAGACCGACCCGACGCTGGCGGCGTTCGACCGGGCCGTCCGCGAGCAGCTGGCGCGCCCCCTCGACATCGGGGCTATCGCCGTCGGGCTGGGCGTCAGCCAGCGGACCCTCCAGCGACTGACGGCCACCGTGCTCGGGACGACGCCGGTCCGGTACGTGCAGCAGGTGCGCCTCGAACGCGCGGTCGACCTGTTGCGCACGACCGACCTCAGCACGGCTGCCGTGGCCCGGGCCGTGGGCTACCGCGACGCGACGTCACTCATCACCCTCCTGCGCCGTCGCCACGGGGCGACCCCCGAGGAGATCCGGCGCCGCCGCGCGACGAGCAGCCCGGCCTGAGAGCCGTCGCGGGTGGGTGTGCACGCGGACGCTGAACCCTTGCTGCCGGACGACGGCCGCCCACTCGGCCTCGACCGGGAGGCGAGGGTCCCGGCGCGCCGCGCGTTCCGGGTGTCCACGGTGACGGCGGTGCCGGGCTCGAGGGCCTGGCATGCCCCTCGGCGCGCCGGACGCCCGGGACCCGCCGCCGCCGGCGTCCCGGCCCGGTGGCGGCACCGAGGCACCGAGACGGCTGCGGACCGGCATCGCCGCGCCGTCACGGGTCGTCGGACCGGAGGACCCCGCCGCTCACAACGCCATGCCGGGCACCCGGCGGCGGATGGCCTCGAGCTCGGCCTCGTCGGAGACGCCCTGCCAGTCGTGGCGCGGGGTGTACGGACCCTCCAGGGCCTGGACGTCCTCGTCCGTGAGCTCGAGGTCCAGGGAGGCGACGGCGTCGTCGATCTGCTCGATGGTGCCGGCCCCCCACCAGGGGGGCGGTGACCACCGGCTGCCGGTGCAGCCAGGCGAGCGCGACCTGGGCGCGGCTGACGTGGTGGGCCTCGGCGACCCGGCCGACGGCGTCGACGATGGCACGGTTGGACGCTTCCTGCTCGGGGGAGTACAGGGTGTCCGCGTAGGCGCCGTCCGTCTCGGAGCGCGTGGTGGAGCGGGCGTCGTCCCAGGAGCGGGCGAGCCGACCGCGCGCCAGGGGGGACCAGACGATCGTGCCGACGCCGTTGTCGAGGGCCAGCGGGATCATCTCGCGCTCCTCCTCACGGGCGAGGAGGTTGTAGTGGTTCTGCATCGACACGAACCGCGACCAGCCGTGCATCTGCTGCAGGTGCAGAGCCCTGGCGAACTCCCAGGCTTGCATGGACGAGGCGCCGAGGTAGCGGACCTTGCCGGACTTGACGACGTCGTGGAGGGCCTCGAGGGTCTCCTCCCACGGCGTGGTGTGGTCGTTGCGATGGATCTGGTAGAGGTCGATGTAGTCGGTGACCAGCCGCTGCAGCGAGTGGTCGACCTCCTGCATGATCGCCTTGCGACAGACCCCGGCCGTTGGGGCCCGTGCGCATCGGGTGGCGCAGCTTGGTCGCGACGACGACCGCGTCACGGTCGGCGTAGTCCTTCAGTGCCCGCCCGAGGATCTCCTCGCTGGACCCGAGGGAGTAGAGGTTGGCGGTGTCGAAGAAGGTGATCCCCGCCTCCAGGGCGTGCTTGATGAGAGGACGCGCCTCGTCCTCACCCCTGGACCAGACGGGATGACCGCGGTCCGGCTCGCCGTAGGTCATGGCCCCGATGGCGATGGGGGTGACCTCGAGGCCACTCATCGGTTGTGGAGTGAGCTACCTCGCGAGGGTCGACGGCGTGTGAGCACGTCGTCCGTGCCGGGTCGAGAGGTTCCCGCCGGCCGACGGCCTGCCGGGCTGAGCCGACGGCGACTACCAGGCGCGGCCCTCGAGGTCGATGTGGGCCCGCTCTCGCGGTGGGCGCCACTGTTGAAGCGAGATCAGTCGGCGCTCCTCGGCCAGCCAGTCCTGGGCGTCACCTGTGGTCTGGAACGTCTTTGGTCCGATGTGGCGGACCATGTCCGGTCCGAGGTAGCGCGCCTGCCAGCGCCCGGAAGGCAGCTTGCGGGTGTTTCCGGAGCCGTTGCGTCCAGACTTCGCTCTCACGCTCTCGGACGTGGGCTGTCGGCGTGCCACGACGTGCCCGAAGCGTGCCACAACAGAGGGTCTCGGCGACCATGTCTGACCACTTGTGGATGACGCCTTGCTCCGTGAAGAGCCTGATTGCAGCGGGTTTCGTGCGTGCCCCCGGCAGGATTCGAACCTGCGACACCTTCTTTAGGAGAGAAGTGCTCTTCCCCTGAGCTACGAGGGCGGGAAAGACCGCCGACCAGACTACGGGAGGTGTCGAGGGGGGTCCGCGCCGCCGAGCCGGCGGCGTGCCGGACGGTAGGTTGGCCGGATGCGCCTGCCCTCCGTGCCCGGTCCGCGCGACGTCGTCGACGCGGTGTCCCGCACCGGCGACGCCGCCGAGTCCCTCCTGGCCGCCGTCCCCCGGGTCGTGGGCCTCCTCGGGGAGGCCGAGCAGCTGGTCGGCGACGCCCGGGCGCTCGTCCGGCGCATCGACCGCACCCGGGTGGCGGCCGACGAGGTCGTCGCTCGCACCGCGGCCACCGTCGACGCCGCGGAGGCCGTGCTCGTGCGCACCGCCTCGACCGTCGACACCGCCGAGGTGACGCTGGCCCGCACACTCGCCACCGTCGAGGCCGCGGAGGCGGTCCTCGCGCGCACGGTCGCGACGGTCGAGGCCGCGGAGGCGGTGTTGGCCCGGACGTCCGGCACGGTCGACGCCGCCGACGTCCTGCTCGTCCGCACCGGGGGGACCGTCGACGCCGCGGAGGGCCTCCTCGCCCGCACCGGGGGAACCGTCGACGCCGCCGACGGTCTGCTGGGACGCACGACCTCGACCGTCGACTCCGCCGAGGCGCTCGTGGCCCGCACGACGTCCACCGTCGACACCGCCGAGGCCCTCGTCGCCCGCACGAGCGGCGCCGTC
>NZ_SAYU02000130.1 GCF_004025965.2 Phycicoccus flavus | reverse complement strand
AGCGCCTCGGCGGCGGCCATGCTGCGCACGCCGCTGCGGCACAGGCAGTAGACGGGCCGGCCGGGCTCGAGGCCGGCGGCGCGGACCTCGTCGACGAACCGGTCGTTGCGCGTCCCGCCGGGGTAGTGCGACCACTCGACGAACGCGACGTCGCGGCCGGAGGCCTCGAGGTCGGGCACGCCGACGTAGGTCCACTCCGCGTGCGTGCGCACGTCGACGAGGAGGGCGTCGTCCGGTCCGGTGACCGCGTCGTACGCCTCGGCGGGGGTGACGTCGCCTGCGTAGCTCATGCCCGCCAGCCTAGGACGAGGGTCCGACGGCGTCCCGGCGCGTCTCAGGTCCGGCGGGGTGGGGTCAGGTACGAATCCGGCCCGGGACGGGGTGCGTGGTGGGTCGCCTGCCGCTGTCGACCCCCTTCGGGCTGCTCAGTGTCGACCGGCCGTGACCCGGGGCGGTGGGCCTTTGACGGCATTGCGCGTTGCCTGCCCTTCCAGCCGGGCTCGGTCTCAGGCGGCCTTGGACGAGGTCCGTGGTGGGTCGCCTCACCATGCCGGCCTCCCTTCGGGTGGAGGGCACTCGAGCCACTGGTTCGGCCTCCTCACGGACCCTCCAGCGCGTGTGCGTAAGCCTCCCCCGGACCGATAGTCGAGCTCGTGTCGACCGACTTTCCGGCGGTGAAGGCTCCCTCAAACTTCCTCTAATCTCGTTCTCCTGCAACGTACTACACCCGGCTCGATGCTTGTCGTCGTACGCGTGTTCGGGTAAGATCAGGGCATGGACCGGGGGAACGTCAGCAGCCGCATCGCCGCACTACGCGGCGATGCTGTCGCGCTGGCGAGGGACCTGGCCGAGCACGGCCGGAGCCTGGATCCGCGGGAGGCGTTCGAGGTCGCCGGTGAGCTTCAGGGCCTGGTGAACGCGGCGGAGGGTGCGCAGGCCGTGGCTGCTGCGTTCGGGGCGCGGTTCGAGAGCCGGATGGTCTCGGACCGGGTGATCGAGCGGACCCACCCGGTGGGGTTCGTCGACGGGATGGCGCCCTCGATGCTGGCGATGGAGGCCGGGGTGACCGAGGGTGTCGCCGGGCGGAAGATCCGGCTCGGGGCGAAGCTGTCCGCCCGGTTCCCGCAGGTCCTCGAGCTCGTGCTGGACGGGGAGGTGGCGGCGGTGACGGCGCACAAGGTCCTCGACGCCACCGCCGGCCTCGACGTCGACGCCTGCCTGCGGGTGGACGCCTCGCTCGCGCCGCGTCTGGCTGCGATGGACCCGGCGCGGGTGTCGTCCGAGACCCGCCGGATCGCCGCCCGGGTGGCGGCGGACCAGGTGGCCGAGCACGCCGCCAGGACCAGGAAGGTGCGGACGGTGGAGGTGTGCCCGAGCGAGGACGGCCTCACCGAGTGGTTCGCCCTCCTGCCCACGGCGACGAGTAAGGCCGCCTGGACCGCCGTGGAGAGCCTCGCCGCGGAGTACCGGGACGTCGACGACACCCTGACCGTCCCCGAGTCCCGGGCCGACGCCTTCGGTGACCTCCTGCTCCGCAACGTGAGCGTCAGCGCCCAGGTGACCCTCGGGGTCCCCGTCGTCACCGGCGCCCCCGACCCTGTGGCTGCACCGACCGTGCGGACGTTCTCCCCGCGGGACCCCGACGAGACGATCATCGACGCCACCACCGGTCAAGAGGTCCGCATCGGCGACCTCCCCGCCGACACCCAGGAAGACCTCGGCTGGCACGAGTTCGCGGACTACGAGAGCGCCGACGGCCCCGGCGTGCCGACCGCCGTCGAGATGGCCCCCACCCGCCTCGGCGCCGACACCGGCGCCACCGCCTTCGTGTCCGGGGTGCAGCTGCCCGGCCTGGGCTGGGTGGACGCCACCACCGTCGCCGGCATCCTCACCACCCTCCCCCTGCAGGTCGCCCGCGCGGTCCTCGACGCCGACACCGGCACCCTCGCCTCCATCACGTCGGACGCGTACGGGCCACCGGCGAAGATGCGGCAGCTGGTGACCGTCCGGGACGGGACCTGCCGGATGTACGGCTGTCATCGTCCCGCCGAGACGTGCGACCTCGACCACTTCCGCCCCTGGCCCACGGGACCCACCACCCCCGGCAAACCTCGCCGGGCTCTGTCGACGCCACCACCGCCTCAAGCAGCAAGGCCACTGGCGACCGACCCTCCACCCCGACGGCACGATGAGCTGGACCGACCCCACCGGCCGGACCCGCACCACCGAACCCGCCCACCGCACCCACCCCGACGACCCGCCGCCGACACCGTCACCGTCACTGACACCGCCGAACCATCAGCACGAACTCGGCCCGCGCGATGACGCGTGGGACGACTTGCCCATCCCCTTCTGACCGACCGCCGTGACCGGCGTCCCGACCGGCACCGCTCGTTCTGGCCACACGAGGGAGCGCCGTGCCAGGCTGACGGACGTGCTCTCCATCGGTCACGCCCAGGGTCGTGAGGCGTTCGTCGGGGCGGTCGAGGCGTTCGTCGCCGCCGCGGAGACCACCGACGAGTACGACCTGCTCGGGGCGTCGCGGTGTCACGGGTGGGCGCGGCTGGACGTCGTGACGCACGTGCTGGCGGGGTGGGGCGAGCTGCTCGGGGGGCTGGCGGCGCGGACGGGAGGGCCGGCGACGGTCGACGCCGCCACGTACTGGACCGCGTTCGCGAGCCTCGACGAGGGCGACCCGGTCGAGGTGCTGCTGGCGCGCCGTCGTCGCTCGGACGCCTACCGGGGGCCGGCGTCGGCCGTGCGCGAGCTCGGGGATGTCGGGGGCACGCTGCGGCGGATCTGCGAGGACCTGCCGGACGGGCGGCACGCGTTCCAGGGGCAGGTCCTCACCAGCGGCGACCTGCTCGCCACCTGGGCCGTGGAGACCGCCGTGCACCACCTCGACCTGCTCGCCGGCCACCCGGCGCCCGAGTCCGCCCTGGACCTGGCCCGGCGGACCTGCGAGGCGCTGCTCGGCGAGCCGCTGCCCACCGGCTGGGCCGACACCGACGCCGTGCTCGTCGCCACCGGTCGCGTCCCGGTGCCGGACGACGGCGCCGCCCTCGCCGGACGCCTGCCGGTGCTCGGCTGAGCGAAGGGCGTCAGGTCCGTCCGGTGAAGGCGATCGAGACGTCGTCGCCGGGCCAGACCTCGACGCCGGCCAGCGAGCCCGCCGGGGCCGCCAGCCGGGACTGCCGGTCCGCCGGGACGCCGAGCAGGTGGCCGAGGACGGCGCGCACGACGTCCGGCGGGCAGACGACCACCGTCGTCCCGCCCCGCTCGACGACGCGGTCCCAGGCGCCGGGCCCGCTCGCGGGGTCCGACCAGCCCCGGTCGACGACCGCGTCCACGCCGAGCGCGTCACCGACCTCGGCGGCCGTCTCGACCGCGTCGTCCCCGGACGCGGTGACGAGGCAGCGGGGCGCCCCGCCGAGCAGTCGCTGCACGGCCGCGGCCGGCGCCGACGACGACCCGCCCGAGCTCGCGACGAGGACCACCCGCACCGGTGTCCCCGACCG
>NZ_SAYU02000013.1 GCF_004025965.2 Phycicoccus flavus | reverse complement strand
CACTACCGGGCCCTCGACGAGCGGCTCGTCTCCTTCGTCCGGGACGAGCTGTACGACGGCCGGGTCGTCACCTTCCCCGGCGCCGGCCGGGACCCGGTGGTGCGGCACGTCCCCGTCGACGGCGTCGGCATCGCGCCCGCGGGCCAGGGTGCGGTCGAGTCCACCGACGCCGAGGTCGACCGGGTCGTCGGGCTCGTCCTCGAGCACGCCCGCTCCCGCCCGGACCGCTCGCTCGTCGTGCTCGCGCTCTCACCCGGGCACCGCCGGCGGGTCGAGGAGGCCCTGCGCGGCGCACTGTCGCGGCTCGGGCCGCACGAGCTCGCCTTCTTCAACGAGACCCGACCCGAGCCCTTCGCCGTCCGCGAGCCCGCCACCGTCCAGGGCCAGGCCTGGGACGACGTCATCGTCACCGTCGGCTTCGGCCGCACCCCCCACGGCCGGGTCCTGCACCGCTTCGGCCCGATCGGCACCGACGCCGGCCACCGCCGTCTCGCCGTCGCCCTGACCCGTGCCCGCCGCGGGCTCACCGTCGTCACGTCCATCTCCTCCGACGACCTGGACCCGGAGCGCCTGCGGACGCCCGGGGCCCGGCTCCTGCGCCGCCTGCTCGCGCACGCCGAGGCCGAGGGCGCCCCGCCGGCCCGGGTCCGCCCGGACGTCACGGTGCCCGCGGGCGGGACGACGGCGGACGCGCCGACGCCGGACGACCCGGTGACCGACGGGGCACCGGACGACGCCGCGGTGACCGACGAGGACGAGACCAGCGGGGTGACGGACGCGGCCGCGACGACCGACGGGACGGTGACCGACGGGACGGCGACGGCCGACGACGCGACGAGTGACGAGGCGCCGGACGAGACCGCCACGACGGACGGGACGGCCCTGGCCGACGACAGCGCGCCGGCCGGCTCGCCCGTCGCCGACGAGCCGGACGAGGTCCTGCCGACCGCCCCTGCGACGTCCGGCGGCGCGACCGCGGCGGGTGGGTCGGTCGTGCTCGCCGACCTGGCCCGGAGGTTGCGGGCCCACGGGCTCACCGTGCACGAACGGGTCGGCACCTCGTCTTCGCCGGTGGACCTCGCCGTCGAGGACCCGACGACCCCCGGGCGGATGCTGCTGGCCGTCGAGGCCGACGGGCCGGCCTACGCCGCGGTCGGCACCGTCCGTGACCGGGACCGGCTGCGGCCGGAGATGCTGGCCACGCGCGGGTGGCGCCACCTGCGGGTCTGGTCGACGGACGTGTTCCGCGACCCCGCCCGTGACGTCTCCCGGGTCCTCGAGGCGGTCGGCGTGCGCCAGGCGCCCGGCGACGGTGACTGACCGGCCGGCCGGCGACCCCGGTGACGACGGGCCCGAGACGTCGTCGCCGGCATCGGGGTCGTCGGGCTCGACGGGCTCGGACGCGCCCGGCGCGCGGTCGAGCCGGCGGCGTGCCCGGCGCGCCGTCCGACCCGCGACCAACCCCGGGACCGACGACGCCCCGGACCTCGCCACCCCCCGCGAGGACCCCGGCCCCGGCCACTCCCCGCACGACCGCTGGCTGCGCGAGCAGCGCCCGCCGCACTGGGAGTGACGTCCGCCGGTCGGTCGCAGGCACCTCGGCCGCGGATGACGGCTGAGGGGCCCGGGACCACGTGGTGCGGCGGGGCTCAGACCCCCCGGCCGGCGCGCAGCTCGTCGCGGATCTCCTTGAGGAGCTCGGTGTTCGGGTCGACGGTCTCGGCGGCGGGCTCGTCCGGGAAGAACCGCTCCTTGGCGCGTTCGTAGGGCTTGACGATGAAGAAGTACACGACGAACGCGAGGATGAGGAACGCCACGAGCGCGGTGAGGAACGGGCCGATGCTCTGGAAGCCACCGGGCTGCCAGTCGTCGAACTTCGGCGCACCGCCCAGCTTGGCCAGAGCCTCGACGATGACCTTGGTGAACGCGGTGACGACCGTCGCGAACGCGGCACCGATGATGAACGCGACGGCGAGCTCGACGAGGTTGCCCCGCATGATGAAGTTCTTGAACCCCTGCATGGGTGGTTCCTTTCGACGCGATGTGCGGACGGTAGGCAGAGTAGGACTCCGCGGCCCCGGCGTCGCGCCGGGACGGCGACGTCCCGCCCCTCGGTCGGCGCGGCGGAGCGCGGGCCGGCCGCCCGGTCACGACGGCAGGGCGGCGACGTTGACGACGGGCGGGCCCTCGAGGCCGCCGTGCCCGGACAGCACCGCCTGCGCCGACTCGCCCGGCAGCTCCAGGACGAGCCCGCGGGCGGGCGGAACCCCGACGTCGACGGTCGGGTCCTCTCCCACGTCGACGTCCACGGCCAGCACCCGCGCCCCCTCCGCCAGGGCCGGTCCGCCCGCTGCCGGGTAGACGGCGACGAGCCGGCCGGCGTCGAGCAGGCCGGCGGCCGCCGGGTCGGCGAGGAGGACGTGCAGGGCCACCCGGCCGGGCCGGAGCCCGTCCGCCGGGCCGCGGGGGACGAGGCGCGTCGCCGTCAGCGCCTCACCGACCGCGAGACCGGAGCCGACCCGTCGTCCGAGGACGTCCGCCGGCCGGCGGGCGCCTCCGGGCTGCCGGGACCCGGCCGGGACCGTGGTGACGGCGAGGTCCGCGGGTCCCAGCACGGCACCGGCCGGGACGGCGCGGGCGGCCACGACGACCGTCGCCGTCGGGGCAGGGGGCGGGCGGACCTCGTGGAGACCGACGAGCACCGCACCGGCCGCGCACGCCGCGGCGAGCATCCGCCGCAGCACCGACCGCCGCCATCGCGCCCGCCGGCCGGGACCGGTGACTCCGGGGAAGGGGCGGGGCAGCGGGGGCATGCGCCGACGCTAGGTCGCGGCGCCCCCGCCGGGGCGGGTCAGGAGGAGGTTGTGGACGACGACGAGCCCGACGAGGCCCCTGTGGACGAGGCGGTCGAGGAGCCGGACGACGAGGACGAGCCGGACGACCCCGACGAGGAGCCCACGGACGACCCGCTCGAGCCCGACGAGGAGCCGGAGTCCTTCGAGCCCGAGTCCTTCGAGCCCGAGTCCTTCGAGCCCGAGTCCGTCGACCCCGAGGACTCGCCGGACGAGGAGCCGCTGCCGGACCCGGCGCGCGAGTCGGTGCGGTAGAAGCCGCCACCCTTGAAGACGATGCCGACGGCGTTGAAGAGCTTGCGCAGCCGGCCGCCGCACACGGGGCAGACGGTGAGCGAGTCGTCGCTGAACGACTGGACGACCTCGAAACGGTGGTCGCACTCGGTGCACGCGTAGGCGTACGTCGGCACGGGGTCCTCCTCGGACGGCATCGGGGCGCCGCCGGTCCCGGTTCCGGTGCGGACGGGACGTGCGGCGGCGCGGTCGTCGTCCAGGATAGGCGACCGTCCGGACACCGACGACGGCCGCGTTCCCCGGGGTCCCGGGTCCCGCGGCCGCGTCGTGCCGGCCCCTGCTACTTCACCTCGGCGCGGGTGATCCACCACATCCCGGCGGTGAGCGGCAGCACCACCCAGACCCCGACCGACGTCCCGAGCTGGGCCCACTGCTCGCCGGTCAGCGACCCCGTGAACAGCGGCTCCATGGTCCGGTTCAGGTCCAGCCAGCGGGCGGCGGTCTCGACCTGGGTCACCAGTGATCCGAGGATCGACCACGCGGTCGGCAGGACGAAGTACGCGACGACGGCGGCCGGCGTGTTGCGCAGGAGCATCGCGAACCCGAGCCCCTGGAGCAGGCCGAGCAGCACGTAGCCCGCGGCCCCGAGCCAGACCGTGCCGGCGAGGTCCCAGTCCCCGGTGGCGCCGCGCAGCCCGACGGCGGCGGCGTGCGCCAGCGCGCCCAGGGCGAAGGAGAACGCGACGGCCACGACGCCGACGACGAGCGAGGCGAGCACCTTGGCCCAGGTGACCCTCGCGCGGCGGGCCTCCAGGGTGAAGGTGACGAGGGCGGTGCGCTGCGACCACTCGGCGGTGACCGCGAGGATGCCGACGATGGGCAGGAGGATGGCCATCGGCATCGTCGTGGCCTGGAGGTAGTCCCCGAACGGGTGGTCCCCGCCGCCGCGGACGAACAGGACGGTGAGGGCGCCGGCGATGACGACGCCGATCGCGATGAGCAGCCAGCGCCCGGCGCGGGTGTCGAGCATCTTGCGCAGCTCGACGGCGACGAGCCGGGTGAAGGGGATGCCGGTGGTCGGGCGGCCACCGGCGATGGGTGCGGGCAGCCGGGGGGCCGCGGCGTCGGTGGGGGCGGCCGGGGCCGTCGTCGTGGTGCTCACGCCATCGCCCCCTCGCGCGCCGACGAGGCGGTGAGCTCGAAGAACATCTCCTCCAGGCCCCGCTCGTCGCCGCCCCGCAGCTCGAGGAGGGCGACACCGGCGTGGAGGGCGGCCTGCCCGACGGTCGCGGGGTCGGTGTCGGCGAGCAGGCCGCCGGCCTCGACCTTGGTCACGGCCACCGCCCGGTCCGCCAGCGCTCGGGCCAGGCGCGCGTCGTCGGTGGAGCGGACGACCGTGCCGGAGCCCGCCAGCAGCTCGGCGGTCGTTCCGGAGGCGACGATGCGGCCCCCGCCGATGACGACGATGTCGTCGGCGATCCGCTCGATCTCGCCGAGCAGGTGCGAGCTGAGCAGGACGGTGCCACCGCGCTCGGCGAACCCCCGCAGCAGGCTCCGCATCCAGCGGATCCCGGCGGGGTCCAGGCCGTTGGCGGGCTCGTCGAGGACGAGGACCTCGGGGTCGGCGAGCAGCGCGTGGGCGATGCCGAGCCGCTGGCGCATCCCGAGGGAGTAGTTGCGGATGCGCCGGTTCGCCTCCTTCGAGGTGAGCCCGACGAGCTCGAGGGTGTCGTCGACGCGGCGGCGGTCGACGCCGGTGAGGATGGCGCCCAGGGTCAGCACCTCGCGGCCGGTGCGGCCGGCGTGCTGGGCCGAGGCGTCGAGGAGGAGGCCGACGTGCCGGCCCGGGTTCGGCAGCGTCGCGTAGGGGCGGCCGAGGACGGTGGCCCGTCCCGTCGTGGCCGGGGTGAGCCCCGCGACGACGCGCATCGCGGTGGTCTTGCCGGCGCCGTTGGGGCCGAGGAAGCCGGTGACCCGGCCGGGACGCGCCTCGAAGGAGACGTCATCGAGAGCGGTGAACGCGCCGTAGCGCTTCGTGACGTGGTCGACGGAGATCATGTCGCCCAGCGTGGCGGCGGGGCGGTGGGGCCCGCCATGAGGGAGGGACCTGACCCGACCCTGAGGGGTGTAGGGGTCGTCTCGGGGTCGCGGGGCGCCGGACCCGCGTGGGCGCTCGGCCGGAGACGCGCGGTGCCGCCCCGACCGGCAGCCCTGCCGACGGCTGCTCAGCCGTCGGACCACTCCGCGAGCCGCCCGCCGCGCGAGACGAGGTAGAGGCGCCGCTCGGCCTCCTCCCGGACCGCCGCGGGCGTGACGACGAGCAGCTGGTCGCCGTGGCGCAGCACGTCGCTGTCGCGCGGGACGAAGGAGCCGCCGTCGCGGACGACGAGCGCGACGTTGGCCCCGCGCGGCAGGCGCAGCTCGAAGACGCGCACGCCGCCGATCCGGGAGTCGGGCCCGACGTCGATCTCGAGCAGCTCGGCCCCGAGGTCGGTGAGCGGTGTCGCCTCGACGGCGAGGTCGACCCGGTGGTGCGAGGCGTCGACGTGCAGCCGGCGGGCGACGAAGGGCAGGGTCGGCGCCTGGATGAGGGTGAAGACGACGACGAGGACGAAGACGAGGTCGAACATCCACTCCACGCCCGGCGTGCCCGCCGTCACCGGCACGGTGGCGAGCACGACCGGGACCGCCCCCCGCAGCCCGGCCCAGGACAGGAAGGCCTGGGTGCGCCACGACATCCGGAACGGCGTGCACGACACGACGACCGACAGCGGGCGGGCCAGCAGCAGCACGGCCGCCCCGACGACGAGCGCCGGCAGCGCCTGCTGCGCGAACCCCGATGGCGACGCGAGCAGCCCGAGCAGCACGAAGAGCCCGATCTGCGCCAGCCACCCGATCGCGGTCGCGAACCCGACGACCGACGGCCGGTGCGGCAGGTGCACGTTCCCCAGCACGAGCGCGGCGAGGTAGCAGGCGATGAACCCCGACGTGTGCACCGTGTCGGCGGCGGCGTAGGCGAGGACGGCGACGGCGAGCACCCCGATGGCGAACAGCGCCGACGACGACGTCGCGACGACCCGCATGAGGCGCGCCCCCAGCCAGCCGACGACCAGCCCGACGACCGTCCCGCCGGCCAGCTCCAGCCCGGCGACGAGCAGCAGGTGCCACCACGGCTCGGGCTCCCCGCCCGGCGCGATCTGCGCCGCCAGGGCGGTGACGAGCAGCACGACCGGGGCGTCGTTGAACCCCGACTCCGCCTCGAGCATCCCGGAGATACGCCGGGGCAGCGGGACCCTGCGCAGCACCGAGAACACGGCGGCGGCGTCGGTCGAGGCGACGACGGCGCCGATGAGGAAGGAGATCTCCCACGACCAGCCGAGCACGACGTGGGCGACGACGCCGACGACGAGGACGCTCACCGCCACGCCGACCGTCGCGAGCACGGCCGCGGGCCCCACCGAGCGCTTGATGCCCGACCACTGGGTCGTCACCCCGCCCTCGATGAGGATGAGGACGAGGGCCGCGTAGCCGAGGACCTGGGTGAGCTCCTGGGAGTCGTAGCGGATGCCGAGGCCGCTCTCGCCGAGGGCCAGGCCGATGGCGAGGTACACCAGGAGCGAGGGCAGCCCGGAGCGCAGCGAGACCCGCACCGCCGCCACCGCGACGACGAGGACGAGGCTCCCGATGAGCAGCGCGGCGGACAGGTCCTGCAGGGTGAACGCGTCGGGCGGGGCCGCCCCGGCGGTCGGCAGCGCCCACAGGTGTGTCACCAGGACCGTCCTCGTGTCGTCGTCGCGTGGTGTCCTAGTCTCGCAGGGTGAGTCGCCTCGTCGTTGCCCGCCGCTTCGCCCTGGGACTCCTCGCTCTCGTCGTCGTCGCCGCGCTCGTCCTGTCCGGGATCGTCGTGTCCGCGGTGCGCGACTCGCTGCCCGACCGCTCCGGCGAGGCCACCCTCCCCGGGCTCGGCGCCGCGGTCACCGTCCTGCGCGACGACAGCGGCGTGCCGCACATCTACGGCGACAGCGTCACCGACATCGCCCGGGCCCAGGGCTACGTCCACGCCCAGGAGCGCTTCTTCGAGATGGACCTGCGGCGGCACGTCACCGCCGGGCGGCTCGCCGAGCTCGTCGGGTCCGCCGGCGTCGAGACCGACAAGGTGGTCCGGACGATGGGCTGGCGCCGCGTCGCCGAGCAGGAGCTGCCGACCCTCGAGCCCGGCACCCGGCAGGTCCTCCAGGCCTACGCCGACGGCGTCAACCGCTACCTGCGCGGCCGCAGCCCCGGGGAGGTGTCGCTGGAGTACAGCGTCCTCGGCCTGAGCCACCCGGTCCCCGACATCGAGGAGTGGACCCCGGTCGACTCCCTCGCCTGGCTCAAGGCCATGGCCTGGGACCTGCGCGGCGACTACACCGACGAGCTCGCCCGCGCGCAGCTCACCGGCCGCCTGAGCCCCCGGCAGATCGACCAGATCTACCCCGCCTACCGCTCCGACGCGCACCCGCCGATCCTGTCCGAGGACGAGTGGAGCCCGCGCAGCCGGCGCTCCGGCGCGGCTGTCCCCGAGGCGCTGACCTCCGGACCGCCGCAGGCCTCGGCGCTCGCGGCGAAGGTCGTCCGCGCGACGACGACCCCCGGGGCGCAGCAGGCCTACGCCGACGTGCGGACCGCGCTGGACGCCGTGCCGCACCTGCTCGGTCGCGGCGAGGGTGTCGGCTCCAACTCCTGGGTCGTCTCGGGCAGCCGCACGAGCACCGGGCAGCCGCTGCTGGCCAACGACCCGCACCTCGGCGTCGGCCAGCCGGGCATCTGGATCCAGAACAGCCTCAGCTGCCGGCAGGTGGGCAGCGAGTGCCCGCTCGACGTCTCGGGCTTCTCCTTCGCCGGCGTGCCCGGCGTCATCATCGGCCACAACGCCGACATCGCCTGGGGCTTCACCAACCTCGGGCCGGACGTCTCGGACTTCTACCTCGAGCGGATCGTCGGCGACACCTACCTGCGGGCCGGCGACTGGGTGCCCCTGCAGGTCCGGGAGGAGACGATCAAGGTCGCGGGCGGCGCCGACCAGACGATCACGACCCGCGCCACCGAGCACGGCCCGGTGATGTCCGACGTCGTCCAGGCCGCCCACGACGCGGGGGTCCGCGCCCCGACCGCCGACGAGGGCGACCAGAGCGAGGACTACGCCGTCTCGATGGCGTGGACCGGGCTGCTGCCGGGCAAGACCGCCGACGCGATCCTCCAGCTGGACACCGCCCGCACCTTCGAGGAGTTCCGCGCCGCCGCGCGCTCCTTCGCGGTGCCCGCCCAGAACCTCGTCTACGCCGACCGGGCCGGCCACATCGGCTACCAGGCCCCCGGCCAGATCCCGGTGCGCCGGGCGGCCATCCCCAAGGCGCCGCCCGGGTACTGGCCCGCGCCCGGCTGGGACCCGACCTACGACTGGACCGGGTTCGTCGACTTCGCCGACCTGCCGTGGACGCTGGACCCGCAGGACGGCCAGATCGTCGCCGCGAACCAGCAGGTCACCGCCGGCCCGGGTCCGTTCCTCACCACCGAGTGGGACGACGGCTGGCGCTCGACCCGGATCGGCCAGCGGCTCGGCGCGCTCTCCAAGGTCTCGCCGGACGACATGCGCTCGATCCAGATGGACGACGAGGACCTGTTCGCCCAGACCCTCGTGCCCGCCCTGCTCGCCGTGCCCCTCGAGGCGCCGGAGTCCGAGCCCGAGCAGCAGGACCTCCTGGACTTCACCGAGCAGTCCCGCGAGCTGCTGCGCGGCTGGGACCGGACGACACCGGCGTCCGACTCCAACGCCTCGGCGACGGCCGCCTACTACAACGCCGTGTGGCGCAACCTCTGCGAGCTCCTCTTCGACGACGAGCTGCCGACCGGCCTCAAGGCCGACGGCGGGGCGCGCTGGCGGGCCGCGGTCCGCGCCCTGCTCTCGGACCCCGAGAGCGCCTGGTGGGACAACAAGCTCACCCCCAACGTCACCGAGGGCAAGGACGAGATCCTGCGCCAGGCCCTCGTCCAGGCGCGCCTCGAGCTGACCCGCGAGCTCGGCAAGGACCCCGAGGGCTGGGACTGGGGCCGGCTGCACCGGGTCACGCTGGAGCACCCGGTGCTCGGCGGCGAGACCGTCCCGGCGCCGGTGCGCTGGCTCTTCAACGAGGGCCCCTACGACATGCCCGGCGGCTCGGCCATCGTCAACGCCAACGGCTGGGACGCCAGCGAGGGCTACGAGGTGAACTGGGGGCCGTCGATGCGGATGGTCGTCGACCTCGCCGACCTCGACGCCTCGACGTGGATCAACCAGACCGGCGTCAGCGGGCACGTGTCCGACGACCACTACGCCGACCAGGTCGCCGACTGGGTGGCGGGCCGGCAGCGACCCTGGCCCTTCTCGCTCGAGGCCGTGCAGGCCACCGACCCCGACGTGCTCACCCTCCGTCCCGACGCCGACGGCTCCTGACCGCAGGCGGCCGCGTCAACGGAGCCGGACGACCCCGTCGGCGGTGAGGACGGCGTCCACCGGCTCGTCGTGCTCCTCGCGCGGCAGGGTGGCGCCGGTGTCGAGCTCGCCGGGGTGCAGGACGAGGACGACCGGCGTGCCCGGCCGCCGCCGCGGCAGGGCCCGGTCGTAGCAGCCGCCGCCCTGGCCGAGCCGCGTCCCGCGCCCGTCGGCCGCCAGCCCGGGCGCGAGGACGAGGTCGGCCAGGCCCGGGGCGTCGCGCCCGAGCGGCCGGTCCGGACCGGCGGTGACGTCGTGCCAGTCGAGGTCGAGGCCCGGGAGCGTGATGGGGACGAGCACCCGGTGGCCGGCGGCGACGAGGGCCGCGTTGAGCGCCGTCGTCGGCGGCTCGCCGGGGACCGACGCGTAGGACAGGACGACGGCGGGGCGCGTGAGGTCGAGCCCGTCGACGAGCGCCAGGGCGCGGGTCGCGAGGGCCCGTGCGTCGGCGCCGTCCGGCCCGAGGTCCCGCGCGGCGGCGAGCCCGCGCCGCCGGGCGCGCAGCCCCGAGCGGACGCCACGCTTCGCGGAGTCGGTCACCGGTGCATCGTAGGGTGACGCCATGACCAGCGAGGCGCTGCGCGCGGCGACGGCGACCATGCGAGAGGCCGGGGTCGACGACCTCGCGGTCCGGGTCTTCGAGCGCTTCCACCGCCAGCTCGAGGACGACGTCACCGGCACCATCCCCGAGGCCACCGTCGAGCCGCTCACCGAGGTCCGGGCGCTCGGCGACGTCCACCCCGGCGAGGACGCCGTCCGTGAGGCCCTGGCCCGCACGGTCGTCGTCAAGCTCAACGGCGGGCTCGGGACGAGCATGGGGGTCTCCGGTCCCAAGTCGGCGCTCGAGGTGCGCGACGGGCTGACCTTCCTCGACGTCATCGCCCGCCAGGTGCTCGCGTTGCGCGAGCGCCACGGCGTCACCGTGCCGCTGCTGCTCATGGACTCCTTCCGCACCAGCGAGCGCTCCTTGGAGATCCTGCGCGCGCACCCCGGCCTCGAGGTCGACGGCCTGCCGCTGGACTTCCTCCAGAGCAAGGAGCCCAAGCTGCGGGCCGACGACCTCACGCCGGTGCGCTGGCCGCAGGACCCCGAGCTCGAGTGGTGCCCGCCCGGCCACGGCGACGTCTACGTCGCGCTCCAGACCTCCGGCGTGCTGGGGACGCTGCGCGAGCGGGGCTTCCGCTACCTCTTCCTCTCCAACGCCGACAACCTCGGCGCGACGTGCGACGGCGTCATCCCGGCCTGGATGGCCGCCGAGGGCGTGCCCTACCTCGCCGAGGTGTGCCGCCGCACGGCGAACGACCGCAAGGGCGGGCACCTCGTGCTCCGGCGGTCGGACGGCCGGCTCGTGCTGCGCGACAGCGCCATGGTCGAGCCGGGGGAGGAGGACGCCTTCCAGGACGTCGAGCGCCACCCGTACTTCCACACGAACAACCTCTGGGTCGACATCGACGCGCTGACCGCCCGGCTGGCCGAGAGCGACGGCGTCCTCGGGCTGCCGATCATCGTCAACCGCAAGACCGTCGACCCCACCGACCCGGCGTCGACGCCGGTCATCCAGGTCGAGTCGGCGATGGGGGCGGCGATCGAGACCTTCGAGGGCGCCCGCGCCGTGGAGGTCGACCGCTCCCGCTTCCACCCGGTGAAGACGACCAACGAGCTGCTGCTGGTGCGCAGCGACCTCTACCGGCTCGCCGGCGACGGCCACGTCGAGGCCGTCACCGACCGGGAGGAGCCGTTCGTCGACCTGTCCTCGCCCTACCGGCTCGTCGACGGGTTCGAGGAGCGCTTCGCCCACGGCGTCCCCTCGATGCGGGAGTGCACGAGCCTGCGGGTCGAGGGCGACACGAGCTTCGGCGCGGGGGTCGTCTGCGTCGGGGACGTCGTCGTCGGCCCGGACGTCGGCGCCGTCCCGGACGGCGCGCGGCTCGGCGGTGACGTCTGATGCGCAGCGTCGCCGAGCATCGGGACGCCGTCCTCGCCCTCGTCGGCCCGACCCCGCGCGAGACCGTCCCCGTCGGGTCCGCCCTCGGCCGGGTCCTCGCCACCGACGTCACCGCCGTCGTCGACCTGCCCGGCTTCGACAACACCGCGATGGACGGGTATGCGGTGCGCCACGCCGACCTGGCCGGCGCCACCGAGGACGCACCCGTCCGCCTGCCGGTCGACGGCGACATCGCGGCGGGGGACACGACCCGGCACGTCCTCGCGCCCGGGCACGCGCTGCGGATCATGACCGGGGCGCCGCTGCCGGAGGGCTGCGACGCCGTCGTCCCGGTGGAGCACACCGACGGCGGCGCCGAGTCCGTCCTCGTGCGGGTCGAGCCCGCGCCCGGGCGCTACGTGCGCGCCCGCGGGGAGGACGTGCGCACCGGCGACGTCGTCCTGCGCGCCGGCACGGCCCTGGGCCCGGGGCACGTCGCCCTGGCCGCCGCCGCCAACGTGCCCGAGGTGACCGTGCACCGCCGGCCGCGGGTCACCGTCGTCTCCACCGGCGACGAGCTCGTGCCGGTCGGGTCCATGCTCGAGCACGGCCGGATCGTCGACTCCAACCACCTCATGCTCCGCGCGCTCGTCGAGGCCGCCGGGGCCGAGGTGGCCGCCGGCGTGCACCTGCGCGACGACGCCGACGCCGTCCGCGCCTTCCTCGCCGCCCCCGACGGCGACCCCGACCTCGTCATCACGAGTGGCGGGGTGTCGATGGGCGTCTACGACACGGTCAAGGAGGTCCTCACCGAGGTCGGCGGCGTCGAGTTCGTCAAGGTCGCGATGCGGCCGGGGATGCCGCAGGGCTGCGGGGTCGTCGGCGGCGGGTCCGGCCCGGCGGTCGTCACCCTGCCGGGCAACCCGGTCAGCTCATTCGCCTCGTTCCACGTCTTCGTGCTGCCCGCCCTGCGCGCCATGTCCGGCCTCGACCCCGACGACGACGGCTCGTTCGAGGCCGAGGCCGGCGCCTCCTGGTCCAGCCCGCGCGAGAAGGTCGAGCTCACCCGGGTCGTCGAGGAGGACGGCGTGGTGCGCCCCTCCGGCGGCCAGGGCTCGCACGTGCTCGGCGCGCTCGCCGAGGCCACCGCGTTCGCGCTGGTCCCGGTCGGCGTCGAGCGGGTCGAGCCGGGCACGAGACTCCGCTGCCTGCCGATCCTGGGGCATCATCGAGGGCGTGGCTGACCCATCGCCTCCCTCCGGGGGGCTCACCCACGTCCGTGCGGACGGCACCGCGCACATGGTCGACGTCTCCGGCAAGGACGTCACGGTCCGCCGGGCCGAGGCCCGTGGGCGGGTGCTCCTGTCGGCCGGCGCCGTGGCGGCGCTGCGGGACGGGACGGTCCCCAAGGGTGACGCGCTCGCGGTGGCACGGATCGCCGGCATCCAGGCCGTGAAGCGCACGCCCGAGCTCGTGCCGCTGGCGCACCCCGTCGCCGTCCACGCCGTCGAGGTCGACCTCGAGGTCGTCGACGCCGGGGTCGACCTGCGCGCCGCCGTGCGCACCGCCGACCGCACCGGCATCGAGATGGAGGCCCTGACCGCGGTCGCCGTCGGGGCCCTCGCGCTGGTCGACATGGTCAAGGCCGTCGACCGGCACGCCCGCATCACCGACGTGCGGGTCACCGCCAAGTCCGGGGGACGCTCGGGCGACTGGAGCGAGGACGGGTCGTGAGCGAGCGGCCGCCCCTCGCCGGCCGCCGGGCCGTCGTCGTCACCTGCTCCACCCGGGCCGCGGAGGGTGTCTACCCCGACCGCGGCGGTGCGCTCATCGCCGACGCGCTGCGCGGCTGGGGCTGCGAGGTCGCGGAACCGGTGGTCGTGCCGGACGGTCCGGCCGTCGCCGAGGCGCTCGCGGCGGCGGTCGCGGACGCCCCCGACCTCGTGCTCACGACCGGCGGCACCGGGCTGACGCCCACCGACGGCACCCCCGAGGCCACCCGGCCCCTGCTGGACCGCGAGGTCCCGGGCGTCGCCGAGGCGATCCGGGCGGCGGGCGTCGCGAAGGGCGTCCCGACGGCCATCCTGTCGCGGGGGCTCGCGGGCCTGGCCGGGCGCACGCTCGTCGTCAACCTGCCCGGGTCCAGCGGCGGGGTGAAGGACGCGCTCGCCGTCCTCGGTGACGTGCTGCCGCACGCGCTGGACCAGGTCCGAGGAGGCGACCACTGATGTGGCGGCGCCTCGTCGGAGCCGGGCCGCGCCGCGACCCCCATCCCTCGCCGCCCCCGGAGTGGGTCTGGCCGGTGACGCTGCACGGCCGCACGCCGCTCGGCACCGAGATCTGCCTGCGCCCGCTGACCTACGCCGACGGCCCGATCTTCGGGGCCGTCCGGCGGGCCAACGCCGCGTGGCTCGAGCCGTGGGACGCCACCGCCCCCGACCCCTCCGCCCCGCCACGCACCTTCGAGGACCTCGTCGGCCAGTACGACGACGACGCCGCGGCCGGGCGGGCGCTGCCCCTCGTCATCGAGAGCGGCGGCCGGATCGTCGGCCAGGTCAACGTCGGCACCGTCGTCTTCGGGTCCTTCCGCTCCTGCCACGTCGGCTACTGGGTGAGCCGCTCGCTGGCCGGCCGCCTCGTCGTCCCCACCGGGGTCGCGCTGGCGGCCGACCACCTCTTCGGCCGGGTCGGGATCCACCGGATGGAGATCAACATCCGGCCCGAGAACACCGCGAGCCTCGCCGTCGTCCGCAAGCTCGGGTTCCGGTCCGAGGGACGTCGCCCGCACTACCTGCACATCGACGGGGAGTGGCGCACCCACCTGTCGTTCGCGCTGACCAGCGAGGACCTCGCCGGGGAGACGATGATGCAGCGCCTGACGCGTCTGACCCGTTCAGCACAGTCGTCACACGAGTCACTTGCGCGACACACCGAGTCGGGTGCGGGCTCAGGAGAGGGTCCCCGCCTACCGTCGTAGCCGTGCAGTCCCCGTCGAGCCTGATCTTCTTGGTCCTCCTCGGGGTCTGGGCTGCCTACTTCGTGCAGTACTGGATCCGTCGGCGCGACCACCTGGCCACCGCCCGCTCCGTCGAGCAGTTCACGGCGGCCATGCGGGTCCTGGAGCGGCGCAGCCCGATTCCGCGCACCGACCTCTCCGACCCGGCCCCCCGGTCCTGGTCGGTCCACCCCGCCCGGTCCACCCGCCCGCAGGTCGTCGTCAAGCGCGCCGTGCCCGCCGAGCGCACCGCGCCGGGTGAGGGCCGGGAGGTCACCGACCCCACGCCGGCCCCGGTCATCGAGACCCCGCGCACCGCCCCGGCCCGGCGACCCCTGGCCCGGCCGGCGGCGCGCGTCCGCCCCGCGGCCCGCGTGCGCGCCCTCGTGCTCCTCCTCGCGCTCCTCGGCTCACTCGTCTCCGGCGGGCTCGCCGGACTGGGCCGCGCCCCCTCTTGGGCTCCGCTCGTGGGCCTCGCCGTCCTCGCGGCGTCGTTCGTGTGGCTCCGCTCCGGTGTCCGCGCCGAGCAGGCGGCCCGGGCGGCGCGTCGTCGTCGGGCCGCGCAGGAGACGCGCCGCCGCGCCGCCGCTCCCGTCGTCCCGGCCCGCGCCGGTGCCGCCCCGTCCGTGCGGCCCGCCGCCGCGCGGTCCGCGTCCGTCGCGGGCGCCCGCGCCGTCACCGGTGCTCGCGCCGCCGGCCAGGACGGTCCCGCCCGCGCGGCCGAGCAGGCCGCCCCCGTGACCGTGGCGGCCGGGACCGACGCCCCCGTCGCGGCGACCCCGGCCGGCACGGACGTCCGGGTCCACGGTGACGCGCCCGAGGTCGTCGCCGCGCACGCGTCGACCCCGGAGCCGCAGGCCGCACCGCCGGTGGCGCCGGCCCCGCAGCCCGTGCTCGAGTACGTCCACCTCGTCGACGAGGACGACATCCCCCTCACCTGGGACCCCGTGCCCGTGCCCCGGCCGACGTACACGATGAAGGCCAAGGCGGAGCGGCCCGAGGTTGCCCCCGCCGATGTCACGCCCGAGCCGGCCCCGGTGCAGCCGCCGGCCCGCGCCCACGAGGACGACCTCGACGAGCGGCGCGCCGCGGGCGCCTGAGCCCACCCGCGGGTGGTCGCACCCGTCCGTGGTGGCGCGCTGGTCGACGACCTCGCCGAGCAGCGGCCGCCCCGGACCCGGTCACGTGTGGGCGACCGTTCCGTCGGCGCCTGCCAGGTGCGACCGGCTGCACGGTGAACCGGCGGAGGCCCTCACCGAGGGGGCCGGATCGAACCTCGGGCAATGGCTGCGCCGTCGTTGGGGCGCGTCGTCCACCGGGGCAGGTCGACGGGTGGCTCACGCGACGCGGGCGCGTCGGGAGCCGGGCGCATCGGCGGACGGTTCCGCCGATGGGGCGCGTTGCCGGTCAGGAGTCGGAGCGGGTCCCGCCCGGCTCGGCCTGACCCGGGACCTCCGGGACGAGCGGCGCCTCGTCGGTGTCCTGCACCGCCTCGCTGTGGGCCGCGGCGGCGTGCTCCTCACCGAGGACGTCGGCCACCGTCGGGTTGTCGACGTCCCGCGCGCCGAGTCCGTCGGGGGAGTCCAGCAGGTGGTGGCCCACCGCGTTGAGCACCGCCACCGTGGGGACGGCGATGAGACCGCCGATGATGCCGGCGAGGATGATGCCGGCGGCGATGCCGAGGATGACAGCCAGCGGGTGCAGGCTCATGGCCCGGCCGATGAGCAGGGGCTGGAGCAGGTGGCTCTCGAGCTGCTGCACGCCGATGACGACGCCGAGCATGATGAGCGCCTTGACCGGGCCCAGCGCGACGAGCGCGAGGAGCACGGCGACGCCGCCGGACACCGCGGCGCCGACGATCGGGATGAAGGCGCCGAAGAACACGAGCAGCGCGATGCCGGAGGCGAACGGCACCCCGAGGATCGCGGCCCCGACGCCGATGCCGATGGCGTCGGCGAGGGCGACGAAGATCGTCGCCCGGGTGAAGGCCGCGAGCTGGCCCCAGGCGATGAGGCCCGAGGAGTGGGTCTTGGCGCGGGCGCCGCGCGGGAACAGCCGCACCACCCAGGCCCAGATCGTCGGACCGTCCTTGAGGAAGAAGAACAGCGTGAACAGGGCGAGGAAGAACCCCGCGACGAGGTGGCCGAAGGTCAGCCCCGCGGAGGTCAGCGAGTCGGTGACGTTCCCGGAGCTCACGGCGTCCTGGGCGCGGGCCACGTAGTCGGTGATCTGGGTGTCGGTGATGCCGAAACTGTCCTGCATCCACTGCCGGATCTGGTCGATGCCGTCCGTGACGCGCTGGGTGATGTCGCCGAGCTGGCTCGTCAGCTGCGAGCCGACGAAGGAGATGAGCCCGGTGACGACGGCGATGGTGCCGACGACGGTGATGCCCGCCGCGGCGCCCTTGGGCATGACGCGCACGAGCCGGTCGTAGAGCGGGTGCAGCAGCGCGGAGAGGAGCAGCGCGACGACGACGGGGATGACGACCTCGGACAGCAGGGCCGTGAGGCGCAGCACCCCGACGAGGACGAGGGCGATGACGACGGTGCGCCAGGCCCACTCGCTGGCCGTGCGCACGCCGCGGGGCACCGACCACTCGGCGGGCCGGCGCGCGTCGCCCTCGGCCAGGGGCGTCACCCCGGGGTCGCCCGGCAGCGACGTGGGCAGGTCCGCGGGGGACGGACGGGCCTGCGGGCCACGGGAGAACGGGAGTCGCATGCCGCGACTCTAGGGCGTCGCGACGACAGACGGGCCAGCGCCGTCCCGCAGGCCGCTGACCTGGGCACTCGCCGGGTCGCGGAGGTCGCGCGGCGGCCCGGGACGCGGGCGGTCGTCGTCCCGGTGCGGGCGGCTCGGCGCTGCCCGGCGGAGCGTCGCGGGACGGCCGCGGAGGCCTGGCGACCGGAGCGGGCGTGGACGACGGGCGGATTCGGGAGGGGTACCCCGCTGGTGTTAATGTGTCTCCCGCACTCGGGGCTGTGGCGCAGTTGGTAGCGCGTCTCGTTCGCAATGAGAAGGTCAGGGGTTCGAATCCCCTCAGCTCCACCGAAATGCCAGAGGGCCCGGACACGTCAACGTGTCCGGGCCCTCCGCCGTTTGCTGGAACTTTCGCGACCTCGGACGACGGACGTGATGGGCCCGGACCGAGCGGGGCGGTCACGCAGTGGCTTCCCGGGGCAGGTCAGGCGGGGGCCGGAGCCGGTCGGTACCGGAACGTTCGGGTTCGCCGGGGAACGGAGGTGGTGCGGACCTGAAGGTTGCGGGATCAGGCGAGGAAGTGGGCACGGGTCGGCGCTGGTCGGCAGCGGAACGTTCGGGTTCGCCAGGGAACGGAGGTGGTGCGGACCTGAAGGTTGCGGGATCAGGCGAGGAAGTGGGCACGGGTCGGCGCTGGTCGGCAGCGGAACGTTCGGGTTCGCCGGGGAACGGAGGTGGTGCGGACCTGAAGCTTCCGGGATCAGGCGAGGAAGTGGGCACGGGCCGGCGCCGGAACGTTCGGGTTCGCCGGGGAACGGAGGTGGTGCGGACCTGAAGCTTGCGGGATCAGGCGAGAATGTGAGCACGGCCCGGCGCCGGTCAGCGCCGGAACGTTCGGGTTCGCCGGGGAACGGTGGTGGTGCGGACCTCAAGGTTGCGGGATCAGGCGAGAAAAGTGGGCACGGGTCGGCGGGGGTTGGCTGCGGAACGTTCGGGTTCGCCGGGGAACGGAGGTGGTGCGGACCTGAAGCTTCCGGGATCAGGCGAGAAAGTGAGCACGGGTCGGCGGGGGTTGGCTGCGGAACGTTCGGGTTCGCCGGGGGACGGAGGTGGTGCGGACCTGAAGCTTCCGGGATCAGGCGAGAAAGTGAGCACGGGTGGGGGTGGGGGCGGGGGCGGAGAAGGTCGGGGACGGCGAGGGGCCCGCGGTGCCGAAGCACCGCGGGCCCTCGTCATGCGTGAGTCTTGACGTCCCGGCCGGACGGCTCACTGTCCGGCCGGGACGCGTCCCAGCCGGTCGCATCCTCCGGCGGGACGTTCTGGGGGTGGGGCGCCGCGGGGCGCCCCGGCCCGGGTCAGTGCTTGCCGCGACCCTTGCCGTTGCCGCCCTTGCTCTTGCCGCCACCGGTGCTCTTGCCGCCACCGGTGCCCTTGGCGCCCGAGCCGCCGTTGCCGGTGCTCTTGGCCCCCGAGCTGCCCTTGCCGGTGCTCTTGGCGCCGGAGCCGCCGTTGCCCGAGCCGCCCTTGCCGGGGCCGGACCAGGTGGTCGTGGTGCCCGTCGACGGCGCGGGCTGGGTGCTGCTCGAGCTCGGCGGCGTCGCGGTGGACGTGCGGTCGGACTTCTTCGCGGTCTTGGCAGCGTCGCGGGCGGCCTTGCGCTCGGCCTTGGCGGCCTTCTTCTCGGCCTTGGCGGCGTCGCGGGCGGCCTTGCGCTCGGCCTTGGCGGCCTTCTTCGCCGCCTTGCGCTCCGCCTTCGCGGTGGCGTCCTCCGCCGAGTCCTCGGTCTCGGCGCCCTCGTCGGTGGCGGCGACGTCGTCGCAGCCGACCTCCTGGAGGTTGCGGAAGGCCGTGGACTTCTCGGCGGCCTGACCCTGGGACTGCTGGACGTGCGCCCAGGCGTTGCACAGACCCTTGTGGGCCGGACCGGCAGCGTCGGGGCCGACGCCGCCGCCCTGCTCGGAGTCCTCACCGTCCTGGTCGTCGGAGTCCTCGGTGCCCTGGTCGTCGGAGTCCTCGGTGCCCTGGTCGTCGGAGTCCTCGGTGCCCTGGGAGCTCTCCGTGCCCGGGGTGTCCTCGGACCCTTGGCCGTCCTCGGTCCCCTCGTCGTCCGAGCACTCGGTGCCCTGGTCGTCGGAGTCGGTGTCGTCGGAGTCCTCCGTGCCCTGGTCGTCGGAGCCGTCGGTGCCCTGCTCGTCCGCGGTCGCGGTCTCCTCGGGTGCGGACTTCTCGGAGCCCTCGGCCGACCCGGTCGAGGTGTCGGTGCCCTCATCCGAGTCGTCGGACTCCGTGGAGCAGGTACTCCCGGGCGACGGGCTCGCGCTCGGGACGTCCTCGCCGGCGAGGACGAACGAGGTGGGGGCGGACGAGGCGACGGCAGCGACTCCGCCACCGAGAAGGACGACTGCGGCGCTGGTCAGGGCAGCGCCGACACGGCTCAGGCTCACGACAGGGGACCTCCGGCGAGAAGGAAGTGATGGAGGAGAGAATGTCCGCCACCGGAGGCCGCTGTCGCCCGGACGGTGCGGCTTATGGCCGAACGGCCGAGTCCGCCCAGGTCACCCCGGCACCGGCAGCCCCACCGGTGCGCTCCCGACGCTCACGGCGGCGTCGCCCAGGCGCAGGAACGAGCCGAGCGCGACGAGCTCGCGCGGGGTGCGTGGCGAGAAGTCGGTGAGCACCCGCGAGCGCACGACGAAGGCCGAGTGCTGCCCGCGCGAGATCGCGACGTTGAGGCGGTGCCGGTCCAGCAGGAAGCCCATGCCGCGCGAGACGTCGGAGTGCGAGGAGGCGGCCATCGACACGATGGCGACCGCGGCCTCCTGGCCCTGGAACTTGTCGACGGTGCCCACCGGCACCCGCTCGTGACCGGCCTCGTCGAGCAGCGCCCGGATCGCGGCCGCCTGGTGGTTGTAGGGGGTGATGACGACGAGGTCGTCCTCGGCGAGCGGCCGCGGCCCGACCGGACGGCCGTCGGCGTCCATCTCGGCCGGGTCCTCCCACCGGCGGCCGAGGAGGTCGCGGACGAGCGCGAGCACCTCCTGGGCCTCCTCGAGCGAGTGCGTCGAGTTGTCCCGGTGGTCGACCATCCGGACGTGGAGCCCGGGCTCGACGCCCTCCAGGGTGCGGGCCGCGGTGCGCTCCTCGCGCGAGGTGAGGCGACCGTCGTAGGCGAGGTCGGACACGACGGCGGTGAGCGCCGGGTGCATCCGCCACGTCGTGTCGAGGAAGTAGCCGAACCGGGCGGGCAGCACCGACTCGCCGCCGGCCAGCCAGGCCAGGGCGGCGGTGTCGATGGGTTCGGCGTGCGTGCCCGTGATGACCTGCGGCAGCTGCTGCGGGTCGCCGAGCAGCAGCAGCCTCCGGGACGCCACCGACACCGCGAGCGTCTTGGCCAGCGAGAACTGGCCGGCCTCGTCGACGACGAGCAGGTCGAGCTGGCCGCGTTCGACCCGCGACGGTCTGGTGAGGTCCCACGCGCTGCCGCCGATCACGTATCCGCGTCCGGCGGAACGGTGCTCCGCGGCGAACCTCGCGAGCCCGTCGGCCGAGTCCAGCGCGGTCCACGCCGGGGAGGCCGCGTGCTTCGGCGCCTTGCCGACCTGCGACCGGCCGACTCCGGCCCGCACGACGGCGTCGAGGACGTTCTCGACGGCGGCGTGGCTCTGCGCGCACACCCCGACCGCCCAGCCGGCCGCCACGAGCCGGGCGACGACGTGCGCGCCGACGTACGTCTTGCCGGTCCCGGGCGGGCCCTGCACCGCGACGTAGGAGTCGTCCATCCCGCGCAGTGCCTCGGTCACCGCCTCGACCGACCCGCCCGGCCCCGGGGGGACCGAGGGCAGCGCCGCGCCGCCGCGCAGCCGTGGGGGCCGGCGGAGCAGCAGGTCGGTACCCGCGCCCACGGGAACCTGCCCGGTGTCACGGACGACGGCAGCGACCTCGGCGAGGGCGGCGTCGATGGTGGCGGAGGAGACGGAGTCGTTGGGGACCAGGGCCACCGGCCCGACCGCGTGCCCGACGGGGCCGGGCTGGAGCTCCTCGACGAGGAGGGTCTGGTGCAGCCGCCCGTTGGGGGCCCGCACCTCCTCGGTCTCGAGCACGGTGACGCCGGCGGGGCTCTTGGCGTTGGCGTGTAGCAGCTCGGCGGTCATGCCGTCGGGGGCCGGGACGGCGTAGACCGCCGAGACCCGGGCCCCGACCGGCAGCGGTGCGTTGCGCAACGGCTCGCCGTGCAGCCGGACCAGGCGCCGGGCCTTGCGGGCCCGCGGCGGCTTCGCCCAGTCGCCGACGACCTCGGTGCGCTCGACGAGGAAGACCCCGTCGGCGGCGCGCCACTCCGACGTGGGCAGCCGCAGCCGCTCGAAGTGCTCCTGCCACCTGGGCTTGTCCTCGCGGGCGTGGAAGAGGACGGCGGCGGCGACGAGCGCGACCGCGTGGTCGACGTCGGACCGGTCGGCGGGCGGGACGTCGGGGACGAGGGCCCGGACCGCGGCCTCGAGCTCGAGCGCGGCCTGCCGGGCCTCGCTCACCCGCAGCTCGGCGGCCTCCTCCAGGACGGGGGGCGGCGGGTCGCCGGCGTCGTCGGTCCGCAGGCCGAGCAGCCACTCGCGCAGCAGCCACGTCGACTCGCAGTCCTTCTCGTTGTAGTCGGCGATGTCCTGCAGCCGCGTCTCCGCCTCGGCCGTTCGCCCCTCGAGCAGCGCCTGCTCGTACTCGTGGTAGGCGACGATGCTCTCGGCGCCGCCCTGGACGTCCTCCTCCCGGGCCGGCATGTAGAGGGGCTCGAGCTTCTTGATCGAGTACGAGCGCTGCGACACCCGCACCCCCGAGCGGACCGTCGCGTACAGGTCGACGAGCACGCCGTCGCGCAGCAGCTGGTCGACCTCGTCCTCGTAGGTGCCGTGGCGGGCGGCCAGCCGCAGTAGGGCAGCGGGCTCGTAGGGCGCGTAGTGGTAGACGTGCAGGTCCGGCCAGCGACGCCGGCGCTCGTGGACGTGGTCGACGAAGTCGACGAGCGCCTGCCGCTCCGCCCGCCGGTCATGGGCCCAGAAGGCACGGAACTCCGGCTCGCCGGTGTCGACCTCGACCATCCCGAAGAGGTACTCCAGCCCCCAGTCCGAGGACCCGCGCTCGCGCCACAGCGGGTCGCCCTCGAAGTCGAAGAACACGTCGCCCGGGCTCGGCGGCGGCAGCCGGCGCAGGGCGTCCTCGTCCACGACCTCGTGCCGCACCCCGGCCCCGGGGTCGGCCTCCTGCGCCAGCTGCAGCCGGGCCTGCGCGCGCAGCCGCTCCAGCGTGGCCGACCGCACGTCGGGCACCGGGCCCTCGCTGCGGGCGAGCGCGTCGATCGTCGTCACGCCCTCGTCCATCAGCCGCCGCCGGGTGGGCCCGCGCATGCCGGCGACGAGCAGGAGGTCGCGGGCGGCCTCGACCTCGGTGTCGCAGACCGGGCAGCGGCCGCAGGCCAGCCAGCGCGCGTCGCCCCAGCGGGCGGGGGCGTCGTCGGCCAGGTGCTCACCCAGCAGCGTCTCGAGACGCGCGCGCCGGGCCCGGTAGACCGGCAGGACGTCGCCGAGGGCGACGTCCTCCACGTCGCCGCCGCCGAGGACGAGCCGGGCGACGGGCGCCACCGGCACGCCGGCCCCGGCGAGCAGCGCCGCGTAGGCGCCGACCTGCAGCAGCGCGGCGACGTTCGCCGACCGCGCGAGCTTGGTGTCGCTGACGAGCCAGCCGTCCGCCGTGCGCTCGAGGAAGTCGGCGTGGCCGACGAAGCCGCCGTCGTAGACGGTCGCCTGGGTGAGCACCCGGACGCCGGGGTCGGACGTGGCCGTGACCGTCGCCGCCATGGCCTCGCGCAGGGCCGCGTCGGTGTAATCCGGACGAGGGAACTGGACGATGCCGCCGGGGTGGACGCCGTGGAGACGCCGCAGCTCGGCCTGCTCGTGCTCGTCGCCCAGCTGCGCGACGCGCGCGAGCATCGGGTCCTCGTCCTCGGCGTCCCCGGCACGCCGGCCCAGCCGCACGTCGAGCCCGGCGACGAGCGCGAACTCGCACGCCGCGGCCGTGCGCAGGTCGCTGGCGCTGGCGACGACGCGTCCGTCGAGGAGGATCATGGCTCGACCGTACGCGCGGCCCCCGACAGCCCCGGGGAGGCGACTCGGGCCCGCGGCCCCCTCAGATCCAGCTCGGGAACCACATCCGCCAGCGCCAGTGGTCGTAGGGGATGGTGTCGGCGACGTAGACCGGGTGGAAGAAGGCGAACACGGCGAGGGTGAGCAGCAGGTAGCCGCCGACGACGAGGACGCGCACCCGCCAGCGGGCGGGGTCGGCCGCGCGCTGCCCGACGAACAGCCCCACCGCCATCGTCACGGCGAGCACGACCCAGGGCTCGAAGGCCACGGCGTAGAAGGTGAAGATCGTGCGGCCCTGGAACGCGAACCACGGCAGGTAGCCGCCGACCATCCCCGCGACGATCGCCCCGGCCCGCCAGTCGCGCCGCACCACCCACCACCACAGGACGACGAGCAGCGCGAGCACGCCGACCCACCACATGGTCACGGTGCCGATCGGGTTGATGGCCTGGGAGCACTGGGCCACCGTGCAGCCGTCGACCCCCTGCGTCGGGCTCTCGTAGTAGAACGACGTCGGCCGGGTCTGGACGAGCCAGGACCACGGGTTCGACATGTACGGGTGCGGCTCGGCGAGGGTGGTGTTGAAGCCGAACTGCTGGCGGTGGTAGTCGACGAGGCTGCGCAGCGCCGGCGGCAGCCACTGCACGCCCTCCCCGGGGTTGTCCTGCGCCCACTGCCGGTTGTAGCCCGTGTCGGAGAGGAACCAACCGGTCCAGGACACGAGGTAGACCCCGGCGGCGGTGAGGACCGTCTGGACGACGGCGAACGGGGCGTCGAGCACCGCCGTGCCCCGCAGCCAGTGCCGCACCCCGGCGGCCCGGCGGGCGCCGAGGTCCCACCACACCGTGAGGAGCCCGAAGGCGGCGAGGAAGAACAGGCCGGAGATCTTCGTCCCGGTGCACAGCCCGAGCGACACGCCCGCCACCCACCGCCACGGCCGCGGGCCGAGCCACGGCCCGACCCCCTCGGGCCACTCGCCCCGGCCGAGGGCCCCGACCTTCGCGGCGAGGGTCGCGCGGCTCCGGTCGCGGTCGATGAGCAGCGCGGCGAACGCGCACAGCGCGAAGAACATGACGATGATGTCGAGGATGCCGGTGCGGGACATGACGAAGTGCAGGCCCTCGAAGGCCAGGAGGAACGAGGCGACGCAGCCGAGCGCCGTCGACCCGAACATCCGCCGCGCCACCCGGCCCACGACGAGGATCGACAGCGTGCCGACCAGCGCCACGGAGAACCGCCAGCCCCAGCCGTTGTCGGCGCCGATGACCCACTCGCCGGCCCCGATGACCCACTTGCCGACCGGTGGGTGCACGACGTAGTCGCCCTCGGTGGAGGAGAACACGTCCGGCGTGCCCTGCGCGAAGGGGACGTCCGGCGTCTTCAGCGACCGCAGGGTGTGCATCTCGACGCCGTAGCGGATCATCGAGTAGCCCTGCTTGACGTAGTACGTCTCGTCGAAGACGAGCGCCTGCGGCCGCCCGAGGTCCCAGAACCGCAGGAGGCCGCCGACGAGCGCGATGAGCCCGGGCCCGAGCCACCCCCACAGCACGTCGGTCGGGCGGTGCCCCAGCAGGCGGGCGCGCAGCTCGTCCGTCCGGGTCACCGGCACATCGTAGGTGGCCCTCCTCGGGGTTCCCGGCAGCGTGCGAGGATCGGCGCATGAGCGGCGTCCTCGTGCTGGCGGCGACCCCGATCGGCGACCCGCGGGACGCCTCGCCGCGCCTCGTCGACGAGCTCGGCACCGCCGACGTCGTGGCCGCGGAGGACACCCGTCGCCTGCGCCGCCTGTGCGCCGAGCTGGGCGTCACCCCGGCCGGCCGGGTGCTGTCCTTCCACGAGCACAACGAGTCCGCACGCGCCGCCGACCTCGTCGACGAGCTGCGCGGCGGCGCCCGGGTGCTCGTCGTCACCGACGCCGGGATGCCCTCGGTCTCCGACCCCGGCTACCGGCTCGTCGCCGCCGCCGTCGAGGCCGGGCTGCGGGTCACCGGCGTGCCCGGGCCGTCGGCGGTGCTCACCGCGCTCGCGGTGTCGGGGCTGCCGGTCGACCGGTTCTGCTTCGAGGGTTTCCTGCCGCGCAAGGAGGGCGAGCGCGAGCGGGCCCTGGCCGGGCTGGCCGACGAGCGGCGCACCATGGTCTTCTTCGAGGCGCCGCACCGGCTCGCGCGGGCGCTGGGCTCGATGGCCGCGGCGTTCGGCGCCGACCGTCCCGCCGCCGTGTGCCGCGAGCTGACCAAGACCTACGAGGAGGTCCGCCGCGGCGGGCTTGCCGACCTCGCCGCGTGGGCGGAGGAGCACGCCCGCGGTGAGGTCACCGTCGTCGTCGCCGGGGCCACCGGGCCCGCCGCCACCGTCGAGGACGTGCTGCCCGAGGTCCGGGCGCGCGTCGCCGCCGGCGAGCGGCTCAAGGACGTCTGCGGGGAGGTCGCGGGCCGCACCGGCCTGTCGAAGAAGGCGCTGTACGACGCCGCCGTCGCCGCCCGCGGCTGACCGCGGCTCACCGCGGCTCACCGGCGCCGACCGCGGCGCGGGATGACGGCGCCGCGCCCGCTGCGTACCGTCGGGCGCATGGAGATCGTCGCGCCCGCCAAGGCCCGGCCGGGGGACCGGGTCGCCGTCCTCTCGCCGTCGTTCGCCGCGCCCGGCGAGGGGCCGGAGGTCCACGAGCAGGCGATGCACCGCCTGCGCGAGGTGACCGGGCTCGTCCCCGTCGAGTACCCGACGACCCGGCGCCTCGGCGCGTCGCCGCGGGACCGGGCGGCCGACCTGAACGCGGCGTTCGGTGACCCGGCGGTCCGGGCCGTCCTCGCGACGATCGGCGGGGAGGACCAGATCACGGTCGTGCCGCACCTCGACCCGGAGCTCCCGCGGCGTGACCCCAAGCCGTTCGTCGGGTACAGCGACAACACCAACGTCCTGTCCTGGCTCTGGACCCACGGCGTCGCCGGCTTCTACGGCGGGTCGACCCAGGTGCACCTCGGTCCCGGACCGCACGTGGACCCGGTGCACGCCGCCTCCCTGCGCGCCGCGCTGCTCACCGGCGAGCGGCTCGAGGTGACCGAGCCGGGGGAGTCCGAGGACATCGGGCTCGACTGGAAGGACCCGCGGGCGCTCACCGAGTGCGGTGAGCGCGAGCCGACCGAGCCGTGGACCTGGGCCGGGCCCGCCCGCGTCGTCACCGGGCGCACCTGGGGCGGGTGCGTCGAGGTCGTCCAGTGGGTCCTCACCGCCGGCCGGTTCCCCGCCGACCCGTCCGTCCTCGCCGGCGGGGTCCTCCTCCTCGAGGCCTCGGAGGAGCTCATCCCCGCGCCGGAGTTCGGGTACATCGTCCGCTCGCTCGGCGAACGCGGACTGCTCGAGGCGGTCGACGCCGTCCTCGTCGCCCGGCCACCGGCCTCGGACTTCGCCCGGCGGCCCACCGCCGCGCAGCGACGAGCACACCGCGACGCCCAGCGGGACACCGCGATCGAGGTGGTGCACCGCTACAACCCGGAGGCCGTCGTCCTCGTCGGGCCGCCGTTCGGGCACACCCGGCCGCAGTGGGTCCTGCCCTACGGCGGGTCCGTCACCGTCGACGGGCAGCAGCGCCGGCTCTGGGCCGACTACTCCTGACCCGCTCGGCCCGGGCGTTCTTGACCGAGTCTTGGCAGATTCTTGACTCTCAGGTGGTTCTCAGCGGCCGCCGCCGGAGGCTACCGTCACGGCACCCCCCGAGCCAGGGGAGCCCCCTCACACCCTCCAGGGAGACATCCATGCCCCGTACCCTCCTGCGTGCCGGCGCCGTCGTCGCCGCCGGTGCCCTGGCCGCCACGCTCGGCCCCAGCGCCGTGGCCGGCCCGGACGCGTGCTCGTCGCGCACGAACAACACCCACGCCAAGCTCGCCGAGTGCGTGACCCTCGAGGGCGTGCGCGCCCACCAGGCGGCCCTCCAGGCCATCGCGGACGCCAACAACGACACGCGGGTGTCGGGCAGCCCGGGCTACGACGAGTCCGTCGAGTACGTGCGCTCCACGCTGGAGAAGGCCGGGTACTCGCCCACCGTCCAGTCCTTCACGTACAACACCTTCATCACCCTGTCGGCCACGGTCCTCGAGCAGGTCTCGCCGGCTCCCACCGGGCCGGTCCCGGTGTCGATCATGAGCTACTCCGGCAGCGGCGACGTCACCGCGTCGGTCACCGCCCTCACCCCGCCGCCCGCGGACGCCACGCCCGGCTGCGAGGCCGCCGACTTCGCCGGCTTCCCCGCCGGGAACATCGCGCTCATCAGCCGCGGCGGCTGCACCTTCGCGGCCAAGGCGACGAACGCCGCCGCCGCCGGCGCGAGCGCCGTCGTCATCTACAACAACCAGGCCGGCGTCCTCAACGGGACGCTCTCGGAGTCCTTCGCGCTCGACCTGCCGGTCGTCTCCGTGACCCAGGACGTCGGGCAGCGGCTCGCCGGCACCGCGGGTCTCGTCCTGCGGGTCAAGACCGACACCTTCCGCGGCGAGGCCACGACCTACAACGTCCTCGCCGAGACCGCCGGCGGGAACGCCGACAACGTCGTCATGGCCGGCGCCCACCTGGACTCGGTCAACGCGGGGCCGGGGATCAACGACAACGGCTCGGGTACCGCCGCCCTGCTGGAGACGGCGGTCCAGATGGCCAAGGTCAAGCCGGTCAACAAGATCCGGTTCGCCTGGTGGGGCGCCGAGGAGTCGGGCCTGGTCGGCTCGACCCGCTACGTGGCAAGCCTGGACGAGGCCGCCCGCGACCGCATCGCCCTCTACCTCAACTTCGACATGGTGGGCTCGCCCAACCACGTCTTCTTCGTCTACGACGGCGACGACTCCGACGGGGTCGGCGCGGGTCCGGGGCCGGACGGCTCGGCCCGCATCGAGAAGACGTTCGAGGCGTTCTACAGCCAGCGCGGCATCCCGTTCAAGGGCACCGACTTCAGCGGCCGCTCCGACTACGGGCCGTTCATCGCGGCCGGCATCCCCTCCGGTGGCCTGTTCACCGGCGCCGAGGGCATCAAGACCCCCGAGGAGGCGCAGATCTGGGGCGGCACGGCCGGTGCGCAGTACGACCCGTGCTACCACCAGCCCTGCGACACCTACGCGAACAACAACGACACCGCGCTGGACGTCAACTCCGACGCCATCGCCTTCGCGGTGCTCCAGTACGGCATGAACACCAGCGACGTCAACGGCGTCGCCGGCAAGCCGAACTTCGCGCCGGTGCAGCCGACGACGGCCGGCATGGCCTCCGACGGTCGCCAGGGCGGCCTGCACGACGAGCACGAGCACCTCTCGGAGAGCTGAGCCCGCTCGGCGGGCACGGCCCTCACGGGCCACGTCCGCTCCGCACGACGCGCCGGTCCGTCCCCTCGCGGGGGCGGGCCGGCGCGGCCGTGTCCGGCGGGGCCCCGGGCGTCAGGCCTGCGCCGACGGGGTCTGCTCGGCGGGGGCGCTGGCCGGCATGACCCGGGCCAGCAGGTCCGCGATGGTGACGACCCGGGCCGCGTCCTTCGACCGGACGAGGGCGATCTGCGAGCCCGCGGAGCGCAGCTCCTGGATGGCGTCGAGGACGGTGAGGTCGCCGCGGACCCGGGCCAGGTCGCGCACGAACGGCTCGATCGGCGACCCCGGGTCGGCGGTGAGGGTGTCGCGGACATGGACGACGCCGGACGGCGCGTCCTCGTCCCCGACGAGCACCCGCAGGTGGCCGGACTCCAGCGAGAGCGACTGCACCTCGCCGACGGTGGCGCCGGACCCCACCCGCACGAGCGGACCGTCCCCGACGACCTCGTCAACGGTGAGCTCGGCGGTCTCCAGCGCGCTGGTCAGCTGCTCGGAGGACCCGGCGTCGAGGTCGCCGGCCTCCGCGGAGTGCAGGACGAGCTGACGCAGGTCCGCGGGGCTCTGCTCGACGGCGACCTCGTCGACCGGCTCGACCCCCACCCGCCGGACCAGGCCGTTGGCGGCGTCGTTGAGGAGGACGAGCACCGGCCGGAAGACCGCCATGAACGCGCGCATGGGGACGGCGAACATCATCGCCGAGCGCTCGGGGTGCGAGATCGCCCAGGACTTCGGCGCCATCTCCCCGACGACGAGGTGGAGGAAGGTGACGACGACCAGGGCCAGGGCGAAGGACACGACGTAGGCGACGCCCGGCGGCAGCCCGAGGGCCTCGACGAGCGGCTCGAGGGCGTGCTCGAGCGCGGGCTCGGACACGGCGCCGAGGGCCAGGGTGCACGCGGTGATCCCCAGCTGGGAGCCCGCGAGCAGCACCGAGACCTCCGACGCGCTGCGCAGCGCCGCGCGCGCCGCCCGGCTCGTCGTCGCCGCGGCCTCCAGCCGGGTGCGGCGCGAGGCGATGACGGCGAACTCGACGGCGACGAAGAACGCGCTGGCCGCGATGATGGCCACGGTGACGGGGAGGGCGACCCAGCCCGACATCACGACACCTCCGCCGGGTCGGCGACCACCGGGTCGACGGGACCGTCGAGGTCGCCGGCGTCCAGCCCTTCCGGACCGACGAGCTCGAGGCGCAGCCAGGTCGGGACGTGGCGCGCCCGCTCGAGCACGGTGAGCCGCAGCACGCGCTCCGGGGGGGCGTCGTCGTGGGCGAGCTCCACGGGGTCGGGGGGCAGCCGCACGTCGACCGCCTCGTCGACGTCGGGCAGCGCGCCCCGGGCGGCGATGGCCATGCCGGCCACCGTCTGGGCGTCGCCGCGCGGGAGGGTGACCCCGATCTCGCGCTCCACCTCGTCCAGCGGCGCGTCGCCGCGGACCGACCAGCGGCCGGCGGTGTCGCCGGGCACGAGGTGCGGCTCCTCGTCGACGTCGTGCTCGTCGGTGATCTCGCCGACGACCTCCTCCACGAGGTCCTCGACGGTGACGATGCCGACGAAGCCGCCCCACTCGTCGATGACGCAGCACAGCTGGTCGCTGGAGCCGGACATCTCCTCCAGGGCCCGCGGGAGGGTCATGAGGGTGGGGACGACGGTCGGCGGCCGGGCGATCTCGCGCACCTCGCGCCCGGCCTGCCCCTCGCGGTGCGCGCGCAGCACCTCCGCGACGTGGACCACCCCGACGACGTCGCCGTCGCCGTCGAGCACCGGGTAGCGGGAGTGCCCGCCCTCCATCCGCGTCAGCACCTGCGAGACCGGCTCGTCGTGCTGGACGACCGCGACCCGCGACCGGGGCACGATGGCGTGCGCGACGTGCCGCTGCGGGAAGTCGAGCATCCGGTCCAGGACGAGCCCGAGCTCCTCCGGCAGGTCGCCGGTCTCCTGCGAGATCGTGACGATGCGCTGGAGGTCGTGGACGTTCGCGGAGTGCTCGACGTCGTGCACCGGCTCGATGCGCAGGACCTTGAGCAGCGCGTTGGACGAGGCGTCGAAGAAGCGGATGGCCCAGCCCATGACCCGCATGTACACGGCCGTCGAGCGCGAGAGCCGGGCGGCGACGTCGTAGGGGCGGGCGATGGCGAGGTTCTTCGGGAAGAGCTCGCCGAAGAGCATCTGGACGAAGGTGGCGAGGACGAGGATGCCGACGGTGCCGATCGTCACGCCGAGGGCGTCCGGCACCCCGACGCCGCCGAGGATCCGCCCGATGGCCGTGCCGACGAGCGGCTGCGCGACGTACCCGACGAGCAGGCCGGTGACGGTGATCCCGAGCTGGGCTCCGGAGAGCATGAACGAGGTGCGCTCGGTGATGCGCAGGGTGCGCCGCGCGGCCTCGTCGCCGCCCTCGGCCCGGGCCCGCAGGCCGGACCGGTCGACGGCCATGTAGCTGAACTCCTGGGCGACGAAGTAGCCGTTGGCCGCGATGATGGCGGCGATGACGAGGAGGCCCCCGATCAGGGGCAGCAGGATGCCGGTGACCACGTCCATGCGGACATCCTCCCTGGTGGGGCGGGAGCCGCCGGCGGCGGGCCGCGGACCGGACACGGCCGCCGCCGGGGCGCGGACCGGGCGAATGTCACACCGCCGGAGCGTTCGACACCCCTCGATCCCGTCGGAGGCGGGGACTAGGGTTCAGTTCCGTGGCCACAGTTACCTCCTCGCGCGTCGCGACGGCACGACGGACCACGATCGGCCTCAAGATCCTCATGGCGGGGACCGGCATCGTGTTCGTCCTGTACGTCCTGCTCCACATGTACGGCAACCTCAAGGCGCTGCAGGGCGAGGAGGCGTTCAACACCTACGCCGAGCACCTGCGCACCTTCGGCGAGCCGATCCTCCCGTACGGCGGTCTGCTCTGGATCGTCCGCGTCGTCCTCCTGCTCAGCCTCGTCGGCCACGCCTACGCCGCGTACACGCTGTGGAGCCGGGCCGGCAACGCGCGACGCACGAAGTACGCGGCCGTCAAGACCGCCGCGCGCACCGCGTGGATGCGCTGGGGTGGCACCTTCATCCTCCTCTTCGTCGTGTGGCACCTGCTCGAGTTCACGATCCTCAAGATCTCGGTGAACCCCGACAAGCAGGGCCCGAACATCACCCAGAACCCCTACGAGCTTCTCGTGGCCAGCTTCCAGGTGTGGTGGCTGACGCTCATCTACGTCGCCGCCCTCGTCGCGCTCGCGTTTCACCTCTCGCACGGGGTGTTCAGCGCGTCGCAGACCCTGGGGCTGACCGGCAGCGCGGGCGCCTACCGCCGCTCGAAGATGACCGGCCACGCCCTGGCCGCCGTCATCGTCGTCGGCTTCCTCATCCCGCCGCTCGCGATCCTCTTCGGCCTGATCAAGTGAGGCACTGACCCATGACCGACACCGTCAACGCCGGCATCGCCCACGGCCTCTACACCGACGGCGAGCCCATCGCCGACACCAAGGCGCCCGCCGGCCCCATCGACAAGAAGTGGACCCAGCGCCGCTTCGACGCCTCGCTCGTCAACCCCGCCAACCGCCGCAAGCTCGACGTCATCATCGTCGGCACCGGGCTCGCCGGCGGCTCGGCCGCGGCGACCCTCGGCGAGGCCGGGTACAACGTCAAGTCCTTCTGCTTCCAGGACTCCCCGCGGCGCGCGCACTCCATCGCGGCGCAGGGCGGCATCAACGCGGCGAAGAACTACAAGGAGGACGGCGACTCGGTCTACCGCCTCTTCTACGACACCGTGAAGGGCGGGGACTACCGCTCCCGCGAGACCAACGTCTACCGCCTGGCCGAGGTCAGCGCGAACATCATCGACCAGTGCGTCGCGCAGGGCGTGCCCTTCGCCCGCGACTACGGCGGCCTGCTCGACAACCGGTCCTTCGGCGGCGTCCAGGTCTCGCGCACCTTCTACGCCCGCGGTCAGACCGGCCAGCAGTTGCTCATCGGCGCCTACCAGGCCCTCGAGCGGCAGGTCGCGGCCGGCACCGTCACCCAGTACGCGCGGCACGAGATGCTCGAGCTCGTCGTCGCCGACGGCCGGGCCCGGGGCATCATCGTGCGCGACCTCGTCTCCGGCGAGATCGAGACCCACCTGGCCGACGCCGTCGTCCTCGCCTCCGGCGGGTACGGCAACGTCTTCTTCCTCTCGACCAACGCGATGGGCTCCAACGTCACCGCGTCCTGGCGGGCGCACCGGCAGGGCGCCTACATGGCCAACCCCTGCTACACCCAGATCCACCCGACGTGCATCCCGGTCTCCGGCGAGCACCAGTCGAAGCTGACCCTCATGTCGGAGTCGCTCCGCAACGACGGTCGCATCTGGGTGCCCAAGGACAAGGACGACTGCGACAAGGACCCGCGCGACATCGCCGAGGAGGACCGCGACTACTACCTGGAGCGGATCTACCCCTCCTTCGGCAACCTCGTCCCCCGCGACATCGCCTCTCGGCAGGCCAAGTACGTGTGCGACGAGGGTCGCGGCGTCGGCCCGATGGTCGGCGACTTCCGGCGCGGGGTCTACCTCGACTTCGCCGACGCCATCGAGCGGATGGGCGAGGCGACCGTGCGCGAGAAGTACGGGAACCTCTTCGACATGTACGAGCGGATCACGGGGGAGAACCCGTACAAGGTCCCGATGCGGATCTACCCCGCCGTGCACTACGTCATGGGCGGCCTGTGGGTCGACTACGACCTGCAGTCGACGATCCCCGGGCTCTTCGTCACCGGCGAGGCGAACTTCAGCGACCACGGAGCGAACCGCCTCGGCGCCTCGGCCCTCATGCAGGGCCTGGCCGACGGCTACTTCGTCCTGCCGAACACGATCCGCGACTACCTGGCCAAGGGCCCGTACGAGCCGCTGGCCGAGGACCACCCCGCCGTCGTCGAGGCGCGCCGCTCGGTCGAGGAGCGCACCCAGCGGCTGCTGTCGGTGAACGGCGAGCGCAGCGTCGACTCCTTCCACCGTGAGCTCGGCCACGTCATGTGGGAGTACTGCGGCATGGAGCGCACGGAGGAGGGCCTGCTCAAGGCCATCGACCTCATCCGCGGCCTGCGCGACGAGTTCTGGCGCAACGTGCGCGTCCTCGGCGCCGGCGACACCCTCAACCAGAGCCTGGAGAAGGCCGGCCGGGTGGCCGACTTCCTCGAGCTCGGCGAGCTCATGTGCATCGACGCCCTGCACCGTCGCGAGTCCTGCGGCGGGCACTTCCGCGGGGAGTCCCAGACCGAGGACGGCGAGGCGCTGCGCCACGACGACGAGTACGCCTACGTCGCCGCCTGGGAGTTCGGCGGGAGCGAGGACGGCGTGTTCGGCGAGGTCGGCACCCCGGTGCTGCACAAGGAGGACCTCGTCTACGAGGCCATCGAGCTCAAGCAGCGCAGCTACAAGTAACCCGCGGGGGGCCCGCCCCCCGTGCACCCCCGTGGCACCCACGGGGTCACGAGACGGAAAGCATTCGGATGAACCTCACGCTGAAGATCTGGCGACAGGCCGGCCCGCGCCACACCGGCGAGCTGACGACGTACAAGGTCCAGGACATCTCCGAGGACATGAGCTTCCTCGAGATGCTCGACGTCCTCAACGAGGAGCTCATCGCCAAGGGCGAGGAGCCGGTGGCGTTCGACAGCGACTGCCGCGAGGGCATCTGCGGCATGTGCGGCCTCATGATCTCCGGCGAGGCGCACGGCCCGGAGCGCACGACGACCTGCCAGCTGCACATGCGCAGCTTCTCCGACGGCGAGGTCATCACCATCGAGCCGTGGCGGGCCAACGCGTTCCCGGTCATCAAGGACCTCGTCGTCGACCGCAGCTCCTTCGACCGGATCATCCAGGCCGGCGGCTACATCTCGGTCAACACCGGCGCGGCCCCCGAGGCCAACGCGGCGCCGGTGCCGAAGCCCAACGCCGACCGGGCGTTCATGGCGGCCGAGTGCATCGGCTGCGGGGCCTGCGTCGCCGCCTGCCCCAACGCCTCGGCGATGCTCTTCATGGGCGCCAAGGTCACGCACCTGTCCGAGCTGCCGCAGGGCCAGCCCGAGCGGTCGGCGCGCGTGCTGTCCATGGTCGACCAGCACGACGCCGAGGGCTTCGGCGGCTGCACGAACGTCGGCGCCTGCTCGCGCGCCTGCCCCAAGGGCATCCCGCAGGACGTCATCTCCACGCTCAACAAGGACCTGCGCACCTCCCTGCGCGGCTGACCCCCACCCCGCTTCGCTCCGACCCTCACCCCCCGCTCCAACCCCCACCCCACTCCGACCCTCACCCCGCCTCCACTTTCTCGCCTGATCCCGGAACCTTCGGGTTCGCGCACCCTCCGAAGGTGCGCGAACCCCAACCTTCCGGGATCAGGCGAGAAAGCTCGGACGGGCGGGCGGCGTACCTGGGCGGTCGAGCGTCAGAGCCAGGAGACGTGCGGCTTGAGCAGCGAGTAGCCGACGAAGGCGACGACGTCGAGGATCGTGTGCGCGACGACGAGCGGCATGACCCGTTTCGTGCGGGTGTAGAGCCAGCCGAAGAGCAGGCCCATGACGATGTTGCCGACGAACCCGCCGAAGCCCTGGTACAGGTGGTAGGTCCCGCGGATGACCGCCGAGGTGACGATTACCCGCCACGTGCCCCAGCCGGCCTCGGTCCAGCGCCGGAAGAGGTAGCCGATCATGATCGTCTCCTCGAGCACGGCGTTCTGCGCGGCCGCGAGGACGAGGATCGGCACCGTGAACCAGGCCGCCCCGACGAGGTTGGCGGCCGCCACCGTCGTGTTCAGCCCGACCGCCTTGGCGACGAGGTAGAGCCCGAGCCCCGGGATGCCGATCACCGCCGCCAGCGCCGCGCCCCGCCACAGGTCGCCCACCGGGCGGCGCAGGTCGAAGCCCATCGTGCGCGGCTCGGCGGGGTCGTCGCGGCGCAGCAGGTGGAAGGCGAGCAGCACCGGCACGAGCGCGAAGGCGATGCCGGCCAGCTGGTAGGTGACGTCGAGCCATGGACGGTCCGGCGTCACCGAGGAGTTCATCGCCGAGGTCTGCTGGGACAGCGCCTCGGGGCGGGTGAGCCGGTCGACGATCCGCAGCAGCGCGTAGACGGCGGAGGACCCCAGCGACACCCCGAGGACGAGCAGGGTCTCGGTGAGGTGGCGGCGGCGCATGGGGCCCCAGGGTAGGCGGCCATCCCGACCCGACCCTGGACGTCTCCTGGGACTCGGCCGGACGGGCGCGAACATCCCGGTTCGGGCCCCCCGCCCCCGCGGGCTTCGTTACGGTGTGCGCGTCCTCGCCCGAGACCCGATGCCGCCAGGGGAGCCTCGAGATGTCCGTGCCCCACCCGTCCCGTCCGACCCGCACGCTGCGCCGAGCCGCGACGGTGGCCCTCACCGCCGCCCTCGCCGCGACGCTGTCCGGCTGCGGCGCCATGCTCGGGCCCGGCACGACCGCCGACGGCGACCCGATGCCGACGGTCCAGGACCTCTACGCCAAGACCCGCGAGGCCACGCTCGCCGCGAAGTCCGGGCACGTCACCGGCTTCGTCACCGACGAGGGCGAGTCGATGACCGTCGACCTCGAGGGCCGGACCAACGGCGCCAACCAGCGGGTGCGCATCACGACCGACGACGGCCGGGCGACGATGCTGTCGGTGAAGGGACGGCTGTACATCTCCGCGGACTGGGACTTCTGGGCCTCCTCGACCGCCGACCCCCGGGCCGGCGACGTCTTCAAGAACAAGCAGGTGCTCGTACCGCCCAAGCAGGCCCGCAAGTTCCCCTCGGAGATGACGCTCGGGACGCTGCTGGACGAGGCCTTCAAGGACGCCTCTGTGAGCCCGGTGGCGCGCTTCGTCAGCGACGTCGGCCTGCGCACCGAGAACGACCGTGAGGTCTGGGTCGTCAAGGACCGCGACATCGAGCTGTGGAGCGACCGCAAGACCGACCGGCTCGTCAAGCTCGTCTACACCGGGGACGACCCGTTCGAGCTGACCTTCGACAAATGGGACGCCGCGCGCACGTTCAAGGCCCCCCGCCCCTCCGCCGTCTACCGGTAGCCCGGAGGCCCCGAGCGGGTGCCGGCGACCTGTTCCCCGGGACCCCCTGCACCCGATACGCTGCGCTCGCCTCGACCGGGGCGCCACGACAGCAGCACGTCTTTCCCGGGGGAACACCATGTCGACCGTACCCAGGCGTACCCGCGTCCGCGTGACCGCGGCGCCCACCGCCCTCCTGCTCTCGCTCGTCGCGCTCGCCGGCTGCTCGTCCTCGGGCTCCGACACCCCGGCCACCTCCTCCGCGGCCACCGCGTCGTCCGCGGCCTCCGACGCGGCGTCGCCCGCGGACTCCCCGTCCGCCTCGGCCTCGCCCGCCGCTGCGGAGGAGCCGACGATGGGCGAGCTCTACGCCAAGGTCCGCAAGACCGCGCTCGCCGCGAAGTCCGGCCACGTCACGGGCCGCGTGACCTCCGGCAAGGAGAAGGTGAGCCTCGACATCGAGGGGACGGTGGACGGCACGAACCAGCGCGCCGTCGTGACGATCGGCTCCGGCGAGGTCGAGATCCTCACCGTGAAGAAGAAGTACTACCTCTCCGGTGACGCGAAGTTCTGGAGGGAGCAGACGGGCAACGCGAACGCCGCCAAGGTCCTCGTCGGCAAGTACGTCAAGGTGTCGGGCTCGGACGCCAAGGCCGTCGCCGACCTCAGCATCGGCAGCATTCTCGACGCCATGTTCACGGACAAGGACCTCGGCGCGCTCGCCGACGTCACGAGCACGGTCGAGACCCGCAGCGTCAAGGGCCAGGACGTGTGGGTGGCCTCGGACCCCTCGGGCTCCGAGATCTGGGTCGACCCCGAGACCGAGCGCCTCATGAAGATCGTCATCACCGGCGACGACGCCGGCCAAGTCACCTTCTCCGACTGGGACGCCGCCGAGACGGTCAGCGCCCCGCCCGCCGGCAAGGTCCTCAGCCTCTGACGGTCCCGGCCGGGGTCAGTGGGCCCCCGCGAGGTCGCGCCGCGCCGCGGCCCGGCCCCGGTCGTCCGACCGGGCGTCGGTCCGCTGCGTGTCCGGCGTGGTGTGCGTCGACGCCCGGGTGAGGGCGGGGACGGCGACGCCGAGCGACAGCCCGACGACGAGGGCTCCGGCGACCCAGAGCAGCACCTGGAGGGCGAGGGTCACCGTGTCGAGCCCGGTGAGGATGAGTGGTCCCATGACGACCGCCTTTCTACGGATGTAGACGATTCTACAGAAGTAGAAGGACGGCCGGACCACGGGTGTTCCCGTCGTGGTCCCGACGGGACGGCACAATGACGCCGGTGGCCACCTCCCCGCCCCGCCCTGCGGGCAACCCCGAGCCGGGCCGGCCGACGGGCGCCCCGGCCCCCCGCGGCGGCGGCCGGCGTCCCGAGCTGCTGGCGGCCGCCGTGCACGTCGTGTCCGACGAGGGACTGCGCGGGCTCACCCACCGGGCGGTCGACCGACGGGCCGGCCTCCCGGAGGGCACCTGCTCGGCCTACCTGCGGACCCGCGGCGCCCTGCTCGTCGCCCTCGCGGAGCACGTCGGCGGCATCCTCGAGGCGGGGGTGACCCGGCTGGCCGGCGACCTCCAGGGGTGCGCGGGCGACGCGGACGCCGTCGCCGCGGCCGTCACCGACCTCACGACCGGCTGTGTCCGTGAGTCGGCCGTCGTCCGCGCCCAGGCCGAGCTGTCGCTGGAGGCCGGACGTCGCCCGGAGCTCATGGAGGTCTTCGAGCGCTGGCGGCACGGCCTGCTGGCCACCGTCGAGGAGCTCGGCCGGGCGACGGGACGGCAGGCGCCCGCGCGCGACGCCGCGGTCGTCGTCGCCGCCGTCGAGGGGTGCCTCGTCACCGCCGTGCGGCTGCCCGGCCCCGAGCGGGAGCAGTTCCTGCGCGACGCGGTGCCGCCACTGGTCCGGGCCCTGCACACCGGCGGCTGACCGGCGCCGCGGCACGCCCGGGCGGGTCCGGGGCGGTCAGCCGGAGGCGTAGACGCCGGAGCGGCGCGAGCGGCGCCAGTCGCGCACCCGCAGCCACATCCAGACCAGGAGCCAGGCGAGCAGCCCGAGGCCGACGACGACGAACACCGGGGCGAGGAGCGCGACGAGCGACAGCCCGATCGAGGCGCCGTCCTCGACGGTCGAGACGACCGGGGCGCCGAAGCCGACGGTCGCCCCGTTGACCACCGGACGCGCGGCCATCTTCCCGCTGTGGACGATGCCGGACACGAGCACCCCGAGGACGACGCCCACCCAGGGGTGGTCGGCCATCCACGTCGAGCGGTCGATCTCCGAGGCCGCGTTGGTGGCCGCGAAGATGAGCCCGCCCATGCTCGGGCGGATGAAGGTCTGGATGGTGTCGTTGAGCGAGTCGACCGCGGGCACCTTGTCCAGGACGACCTCGGTGAGCAGAAGCACGGCCCCGGCGCCGATGGCCCAGTCGCTCTCGATCCACGTGTAGTCCGACGGCAGCGTCACGAGATCGGTGAAGCGCGCCGCGAGGGCGACGACGAGGAAGGGGATGTAGGCGTTGAGGCCCGCGGCGGCGGACAGCCCCATACCGGTGAGGGCAGCCAGCACGGCGACCTCCTGACCTGCGATGACCCGCGGCTGCGGGCGTGACGACGAACGCGACGTCGGTCCGACGTCAGGGTAGCCCGCCGTGGTTCCCTCCCGCCCCGGCCGAGGCCGCGTCGTGACCTCGGCGACGAGCCCGCCGCGGGGCGCGGCCGCCCGCCACGGCGCCTGGCGCGACCGCCCGCGGTGGACCCGCGTCCCCCGGCGCCGGCAATACGGTGGCGCGGCGCGTGCCTCGGCCGGGACGATGCCCCGGTGACCGACATCGCCGCGCTCCTGCGGATCTACGACGACCAGCTCCGCACCGACGCCGAGACGCCGGGGGCGGTGAGCGTCGAGCACCTCGGGCCGCTGCGCGTGGCGCGCTTCCCCGGGGGGCGCGGCTTCGTCAGCTACCGCGACCTCGGGGGAGCGGACGCCGGCGGCGTGCGCGACCTCGTCGCCGCCGCCACCGCCCTGCTGACCGCCGACCCGGGCGTGGTCGACGCCGAGTGGAAGACCCGCGGCCACGACGACGCACCGGGCCTGGACGAGGCCCTGCAGGAGCACGGCTGGACGGCGGGCGAGGCCGAGTCGGTGATGATGGGCCCGGCCGAGCCGCTCACCGCCGAGGTGCCGCTGCCGGACGGCGTCACGCTGCGCCGGGTGACCGGCGAGGCCGACGTGCGGGCCATGAGCGCCGCGGCCGACGAGGCCTTCGGCGACCCCGTGTCCGAGCGCCGCGCCGACGACCTCGTCTTCCGGGTGCAGCACGACCCCGACGTCGAGGTCTGGGTGGCCGAGGCGGGGGGCCGCATCGTCTCCTCGGGCCGCCTCGAGCCGGTGCCGGGGACCGAGGTCGCCGGGGTGTGGGGCGGCTCGACCTTGCCCGAGTGGCGTGGCCGCGGCATCTACCGGGCGCTCACGGCGGTGCGCGCCCGCTCGGCGCTGCGGCTCGGGTACACCTCCCTGCACAGCGACTCCACGGAGTTCTCCCGCCCCATCCTCGAGCGGTCCGGCCTCGTGCGGGTCACGACGACGACGCCCTACGAGTGGGTCCGCTGACCGCCCCGCCCCCACCCGTGCCGCCGGACGGCCGGGGACGGCGGGTCTCGGTCGGCGCCTAGGATTCCGGGCATGAAGGTCCTCTCCGCCGTCGCCTGGCCGTACGCCAACGGTCCGCGCCACCTCGGCCACGTGGCCGGGTTCGGCGTGCCGTCCGACGTCTTCAGCCGGTACATGCGCATGGCGGGGCACGACGTCCTCATGGTCAGCGGGTCCGACGAGCACGGCACCCCGATCCTCGTCCAGGCCGACCGCGAGGGCGTCACGGCCCGGGAGTTCGTCGACCGCAACCACGCGGTCATCGCGGGCGAGCTGGCCGACCTCGGCTGCTCCTACGACCTCTACACCCGCACGACGACGGCGAACCACTACGCCGTGGCCCAGGAGCTGTTCCACCACGTCTGGGAGAACGGCTACCTCGTCGAGCAGACCCAGCAGGGCGCCATCTCTCCGTCCACCGGCCGCACCCTGCCCGACCGCTTCATCGAGGGCACCTGCCCGATCTGCGGCTACGGCGAGGCCCGCGGCGACCAGTGCGACAACTGCGGCAACCAGCTCGAGCCCACCGACCTCATCGACCCGCGCAGCCGGATCAACGGCGAGGCGCCGGAGTTCGTCGAGACCCGCCACTTCTTCCTCGACCTGCCCGCGCTGGCCGAGCCGCTCGGCGCCTGGCTGCGGGAGCGGGAGGCCTCGGGGACCTGGCGGCCCAACGTCATCAAGTTCAGCCTCAACATCCTCGAGGAGATCCGCCCGCGGGCGATGACCCGCGACCTGGACTGGGGCATCCCGGTGCCCATCGACGGCTGGCGCGAGAACCCGAGCAAGCGCCTCTACGTGTGGTTCGACGCCGTCATCGGCTACCTGTCGGCGTCGGTCGAGTGGGCGCGGCGGATCGGCGAGCCCGAGCGCTGGCGCGACTGGTGGAACGACCCCGAGGCGCTGTCCTACTACTTCATGGGCAAGGACAACATCACCTTCCACAGCCAGATCTGGCCGGCCGAGCTGCTCGCCTACGCCGGCCGCGGGGAGCGCGGCGGCGAGCCCGGCGTCTACGGCGAGCTCAACCTGCCCACCGAGGTCGTCTCCAGCGAGTACCTGACGATGGAGGGGCGGCAGTTCTCGACCTCGCGCGGCTACACCGTCCTCGTGCGCGACGTCCTCGACCGGTACGGCCCGGACGGCATCCGGTACTTCATCTGCGCGGCCGGCCCGGAGACCCAGGACAGCAACTTCACCTGGCGGGAGTTCGTCCAGCGCAACAACTCCGAGCTCGTCGCCGGGTGGGGCAACCTCGTGTCCCGGACCGCGGCGATGGTCGCGAAGAACTTCGGCGAGGTGCCGCAGCCGGGCGCCCTGGAGCCCGTGGACGAGGAGGTCCGGGCCGCCGTGCTCGGGGGCTTCGACACCGTCGGCGGACTGCTCGAGCGCCACCGCCAGAAGGCGGCGATCGCCGAGGCCATGCGGGTGGTCGGCGAGGTCAACGGCTACGTGTCGCGGACCGAGCCGTTCAAGCTCAAGGGCGAGGACCAGCGCGAGCGCCTGGCCACCGTCCTGCACACGCTCGTGCAGTGCGTGTCGGACCTCAACACCATCCTCGCGCCGTTCCTCCCGCACGCCGCCAACCGGGTCCACGCCGTCCTCGGCGGCGAGGGCGACCTCGTCCCGATGCCGCGGCTCGAGACCGTCACCGGCCTGGATCCCGAGGACGAGGGGCGCACGTGGCCGGTCATCACGGGCGAGTACTCGACGACGCCGCGGTGGGAGTCGCGGCCGGTGGTCGTCGGGACGCCGATCAGCAAGCCGGCGCCGGTCCTCACCAAGCTCGACGAGTCCGTCGTCGACGACGAGCTGGCCCGGGCCGGGGCCTGACCCGGTGACGAGCCAGCCGAGCCGGCGGGGGGAGCCGGAGGACCCGGACCCCCTGCCGATCGCGGTCGTCGACAACCACACCCACCTCGACATCAGCCGCGAGGGCGAGCCGGCCGGGGTCGGCGACCTCGGTCCGGCCCTGCGGGCTGCGGCCGCCGTCGGGGTGGACCGCGTCGTCCAGATCGGCTGCGACCCGGCGGGCAACGAGTTCGCCGTCGCCGCGGCCGAGGAGTACGGGTCGGTGCTCGCCGGCGTCGCCCTCCACCCGAACGAGGTGCCGGGGCTCGTCGCCGCCGGCCGGTTCGACGCCGCGATGGACCGGGTGTCCGAGCTGGCCGTCCACCCTCGGGTGCGGGTGGTCGGCGAGACCGGGCTCGACTTCTTCCGGACCCCGCCGGAGGGGCACGCCGCCCAGGAGGAGTCCTTCCGGCGGCACGTCGACCTCGCCAAGCGGACCGGCCGCGTCCTGCAGATCCACGACCGGGACAGCCACGACGACGTGCTGCGGGTGCTCGCCGACGAGGGCGCCCCGGAGCGCACCGTCATGCACTGCTTCTCCGGTGACCTCGAGATGGCCCGCGAGTGCGTGCGGCGCGGCTACCACCTGTCCTTCAGCGGCACGGTGACGTTCAAGAGCGCCAAGGGGCTGCGGGACGCGCTCGCCGTCACCCCGCCCGAGCTGCTGCTCGTCGAGACCGACGCCCCCTACCTCACGCCCCACCCGTGGCGCGGCGCGAGCAACAGCCCGCGGCTCGTCCCGCTCACCGTGCGGGCGATGGCCGCCGTGCTCGGCCTCGCCGTCCCGACGCTGTGCCAGGCGCTGAGCGAGAACTCGGAGCGTCTCTACGGCCCCTGGTGACGCGCGGGTCACGTCCGTCACGTGGGTGCGTCCGAGCGATGAGACACCCCTGAGAATGTGTGGGGCCGTGGGGGTGTATGAGGTGGATGTGACTCGTGAGGCACGGGGCCGGGCCGCCGCCGTTACCGAAACTTGACCTTGGCCGCGGCCGTCGTGCACGGTGGAGCCCAGATGGCCGGGGCCGGTGAGCCTCGGGACCTCGCACGTGCGCCCATCCGGCGGAGCGGCCGGTGGGCGCGCACGTGCGCTCGGCCCCTCGTGGCCGTGGCCTCTCGCGGCAGGGACCGAGCAGCCGGTGCCCGGGACGCACCACTCCTGGAGAAGTCTTGACCCACCGCACCGTCCGTCTCGCCGCCCAGGGCGCCGCCGCTCTCGCCGTCGCCGCCGGCTCCGTCGGGATCGCCCACCTGGACAAGTCGGTCGCGATGACCGTCGACGGCGCCCCGCGCTCGGTCCACGTCTTCGGCTCGACCGTGCAGGACGCGCTCGACAAGCAGGGCATCGAGGTCGGGGAGCACGACGTCGTCGTCCCGGCCCCGACCGCCGCCCTCGCCGACGGCGACCACATCTCGGTCCGTTACGGTCGCAAGCTCGTGGTCACCGTCGACGGCACGCGCAAGGAGTACTGGACCACCGCGACCACCGTCGACGCCGCCCTCCGGGACGTCGGCGTCCGCGCCGACGGCGCCGTGCTCACCGCCTCCCGCTCGCAGCCGCTCGGCCGCAGCGGGCTGGCCATCGGCGTGACGACGCCCAAGAAGGTCACCGTCGTCGTCGGCGGCAAGAAGCGCACGGTCACCACCTCCGCCCCCACCGTCGCCGGCGTCTTCGGCGAACTCGGCGTGAACCGGGACGCCCGCGATGTCGTCCGGCCGCGCCTCGGCACCGAGGTCGAGGACGGCATGCGCATCGTGCTCCAGCAGGTCGAGACCAAGCGCAGGACCTCGACCGAGGTCATCCCCTTCATGACGCGCGAGGAGGAGGACGGCTCGCTGTTCGTCGGGCTGAGGAAGACCGCGACCGCCGGCGTCCCCGGCGAGAAGCGCATCGTGCGCCAGGTCCGCTACGTCGACGGCAAGGCCCGTAGCAGCAAGGTCGTCTCCGAGAAGGTCACGACGAAGCCGGTCGACGCGGTCGTCAAGGTCGGGACCAAGGAGCGCCCCGCGCCCACCCCGCCCCCCGCGCCGGCTCCGGCCCCCACGGGCGGGACCTCCGGCGGCACCTCGACGGGCGGGACCTCCGGTGGCTCCTCGGGCGCCGGGATCAACCTGGCCCGCGCCGACATGTGGGACCGGATCGCCCAGTGCGAGTCCTCCGGCAACTGGAGCATCAACACCGGCAACGGCTACTACGGCGGCCTCCAGTTCGACATCCCGTCCTGGCTGGCCAACGGGGGCGACGACTTCGCCCCGCGTGCCGACCTCGCGTCGCGCGCCGAGCAGATCACCGTCGCCAACCGGTACTACGAGAAGGCCGGCCTCGGGCCCTGGGGCTGCGCGCACGCCGCCTGAGCCTCCTCGCCGCGCCGACCGGAGCCGGCCGCCCCCACCCGTGGGGCGGCCGGCTCCGTCGTGTGGGGGGACGACGCGGCGTCGGCCGAGCGGCCCCGACCGGCCGACACCCCGGTTCGTCACCGAGACCCCGCTTACGAACCCCGCCCCGGCGGACATTTCGGGGTCACCCCGAAATGTCCGCCGGGGGGCCGTCGCTAGGGTGACGCCCGTGACCGAGCCTGCCGACGCGACGCTGCTCGGCGCCGCGCAGGTGCGCGAGCTCGCCACCCGGCACGGCATCCGGCCGACGAAGCAGTGGGGCCAGAACTTCGTCGTCGACGGCAACACCGTGCGCCGAATCGTGCGGGTCTCGGGGGTCGGCCCGGACGACGTCGTCGTCGAGGTCGGCCCCGGGCTCGGCAGCCTCACCCTGGCCCTGCTCCCGGTCGCCGGCCGGGTCGTCGCGGTCGAGGTCGACCCCGTGCTCGCCGCGGCGCTGCCGGACACCGTGCGCGCCCACGCCCCGGACGTCGCGGACCGGCTCGAGGTCGTCGCCGCCGACGCCCTCACCGTCGAGGACCTGCCCGGGCCGCCGCCGACCGCGCTCGTCGCGAACCTGCCCTACAACGTGTCGGTGCCGGTCGTGCTCGGCCTGCTCCAGCGCTTCCCGAGCATCGCCAGAGTCCTCGTCATGGTCCAGCTCGAGGTCGCCGAACGGCTCGCCGCGCCGCCCGGCTCGCGGACCTACGGCGTGCCGAGCGTCAAGGCCGCCTGGTACGGCGAGGTCCGGCTCGCCGGGCACGTGCCGCGGTCGGTGTTCTGGCCGGTGCCCAACGTCGACTCCGGCCTCGTGGCGCTGGAGCGCCGCGACCCGCCGTCGACCACCGCCTCCCGGGCCGAGGTCTTCGCCGTCGTCGACGCCGCGTTCGCCCAGCGCCGCAAGACCCTGCGGGCCGCGCTCGCCGGGTGGGCCGGGTCGGCGACGGCCGCGGAGGAGACGCTCGTCGCCGCCGGGGTCGACCCGCGCACCCGCGGCGAGCGGCTCTCGGTCGCCGACTTCGCCCGGGTCGCAGCCGCCCGCGCCGCCGCCGACCGGGAGGACCGGCCGGTGACCGCGGACGCCGGGGACGGACGCCCGGACGGGCGGCCCGGACCGGTGGTCCGCTCTGACTAGGGTGAGGCCATGACCGCCGCCCCCCTCGAGCCCGGCCCCGTGACCGTGCGCGTCCCGGCGAAGGTCAACCTCGAGCTCGTCGTCGGCCCGCGGCGGGAGGACGGCTACCACGCGCTGGCCACCGTCTACCAGGCCGTGAGCCTCTACGACGACGTCACCGTGGCGCCCGCGGACGAGTGGGGCGTCAGCGTCTCCGGCCCGCTCGCCGCCGGCGTCCCCACCGACGGGCGCAATCTCGCCCTCGTCGCCGCCCACCTGCTCGCCGAGCGGCACGACGGCGACCCGGCGCACGTGAGCATCCGCAAGGGCATCCCCGTGGCCGGCGGGATGGCCGGCGGCTCGGCCGACGCCGCCGCCACCGTCGTCGCCCTGGACCACCTCTGGGCGCTCGGCCTGGACCGCGACGAGCTCGAGTCCCTGGCCGCCGAGGTCGGCAGCGACGTCCCGTTCCTCGTCGGCGGCGGGACGGCCATGGGCAGCGGACGCGGCGAGCTGCTGGCCCCCGTGCTGGCCCGCGGCACCTACCACTGGGTCTTCGCGCTGACCGACGAGGGCCTGTCGACGCCCGAGGTCTACGCCGAGTGCGACCGGCTGCGCGAGGGCACCGACGTCCCCGAGCCGGTGTGCACCCCGGCGCTCATGGCCGCCCTGCGCAGCGGCGACCCGCACGAGCTCGCCGCGCAGCTGACGAACGACCTCGAGGCGGCGGCGGTCTCGCTGCGCCCGGCGCTCGGCGAGACCCTGGCCTCGGGCATGGAGTACGGCGCGCTCGGCGGCATCGTCTCCGGCTCCGGCCCGACGGTCGCCTTCCTCGTCGAGGACAACGAGGCCGGCATCGACCTCGCCGTCGCCCTCACCGCCAGCGGCGTCGTCCGCGACGTCCGGCGGGCCAGCGGCCCCGTGCACGGCGCGCACGTCGTCCACCACCGGACCGACTAGTGGCGAACCTCGTCTCCGTCGAGCGGGCGTCCCTGGCGCTCGGCACGACGCAGGTGCTCGACGCCGTGTCCCTCGGGGTCGCGGGCGGGGACCGCATCGGCGTCGTCGGCCGCAACGGTGGCGGCAAGACCACGCTGCTGCGGGTCATCGCGGGCAGCCGCGAGGTCGACGACGGCCGGGTGGCCCGGACCACCGGGCTGCGGACCGGCGTGCTGACCCAGGACGACACCCTCGACCCCGCGGCCCGGGTCCGCGACGTCGTTCTCGGCGGGCTGGCCGAGCACGAGTGGGCGGCCGTCCCGCGGGTCCGCGACGTGCTCACCGGCCTGCTCGGCGGGCTCGACGCGCCGGTCGTCGGCGGGCTGGACGCGCCGGTGGGGCCCCTGTCCGGTGGGGAGCGGCGCCGGGTCGCCCTCGCCGCGCTGCTCGTCGACGGCCCGGACCTGCTGCTCCTCGACGAGCCGACGAACCACCTCGACGTCGAGGGCGTCGCCTGGCTGGCCGAGCACCTGGCGGGGGTGCACGCCCGCCCCGACACCGCCCTCGTCGTCATCACCCACGACCGCTGGTTCCTCGACGCCGTCGCCACCCGCACCTGGGAGGTCGAGTCCGGCGGCGTCCACCAGTACGAGGGCGGCTACGCGGCCTTCGTCCTGGCCAAGGCCGAGCGCGAGCGGATGGCGGGGGTCGTCGCCGACCGCCGCGACAACCTCCTGCGCAAGGAGCTCGCCTGGCTGCGCCGCGGCCCGCCGGCGCGCACGAGCAAGCCGAAGTTCCGCATCGACGCCGCCAACGCCCTCATCGCCGACGAGCCGGAGCCGCGCGACGACGTCGAGCTGATGCGCTTCGCCTCCACCCGGCTCGGCAAGGACGTCGTCGACCTGCTCGACGCCACCCTGACCGTCGGCGACCGCACCCTCGTCGAGCGGTTCACCTGGCGGCTCGGGCCGGGGGACCGGGTCGGGCTCGTCGGGGTCAACGGCGCCGGCAAGTCCACGCTGCTGCGGGCGCTCGCGGGGGAGGTGCCGCTCGCCGCCGGCAAGCGGCGGGTCGGGGTGACCGTCCGCGTCGCCTTCCTCACCCAGGAGGTCCGCGAGCTGGACGCCTGGGCGGGGCGCCGGGTCATCCAGGCCGTCGAGGCCGTGCGCTCCACCGTGCGGCTGGGCCGCAAGGAGCTCTCGGCCTCCCAGCTCGCGCAGCGGCTCGGGTTCACCGGGCCGCGGCAGCAGACCCGGGTCGGGGACCTCTCCGGCGGCGAGCGACGGCGCCTGCAGCTGACCCGGCTGCTCATGGACGAGCCGAACGTCCTGCTGCTCGACGAGCCGACCAACGACCTGGACATCGAAACGCTCACCTCGCTCGAGGACGTCCTCGACGGCTGGGCGGGCACCCTCGTCGTCGTCTCGCACGACCGGTACCTGCTGGAGCGGGTGTGCAGCCGTCAGCTGGCGCTGCTCGGCGACGGGCGGCTGCGTGACCTGCCCGGCGGGGTCGAGGAGTACCTGCGGCTGCGGCACGGGATGGTCGAGTCCGGGCGGGGGGCGCGCGACCTGCCGGCCGCGGACGCCCCGGCGCCGGACGACGGGAGCGAGGCCACCGGGCCGTCCCCGGCGCAGGTGCGCGAGGCGCGCAAGGCGATGGCGCGGGTCGAGCGGCAGCTGAGCCGGCTGGCCGAGCGCGAGCAGCGCATCCACGCCGCGATGGCCGACGCCGCGACCGACCACCAGCGGGTCGCGGACCTCAACCGCGAGCTGCGCGAGGTCGCGGGCGAGCGGGAGGGCCTGGAGCTGGAGTGGCTCGAGGCCGCCGAGGTCGACGGCTGAGCGCCGTCGGAGACGGGCGTCAGGCCGGACCGGACTCGAAGGGACCCAGCAGCCGTCGCAGCAGCTCGGCGAGGTCGGCCTGCTCGTCGTCGTCCAGCTGGGCGAGCAGGGCCCGCTCGTCGGCCAGCAGCTCGGCGAGCGCGGTGTCGACGGCGGCCATCCCGGCGTCGGTCAGCCGGACGAGGACGCCGCGGCGGTCGCCGGGGTCGGGGTGGCGCTCGACGAACCCGCGGGCCGCGAGCCGGTCGACGCGGTTGGTCATCGTCCCGCTCGTCACGAGCGTCTCGGTGACGAGCTGCCCCGGGCTCAGCTCGTAGGGGGCGCCCCGACGGCGCAGAGCGGACAGCACGTCGAACTCCCAGCGCTCCAGGCCGGTCCCCGCGAAGGCCCGGCCCCGGGCCAGGTCGAGGCGCCGGGCCAGCCGCGAGATGCGCGAGAGGACCTCGAGGGGGGTCACGTCCAGGTCGGGTCGCTCCCGGCGCCAGGCCGAGACGATACGGTCGACGTCGTCAGCGGCCATGCGGTGATGCTACTCCCCGTCAAGTATCTTGACATCGAGATACTTGCGCGCGACCATGGCCGCACGCCGGGCCGAGGAGGACGTCATGCGCGAGACCCCGAGCTGGGACCCCAGCGCCTACGGACGGTTCGCCGACGAGCGGAGCCGCCCCTTCGCCGACCTGCTGGCCCAGGTCCCGGCGCAGGACCCGCGCCTCGTCGTCGACCTCGGTTGCGGGCACGGCCCGACGACCCTGCGCCTGGCGCAGCGCTGGCCGGACGCGCGGGTCGTCGGGGTGGACTCCTCGGCGTCGATGCTGGACGCCGCGCGCGAGCGGGACGAGGCCGGGCGCGTCGAGTGGGTTCAGGCCGACCTGCGCGACTGGGACCCCGCCTCGCTCGGGGACCGGCCCGACGTCGTCGTCACGAGCTCGACGCTGCAGTGGGTGCCCGGCCACCTGGACCTCGTCGGCGACTGGGTGGCCGCGCTGGCCGACGGCGGCTGCCTCGCCCTCCAGGTCCCCGGCAACTTCGACGCCCCGAGCCACGCCCTCATGCGCGAGGTCGCCGAGGACCACCCGCGTCGGGGCGAGCTGACCGCGGCCCTCGAGGTCCCGTCGGCGGGGGAGCCCGCGACGTACCTGCGGGTGCTGACCCGGCTGGGCTGCGACGTCGACGCCTGGGAGACGACCTACCTGCACGTCCTGGACCCCGGGGCGCAGGACGAGAACCCGGTCCTGACCTGGGTGACGGCCACCGGGCTGCGGCCGGTGCTCGACCTGCTCACCGGCGAGGACGAGCGCGAGGCCTTCCTCACGCCGTACGCGCAGGCGCTGCACGAGGCGTACCCGCGGACCTCGGCCGGGGTGATCTTCCCCTTCCGGCGCATCTTCGCGGTCGCGCGGCGCAGCGGGCGGCCGCCGGCCTGAGGGCCGGTCAGCCCGAGGCGGTCAGAGCCGCTCCATCGTCTCGGGTGTGAGGGTCGGCTTGGCCTCGAGCCCGGTGAGCCCGTTCCAGGCGAGGTTGACGACGTGGGCGGCGACCTCGTGCTTCTTGAACCGATGGTTGTCGAGCCACCACTGGCCGGTGAGCGCGATCGACCCGACGAGCATCTGCGCGTACATCGGGGCGGCCTTGGGGTCGAGCTTGTGGCGCTTGAACTCGGCCGCGAGGATGTGGTCGACCTGGCTGGAGATGTCGCTCATGAGGCTGGCGAACGACCCCGTCGCCTGGCCGGGCGGGCTGTCCCGGACGAGGATCCGGAAGCCGTCGGCGTGCAGCTCGACGTAGTCGAGCAGGGCGAGGGCGGCGCGCTCGATGAGCTGGCGCGAGGTCCCGCCGGAGTCCAGCGCCGAGGTGACCCCGCCGAGCAGGGCCTCGATCTCGCGGTCGACGACGACGGCGTAGAGGCCCTCCTTGCCGCCGAAGTGCTCGTAGACGACCGGCTTGGAGACGCCGGCCGACGCCGCGATCTCCTCGATCGTCGTGCCCTCGACCCCGTGGTCGGCGAAGTGCTTGCGCCCGACGCCGATGAGCTGCTCGCGCCGCTCGCGGCCCGTCATCCGGGACCGCGACCCGCGTGCCTTCTTCGCCCCGGTGTCCTCGCTCACCGGGTCATCATGCCAACCGGCGGCGACAGCCGCCCGCGCGTCCGCGGTGGGCCCCCGGGCCGGGGGAGGGCCGGGAGCGGCTCCACTACGCTTCTCGCCAGCCGTCCGCCGCGGGCGGCGGTCCCCGGTTGGTCTGCTGGCAGGGCCCGCCTGACTTTGAATCAGGACAAGCGACGTAGGTTCGATTCCTACCCGGGGAGCCCCTGCCCCCGGGCCCACGGCGCCCGGGCCGCCCCACCCGGCGGCCGACGCCGGCCTCCTCCTCACCCCGCTCCTGTCGAAGGCGGCCGGCACATCGTCCGAACGGACGACCCCGGTGCGACAATCGGATGACCTGGTCTCGACGCAGAGGGAAGCAGAGGAGCAGACGATGACGAGCGATGTGATGAACGCGGCGATCCGCTGGGTGTTCTGGGGGATCCTCTACCTGACCACCGTCCTCGTGGCCGTGCTGCTGTTCCTCGGCAGCTTCGCGCCCTACGTCCCGGGGCCGCTGCGCTGGGCCATGCTCGGCGTCGTGGTCTTCGGCATCGTCCTCGACGCGCAGACCAAGGCCCGCGGCAGCGACACGACGAGCAAGCCCGGCCCGCCTTCCGGCGGCGACCTCGAGCCGTCGACGGTGCGCAACCGCTGACGTCCCCCCTCGCCCGCCTCGATTACGCCGCCCCGCACCGCCGGGGCGGCGTCGTCGCGACCGGGCCCGGCCTCGCGGGCGGCCCCCCGGGCTGGACGCCCCCGGCCCTACCCCTGACCGCCCCGTCCCGCCCATAACGGATGCCATGTCGCAGAGGGAGATCCGTCCCGGGTCCCCCTGCTGACGCGCGCCTAGCGTGGCAGGACGAGATCGAGTCCTCCCTCCCCGTCCCTCCCGCCCTCCTGGCCGCCTCGACGCCGAGCGGGGACGACCCGCCCGCCCCGCGGACGGGCGGAGCGAAGGGAGCGTCGATGACCACGATGGCCCGGACCGACGACAAGCCGGTCAAGAGCCTCATCCCCGCACGCATGCACGACATGCCCTGGGTGAAGTTCCACTGGATGGTGATCTTCGGGCTGGGGACGGCCTGGATCCTCGACGGCCTCGAGGCCCAGATCGTCGCCGCCGGCGGTTTCGAGAAGACGCTGCACATGTCCGCCGCCGACGTCGGGCTGGCCGGCACGGTGTACCTCGTCGGCCAGGTGGTCGGGGCGCTGGTCTTCGGCCGGCTCACCGACACCTGGGGCCGCAAGCGCCTCTTCACCCTGACCCTCGCGGTCTACCTCGTCGCCGCCGCGGCCGCGGGCCTCGCGCCGACCATGATGCTGTTCCTCGCGTTCCGGTTCGTGTCCGGCATGGGGATCGGCGGGGAGTACTCGGCCGTGAACTCCGCCGTGGACGAGCTCATCCCCGGCCGGTTCCGGGGGCGGGTGGACCTCGCCATCAACGGCACCTACTGGGCCGGCGCCGCCATCGGGGCGTTCGGCTCGACGATCCTGCTCGACACGAGCCGCTTCGGGCAGGACGTCGGCTGGCGCCTCGCGTTCTTCATCGGCCCCGTCCTCGGTCTCGGCATCATCTACCTGCGCCGGCACATCCCCGAGAGCCCGCGGTGGATGGTGACGCACGGTCACGCCGAGGCCGCGGAGAAGGTCGTCGCTGACCTCGAGCAGGACGTCCGCGACGCCGGCAAGACCCCGCCCGAGCACGGGGACGACGAGGCGATGTGGATCAAGGCGCGCGAGGGCCTCACCCCCCGCCAGCTCGGGTACGTCTTCTTCCGGATGTACCCCACGCGCACGGTGCTCGGCGCGACCCTGATGATCACCCAGAGCTTCCTCTACAACGCGATCTTCTTCACCTACGCGCTCGTCCTGCAGAACTTCTACGGCAAGTCGGCGTCCGAGGCCGCGATCTACTTCTTCCCCTTCGCCGTCGGCAACCTCCTCGGGCCGCTGCTGCTCGGGCCGCTGTTCGACACCGTCGGGCGCCGACGGATGATCACCGGCTGCTACGGGTTCGCCGGCGTCGTCCTCGCCATCTCGGCCTGGCTCTTCCAGCAGGACGCCATCGGGGCCGCCACCCACACGGCGTTCTGGTGCGTCGCGTTCTTCTTCGCCTCGGCGGGCGCCTCGGCCGGCTACCTCACCGTGTCCGAGATCTTCCCGCTCGAGGTCCGCGGCCAGGCGATCTCGTACTTCTTCGCCGTCGCGCAGGTGTTCGGCGCCATCGGCCCGGTGTTCTACGGGTGGCTCATCGGCGACGGCAAGGACCGCACCCCGATGTTCTGGGGCTACATCATCGCGACGGTCATCATGCTCGTCGGCGCGGGCGTCGCCTGGCTGTGGGGTGTCGACGCCGAGAACAAGTCCCTCGAGGAGGTCGCGCCGCCGCTCACGAGCTACGACGCGGAGGGCAACGAGACCGTCCACCTCCCGGTGTGAGCGAGGACGCGCCATGAGTGCCCACGAGTACACCGTCGTCGTCGGGGTCAGCCCCCGCTCCAGCTCGCCGACCGCGCTGCTGTGGGCGAGGCGGCAGGCCCGAGAGCACGGCGGACGACTGGTCGCGCTGCGGGCCTGGAAGGCGCCGACCCCGCAGGCGACACCGTCGGGGACGACCGCCGCCCGCGTGCCCCGCAGCACCGACTCCGAGCACGAGGCGTTCAGCCGGCTCGTCTCCGACGTCGCCGAGGTCCTCGGGCCCGACCACGGCGCCGAGCTCGTCGTCACCCGCGGGGACCGGCGCCGGGCGCTGCTGGCCGCCGCGCGGGACGCCGACCTCCTCGTCGTCGACGCCCCGCGCTCGCTCGCCGCGTCACCGCTGTTCGCGCACCGCCTCGTCTACGCCGCCCCGTGCCCGGTCGTCGTCATGCCTCCGCGCATCTCCGGGGAGCCCGAGACCGGGCTGGCGCGTGCGTCCCGGGCCGCCGGCGCGGCCGCCGTCCGCGCGGCGGGGACCGCGGGCCGTCCGGGTCTCGGCACCCGCCGGACCTGACCTCGGCGCCCCGGGACGGCCGCGCGGGCCGGCGTCCCACCCAGCCGACAGGGGGTCGGCCCCGGGCCGCGGGTGCCGCCCGAGCCGACGCGGTCGGGGGGAGGGACCGCGCGCCCGGAGGGGCCGGTGCCCGGCGGTAGGCTGGCGGGCGGCCCGTGGCCCCGACCCCCTGGAGCACAGCGCGTGAACGCGACCCGACCGGCCGCCGTCATCGTCCTCGCCGCCGGCGAGGGGACGCGGATGAAGTCCTCGACCCCCAAGGTCCTCCACCGCATCGGCGGCACCGCGCTGCTCGGTCACGCCGTCCGCGCCGCCCGCGCGACGCGGGCCGAGCACGTGTCGGTCGTCGTCCGGCACGAGCGGGAGCGGGTGGCGGCCTTCCTCGCCGAGCTCGACCCGACGCTCGTCGTCGCCGACCAGGACGACGTCAAGGGCACCGGGCGCGCCGTCGAGTGCGGGCTGGACGCCCTGCCCGCCGGGCTCACCGGCACCGTGCTCGTCACCTACGGCGACGTCCCGCTGCTGAGCGGCGACACCCTCGTCGCGCTCACCGAGGCGCACCTCGCCGCGGGCAGCGCCGTCTCCGTGATGACCGCCCACCTCACCGACCCGACGGGGTACGGCCGGGTGGTCCGCGACGACGAGGGCCGGGTGCTGCGCATCGTCGAGCACAAGGACGCGAGCCCGGACGAGCTCGCCGTCACCGAGATCAACTCCGGCATCTACGCCTTCGACGCCGGCGTGCTGCGGGACGCCCTGTCGCAGGTCGGCACCGCGAACGCGCAGGGCGAGAAGTACCTCACCGACGTCGTGCAGATCGCCCGCGAGGCCGGTCACGGCGTCGGCGCCCACGTCGTGCCGGACCGCTGGCAGACCGAGGGCGTCAACGACCGGGTCCAGCTGGCCGCGCTCGGGCGCGAGCTCAACCGCCGGGTCTGCGAGCGACACCTGCGGGCCGGCGTGACGATCGTCGACCCCGCGACGACGTGGATCGACGTCGACGTCTTCATCGGCCAGGACACGACCGTCCTCCCCGGCACCCAGCTGCTGGGGGCGACGAGCATCGGCGCCGAGGCCGTCATCGGGCCGGAGGTCACCCTCACCGACACCGAGGTCGGCGACGGCGCGACGGTCGAGCGCACGGTCGCCACCCTGGCCGTCGTCGGGCCGGGGGCCACCGTCGGGCCGTACTCGTACCTGCGGCCGGGCACCGAGCTGGGCGCGAAGGGCAAGATCGGCGGCTTCGTCGAGACGAAGAACGCGCGGATCGGCGCCGGGTCCAAGGTGCCGCACCTGTCCTACGTCGGGGACGCCGAGATCGGCGAGGACACGAACATCGGCGCGGCGTCGGTGTTCGTCAACTACGACGGCGTCTCCAAGGCGCGCACCGTCGTCGGCAACAACTGCCGGATGGGTAGCGACAACATGTACGTCGCCCCGGTGACCGTCGGCGACGGCGCGTACTCCGGTGCCGGCACGGTCATCCGCAAGGACGTGCCGGCGGGGGCGCTCGCGGTCAACGTCGCGCCGCAGCGCAACATCGAGGGCTGGACCGAGCGCAAGCGGGCCGGCACCCCGGCGGCCGCCGCGGCCGAGCGGGCGCGGACGGCCGGGGGTCCCGCCGCCGGTGACGACGCCGGGTCCGCTGCCGACGACGACGCCGGGTCCGCCGGCGATGCCGGTCCCGTCGCCGGAGAGGACGTGCCCCGGTGAGGGAGGACGGGACGCCGCCCGAGGAGTCGCGGGGCGCGAGGAGCGGCAAGGGCGGGAAGAGCAGCAAGGAGAGCCGGCCGCCGTCGGCGAACATCCGCAAGCGGCCGAAGAAGCAGCTCATGGTGTTCTCCGGGCGGGCCAACCCCGGCCTCGCGCAGGAGGTGGCCAAGCAGCTCGGGACCGAGCTGGTGCCGACCAGCGCCTACGACTTCGCCAACGGCGAGATCTACGTCCGCTTCGAGGAGTCGGTGCGCGGCTCGGACGCGTTCGTCATCCAGAGCCACACGAGCCCCATCAACGAGAACATCATGGAGCACCTGCTCATGGTGGACGCGCTGAAGCGGGCGAGCGCCAAGCGGATCACCGTCGTCATGCCGTTCTACGGCTACGCCCGGCAGGACAAGAAGCACCGCGGCCGCGAGCCCATCAGCGCGCGGCTCGTCGCCGACCTGTTCAAGACGGCCGGGGCGGACCGGCTCATCTGCGTCGACCTGCACACCGACCAGATCCAGGGCTTCTTCGACGGCCCCGTCGACCACCTCATGGCCATCCCGGTCCTCTCGGAGTACGTCGACCAGCGCTACGGCGACCAGGACCTCGCGGTCGTCTCGCCGGACGCGGGCCGGATCAAGGTCGCGGAGCAGTGGAGCAAGCGGCTCGGCGGCGCGCCGCTGGCGTTCATCCACAAGACCCGGGACATCAACCGGCCGAACGAGACCGTCGCCAACCGGGTCGTCGGCGACGTCGAGAACCGGGTCTGCATCCTCGTCGACGACATGATCGACACCGCGGGCACCATCACCAAGGCCGCCGACGCGCTCAAGGCCGCAGGCGCCGCGGAGGTCGTCATCGCCGCGACGCACGCGATCCTGTCCGAGCCGGCGGTCGAGAAGCTCCAGGCGTGCTCGGCCCGGGAGGTCATCGTCACCAACACGCTGCCGATCAGCGCGGACAAGGAGTTCGAGGGCCTCACGACGCTCTCGATCGCCCCGCTCATCAGCGCCGCCATCCACGAGGTGTTCGAGGACGGCTCCGTGACGAGCCTCTTCGGCGGCCGCGCCGGCCCCTCCTGACCCCGGCGAACTTTCTCGCCTGATCCCGGAACGTTCGGGTTCGCGCACCCTCCGTTCCCCGGCGAACCCCAAGGTCGGTGGATCAGGCGAGAAAGTTGTGTGGGCTGACGGCGGGGGCGGGGGTGTCAGGTGGGGCGGGGGCGTAGGGGGGTGGGGCGGGGTCAGCCGGCCTCGGCGGCCTTTCGGGCCCGGTAGGCGGCGACGTTGGCCCTGGTGCCGCAGGTGCCGTCGCAGAACTTGCGGGAGCGGTTGCGGGAGAGGTCGACGTAGACGTCGGAGCAGTCCTCGGCGCTGCACACCTGCAGCCGCTCGCGCTCGTCGGCGCGGATGACGTCGATCATCGCCATCGCGACCTCGACGGCGAACCGGTCGGCGAGCGGCGCGTCGTCGTCGGTGGCGTGGACGTGCCAGCCCTGGTCGTCGTGCTCGACGAGCCGGGGGAGCGCGTGGCCCTCGGCCAGCAGCGCGTTGACCTCGGCCACCTGCTCCACGAGGTCCATGAGCCACAGCCGCTCGATGCGTCCCCGCACCCGCTGCAGGTGCGCGACCTCCGCGGCGTCGCCGGGCCGTCCGCCCGTCCAGCCCCAGTCGTCCATCCAGGCGAGCACGGTCGGCAGGTCGGGCAGGTCCTCCTCGCCCGACGTGCCGTGCCCGGGCGCGGTGTTGACCAGCGCGGCGGCGTGTCGCAGCACGAGGTCCGTGTCATGGGTGAAAACCACTTTGACTCCTGACGGGTCCTGGCCTAGTGTCATACCCAACATAACAGTTGACTCCTTACATACCGGAGCGGCGACGGGGCCGCGACCGGGACGGGGAGCATCGGAGGGAGGTCCACCATGGTCGAGGTCGTCCGCCGCACGGTCGGCATCGGGGTCGCGGCGATGCTGCTCGGCAGCTTCGCGTTCGGGACGTCGGGTCCGTTCGCCAAGGCGCTCATCGAGAGCGGGTGGTCCCCCGGGGCGGTCGTCCTCATCCGGATGGCCGGCGCCACCCTCGTCCTGCTGCCCCTCGGCCTCTGGGCGGCGCGCCAGGACCTGGGGGCGCTGCGCCGCGAGCTGCCCGTGCTCGCCTGGTACGGCCTGCTCGCCGTCGGCGCCGCCCAGCTCGGCTACTTCCAGGCCATCGAGCACCTCACCGTGGGCGTCGCCCTGCTCATCGAGTACCTCGGCATCGTCGTCGTCGTCCTCTGGGTCTGGCTGCTCACCCGCCGTCGCCCGCACGCCCTCACCGGCGTCGGCATCGTGCTCGCGGTCCTCGGGCTGGTGCTCGTCCTCGACGTCGCCGGCCAGTCGACCCCGGACCTGGTCGGGGTCGCCTGGGCCTCGCTCGCGGCGGTCGGGCTCGCCGGCCACTACGTGCTCGCGGGGCGCGAGACCCGGCTGCCGCCGCTGACCTTCGCCGCGGTCGGCCTCTTCTTCGGCACCCTCGCCCTCGCCCTCCTCGGCGGCCTCGGCGTCATCCGCATGCACACCGGCGACGCGACGGTCGACCTCGCCGGGGTGGCCGTCCCCGCCTGGACCTCGCTGGCCGAGCTCGTCCTCGTCGCCGCCGCGGCCGCGTACGTCCTCGGCATCGTCGGCACCCGGCGGCTGGGCTCGACCCTGGCGTCCTTCCTCGGGCTCACCGAGGTCCTCTTCGCCGTCCTCGTCGCGTGGGTCGTCCTCGGCGAGCTGCCCGGGCCCTGGCAGCTCGTCGGTGGCATCGTCATCCTCGGCGGGGTTGCCGCCGTGCGCCTCGGCGAGAGCCGCGACGCGCGTCGCCGGGCCGCGTCGACGCCCGACGTCGACGCCCCCGTGCCCGTCCCCTGACACCCCGGGTCCGCCACGTCGGGCGACCGGGCGGCGCCGATTTCGACCTCCCGCCCCCGGTCGCCTAGACTCTCGGGGTTGCCTCGGCGAGGGACGTCGTACCGGACACCGCAGTCCGGCACCCGCGGACGCGAGTCCGCGACAGGTCCGTGATCGACGCTGGCGGCGCTCCGGCCCCCGGGTCCGGCGGCCGTCCGCGCCCGGTTCGGTGCCACGTCCCGCGTCGAGGACATCCGTCACCGTCGTCCCCGACCCACCCCAGGAGCCATCCCGTGTCCAGCGAGGTCACCAAGCTCGTCGCCGAGCAGCGCACCCAGTTCGGCAAGGGCGCCGCCCGCAAGATCCGCCGCGCCGCCAAGATCCCCGCCGTCATGTACGGCCACGGCACCCAGCCGGTGCACATCACGCTGCCGGGCCACGAGGCCATGCTCGCGCTCAAGCACACCAACGCCCTGCTCACGCTCGTCATCGACGGCACGGAGCACATGGCGCTGGCCAAGGACGTGCAGCGCGACCCCATCAAGCCGGTCATCGAGCACGTCGACCTCGTCGTCGTCCGCAAGGGCGAGAAGGTCACGGTCGAGGTCGGCGTCCACGTCGAGGGCGAGGCCGCCGCCGAGACCGTCGTCACCACCGTCCTCACGACCCTCGAGGTCGAGGTCCTCGCGACCGACATCCCCGAGTCGGTCACCGTCGACGTCGAGGGCGCCGAGGCCGGCACCCAGGTCCTCGCCGGCCAGGTGAGCCTGCCCGAGGGCGCGGAGCTGCTCACCGACCCCGAGGCGCTCGTCGTCAACATCACCCAGCAGGTCACCCAGGAGGAGCTCGACGCCGAGCTCGAGGAGGCCGAGGCCGAGGCCGGCATCGAGCGCGAGGAGTCCGACGAGGACGCCGAGGCCGAGGGCGGCGACGAGGCCGGCACCGAGGGCGAGTCCGCCGAGGGCGCGTCGTCCGAGGGCGACTCCTCCGAGGAGTCCTGAGCCACCCGCTGCACCCCGACGGGGCCCGGTCCGACCACGGACCGGGCCCCGTCGGCGTCCCCGGCCCTCTGACATGATCGACGCCGTGACCGACACCGCCCCCTGGCTCGTCGTCGGGCTGGGCAACCCCGGCCCGCGCTACGCCGGCAACCGCCACAACGTCGGCGCCATGGTCGTCGACGAGCTCGTCCGCCGGACCGGTGGCAGCCTGCGCACCCACAAGGCGCGCGCCGTCGCCGACCGGGTGCGCCTCGGCACCGGTCCCGGCGGGGTGCCCGGCCCGTCGGCCGTGCTCGCCGTCCCGTCGTCGTACATGAACGAGTCCGGCGGCCCGGTCAAGGCGCTCATGTCCTTCTTCTCCGTCCCGGTCGACCGGCTCGTCGTCGTCCACGACGAGCTCGACATCGACGCCGGGCTCGTCCGGCTCAAGCGCGGTGGCGGCGAGGGCGGGCACAACGGACTGCGCTCGATCAGCTCCTCGCTCGGCACGAAGGACTACCACCGGGTGCGGGTGGGCATCGGCCGCCCGCCGGGACGCACCGAGCCCGCCGACTTCGTCCTCAAGGACTTCTCGCCGTCCGAGCGCAAGGACCTGCTGCCCTTCCTGCTCGACGACGCCGCCGACGCCGTCGAGCACCTCGTGACCGTCGGGCTCCTCGACGCCCAGCAGCGGGTCCACGCCCCACGCTGATCCCGGGCGCCCCGGCCCGGCCCCTGGTCCGTTCGGACGAGATAAGGTCCGACCCATCGTTCCCGCCCGTCACGGGCGTTACCGTGAGGCGGTTCGTCGCCCCCGCGGTCCGAAAGGCTGGATCCATGACCCTCCTCGACGCCGTCCGTGTCGCGCGCCGCTTCTGGGTCAGCATCGCCGTGTGCCTCCTCGTCGGCATCGGCGCGGGCGCGGGGTACGCCGCCCTGCAGCCGCGTCTCTACACCGCCTCCTCCGAGGCCTACGTGCAGATCGAGGGAGGCGGCCGGTCCGTCTCCGAGGTCTCCGTCGGCAACAACGTCGCCAGCGCCAAGGCCGCCGCCTACGCGCCGCTGACCCGCAGCGGCATGGTCGCCGACCGGGTCGTGGACGAGCTGGGGCTCGACGTCAGCCCGGCCGCCGTCGCCGGCTCCATCTCCTACGCGACCGAGCCGGACAGCCCCCGCATCCAGGTGTTCGCGACGTCGACGTCGCCGCAGCGGGCCAAGGACGTCGCGGACGCCGTCGTCGGCGCCACGGCCGAGGTCGCCTCCCTCGTCGAGAACGGCGACACCCGGGGAGACACGGTCGTCCGGCTCATCCCCGTGACCAGCGCCGTCCTGCCGACGAGCCCGGTGTCGCCGAACGTGCTGCTGCTCCTCGCCACCGGCGCCGCCGCCGGGGCCGTCGCCGCCTACCTGCTCGTCATGGCCCGCCTGCGGCTGGACACGAGGATCCGCCGTCCCGAGGACGTCACCTCCCTCACCGACCACGGGATCATCGGCACCATCCCGCGCTCGCGCGACCTGCGCCAGCGGCTGCACTCCCAGGCGCTGCTCAGCGGCGCCGTCGGGGAGGCGCTGCGGCACCTGCGCACCAACCTCGTCTTCGCCGACCCCGACCACGCCCCCCGCAGCGTCGTCGTCACGAGCCCGCAGCCGGGCGAGGGCAAGTCGACGGTCTCCGCGCTGCTGGCCCGCAGCCTGGCCCTGCGCGGCGAGAAGGTCGTCCTCGTCGACGGCGACCTGCGTCGGCCCATGGTCGCGACGCTCTTCGACGTCTCCAGCGGCGTCGGCGTCACCCAGGTGCTGTCCGGGTCGGTGCCGCTGCGCGAGGCGATCGTCTCGACCGACACCCCGAACCTCTTCGTCCTGCCAGCCGGCCGCATCCCGCACAACCCGAGCGAGGTCGTCGGGTCCGACCGGATGCGCCAGCTGCTCGACCACCTCTCGAAGTCCTACGTCGTCGTCATCGACGCCCCGCCCACGCTGCCGGTCACCGACGCGCTGATCCTCTCCCAGCGGGTCGACGGCGTCCTCGTCGTCACGCTCATGGGCAAGACCCGCAAGGAGCAGCTGAAGCGCACCCTGGAGCTCGCCGCCGGCGTCAACGCCCGGGTCCTCGGCGTCGCGCTCAACGGCATCCCACAGGGCCGCTCGGCCGGGGTCTACGGGTACGAGACCTACGGCTACGAGACCGGCGGCGGCGCGTCCGCCCGCGACCAGAAGTGGTCGCTGCGCGGCCGGCGCGGCGCGAAGCCGGTGACCCGCGAGCCGGAGCCGGTCGGCGACCCCGACGACGTCTCGCTCGACCTCGACCCCTTCGCCGCCGACGACGCGGACGCCCGCGTCCGCTGACCACGCCGGTCCCGTCCAGCGGCGGCCCCACCGCCCGGCGGACCGAACCTTCACCGGCGACCCCCGACCGCCCGGGCGGCGGACCGGGGTGTCGGCGGCGACGCCTATCCTGGACGTCGACATGCCCTCGTTCTCCACGCTGCGGTCCCGGATCGCCGCTCTCCCCGCCGTCACCCGTTGTTCCGAGCACCTCGCGCTGCCCTCGGCCGAGGTCGAGGCCGCCTGCCCACCGGGCGCGCGGCCGGCCGTCATCGCGGCCGTCGCGCCCCGGCGTCACGGCGCGCCGGTCCTCGCCGTCACCGCCACCGGCCGCGAGGCCGAGGACCTGCACGCGGCCCTCGTCGCCTCCCTCGGCCCCGAGGCCGTCGCCCTCTTCCCCTCCTGGGAGACGCTGCCCCACGAGCGGCTGAGCCCCCGCAGCGACACCGTCGGGCAGCGCCTGTCGGTGCTGCGCCGGCTGGCCCACCCCGAGACCGGAGACGCCACGCACGGCGCGCTGTCGGTCGTCGTCGCCCCGGTGCGCTCGGTGCTCCAGCCCATCGCCCAGGGCCTCGGCGAGCTCCGCCCCGTCGCGCTCGCGGCCGGCGACGACGTGCCGCTGGACCGCGTCGTCGAGGACCTCGCGGCCGCCGCCTACGCCCGCGTCGACCTCGTCGAGCGGCGCGGCGAGTTCGCCGTCCGCGGCGGCATCCTCGACGTCTTCCCGCCCACCGAGGAGCACCCCCTCCGGGTCGAGTTCTGGGGCGACACCGTCGAGGAGATCCGCTGGTTCAAGGTCGCCGACCAGCGCAGCCTCGAGGTCGCCGGTCACGGCCTCTGGGCGCCGCCGTGTCGCGAGCTGCTGCTCACCCCCGCGGTCCGCGAGCGCGCCGCCGCCCTCGCCGACCAGCTGCCCGGGGTCGCCGACATCCTCGACAAGCTCGCCAACGGCATCGCCGTCGAGGGCATGGAGTCCTTGGCCCCGGCCCTCGTCGACGGGATGCAGACCCTGCTCGAGGTCCTGCCGGCCGGCTCCGCCCTCGTCGCCTGCGACCCCGAGCGGGTGCGCACCCGCGCCCACGACCTCGTCTCGACGAGCGAGGAGTTCCTCCAGGCCGGCTGGGTGGGCGCCGCCGCCGGCAGCGCCGTGCCCGTGGACCTCGAGTCCGTGCTCGGCACCGCGTCCTTCCGCACCATGGCCGAGCTGCGCGACCAGGCCCGCGAGCTCGGCGTCGGGTGGCTCGACCTCACCCCGTTCGCGGGCGACGGGGACGACGACACGATCGACCTCGGCCTCGTCGCATCGCCGACCTTCCGCGGCAGCACCGAGGACGCCGTCGCCGAGCTGCGGCGGCTCGTCGCCGACGACTGGTCGGTCCTCGTCGCCACCGAGGGCCCGGGGCTCGCCAAGCGGGTCACCGAGGTGCTCGGCGAGCACGAGATCGGGGCCCGGCTCGTGCCCGAGGACGCCGACCCCGAGCCCGGCATCGTCACGGTGACCACCGGCGCCGTCGGGGCGGGCTTCCTCGTCCCCGACGAGCGCCTCGCCGTCGTCACCGAGGCCGACCTCACCGGGTCGGCCGGCGGGTCCGGCACGTCGACCAAGGACATGCGGCGGATGCCGTCCAAGCGGCGCAACCAGGTCGACCCGCTGCAGCTGCGTCCCGGCGACTTCGTCGTCCACGAGCAGCACGGCGTCGGCCGCTTCGTCGAGATGATGCAGCGCACCGTGCAGGGCGCCACCCGCGAGTACCTCGTCCTCGAGTACGCGGCGTCCAAGCGGGGCCAGCCCGGTGACCGCCTCTACGTCCCCACCGACCAGCTGGACCAGGTGACCCGCTACGTCGGCGGCGAGCAGCCCACGCTCAACAAGATGGGTGGCTCGGACTGGCAGCAGACCAAGGGCCGCGCCCGGCGCTACGTCAAGCAGATCGCCGCCGAGCTCATCCGTCTCTACTCGGCCCGGATGGCCACCAAGGGCCACGCCTTCGGCCCGGACACCCCGTGGCAGCGCGAGCTCGAGGACGCCTTCGCCCACGTCGAGACCCCCGACCAGCTGAGCTCCATCGACGAGGTCAAGGCCGACATGGAGCGCGAGGTCCCGATGGACCGGCTCATCTGCGGCGACGTCGGCTACGGCAAGACCGAGATCGCCGTGCGGGCCGCGTTCAAGGCGGTGCAGGACGGCAAGCAGGTCGCGGTCCTCTGCCCGACGACGCTCCTGGTCCAGCAGCACCTCAACACCTTCGCCGAGCGGTACGCGGGCTTCCCCGTCGTCGTCAAGGGCCTCTCGCGCTTCCAGACCGACGCCGACGCCAAGCAGGTGCTCGCCGGCCTGGCCGACGGGTCGGTCGACCTCGTCATCGGCACCCACCGGCTGCTGTCGAAGGAGGTCCGCTTCAAGGACCTCGGGCTCGTCGTCGTCGACGAGGAGCAGCGCTTCGGCGTCGAGCACAAGGAGCAGCTCAAGGCGCTGCGCACCGAGGTCGACGTCCTCGCCATGTCGGCGACCCCGATCCCGCGCACCCTGGAGATGGCGGTCACCGGCATCCGCGAGATGTCGACGCTCGCCACCCCGCCCGAGGAGCGCCACCCCGTCCTCACCTACGTCGGCGCCTACGACGAGAAGACGGTGACGGCCGCCATCCGCCGCGAGCTGCTGCGCGAGGGGCAGGTCTTCCTCGTCCACAACAAGGTGTCGACGATCGACAAGGCCGCGGCGCGCATCCGCGAGCTCGTGCCCGAGGCCCGCGTCGCCGTGGCCCACGGGAAGATGGGCGAGCAGAAGCTGGAGCAGGTCGTCGTCGACTTCTGGGAGAAGCGCTTCGACGTCCTCGTCTGCACGACGATCGTCGAGACCGGCCTGGACATCTCCAACGCCAACACCCTGCTCGTCGAGCGGGCCGACCGGCTGGGCCTGAGCCAGCTGCACCAGCTGCGCGGACGGGTGGGCCGTGGCCGCGAGCGCGCCTACTCCTACTTCCTCTACCCGCCGGAGACCCCGCTCACCGAGACCGCCCTGGACCGGCTGCAGACCATCGCGAGCAACACCGACCTCGGGGCCGGCATGCAGGTGGCGATGAAGGACCTCGAGATCCGCGGCGCCGGCAACCTCCTCGGCGGCGAGCAGTCCGGCCACATCGCAGGCGTCGGGTTCGACCTGTACGTCCGGCTCGTCGGCGAGGCCGTCGCGTCCTTCCGTGGCGAGGGCGAGACGGCCCCGGCCGAGATCAAGATCGAGCTGCCGGTCGACGCGCACCTGCCGCACGACTACGTGCCGCACGAGCGGCTGCGGCTGGAGATGTACAAGAAGCTCGCGGCGGTCGTCGACACCCAGCAGCTGGCCGAGATAGAGGGCGAGCTCGTCGACCGGTACGGCGCGGTCCCCGAGCCGGTGCGCAACCTCCTCGAGGTCGCCCGGCTGCGGACCGTCGCCCGGTCCGCCGGCATCGCCGACATCTCGGTCCAGGGCCAGCACGTCCGCTTCGGTCCGGTGCAGCTGCGCGAGAGCCAGCAGCTGCGGCTGAACCGCGTCCACCCCGGCTCGATCCTCAAGGCGGCGACGAACGTCCTGCTCGTCCCCGCCCCGAAGACCGCCCGCGTGGGTGGCCGGCCGCTGCGCGACCGTGACATCCTCGACTGGGCCGCGCAGGTGGTGCGGACCGTCGTCATGGACAATGTCGGTGAGGCCGCCCGTGCGGCGACCGCCCCGGCCGGGGCGACCCGATCGTGAAAGGACCCCTCGTGACCCTCCCGGTTCGCCGCGTCGTCGGCGTCCTCGCGCTGGCGCTCGCCCTCGTCACCGCCGGCTGCGGCTCCCTCGAGACCAACCGCGCCGCGACGGTCGACGGCCGCGTCATCAGCGAGACCGAGGTCCAGTCCGTCATGTCGGAGTTCAACGGGATGAGCCAGCCACGGCTCGACCCGCTGACGCCGGCCACCACCCTGTCGCTGCTGCTCCAGGCCCGGCCGGCGCTGCAGTTCTTCGACGAGCACGGCGTCGTCGCCTCCGACTCGGTCGCCGAGCAGGACGCGCAGAGCCGCGGCGTCGCGGACCCCTCGCCGGCCACCATCGAGGCCCTGCGCTTCCTCGACAGCCTCCAGCAGGCCAGCGACAGCGGGAAGTTCACCCAGGCCGACCAGCAGGAGCTCGTCCAGAAGATCGCCTCGCAGAAGGTCGAGGTCAACCCCCGCTACGGCACCTTCGACCCGACGAACATCTCGGTCCAGGCCACCCAGCCCGACTGGATCACGCCCGCCTCGTGAGCGAGCGCCGGCTCGGGCTCGTCGTCACCTCGCCGCGCGTCGCCCCCGGGCTGCTGTCGGTCGCGGCGTGGCGTGCGGTGACCGAGGCCGACCGGCTGCTGGCGCGGGCCGCCGACGAGCCCCTCGTCGAGGCGCTCGAGGACGCCGACCTCACGGTCGAGACCGTCGGCGACGTGGCTCCGCCGGAGCTCGCCCGCACCCTCGTCGACCTCGCCGCGACGACGTCCGTCGTGTGGCTGGGCTCTTCCGACGGCGACCCCGGGCTGTCCGACGCGGTCGCCGCCGAGGTCTCCCGGCTGGACACGCCCCCGGACGTCGAGCTCGTCGTCGGCTCGTGGGACGTCCAGGGCGGCCGGCTGCTCGACGTCGTCGCGGCCATGGACCGGCTCCGCTCGCCCGGCGGCTGCCCGTGGGACGCCGAGCAGACGCACACCACGCTCGCGCCGTACCTGGTCGAGGAGACCCACGAGGTGCTGGAGGCGATCGGGTCCGGGGACCCGCGGGCGCTGGCCGAGGAGCTCGGCGACGTCCTGCTCCAGGTCGTCTTCCACGCCCGGGTCGCCGAGGACGCCGGGGCGGACGGCTTCGACGTCGACACCGTCGCCGGGCTGCTCGTCGACAAGCTCGTCCGGCGGCACCCGCACGTCTTCGCCGACGGCGACGCCACGACGCCGGAGCAGGTCGAGACCGAGTGGGAGCGGATCAAGGCCGACGAGAAGGCCGCCGGGGGCTACGCGGACGACCTGCTCCACGGCGTCCCGGCCACCCTGCCGCCGGGGCTCGCGGCGGCCAAGGTCCTCTCCCGGATGCGCCGCCGGGGCCAGAACCCCGACCCCGGGGCGCTCGCCCGGCTGCAGTCCGCGCAGGAGGCGGTCGAGTCCGCCGAGGCGGAGGCCCGCGCGGCGCTGCGCGGGCTCGCGGGCCCGGCCGGTGGCCCGAGCGGCGGCACGAGCGGGGCCGGCGGACGCGGTCCGGCGTGAGCCTCCTACCCGCACCGCCCACCGGGGACCCCGACGGCGTCGTCTCCTGGACCGCGAGGCACCTGGGCGACCTCACCGCGGAGGGGGCCGACGGCGTCGCGGCCAGCGGGCGGTTCACCGGCGGGCAGCGGGCGGCCGACATCGCCCTGGCCGGGTTCGACGTCACCGGCTACGCCCGCCGCCGCAACCAGGTCTGGCCGGCCGAGGCGCGGGGCGCGTCCGGGCTCTCGCCGTTCGTCCGCCACGGCCTGCTGGGCCTGCGCGAGGTGTGGGACCACGTGGCCGGGGGCCCGGCCGGCGACGTCCGCAAGTTCCGCGACGAGCTGCTGTGGCAGGAGTACGCGCGCCACCTGTACGCACGGGTCGGCACCGCGACCCGGGACTCGCTGCGCTACGCCATGCCGCCCGACGCCCCGCGCCCGGACTCGGCGGACGACCCCGCCGCCCGCACCGCGCCGTGGTCGCGCGAGATGGCCTGCCTCGACCTCACCGTCGGCGAGCTCGAGCGGGACGGCTGGCTCGTCAACCAGACCCGGATGTGGCTGTCCTCGCACTGGACGGTCCGCGAGGGATGGGGCTGGCGCTCCGGCGAGGACGCGTTCTTCACCCACCTGCTCGACGGCTCCCGGGCCGCGAACCGGCTGGGCTGGCAGTGGACGGTCGGCGCGGGCAGCCCGAAGGCGTACGGGTTCTCGCGGTGGCAGGTCCGCAAGCGCGCGCCCGGCCTCTGCGAGCGGTGCGCCCTGCGGGACGCCTGCCCGATCGCCGGGTGGCCGGACACCGACGGCGCCGGCAGCGCGACCGGACGGGTCGCCGACCCCGACCCGCGGCTGCGCCACGACCCCGACCCGGCGGCCACCGCCGGACCCCGCGAGGTGGAGTCGGGCGGCGAGCCGGAGGCGGTGTGGCTGACCGCGGAGTCCCTGGGGGCGGACGACCCGGCCCTGGCCGCCCACCCGGACCTCCCGGCCGTCTTCTGCTTCGACGAGCCCCTGCTGCGGCGGCTGCGGCTGTCCGGCAAGCGGCTGGTCTTCCTGGCCCAGACCCTCGCCGAGCTGGGGGAGGAACGCGAGGTGCGGCTGCACCGGGGCCGGGTCGGGACGGAGCTGGCCGGCACCCGGCTGGCCGTCACCCACGCCCCCGTCCCCGGGTTCGCCCCCCGGGCGGCGCGCCTCGACGTCGCCGAGCGGCACCCCTGGCCGTGGCTGGTGCCCCCGCACGCCGGACCCGTCACCTCCTTCAGCGCCTGGCGCAAGGCCGCCGGCCGGCGCCTGCCGCGCTGACCCCGACGGGGCCCTAGTCTGTGCCGGTGCCCGAGCCCGTCCGCGTCGTCGTCGTCGGCGGGGCCGTCCTCGACGCCAAGGTCCGCACCGCGGGCGAGCCGGTCCTCGGGACGAGCAACCCCGGCACGGCGACGAGCGGGGTCGGCGGGGTGGGCCGCAACGTCGCCGAGAACCTCGCCCGGCTGGGCTCGCCGACGGTGCTCGTCGCCGCCGTCGGGGACGACGTCGCCGGCCGGACGGTGCGGGCCCGGACCGCGGCGGCCGGCGTCGACGTCGACCACCTCGTGACGACCGGGCTGCCGACCGGCACCTACACCGCGGTGCTCGACCACCGCGGCGACCTCCTCCTCGCCGTCGCCGACATGCGCGCCACCGACGAGCTCGGCACCGGCGACCTCGCGGTGGTGCCCGCCCTCCTCGCCGGCGCGGGGCTGCTCGTCCTCGACGGCAACCTGGACGTCACCGTCCTGCGGGCCCTGCTGCGGGAGGCCGACGAGGCCGGCGTCCCCGTCGTCCTCGAGCCGGTGAGCGTCGCCAAGGCGACCGCCGCCGCGCCGGCCCTCGACGACGGTCGGCCCGTCCACACCGTCACGCCCAACGCCGACGAGCTCGCCGCCCTCACCGGCCTCCCCGTGCCGGACTCGGTCGCGGACGTCCGCGCGGCCGCCGAGGTGCTGCACGCCCGCGGCGTCGAGCGGGTCTGGGTGCGGCGCGGCGCCCGCGGCAGCCTGCTGTCGGTGCGCACCCCGGACGGCCCTCCCCGCGCGGTGCTCGTCGCCGCCCCCACGACGGACGTCGTCGACGTCACCGGCGCGGGCGACGCGATGACCGCGGGCTACGTCCACTCCCTCCTGGCCGGCGCCGACGTCGTCGAGGCCGCCCGCTTCGGGCAGGTGCTGGCCGCCCTGACCTGCGCCTCGCCCGACACCGTCCGTCCCGACCTCACCGCGGCGCTCGTCGCGGACCGCCTGACCCCCACCGAGCCGACCACCGAGGAGCTCCCCGGATGACCACGCCCCGCCCGCCCCACGACGCCCTGGCCCTCGCGCCCGAGGTGCGCGACGCCCTGGCCGACGGGCACCCCGTCGTGGCCCTGGAGTCGACGATCATCAGCCACGGCATGCCCTACCCGGAGAACGTCGGCATGGCCCGCACGGTCGAGGGCCTCGTCCGCGAGGGCGGCGCCGTGCCCGCCACCATCGCCGTCATCGCCGGACGCCCGACCGTGGGGCTGGGCGACGCCGAACTCGAGCTGCTCGCCTCGGACGGCTCGGTGCCGAAGGTCAGCGTGCGCGACCTCGGCCGGGTCGTCTCCACCGGCTCGCACGGCGCGACGACCGTCGCCAGCACGATGCGCATCGCCGGCCTGGCCGGGATCGGGCTGTTCGTCACCGGCGGGCTCGGCGGCGTGCACCAGGGCGCCGAGTCGAGCATGGACGTCTCGGCCGACCTCACCGAGCTCTCCCGGACCCCGGTGGCGGTCGTGTCCGCGGGCGTGAAGTCGATCCTCGACATCGGGCGGACCCTCGAGGTCCTCGAGACCCTCGGCGTCCCCGTCGTCGGGTTCGGCACCGACGACTTCCCGTCGTTCTTCTCCCGCTCCTCCGGCGTCCCGGTGCCGATGCGGCTCGACACCCCCGAGGAGGTCGCGGCCCTGGCCCGGGCGACGTGGGACCTCGGCCTGCAGTCCGGCGTCGCCGTCGCCAACCCGGTGCCGGCCGAGGCGGAGATGCCGCGCGCCGACATCGACGGCGTCATCGCGCAGGCCCTGGCCGACGCCGACCGGCTCGGGGTGCGCGGCAAGGACATCACCCCCTACCTCCTGGGTCGCATCGTCGAGCTGTCCGACGGGCGCTCGCTGCGCACGAACGTGGCCCTCGTCGAGCACAACGCCCGCGTCGGCACGCAGATCGCCGTCGCCCTCGCCGCCACCCGCTGACGACCCGGGAGCGCGCCGGTCCGGGGAGCGGGTCGGTCCGGAGTGACGGAGCCCACCCCGGCTACGCTCGGCAGGAAACGTGTCCCCTCTCCACAGGAGTGTCTTGTGGCCAACATCGATGCAGTAGGCGCGCGCGAGATCCTCGACTCGCGCGGCAACCCGACGGTCGAGGTCGAGGTCGCCCTCGACGACGGCACCGTCGCCCGCGCGGCCGTCCCCAGCGGCGCCTCGACCGGGGCCTTCGAGGCCGTCGAGCGCCGGGACGGCGACAAGGGCCGCTACCTCGGCAAGGGGGTCGAGCAGGCGGTCGACGCGGTCATCGACGAGCTCGGGCCCAAGCTCCTCGGCTTCGAGGCCAGCGAGCAGCGCCTCGTCGACGCCGAGATGCTCGCCGTCGACGGCAGCCCGAACAAGGAGAAGATCGGCGCCAACGCCATCCTCGGCGTCAGCCTCGCCGTGGCCCGGGCCGCGGCCGACTCCGCCGACCTGCCGCTGTTCCGCTACGTCGGCGGGCCGAACGCGCACGTCCTGCCCGTCCCGATGATGAACATCCTCAACGGCGGAAGCCACGCGGACTCCAACGTCGACATCCAGGAGTTCATGATCGCGCCGATCGGCGCCGAGACCTTCCGCGAGGCCCTGCGCTGGGGCGCCGAGGTCTACCACTCGCTCAAGGCCGTCCTCAAGGAGAAGGGCCTGGCCACCGGCCTCGGCGACGAGGGCGGCTTCGCCCCCGACCTGGAGTCCAACCGCGCCGCCCTCGACCTCATCCTCGAGGCCATCCAGCGCGCCGGCTACACCCCGGGGGAGCAGATCGCGCTCGCGCTCGACGTCGCCGCCACCGAGTTCCACGAGGACGGCGCGTACGCCTTCGAGGGCGGCTCGAAGTCCGCGGCCGAGATGGTCGACTACTACGCCGAGCTCGTCGACGCCTACCCGCTGGTCTCCATCGAGGACCCGCTGGACGAGGAGGACTGGGAGGGCTGGAAGGCCATGACCGACCGCCTCGGCGCGAAGGTCCAGATCGTCGGCGACGACCTCTTCGTCACCAACCCCGAGCGCCTGGCCCGCGGCATCTCCACCGCCACGGCGAACGCGCTGCTCGTCAAGGTCAACCAGATCGGCTCGCTCACCGAGACCCTCGACGCCGTCTCGCTCGCGCAGCGCAACGGCTACCGCTGCATGATGAGCCACCGCTCGGGCGAGACCGAGGACACGACGATCGCCGACCTCGCCGTCGCGACGAACTGCGGCCAGATCAAGACCGGCGCCCCGGCCCGGTCCGAGCGCGTCGCGAAGTACAACCAGCTACTGCGGATCGAGGAGGAGCTCGACGACGCCGCGGTCTACGCCGGCGCCGAGGCGTTCCCGCGGTTCGCCGCCCGCCGGGCCTGACCCGCCCGGAGGACCACGAGCGATGCCCGGCCGCACCACCCGTCCCGCGTCCCGCCCGCCGCGACGCGGGACGGGGGCGCGGGCGTCCGCGTCGCGGTCCACCGGGAGCGGCGCCCGGAGCGCCGGCGGCCGCACCCGGTCGACGGCGTCCGCGGCCACCCGCTCCACCGGCACGCCGACGACGAGCAAGGTCGTCCGGCGGACCCGGTCCGGCTGGCCCGGCCGGATCGGCGGGGCCGTCACGCACCGTCTCGTGCGGCGCGGTGTCGTCCTCGCCGGGATCGCGGTCTTCCTCACCGTCCTCCTCGCGTCGTCGGTCGCGGCGTGGGTCCACCAGCGCGGGGAGATCGCCGCGCTGCAGGACCGGGTGGCCGCCCAGGAGGCCGACGTCGAGGCGCTGCGGGCCGAGCGCGAGCGCTGGGAGGACCCGGCCTACGTCGAGCAGCAGGCCCGCGAGCGGCTGAAGTTCGTCCGGCCGGGGGAGCGGTCCTACACCGTCCTGGACCCCGAGCCCGAGACCGCCGACACCCCGGCCGTCGCCGGCCCAGGCGCCGACGAGGCCGCGCCCGTGCGGCCCTGGTACGACACGGTCTGGGAGTCGGTGCGCACCGCCGACGCCCCCGGGGCCCGGCGGTGACGGGCCCCGCCGTCGTGGGTGGCCGATGACCGCGGACCGTCCGCCGGTCGCGACGGCCGACCTCGAGGCCGTCCGGCGACAGCTGGGCCGGGACCCCCGCGGCGTCGTCGAGGTCGCGCACCGCTGCCTCTGCGGCGAGCCCGACGTCGTCCGTACCGAGCCCCGCCTGCCCGACGGCACCCCCTTCCCGACGACCTTCTACGCCACCTGCCCGCGGCTCACCGGCGCCGTCTCCACGCTGGAGTCGCAGGGGCTCATGCGGGAGATGACCGACCGGCTCGACGCCGACGAGGACCTGCGCGCCGGGTACGAGGCCGCCCACGAGGACTACCTGGCCCGGCGGTCCGAGCTCGGGGAGGTCGCCGAGATCGCCGGCGTGTCCGCCGGGGGCATGCCCACCCGCGTCAAGTGCCTGCACGTGCTCGTCGCGCACTCGCTGGCGGTCGGCCCGGGCGTCAACCCCCTCGGCGACGAGGCGCTGGCCGCACTGCCGCCGTGGTGGGAGGGCCGGTCCTGCGCGACGGACGCCGAGGCGTGAGCGCCCACCCCTCGTCGCACCGGGTGGCCGCGGTCGACTGCGGCACCAACTCCATCCGGCTGCTCGTCGCCGACGTCGCCGCGGACGGGCTGGTCACCGACGTCGTCCGGCGGCTCGAGGTCGTCCGGCTCGGGGAGGGCATCGACGCCACGGGGGAGATCGGCGCGGCCGCGATGGCCCGGACGCTCGCCGTCGCCCGCGAGTACGCCGACCTGTGCCGCGAGCACGGCGTGGCGGCCGCCCGGTTCGTCGCCACGTCGGCCTCCCGCGACGCCCGCAACGCCGCGGACTTCGTCACCGGCGTCCGCGCAGCCTTCGGTGACCTCGACGTCGCGCCCGAGGTCGTGCCCGGCGAGGTCGAGGCGCGGCTGTCGTTCGTCGGTGCCACGGCCGGACTACGACGCCTCGGCACCCCCGGTCCGTACCTCGTCGTCGACCTCGGCGGCGGCTCCACCGAGGTCGTGCGCGGCGAGGACGACGTCGAG
>NZ_SAYU02000129.1 GCF_004025965.2 Phycicoccus flavus | reverse complement strand
GAGACCATCCGGGCCGACCCGTCGATGGGCGAGGACGTCATGGGCTCGGCCGACTACCTCCGGGCCGAGATCTACCAGGCCGCCGAGCACGAGATGGTCGTGACGATGGAGGACTTCATGCGGCGCCGCTCGAAGATCGACCTCGTCGTGCGTGACCACCACCAGGTCGACTCCGACGGCATGCGCGAGGTCGCCCGGATCCTCTTCGGCGACGACGCCGACCGTCGCCTGGAGGACTACCTCGCGACCAAGCGCAGCCGACAGGAGCAGGCCACCGCCTGACCCCCTCCGCGCCCCCCACCCTCCCCGCCACGGTGGCCCCACCCCGGTGGACATTTCGGGGTGACCCCGAGATGTCCGCCGGACACCGGTTCGGAACCGGGGTCTGGGTGACAAAACGGGGTGTCGGGCTCCAGAGGCGTGAGATGGGCCCACGCTCGACACGGCGCGGCTCGAGCCCATGTTCGACAGGGCGCGGCTCGAGCCCACGCTCGAACACGGCACGGTTCGGGCACGCGCGACGGGTCTAGGGCGGGTCGGTCCAGCGGACCCGGAAGGTCGCCCCCGGCGGCAGCTGGGCGGCGCGGTCGACGTCGGCGTCGACGATCACCCCGACGACCGGGTAGCCGCCGGTCACCGGGTGGTCGGCGAGGAAGAGCACCGGCTCGCCGCCGGGCGGCACCTGGACCGCGCCGCGCCAGATGCCCTCGCTCGGCAGCTCCTCGGCCCGCGCCGTGCGGAACGACCCGCCCGCGAGCCGCATCCCCACCCGGTTGCTGCGCTCGCTGACCCGCCACGTGGTGTGGACCAGCACGTCGGCGTCCTCGAACCGGTCCGCCCGCGGCCCGCGCACCGCCGCGAGGACGAGGTCGTCGGCCGGCCGCGGCCACGGCACCTGGTCGACGCCGGGCACGGGACCGACCGGGTCGCCGACGGGCAGGACGTCCCCCGGGGCCAGCGGCGGCGGCCCGATCCCGGAGAGCACGTCGTGGCTGCGCGAGCCGAGCACCGGCTCGACCGCCACCCCGCCGCGCACCCCGAGGTAGGACCGCAGCCCGACGCCCGGCGGCCGCAGGGCCAGGACGGCCCCGGCGGGCACGGTGAGCACCGCGTGCGACCCGGCGTCGCGGCCGTCGATCAGCACCGGCCCGCGCGCGCCGGTGACGCAGACCGTGAGGGCCTCCTCGCCGGCCCGGACCTCGAGCCCGCCGCCGGTGACCTCGACCGCCGCGGCGTCCTCGTCGTTGCCGAGCAGCCGGTTGGCCAGGCGTAGCGCCCGCCGGTCGGCCGCGCCGGACCGGCCGACTCCGACCCCGGCGAGCCCCGGGCGGCCGAGGTCCTCGACGAGCGCCAGCGGGCCCGCCGCGAGCACCTCGAGCGACCTCACCGGCCCGCCTCGACGAAGCGCACCGTCACGCCCGGCCGCAGCAGGGCGGGCGGCTCCCGGCCGGTGTCCCAGAGGACGAGGTCGGTGCGCCCCAGCAGCTGCCAGCCCCCGGGCGACTCGCGCGGGTAGACGCCGGAGTACTCCCCGGCGAGCCCCACCGACCCGGCCGGCACCCGGGTGCGCGACTCCTCGCGGCGCGGCACGTGCAGCCGGTCGTCCTCCCCGACGAGGTAGCCGAAGCCCGGCGCGAAGCCGCCGAAGGCGACCCGCCAGGTCTGCCCGGTGTGGGCGGCGACGACCTCGTCGACGGTGAGCCCGGTGAGCTGCGCGACGTCGCCGAGGTCCGCGCCGTCGTAGACCACCGGCACCTCGAGGGTCCCGCCGTCGTCGTCCGGCATCGCCGACGCCGAGGTCGGCAGCCCCGCCAGGACCGCGCGGACCTCGGCGACGCCCGAGCCCTCGGCGGCGACGACGAGGACGGTCCGGGCCGCCGGCACGACGGACGCCACGCACGCGGGTGCCGCCGCGCGCAGGGCCGCGGCCAGCGCCATCGCCGCGTCGCCGTCGGACAGCTCGGCGAGGACGGCGCGGTCGCCGTAGGACAGCAGGTCCACGAGCGCTCAGCCCCCGACGAACGCGCGGACGGCGACGCCGGCGTCGTCGAGCACGGCGCGCACCCGCTCGGCCATCGCGACGGCGCCGGGGGTGTCCCCGTGCAGGCACACCGACTCGGCGGCGACGGAGACCTCGGTGCCGTCGGCCGCGGTCACCGTGCCGTCGGTGACGAGCCGGAGCACCCGCGCGGCCACGACGTCGGGGTCCTCGAGCAGCGCGCCGGGCTCACTGCGCGCGACGAGCGTGCCGTCCGGTCGGTAGCCACGGTCGGCGAAGGCCTCGGGGACGGCGCGCAGCCCGGCCGCCGCGGCCCGGCGGAGCAGCTCGGAGCCCGGGAGCCCGAGCACCGGCAGGCCCGGGTCGAAGGCGCGCACGGCGTCGACCACCGCCTGCGCCTGCCCGGCGTCGTGGACGGCGGTGTTGTAGAGCGCGCCGTGCGGCTTGACGTAGGCCACCCGCGTCCCCGCGACCCGGGCCATCCCCGCGAGCGCCCCGAGCTGGTAGGTGACGTCATCGGAGAGCTCGCCGGGCGCGTAGTCGACGAAGCGCCGCCCGAACCCGGCGAGGTCGCGGTAGCCCACCTGCGCCCCGACGACGACGCCCCGGGCGGCCGCGACCTCGCAGCAGCGGCGCAGCGTCGTGGGGTCGCCGGCGTGGAAGCCGCAGGCGACGTTGGCGCTCGTGACCAGGCCGAGCATCGCCTCGTCGTCGCCGAGCCTCCAGCGCCCGAAGGACTCCCCGACGTCGCTGTTGAGGTCGACCGCCGGGGCGGGCTCGGAGGGCTCGCTCATCCCCCGAGCATGTCAGGCCCCGCCCCGGCCGGACGTCGTCAGCGCTCGAGCAGGACCTCGGCCAGCGGCTTGCGGGCGATGTCCGGCACCCGCGCACCCGCCGCGGGGTGGCCCACCGGGACGACGACGAAGGGCCGCTCGTTCTCCGGCCGGCCGAGGATCGAGGGGAGCCAGCGCATCGGCGACGGCGTGTGCGTCAGCGTCGAGAGGCCGGCGGCGTGCAGCGCGGCCAGCAGCAGCCCGACGGCGATGCCGACCGACTCCTTGGCGTAGTACGGCCGCGGCTCGGTGTCGCTGCGGTGCACCTCGAGGACGACGACGAGCACCGGCGCGGTCGTGAGGAACGGCTTGTCGGCGTCGGTGCCGAGCGGCGCCAGCGCCGACAGCCACTCCGCCCCGGCGCGCCGGCCGTAGAAATCGCGCTCCTCGGCCTCGGCGCCCTCGCGGATGCGCCGCTTGACCTCCGGGTCGGTGACGAGTACGAAGCGCCACGGCTGGAGGTTCGCCCCGCTCGGGGCACTGGCCGCGGCCCGGACGGCGGCGCGCACCGCGTCCAGCGGCACCGGGTCCGGCGCGAGGTCGCGCACCGAGCGCCGCGTCGCCATGAGGTCGGCGAACGCCGTGGCCCGCGCGACCCGCTCGGCGTCGGTGAGGTCCGGCGGCCGGGGCGCGGGCACCGTGGGGCGGGCGGGTTCGCTGTCGGTCACCGGCCCATGGTGACCGACCCCGCCGCCGGCACCGGAGAATGGGGCCGTGGCACCGACACCCGTGGTCGTCCTCGCGCTCGTCGCGGCCTGGCACGCCGC
>NZ_SAYU02000128.1 GCF_004025965.2 Phycicoccus flavus | reverse complement strand
GCGCCCCATCCGCGATATCCGTGGCTCGCAAGGGTCGACCGGCACCGCGAACCCCGACTTTCCCGCCCCATCCGGGACACCCGGGGTTCGCAAGGGTCGACCGGCACCGCCAACCCCGGGTTTCCCTTGCTCAGACCGTGACGGCCAGGGCACGCCTCACCTTGGCGACGACGCGACCGGCCTCCAGGTCCGCCCAGGAGATCCGGACCACCACGTAGCCCAGTGCCCGCAGCCGGTCCTCGCGGGCCTTCTCGGCGTACAGCACTCGCGGGTCCCCATCGGCGTACTTGAGTCTGCCGTCGAACTCGACGACCACTCTCGTCCCCTCGACCAGCAGGTCCACGCGCGCGACGAAGCGTCCGTCGTCGTCGCGGATCTCCACCTGGGGCACCGTGGAGATCCCGTGGACGCCGAGGTCGACACGGCAGCGGGACTCCCCGACCGACTCCGACCGCCCGTCGACGTGCGTGAGCATCGCCCGCGGGCGTGACGACGCCGGCCACGTGGCGACGAGGGACACCGCCTCCTCGAGCGCGTCCCTCGTCACCCGCCCGGCGTGCAGGGCGGCGTCCGCACTCACCACGCCGCTCGACATCCCGTGGTCCATCGCGAGCTGGACGAGAGCGGTCGCCACGTCGTCGGCAGGGCCGAGGCCGGTCGTCGTCTGGCCGGGGCGTCCGGGTGTTTGCGGCCGGGGCCGGATCCAGAAGCCCTTGACGCCGACGCTGCGCTCGATCGGACGGTGCAGGTGCGGTCGCGCCATGGCCGCGCCCCAGACCGGAAGCTCGTGGGCCAGGACGGCGCTGACGCTCGTGAACGAGGCGTCCGGGTAGAGCAGCAGGGCGCCGGTGCACAGCGCGCGGTGCCGGTCCTCGGGGCCGAGGTCGGCCACGATCGACTCGACGGTGTAGAGACCGCGGCACGGGTGGCCCAGCGCGCCCTGGTCGAGCAGCCGCTCCAGGGCGTACGCACCGACGCCCGTGGCGCGAGCCTGCCGGGTCGTGAACACCCCACGCTGCGTGGCGGCGAGACGGGCGAGGTCGGGGTGCAGGAGGTCCATGGCCCGACGGTCGCCCCGGGATCCCGCGCACGCCACCTCCCGCCGCAGATCTGTGGACGGCGACCTCGTCGCTCCCGGCCTGTGGACGGACGCCCCGCGAGCGGAGACCACGCGCTCCGCAAGGGAAGTCGGGGGTTCGCGGGCCCGGTCGACCCTTGCGAACCTCAGCTTTGCCGGATGGGGCGGGAAAGTCGGGGTTCGCGGGCCCGGTCGACCCTTGCGAACCCCGGCGTTCCCGGACGGGGCGGGAAAGACGGGCTTCGCGGGCCCGGTCGACACTTGCGAACCCCGGCGTTCCCGGATGGGGCGGGAAAGACGGGGTTTGCGGGCCCGGTCGGCCCTTGCGAACCCCGGCGTTTCCGGATGGGGCGGGAAAGTCGGGGTCAGCGGGGGGTGGGGTGACGGTGGGGGTGGGGTGACGGTCGGGGTGGGTGAGGGGGTCGGGCGGGGGGTCAGCGGAGGCGGGTGAGGAGGTCGGGGACGGTGACGCGGGGGCCGGTGTAGAAGGGGACCTCCTCGCGGACGTGCCGGCGGGCGGTGGAGGCCCGCAGCTCGCGCATGAGGTCGACGATCCGGTGCAGCTCGTCGGCCTCGAAGGCCAGGATCCACTCGTAGTCGCCGAGCGCGAAGGACGAGATCGTGTTGGCCCGCACGTCCGGGTAGCCGCGCGCCATCTGCCCGTGCTCGACGAGCATGTCGCGCCGCTCCTTGTCGTCGAGCAGGTACCAGTCGTAGGACCGCACGAACGGGTAGACGCACACGTAGTCGCGCGCGTCCTCGTCGGCCATGAAGGCCGGGATGTGGCTCTTGTTGAACTCGGCCGGCCGGTGCAGCGCCGCCACCGACCACACCGGCTCCAGGTGCGCGCCGAGTCCGGTGCGCAGCAGCCGGTGGTAGGCGTCCTGCAGCGCCTCGACCGTCTCGGCGTGCCACCACACCATGACGTCGGCGTCGGCCCGCAGGCCCGCGACGTCGTACACGCCCCGGACGACGACGTCGTGCGCCGCGAGGTCCTCCACGAGCGCCCCGACCTCGGCCGCCAGCGCCTCCCGGTCCGCCGACCCCAACGGCGCCGCGAGCCGGAACACCGACCACATGGCGTAGCGGATGGTGTCGTTGATCTCGCGGATCCGGGCGGCGCCGGGCTTGGACGTGGGGCGGGACGCCGGCGCGGCGGCGGGCTCGGACTCGGGCGGGGTGCTCATCGGCTCTCTCCTGGGACGGGGGTGGTACGGGTCAGGTGGTCGGTGACGCCGGCGGCGGCGCGGTGGGCGGAGGCGAGGACGGCCGGGACGCCGACGCCGTCGTACGCCGCGCCGGCGACCTCGAGACCGGGCAGGCGCGCGACGTCGGCGCGCACGGCGGTGACGCGGTCGACGTGCCCGACGGCGTACTGCGGCAGCGCCCCACCCCAGCGCTGCACGTGGTGGTCGACGACGGGACCGAGCGGCGTGCCGAGCAGGTCGCCGACCTCCGCGACGGCGAGCGTGACGAGGTCGGCGTCGTCGCGCTGGAGCACGGCCTCGTCGCCGGCCCGGCCGATGGACGCGCGCAGGTACAGGACGTCGGGCGACAGCTCGTCCACCCAGGCCCACTTGGCCGCGCTGAAGGTGCTGCCCTTGACGGCCCGCCCCTCGACCGGCGGCACGAGGAAGCCCGACCCCGGGAGCGCGGGCGTGCCCGAGCGGCGTACGGCCAGCGTGACCACGGCCATCGACGCCGTCGCCACCTCCCCGAGCGCGGACGCCGCGGCCGGCGCCGTCGCGCGCAGCAGCCGGGACGCGGGGGCGGGCGGCAGGGCGAGCACGACCGCGTCGGCGCCGACGGCGACGGGGTCGGCGGCGGACCCGACGACGAGGCGCCAGCCCTCCCCCGACCGCTCCAGCCCGCGGACGACGGCCCGGGTCCGCACGAGCGCCCCGCGCGAGCGCAGCGCCTCGGCGGCGAGCTCCGGGATGCGACCGAGACCGCCGCGCAGCCCGGCGAACGGCGGCCGCCGCGAGCCGTCGGCGTCGACCCGGGGCGGCACCGGCTCCAGCAGGCTCGTCCCCGCGCGGGCGCGATCCCACAGCACGGGCATCGTCGCGCGCAGCGACAACCGGTCGGCGTGCCCGGCGTAGACCCCACCGAGCAGCGGCTCGACGAGCCGGTCGACGACCGCGCGCCCGAGCCGCGCCCCGACGTACTCTCCCACCGTGACGTCGCCTTCGACCCCGCCGCCCGGCCACGGCCGCTCGTCCGCCGCGCGCGCGACCTCGTCGGCCGTGAGCACCCCGAGCGCGCCGGACGGGTCGGTCGGCACGCCCATGAGGGTCGCCGTCGGCAGCGGGTGCAGCGCGCCCCGGCTGTAGACGCGCGCGGCCGTCGTCGCGGGCGTCACGAGGTCGGCGCCGGCCCCCAGCCGTTCGACGAAGGCGGTGCCCTCGGGTCGGACCGCGAGCATGGCCTCGGCCCCGACGTCGACCCGGTGCCCGGCGACCGTGGCCAGGCGCAGCTTGCCCCCGAGCTCCTCGCCCGCCTCGAGCACCGTGACCTGGGTGTC
>NZ_SAYU02000127.1 GCF_004025965.2 Phycicoccus flavus | reverse complement strand
CACCCCGGTGGTGGTGCAGTCGTGGCCGGTGACATCCGAGCCCGACACCCGAGGCTCCGGTGGGATGCCCGCGGAGCGCGGCGACGGTCCCCAGCCGACGGCTCGAGGGCGACGCGCCGACGGTCCCGTCGAGCGGCAGGCGCGGTCCTCGCGTGGCACCGGCACCGGCACCGGCACCGGCACCGGCACGCTCATCGTGGTGGATAAGGCCCGCCGCCGGCGTCCCTCCGCTCATCGTGCCGGACAAGGCCCGCCGCCCCGAGAGCTCCTCTCTCCGTCACCGGGCCCTTCCGGTTCGGGGCAGACGGCGGACCGGACCCACGTGACCGATGACCCAGGTGACCATCTGGCGACGCACGCCCTGACGACAGGACGCGGTACCTCGCACCGGTGCGGCGTCCGGCCTTGGGCTGTCCCAGACGATCGTGCCGGGTGTGGACAACCTGTGCACGGAGAGTTCCTCACCGAGAATTCTCGTCCCCGCGCTGGGCGCGCCGTCGGGGCGGAAAACGCAGGTAGACCGCGGTCGTGGGCGATCTCGCGCCCGCCCACAGCGCGTCTCCTGGGTGCGGTGGACAACCTGTGGACAACCGCGCAGCCGTCGACGGCGAACGTGAGCGCGAACCGGCGCCGATCGCGGAACGCACCTGCCCACGCCACACGGGGAGAGCGGTCGACGCGGGCCCTCGCCCAGCGAGGGACCGGGCCGCCCGCCTCCCCCGCGACCGGTGGACGTCGTCGGTGACGGACGCCGCGGTCACCCGACGCCGGTGCCTCACCCCAGGACCATTCCCTCCCTCGGCCCGAGTCGGGCTCGGGCCGCCGGCGGGGCGGCCACCCACCCCGGACTTCAGCCACACGGCCGAGGGAGAGCGGGCCCGTCTCACGACGGACGGTCGTGGGCTCGACGTGCCGGACTGTCACCCCGGCATCGGGCTGCGGTGCCCGAAGACCCCGGCGTGTGCCCGAGCCGATGTGCACCTGGGGGGCCACAGAGCCCCCGAGGCGCCCGGCGCCACGTGGTTCTGAGCAGCGCGTCCTCGTGGCCCGCCACGCGAGCGCCACCGCCGCAGCCGGGCGGTCGTGTCCGTCCAGAGCCTCCCAGGCCGCGCCCGCCCCGGGTCATCGGTGGTACTCCAGCGGCTGACGCCAGAACCGGGCGCGCCCGGGGTCGCCCGACGTACCTTCGCAATGGATGACGGCAGGACGACCTCCTGCCGCGGTCATCCGCGGTGCACCGTCTGCGCTCGATCCCGAACCGTCCCCGCCGGGCACAGGACAGCGACCCCGTCGTCGAGCGGCCGGGCTCGCAGCCCGTCGGGATGTCGCGGCCGCGGCGGCCGGCGCGTTCCCGGCGATGCACGAGGTCGGGACGCCAAACTCGTGCGGACGACGTCCTCCCCGCGTTTCACGTGAAACGTCGACGCGTCGTCCCCCCGGCGCGCGCCACTCTCGGCCCGACGACGACCAGCCGAGGACAGGCCCTTCAGCTCAGCGCATCGACGGAACGAACCACGAGCTTTCTCGGCCGGATGAGACCCGGGGGGTCGCACCCGTCTCGGCTCTCGAGGCCAGGGGTGACTCGGCTGCCGCAGGGCAGCACGGTCCGCTGCTGAGTCCAGAAGAGCGGACGCGGTGGTCGCGGCCGGGTCGACCGACAGGCCTCGAGGTCTTCTGTGAGGGGGCGCTCGGTTGCCCCCAGGAGCACGCGAGCTCGGACGCGGTCGCTTGTTTCACGTGAAACGGCACCGCGTGAGGCGTTGACGACTCCAGGGTCGGTCTACGGCAGAGCCGGGCAGCCCTCGACGCGCGATCGCTGATGGTCGGTACGTGGTCGGTCAGAGCGAAGGCGCTACGACCAGCCGAGCGACCCAAGAGAGGCTGAGCGGCGGCAGCTCAGTCCGCGCCAGGACCGCGACGGCGCCCTCGACCGGCGCGGCCCTTGGGCCCACCCGACCGTCGTGCCGGGGGGTTCGTCAGGCGTAGGTCCACCGTGAGCACCGGGTCACCGAGCACCGCCTCGCCGTGGCGCGTCACCGTTCCGTCGGCGAGACCGAGGCGACGCAGGACGGGCTCCTCGGCGTCGAGCTCGTCCTGCGCGCTGCGTCCCTTCATGGCCACGAGGGTGCCGCCCGGCTCCAGGAGGGGCACACACCAGCGGGCGAGCTTGCCCAGCCGGGCCACCGCACGTGCGGTGACGAACGGGGCGGCCACCTCCCCGGCCAACTCCTCCGCCCGACCACGCCGCACGACGACGTTCTCCAGGTCCAGGTCCGCCACGACGCCGGACAGCCAGGTGGTCCGCCGTTCCATCGGTTCGACGAGGCACAGCTCGAGGTCCGGGCGGGCGATGGCCACCGCGATGCCGGGGAGTCCCGCACCGGACCCGACGTCCACCACCCGACTGCCGGGAGGAAACGCGTCCTCGACGACGGCGCAGTTGAGGACGTGCCGTTCCCAGAGCCGGGGCACCTCTCGCGGGCCGATGAGGCCGTGGCTCACGCCCGTGTCGGCCAGCACGGCGGCGAAACGCTCGGCCAGGGGCAGTCGGTCACCGAAGACGACGGCCGCACCAGCAGGTGCGGCCGTCGCCTCGGGGTCGACCCCGTCGTGTTCCACGTGAAACGCGATCCCTACGACGCGGGGCTGATGACGACGTAGCGGCGCGGCTCGCTGCCCTCGGACTCCGAGTGCAGACCCGCGGACAGCACCTCGTCGTGGACGACCTTGCGCTCGAAGGCGGTCATCGGCGACATCGACGCCGACTCACCGGAGCTGCGCACCCCGTCGATGGCTTGCTTGGCCATCCGGACCAGCTCGGAACGGCGCTCCGCGCGGTGGCCGGCGACGTCGAGCATGAGCCGGCTCCGCTCACCGGTCTCGGACTGCACCGCGAGCCGGGTGAGCTCCTGGAGCGCCTCGAGCACCTGGGCGTCCTGACCCACGAGCCGGCGCGGCACGCGGCCCTCGTCGCTGTCGACGATCGCCACCGCGGCACGGTCGCCGTCGATGTCGACGTCCAGGTCGCCGTCGAGGTCGCAGATGTCGAGCAGCGTCTCGAGGAAGTCGGCAGCGACCTCGCCCTCGCGCTCGAGCTGGGAGCGCCGCCCGGACGCCTTCGTCGACGGCCCAGCCGCCTCGTCCTGGCCCGACTCCTCGTCGGAGGAGTCCTCGGTCGCGCTCTCGGCGTCCACCGCGTCGGCGGAGTCCGTCTCCTCGGCCTCGTCGGACGTGCTGTCCGTCGCCGGGTCCTCGTCCGGGTCCTCATCGGCGTCGGCCTCGTCCGAAGGACCGGCGTCGGGGGACCCCTGCTCGTCCGCGACGTCGCGGGGTCCGTCGGCCGGCGGCACGGCCCCCGGCGTCTGCGCCGCCGTCGTGGCGTCGGGGGTGAGGGTGGGGGCGTCGGTCGGCTCCTTCGCCGTGACGTCGTCGGTGCGCTGCTCGCTCATGCGGTCTCCCTGTCTCGCGGGGGTGGCTGGAGGTCTGGCTGTGTGGGGTGGGCGACGCTCAGCGACGCGTCGAGCCCTGACCCTGCTTCTTCTTCTTGCTCTTCTTGCGGCCGGATCCCGACCCGTTCGCGCCGGGACCCGCGCCTGCGGGCTTGGCGACCGGTCCGTCGGAACCGACCGCTCCGCTCGCTGCGGGGTAGCCGGACCCGTTCGCGTCCGTCCCGTCCGACGCGGAGGTCGGCGTGTCGTCGGTGGTACCGGCGACGTCACCCGGGTCCGGCGACGTCGCCGTCTGACCGTTCGCGACGCGGGGACCCGCGCCCTTCGCCCGCTTCTTCGACTTGGGCTGGACCCGCTGGCCACCCTGCACGACGGTGCTCTCGACGACCTCGCCGTCGGTGGACACCGCCTTCTCGCCCGGCACGGCCTTGCCCTTGCGCCGCAGGCGGTCGTGGTAGGCCCGCTCGGCGGCCGAGCCCGGCGCCGGCATCCGACGGATG
>NZ_SAYU02000126.1 GCF_004025965.2 Phycicoccus flavus | reverse complement strand
CCGGACTCGCGGGCCCAGGCCACCCGCAGCCCGAGGACGAGCACGGCGAGGACCGTGACCAGCGCGACGCCGGCGACGGCGGCCCGTCCCGGCTGCCAGCGGGCCCCGACGAAGGCAGCCGGCAGCCGGAGCCAGCCACCCCCGGGCATCCCGGGACGATGTCGTCCCGCCGCGTCCCGGGCGTCGCCCCGGCCCCCGGCCCCGCGCGCCTCCCCGACCGGCGGGCCCCCGCCGACGGGCGCGCCCTCGCCCTCGCGGTCCGAGGGCACCCGGCGTCGCCGCCCCGCCGGTCCCCGCGCCCCGTCGTGGCCGGCGCCTTCCTCGTCGAGGCCCAGGGACTCGCGCGAGGGCACCCAGCCGTCGGCGCCGCCGGACCGCAGCCGGGCCAGGGCGCGCGCCGACACCGCCTCCGGGCCGGCTCGTCCTCGCATGCCCCGGACGCTACGAACCGGGCCGGCCGCCCGACAGCGGTCACCCGCCATCTGTGGACGACGGACGTCTACGACCGGCCCTGTGGACGGCTGCACCCGCGCGACCGCACGCGGTCAGCCCCGCAGCCGCCCCCACCAGCGCCGGACGTTCCTCCGGTGCCGCCACAGGACGACGAGGGCGACGACGACGAGCCACAGCCCGGTCCACGTGCCCACGACGGGGAGGACCCCCACGGCTCCGAGGACCCCGAGCACGAGCAGCACGCTCGTCGCGACGACCGACGCCTCGCCGACGACCCGCACGAGGGGCAGCACCGCCGCGAAGACCGCAAGGGCGGCGAGCCCGACGACCGGCTCGACGGCGAGGATCGCGCCGATCGCGCAGGCGACGCCCTTGCCTCCCCGGCCGCGCAGGAACGGGCTGAAGACGTGCCCGAGGACGACGGCCAGCCCCACGACCAGCGCGGCGGCGGTACCGATCGCCGACAGGACGAGCCACGTGGGGACGTACGCCTTGGCCACGTCCAGGACGAGGACGAGGGCCCCCCACTTGCGGCCCAGCACGCGGCCGGCGTTGGTCGCCCCGGGGTTGCCCGACCCCGACGCCCGCAGGTCGGCCCCGCGCGCCCGGGCCACGAGCGTCGCGGGGTTGACCCCACCGAGGAGGAAGGCGAGGACCGCGAGGACCGCGACCCACAGCACGAGGACGGGGTAGCCCATCGCGCTCAGCCGGCCGGCCTCGGGACGACCGCGACGGCCAGCGTGCCCGGGCCGACGTGGGCGCCGACCACCGCCCCGAGCTCGACAACCCGCACGTCCGCCCCCGGCAGCCGTGCGGTGAGCCGGTCGGCCAGGCGGGTCGCACGCTCGGCGGAGTCGAGGTGGTGGACCGCGACGTCGACCCCTCGCCCGTCGGCCGCGGCCGCCTCGGCCGCCGACGCGGCGAGCTCCTCGATCCTCGCGATGGCGCGGGTGGCGGTGCGCACCCGCTCCAGCGGCACGATCTGCCCCTCGCGCAGCCCGAGGAGGGGCTTGATGGCCAGCGCGGACCCCAGCAGGGCCCCCGCCCGCCCGATCCGCCCGCCGCGGCGCAGGTACTCCAGGGTGTCGACGTAGAAGACGACGGTGGCGCCCTCGCACGTCGTGCGGACGATCCGCTCGACCTCGTCCACGTCCGCCCCCGCGGCGGCGGCCCGCGCGCCGGCGAGCACGGCGTGGCCCATGACCATGCCGAGGGCCCGCGAGTCGACGACCCGCACCGGCACCGGCGCCTGCTCCGCGGCGAGCACCGCGCCGCCGTGGGTGCTGGACAGCTCGGCGGAGATGTGGACCGACACGACCGCGTCGGCCCCGGCCCGGGCGGCGGCCTCGTAGGCCTCGAGGAAGGCCGCCGGGGCCGGCCGGGAGGTCGACACCGGGACGTAGCCGCGCAACGCCGAGGCGACCTCGCGGGCGCCGACGTCGACGCCCTCGCGGTGCTCGCGCCCGCCGACGACGACGTGCAGCGGGACGACGCGGACGTCGAGCCCGTCGGTCAGCTCCGGGGTGAGGTAGGCCGTCGAGTCGGTGACGATGGCGGTGGGCACCGCACGAGGCTATCGGCGCCCGTCGCCCGAGGTCCCGGGCCCGGACCCCGGCCCGCTCCCGACCGGCGAGCCGGCGGGCGGCGAGCCGTCACCGCGGGACCCCCCGGAGGTCGCGCCGGTCCCACCCGTCGTCGCGTCCGCCGGGTCGGGCCCGGCCCCCTGTCCCCCGGTCCCGGCGGGCGGCCCGCCGGGCGGGGCGGGGCGTCGCTGCTCGGCGGTGACGACCGGACGACCCCCGACGCAGGAGATCTGGATCTCGACGGCCGAGCCGTCCTGGAGGTTCTCGAAGGTCAGCGTCGCGAGGCCCGTGCGCCCGAGGACGCGCTGGCCGAAGCGCCAGCCGTTGCGGGCGAGGATGCTCTCGACCCGGATGACCCGGCCGGTGCACGTCACCGTCGCGCTGCCGCCCGAGGTCGTGAAGGCCTCGGTCGTGGGGACCGTCGTCGGGTCGGGCGTCGGGGTCGGCGGTGGTGTCGAGGGCGTCGACGGCGGCGGGGTCGACGGTGCGGGAGGCGTCGGCGCCGGGACGCCGGCGCCGGCACCGCCCGCGTCGGGGGCGCCCGGGTCGCTGCCGCCGGGGCGGCCGGTGCCCGGCTCGGCGGTCGGGTCACCGCGCCGGGTCGGCGAGGAGCTGCCGGAGGGCCGCCGCGTCGAGCGCCGCGTCTCGCGCGTCGGGCTGCTCCCGCGGTCCTCGGCGGCGGTGCCGGAGCGGTCGCCCGGGGCGTCCCTGGGTGCGGCCTCCCGCGTCCCCGCGGACCCGCGAGCCGTGCCCTTCGTCCCGGGGGCGGCCTGCTCGGACCGCAGCGCCGGAGCGGCCGTCGTGGGGTACCCGGCGACGACCTGGCCGGCGAGGTCGACGACGACGAAGACGAGGGACGCGAGGACCGCGACGACGGTGGCCCAGCCGAGGACCATCATCACCGCGCGACCTGCCGCCGACCTCACGCCGCCCTCCCCCCTTCTGCACTACGGTCCGAAGCGTGACACATGTGCTCGTGATCGAGGACGACTCCGCGATCCGCAGCTCCCTGGTCCGCTCCCTCAGCGAGCGCGGGCACGCCGTGTCCAGCGCCGCCAACGGCCTCGCCGGGCTGCAGCAGGCGCTCGACCAGACCCCGGACGTCGTCCTTCTCGACCTCGGGCTCCCCGACCTCGACGGCCACAGCCTGCTGACCATGCTCCGGGCCGTCCGCGACACCCCGGTCATCGTCGTCACGGCCCGCGACGACGACCCGTCGGTGGTCGCGGCCCTGGACAACGGCGCCGACGACTACGTCGTCAAGCCCTTCGGCATGGACCAGCTCCAGGCCCGCATCCGGGCGGTGCTGCGCCGCACCGGCTCCGGCGACGCCGACCGCGTCATCACCGTCGGCGCGCTCGCCGTCGACCCCGCGGCCCGCACCGCCAGCCTGGACGGCGCGCCCCTGGAGCTGACCCGCCGCGAGTTCGACCTGCTGCTGCACCTGGCCCGGCGACCGGACGAGGTCGTCACCAAGCGCGAGATCCTCGGCGAGGTGTGGAACCTGCCGTACAGCGGCAGCGAGCGCACCGTCGACGTCCACCTGTCGTGGCTGCGACGCAAGCTGGGCGAGACCGCGGCTCATCCCCGGTACCTCCACAGCGTGCGCGGGGTCGGGCTGCGCCTGTCCGCGCCGCAGGACACCGGGACCGCCGACGGTCCCGCGACCGGCGAGGACGCCACGACCGCGCCGGAGCCCGGCCCCGCCCGATGACCCGCAGGATCGTCTGGCTGGTGGCCGCGACGACGTCCGCCGTCGTCCTGGCCTTCGTCGTGCCGCTCATGCTCCTCGTCCACGGTCTCGCGCAGGACCGCGCGACGACCCGGGCGCGGGACCAGGCCCAGGGCACCGCCACGCTCGTCGCGGCCGTCATGGACCCCGCCGCCCTCGCCCGCTCCGTGCAGGACCGGTCCGCGCAGGGACC
>NZ_SAYU02000125.1 GCF_004025965.2 Phycicoccus flavus | reverse complement strand
CCAGGCACTCGCGGACGGCGGTGTCGGCCGGGTGCTCGCCGGGGTCGCAGATGCCGGTGACCGGCGTCCACTCCCCCGTGTCGGCGCGGCGGACCAGCAGCACCCGCTCGCCGTCGAGCACCACGGCCGTCACCCCCGGCAGCCACAGCAGCTCGTGCCCGACCGCGGCACGCAGCCGCAGGATGAAGTCCGGGGTCGCCATGCGCTCCACCCTAGGAGCCACCGACCCCCGGCCCGCCGTGCGAGGATCGCCTGCCGACGACCACCGGACGGAGACACGATGACCTGGGCCTTCCTGCTCACCTCGCTCGCGGTCGTCGCGACGCCGGGCACCGGCGCGGTCCTCACCATCGCCGCCGGGCTGCGCCGGGGACGTCGCGCCGCCGTCGTCACCGCGGCCGGCTGCACGCTGGGGATCGTCCCGCACCTCGTCGCGGCGGTCACCGGCACCGCCGCGCTCCTGCGGGCCGGTGGGGTCGCCTTCGAGGTGATGCGCGTCGCCGGCATCGTCTACCTCCTCGTCATGGCCGTGCTCGCCTGGAGGGACCGAGGGCTCCTGGCGGTCGAGGCGGACGACCGACCCCGCTCGGCCGCGCGCACCGTCCTGACCGCGGTGCTGGCGAACCTGCTCAACCCCAAGCTCACCCTGTTCTTCTTCGCCTTCCTGCCCCAGTTCGTCGACCCGGCCCGCGCCGACGCCCTGCCGCACATGCTCGCGCTCAGCGGGGTCTTCATGGCGATGACGTTCGTCGTGTTCTCCGGGTACGGGCTGTTCTCCAGCGCCATGCGCCGCCGGGTCGTCGAGCGACCGGCCGTCGTGCGCCGGCTGCAGCGGACGTTCTCGCTGGCGTACGTCGGCCTGGCCGCCCGCCTGGCCACCACCGACCGCTGACGACGGCGCCGCCGCGTCCTCAGCCCTCGTAGCGGGGGCGGTCGATGCGCCGGATCTCGCCGAGCAGCCCCCACTCGTCCGCCCCGAGCCGGCTGAGCGGGGCCAGCGCCTCGACGTCGACGTGCGGGCGGCGGAGCATGTCCTCGGACGCGGCGACGGCCTCGTCGACGGCCGCGTGCAGCACCTCGCCGACGACGACGAAGCAGTTGCCGGTCGGGCGGACCTCGTGCAGCCGGCACTCGAGGACGACGGGTGACGCGGCCACCCGCGGCGGCGCCACCGTGCGCGACGGCTCGCGTCGCACGTCCTCGGCGTCGAACTCGCCGATCTCCGGCGGGTAGTCGGCGGAGGTGCCGTTGACCACCTCGAACAGCGGCTCCGGGGCGAGGCAGACGACGAACTCGCCGGTCGCCTCGACGTTGTTCAGGGTGTCCTTGCGGCCGACCGAGGTGAACGCGAGCATCGGCGGGTCGGTGCTGACGACGGTGAAGAACGAGTGCGGGGCGAGGTTGTCGACCCCGTCGGACGACCGGGTGCCGACCCAGGCGATGGGCCGCGGCACGACCGACGCCGTGAGCAGCCGGTAGGCCGCCCCGGCCCCCATCCGCTCCGGCTCGGGACCGTGGCCGATGGCGAGCTCGTGACGCATGCGGTCACCCTAGGTCGACGCCGACGGGGGTCGTCCGCCACCCCACGGACCCCGGGTCGAGGGGTCACGGCGCGCGACACCGGGACGACGAGGTGCAGCGCGTCGTGACTCCTCGCGGTGAGCGGGACCTCGCGGTCAGCCGTCGTCGGGGTCGAGGTCCAGGGCGAGGTCGACGATCGGCGAAGAGTGGGTCAGCCCGCCGACCGACAGGTAGTCGACCCCGGTCTCGGCGTACTCGCGCACCACCTCGAGGGTCAGCCCGCCGGTGGCCTCGACCTCGACGGACTCGCCGGTGCCGCGGACGGCGTCGACCGTGGCCCGCAGCAGGTCGGGGGTCATGTTGTCGCAGAGCAGGAACCGGGCGCCGGCGCCGACGGACTCGAGCGCCTCGTCGGTCGTCGTCACCTCGACCTCGACCTCGACGTCGGGGTAGGCCCGGCGCACCGCGTCGTAGGCCGCGGTGAGACCGCCCGCCGCGAGCTTGTGGTTGTCCTTGACCATCGCGACGTCGTAAAGGCCCATCCGCTTGTTCGTGCCGCCGCCGCAGCGCACCGCGTACTTCTCCAGCGCTCGCAGGCCCGGGGTCGTCTTGCGGGTGTCGAGGACGGTGGCGCCGGTGCCCTCGAGCTCGTCGGCCCAGCGCCGGGTGTGGGTGGCGACGCCGGAGGTGCGAGACAGGACATTGAGGACGGTCCGCTCGGCGACGAGCATCGTGCGGGTCGTGCCGCGCAGGGTCGCGAGGCGGTCGCCGCGCCGCACGCGGTCGCCGTCCGCCGCGGTCGCCTCCACGGACACCGGGCCGGTGCCGAGCCGCCGGTCCACCGCGCCGAGCACGAGGGCGACGACCGGCAGACCGGCGAGCACCCCGTCGGCCCGGGCGACGACGTGCGCGACCGACCGCTGCTCGGCCGGGATGGTCGCGAGGGTCGTCACGTCGCGCCCGCCCCAGCCGGTGGTCCCGAGGTCCTCGTCGAGGGCCCGCTCGACGACGAGCAGCGCCTCGGCGGTGGGGAAGCCGAACCCCTCCTCGCCGGCCCCGCCGCGCCCGCCGGCCGCGGTCATGCCCGCGCCCCGAGCGCCTCGGCCACCGGGCTCTCCGCGACGTGCAGCACGCCGCCCGCACCACGGGTCACCGACTGGTGCACGAGCCAGCGCGCGTCGTCCCGCTCCGGGAAGTCGCGACGCACGTGCCCGCCGCGGGTCTCCTCGCGGCGGTGCGCGAGGTGCGCCAGGGCCTGTCCGACGTGCAGCAGGTTCGTCGTCTCCCACGCCTGCGGTCCGGGCTCGGCGGCCGAGGGCGGCAGCGCCGCGAGGGCGGCGAGCTCCTCCTCCGCCGCGGCCGTCGACGCGGCGGTGCGCAACGGCCCGCACCCGCGGGTCATCGTCCGCTGCAGGTCGATCCGGCGCCCGGCGTCGAGCAGGTCCGCGACGGCGTCGCCCGGCTCCGGCGGCGTGCGGCGCGGCAGGTCTCCGGCGTCGAGGCGTGCGGTGACGTCGTCGGCGATGCGGTGCGCGAAGACGAGCCCCTCCAGCAGCGAGTTCGACGCCAGCCGGTTCGCGCCGTGTACGCCGGTGCACGACGCCTCGCCGCAGGCGTACAGCCCGTCGACGGAGGTGCGTCCGCGCAGGTCGGTCTCCACCCCGCCGGACGCGTAGTGCTGGGCCGGCGCCACCGGCAGCAGGTCGGTGGCCGGGTCGAACCCGAGCTCGCGGCAGCGCGCGACGATCGAGGGGAAGCGCTCCTGGACGAACGCGGCCCCGAGGTGCCGGGCGTCGAGGAAGACGTGGTCCAGGCCGCGCTCGCCCATGACGTCGAGGATGCCGCGGGCGACGACGTCGCGCGGCGCGAGGTCGCCGAGCTCGTGGCGTCCGGCCATGATCCGCTCGCCGCGGTCGTCGACGAGGACGGCGCCCTCGCCGCGGACGGCCTCGGAGATCAGCGGCTGCTGCCCGGTCGACCCCTCGCCGAGGAAGAGCACCGTGGGGTGGAACTGGACGAACTCCAGGTCGGTGACGCGGGCGCCGGCCCGCAGCGCCGCGGCCGTGCCGTCGCCGGTGGCCACGGGCGGGTTCGTCGTCGAGGTGTAGATCTGGCCCAGCCCGCCGGTGGCGAGGACGACCGCCCGCGCGTACGCGGCGCCGACGCCGTCGACCTGGCCCTCGCCGATGACGTGCAGCGTCACCCCGCACACGGCCCCGTCGTCGGCGGTGAGCAGGTCGACGACGAGGGCGTGCTCGACGACCTCGATGCCCGGGTCGTCGACCACCCGTTGCAGGGCGGCGATGAGGGCACGGCTGATCTCGGCGCCGGTGGCGTCGCCGCCGGCGTGGGCGATGCGGTCGCGGTGGTGGCCGCCCTCGCGGGTGAGCTTCAGCCCGCCGCCGTCGTCGAGGTCGAAGTGCGCCCCGAGCGCGACGAGCTCGCGGACCCGGTCCGGGCCCTCGGTGACGAGCGCCCGGACGGCCTCGACGTCGCACAGCCCGACCCCGGCGACGAG
>NZ_SAYU02000124.1:2036-4062 GCF_004025965.2 Phycicoccus flavus | reverse complement strand
GCCGGGATGTCGGCGGCGCGGGCGTCCTCGACGACACCCACGGCGTCCGCCCGGTCGCGCACGCGGAAGGCGATGCGCAGGTCGACGTTGGCCTGCACCTCCGGCGTGACGGCGCCCGAGGGACGTTGCGTGGCGAGGACCAGATGGATGCCGAGGGAGCGCCCCTGCGCGGCGAGACGCACGAGGCGGCGCACACCGTCGGGCAGCTCGTCGACGAGGGTGCGCAGCTCGTCGACGACGACGACCAGGCGGGGGAGGGGCTCGGTGGCGCCGCTGCGGACGTACGCGTCGAGGTCCGTGGCGCCGGCCTCGGCCAGAAGCCGTTCGCGGCGGCGCAGCTCGGCGGCCAGCGAGGCGAGGACGCGTCCCGCGAGGTGGGCGTGGAGGTCGGTGACGAGGCCGACGACGTGCGGCAGGTCGGCGCACGGCCCGAAGGCGGCACCGCCCTTGAAGTCGACGAGCAGCAGGGTCACCCCGTCCGGGGGCGAGGCCAGAGCCAGCCCCGTGACGAGGGTGCGCAGGAACTCGGACTTGCCGGACCCGGTCGTGCCCCCGACGAGGACGTGCGGACCGTCGGCGCGCAGGTCGAGGACGTAGGGGCCGGCTGCGGTGACGCCGACCGTCGCCGTCGGACCCTCGCCCGCGGACCAGCGCTCGAGCACTCCGGGCACGGTGAGCGGGCGAGCGTCGACGTCCGCGACGCCGAGCGACGCCGGCAGCGCGGCGTCCCCGCCCGTCTCCCGCAGCGGAGCCAGCGCCCGGGCCAGGCGGTCGCGCCATCCGGGACCGACGGCGTCGCCGACGAGATCGACGCTGCCGAGCGGCCCGCGCAGGGTCCAGTGCCCGCCGCCGGCGGGGGAGAGCACCATCCCGCAGCCGTCGGGGAGGTCACCGTCCGTGGCGGCGGCGACGATCGCGGCCCCTCCCTCGTCGACGACGGCCCGCACCTCCTCGGCGGCGTCGGTGCCGGGCGGCGCCCCCTCGACGACGAGCAGCGTGCGGCGACCGGGCCCACCCGTGTGGGGCAGGAGCGCGGGCCAGACGTGAGCCGGTTCGTCCCCGACCGGGGACCCCCGGACGCGCAGCGCCAGCCGGGACGGTGGCAGGGCGACGACCAGCTGTCCGACGACGGCCGCCACGACGCGCCGCGCCGTCTCCGGCGGGGCGACCACCCCGAGGCAGCCGGCCGCCGCCAGGTCCACCGTCACCGGGACGTGCTCCGCCGTGCCCGGGTGAAGGACCCCGTCCGCCCGCCAGGCCGCGCGCGAGGGGACGTCACCGAGCCCGAGCCGGACGGTGAGGTCGTCGGGGCCACCCCACAGCCCCGGCAACCGGTGCTCGGCGCGGGCCAGCACCTCGTCCGGCCCCGGGTGGCGCACCGCACGCCGCGTGGTCTCGGCCGCGACGGCATCGGCGAGGCGCTCGCGGGCCTCCGCCGTCGCGACCTCGTGGCGCGCGAGGGCCGCCCGGTGACGTCGACGCCCGCCCACCCGGTCGGCCAGGCTGCTCGCGAGGACGGCGACCGGTCCGACGACGGCGAAGACGAGCAGCCGCGGGCCCATGAGCAGCGCGAGCACGGCCACGACCGGCAGCGGCGCGAGGGCGGCGACCCACGGCAGACGATGACGCGGCGGCTCCGTCGGCGGCGGGGGTGCCTCGACCACCACCGCGGCGAGGTCCGGGACGACGAGGCGCCCGGGCACGACGCCGGCCGTCCCGTCACCAGGATGGTCCACCGGCATCCCGGGGCCCGGTGCGCGTCGGATCCGCACCGTGCTGGCCCCGAGCCGGATCGTGCTCGAGGTGTCCGCGGGCAGGCCGTCGGCTGCGGGCGCACCGTCGACCTGCACCCCGTTCGTCGAGCCGAGGTCGACGACGCGCACCCCGTCCGCGGAGACGTCGACCCGCGCGTGCCGCCGGCTCAGCGACGGGTCGTCCAGGGTGAGCCCGCCCGACGTCGCCCGCCCCACCTCGAGGCCGGGCGGGGCGAGCCCTCGGGCGCGTCCGGCGTCCGGACCGCCGACCG
>NZ_SAYU02000124.1:0-2026 GCF_004025965.2 Phycicoccus flavus | reverse complement strand
CCGGTCGCGGGTGGTCCCCTGCACCACCCGCGACCGCGCTCCCGGAGCCCGGCGCCACCGCGACGGACACGCCGTCGAGGAGCGGCGGCATCCCGAGCGGAGCATCGTCGGCGAGGACCGCACCGCCGACGACGAGCCCCGGCACCGGCATCCGCAGATGCCCGGCCAGGGCGTCGCGCAGCATGGCGGTGTCCGCCGCGCCGCACCACGACACGACGACGTCGACCGGTCGTGGTCGACGGCGTGGCACGTGCACGGTCATCCGCAGCTCCATGCCCCGGACGGTAGGCAGGAACGGCCTCGGGGCCGCGGAGTTTTCCACAGCCTGCTCGCCCGGACGGCGACGGACCGCACGACCCCGGGACCGCCGGAAGAGACGGCCGTCGGTGGTCTTTACCGGGCTGCGGCGGGCCTGGTCGACGGGTGGTTCACGCCGGGCACATCAGTCACAGCGGACCCGGGAGTCACCGCTCGCGCGCGCTCGACGCACCCCTCGGGACATGCATGCAGAAAGTTGTCCACAATCGCCGTTCTCGGCGTGCGGGTCATTCCTCGCTGCGGTTCTCTGGGTCCCTGGACGCGGCCGATCCGGCCGCCGGGGAGGGAGATGGTCGGCGTGGACGCCGTGCGGACGCTCGAGGGTGAGGTGCGTGAGCTCATCCGTCGCTCGGGGCTCGACCCCGCCCGCGACGAGGGTGCCGTGCGCCGCCTGGTCCGTGAGGCCGTCTCGGACTACGACGAGCGCTCCATGCACGGCGGGATGCCGGTCCTGGCCGACCTGGACGCGACGTCCAAGGCGCTGTGGGACTCGGTGGCCGGCTACGGCCCGCTCCAGCAGTACTTCGACGACCCCTCCGTCGAGGAGATCTGGGTCAACGAGCCCTCCCGCGTGTTCGTCGCCCGCGACGGCGTCGCCGAGCTGACCACGACGCTGCTCACCCGCGACCAGGTGCGCGACCTCGTCGAGCGGATGCTGAAGTCGTCCGGCCGCCGGGTCGACCTCAGCAGCCCCTTCGTCGACGCGGTGCTGCCCGACGGCAGCCGCCTGCACGTCGTCATCCCCGACATCACCCGCGAGCACTGGTACGTCAACGTCCGCAAGTTCGTCGTCAAGGCCGACTCGATGGACGACCTCGTGCGGCTCGGCACCCTCACCGGGCAGGCCGCCCGCTTCCTCGAGGCCGCGGTCGTCGCCGGGCTCAACATCCTCGTCGCCGGAGGCACGCAAGCAGGGAAGACGACGCTGCTCAACTGCCTGGCCGCCGCGGTGCCCGCCCGCGAGCGGGTGGTGACGTGCGAAGAGGTCTTCGAGCTGCGCATCCCGCACCGCGACGTGGCGGCGATGCAGTGCCGGCAGCCCTCGCTCGAGGGCACCGGCGAGATCCCGCTGCGCCGCCTCGTCAAGGAGGCACTGCGGATGCGGCCCTCACGGATCATCGTCGGCGAGGTCCGGCAGGCCGAGAGCCTCGACCTGCTCATCGCCCTCAACAGCGGTCTGCCCGGCATGTGCACCGTGCACGCGAACAGCGCCCGCGAGGCCGTGACGAAGATGTGCACCCTGCCCCTGCTGGCCGGCGAGAACGTGTCCGCACGCTTCGTCGTGCCGACCGTCGCCTCGTCCGTCGACCTCGTCGTCCACGCGGCCCTGGAGCGCGACGGCCGCCGGACCGTCCGCGAGATCGCGGCCGTGCCCGGGCGCACCGAGGAGGACGTCGTCGAGATCGCCGAGCTGTTCGTCCGGCGGGGCGGTGAGCTCGTGCGTGCCGACGGGTTCCCGCCGCACGCCGACCGCTTCGAGCGCGCGGGCTACGACCTCGCCGCGCTGCTGGCCCGGGGTGCGTCGTGACCGGGCTGCTCGTCGGGCTGCTGCTCGGGGTCGGCCTGTTCCTCATTTGGTGGAGCTGCTGGGTCCCCGAGCCCGGTCCGGCCCGGACGGGCGGGCGGTCCTCACCGCTCGGCCGGCTCGGCGACGACATCGTCCAGGCCGGCTTCCGGGGCCTCGGCGTGCGGACCCTCCTCGTCGGCA
>NZ_SAYU02000123.1 GCF_004025965.2 Phycicoccus flavus | reverse complement strand
CTGGACCTGCTGACCCCGCGCGAGGTCCTGCGCAGCGCCGCCCGCTGCTACCGCAGCCCCCGCGACGTCGACGACGTCATCGAGGTGACCGGCCTGGCCGAGAAGGCCGACCGGCGCGTCTCGGGGCTCTCCGGCGGGCAGAAGCGCCGGCTCGACGTCGCCCTCGGCATCGTCGGCCGGCCCGAGCTCGTCTTCCTCGACGAGCCGACGACGGGGTTCGACCCCCAGGCCCGTCGCGACTTCTGGGCCCTCATCCGCGGCCTGGCCGACGAGGGCACGACGATCCTCCTCACGACCCACTACCTCGACGAGGCCGAGCACCTCGCCGACCGGGTGGGGGTCATCGCCGCCGGGCGGCTCCTGGCCCTGGACACCCCGGCCACCCTGGGCGGTCGCCGCCGGGGGGAGGCCAGCGTGTCGTGGGAGGAGGACGGGGCCGTGCACACCGTCGCGACCCGCGAGCCGACCGCCGAGGTCGCCCGGCTCGCCGCCCGCTTCCCCGGCGAGGTGCCCGAGCTCACCGTCACCCGCCCCTCGCTCGAGGACACCTACCTCGGGCTCATCGCGCCGCACGTCGCCGGCGCCGCGTCGCAGGAGGTCCCCGCATGAACACCCTCGCCCTCGGCCTGGACCGCACCCGCGTCGAGCTGACGATGTTCTCCCGCGAGAAGGAGGCCGTGCTCTTCGGGTTCCTCTTCCCGATCCTCCTGCTCGGGCTGTTCTCGGTGATCTTCGGACCCCAGTTCGAGGACGGCGGCGCGCAGATGACCGCCGCGCAGTTCTTCCTGCCCGGCATGGTCGCCGCCGGCGTCATCCTCACGAGCTTCCAGACGATGGCCCTCTCCGTCGCCTCCGAGCGCGACGACGGCACCCTCAAGCGGCTCCGCTCCACGCCGATGCCGCCGGTGGCGTACTTCCTCGGCAAGGTCGGGCTCGTCGCCGTGACCTCGGCCGTGCAGCTCGTCGTGCTGCTGCTGACCGCCCGGTTCGCCTTCGACGTGCCGATGCCGGAGGGCGCCGCGCGCTGGGGGACGCTCGCCGCGGTGTTCGTCCTCGGGCTCGTCACGGGCACGGTGTGCGGCATCGCCTACTCGTCGCTGTCGAGCTCGCGCTCCATCGGCGCGGTCGTCATCGGCCCGATGCTCGTGCTGCAGTTCATCTCCGGGGTGTACATCGGCTGGGACTCGGTGCCGGACTGGCTGCGCCAGGTCGCGGCGATCTTCCCGCTGAAGTGGATCGCCCAGGGGATGCGCTCGGTCTTCTACCCCGACGCCCTGGCCTCCCTGGAGATGGCCGGGTCCTGGGAGACCGGCCGCACCCTGCTCGTCCTCGCGGCCTGGGCGGTCGGCGGGCTCGTCCTGTGCGTCCTCACCTTCCGCTGGTACAAGCGCGGGACGGTCTGAGCGTGGCGCGGGAGGATGGGCCGGTGAGCGAGCCCGACCACGTCACCGACACCGGGGACTCCAGCGCCGACCTCGTCGCGATGTGGCGGCGGCAGGAGCCGTTCTGGCACGCGGTCTTCGCCGCCGTCTGGGTCGCTGCCGTCGTCGTCGCCCTGCTCGACGAGCCGGGCCCCTCCGGCCGGTGGCCCTCCCTCCTGCTGTTCGCGGTCATCGCGGCGGCCTACGCCGTCCTCGGCGTCCGGGGCATCCGGCAGGACGAGCGGGCGGGTCTGGCCTACCAGGTCCTCGCCTGGGGGGCCCTGCTCGGTATCCAGGCGCTCGATCCCGGCACCGAGTCCTGGATGCTCTACTTCGTCCTCTTCCCGCAGCTGTGGGCCATGGTGCGGGTCCGGTGGGCTGCGGTCGGGACCGTGCTGGCCCTCGCCGCCTTCGGCGTCCTGCGGTTCGTCCAGAGCGGGTTCGACCGCCAGATCGTCGGGCCCATCCTCGTCTCCTCCGTCATCTCGCTCGCGGTCTCGCTGGCGCTGGGGCTGTTCATCAACCGGATCGTCCAGGAGGCGCACACCCGCGCGCGCACCATCGACGAGCTGCGGGCCACCCAGGCGCGGCTGGCCGCGGTCGAGCGGGACCGCGGCGTGCAGGACGAGCGCGAGCGCATCTCCCGCGAGATCCACGACACCCTCGCGCAGGGCTTCACCTCGGTCGTGGCCCTGGCCCGGGCGGCCGACTCCGCGCTGGCCCGCGGGGACGAGGCGACGGCGCGCGAGCGGCTCGGGCTCATCGAGCGGACGGCGGTCGACAACCTCGCCGAGGCCCGGCTCATCGTCGCCGAGCTCACCCCCGGGCACCTCCAGTCGCGCACGCTGGCCGAGGCGCTGCTCCGGCTCGGGGAGGCCGTCACCAGCGAGACCGGCCTGCACGCCGACGTCCGGGTCAGCGGCGAGCCGGCGCCGCTCGGGGGCGCGGCCGAGGTCGTCCTCCTGCGCACCGCGCAGGAGGCGCTGTCGAACGTGCGGCGGCACGCCGCGGCGGCCCGGGTGGACGTCGCGCTGGCCTACGAGCCCGAGCGGGTGGTCCTCTCGGTGTCCGACGACGGCCGCGGCTTCGACCCCGGCGAGGGCTCCACGGGGTTCGGCCTCGACGGCGTCCGGGCGCGGGCGGCGGAGGTCGGCGGGACCGTCGACCTGCGCAGCGACCCCGGGGCCGGCACCTGCCTGCGCCTCGAGGTCCCGCGGGTCGACGTCGGGCCCGTGCTCGCGAGTCCCGGGGTCGCCCGGTGATCCGGCTGCTCGTCGTCGACGACCACCCCGTCGTGCGGGCCGGCATGGTCGCCGTCCTCGGCGAGGAGGCCGACCTCGAGGTCGTCGGCGAGGCCGCGAACGGCGCCGAGGCGCTGGCGCTCGTCCCGCGGCTCGGGCCCGACGTCGTCCTCATGGACCTGCGGATGCCCGTCCTGGACGGGGCGGACACGACCGCGCGGCTGCGGGCCCTGCCCGACCCGCCGCAGGTCCTCGTCCTCACGACCTACGACACCGACGCCGACATCGTCCGCGCCGTCGAGGCCGGCGCGCGTGGCTACCTGCTCAAGGACACCCCGACCGCCGTCCTCACCGACGCCATCCGCCGGGCCGCCCGCGGCGAGACGGTGCTGGCGCCACCGGTGGCCGCGCGGCTGGCGGACCGGCTGCGGGCCCCGGTGGGGCCGGAGCTCACCGGGCGCGAGGTCGAGGTGCTGCGGCTCGTCGCGCGGGGGCTGTCGAACGCGCAGGTCGGCCGCGAGCTGTTCATCGGCGAGGCGACGGTCAAGACCCACCTGCTGCGGGCCTTCGCCAAGCTCGGCGTCTCGGACCGGACGGCGGCGGTGACGGCCGCCCACCGCCGGGGTCTCCTCGACCTCGACGCCTGACCCCTGGGTCAGGAGCGGCCGAGGTCCTCGACGACGTCGGCGGAGCCCTCGCGGACCTCCTCGGGCGACATGCCCCGGGCGCGGCGGTGGCGCAGGTACTCGACGACCATCGGGATGACCGAGAGGACGACGATGCCGAGGATGACGAGCTCGAGGTGGTCCTTGACGAAGCCGACGTTGCCGAGGAAGTAGCCGGCCAGCGTCACGACGAGGACCCACAGCGCGGCGCCGACGGCCGACCACGTGACGAAGTGCCGGCGCTCCATCCGGCCGATGCCGGCGACGACCGTGATGTAGGTCCGCACGACGGGCACGAACCGGCCGAGCACGAGCGCGCGGGCGCCGTACCGGCCGAAGAACTCCTCGGTCTGGTCGAAGTACGCGCGTTTGACGATGCGTCCGTCGTGGTTGCGCAGTGGGGAGCCGACCCCGCGTCCGATCTCGTACCCGACGACGTTGCCCGCGATCGCCGCGAGGAAGAGGCCGACGAGGGCGACGAGCAGGTTGTCGTGCAGCTGGCCGCCGGCGATGAAGATGCCGACCGAGAACAGCAGGGTGTCGCCCGGGAGGATCGGGAAGAACAGCCCGCACTCGACGAAGACGATGGCGAGCGCGATGAAGAAGAACGCCGTCCCGTAGGTGTCGAGGAGGTACTGCGGGTCCATCCACTGCGGGCCGAGTGCGTGCATCACGTCGGAAAGGCTACGGCTCCGGTGCCCCCTCGGGGTGTGCGCGACCTGTGGGTTGCCTGTGCTCACCTACGCTGTCGCGGCATGGAGGCCGAGGACGACGGGCGCGAGGTCGGCGTCGGACCGTGGGA
>NZ_SAYU02000122.1 GCF_004025965.2 Phycicoccus flavus | reverse complement strand
GCGGCATCCACCTCACCGGCTCGCGGGCGGCGGCGGCGGCCGTCCGCGCCGGGGGAGTGCGCCGGCTCGTGCTCACCCACATCCCGGCCTGGAACGACGCCGAGGTCTGTCGGGCCCAGGCCGCCGCGGTGTGGCCGGGGCGGGTCGAGCTCGCCCTGGCCGGTGAGACGCTCGTCGTCGGGGAGGACCCACCGGCGCTCGACGTGGGGGCGGCGCGCGCGATGTGGGCGGACTACGCGGCCGCCACCCCCGGCGTCGACCGGCACGAGTGGCCCGAAGCGGCCTGGTTCGGCGACTCGCCGCGTCTCGCCGACGAGCTGCTCGCCTTCGTCACCGGCGGCACGAAACGAGCCACGGCGGGACTCGTCGCCGAGTACCGGCACGAGGGCGAGGACCTGCCCCGCGTCGGCGGGCACTGGGTCGTCTGCGACGGCTCCGGGGCGCCCCGCGTCGTGCTGCGGACCACCGAGCTGCGGGTGGGGCCCCTCTCCAGCGTCGACGACGCCTTCGCCTGGGACGAGGGGGAGTACGACCGCACCCGCGACTCGTGGCTGCACCACCACCGGGCGTACTTCCGGCGGTCCTGCGAGCGGATCGGGACGGAGTTCTCGGACGACCTCGAGGTCTGCTTCGAGCGGTTCCGCGTCGTGTGGCCCCCCGAGCACGCCGACGACGGGCAGGACACCGTCAGCGACGCCCCGTGAGCACCGAGGACGCGGACGTGACGAGCCGGCCCGGCACCCCCAGACGGCTCAGGGCCAGCACCTTGCCCCCCGTGCCCGGACGGGGGCCCGCCCGGCGGACCTCGGCGTACCTGGCGCGCACCCAGGCCACCGGTTCCCCGCGCAGGTAGAGCTCCCGGAGCCAGGCAAGCAGCATCGGGACGATGACGGCGTCCGTCGACTCGTCGTGACCGAGGTGCTTGCGGTAGATGAGGACCCTGGCCCGGAGCCAGGCGCTGCGTTGCGCGTCGGTGAAGAACATCCGGTGGCCGTAGGAGCCGGTGAGCTCCCGATGGGTGGCCAGGCACGACTCCAGCGCCAGGACCTCGTAGCGGCGGGCGATCCGGAGCGCGACGTCGTGGTCCTCGTAGAAGATCTCCGGGTCGTAGCCCCCGACGCTCCGGAGGGCGCTCGTCCGGAGCATCGTCGAGGGCGCCGGGATCCAGTTGCGCCGCAGCAGGGCCGCATAGACGTCCGGCTCCCGCGAGCCCCAGTCCGCGGCGTGCTGCTGCGCGAAGGTCGGGTGCAGTCGGACCCCGGACTCGTCGGCCCGGTGGACGTCGGAGTAGGACAGGGCGCAGCGGTCCCCCGCCTCCTCCATGGCCCGGTGCTGCACCTCGACCCGCTCGGGCTCCATCCAGTCGTCCCCGGCGATGTAGGCCAGGAACGGCGTCGTGACGAGGTCGAGCGCCTCCGCGAGGCTCGCTCCCAGCCCCCGGTTCTCGGCATGGGCGACGAGCTCGACCGGGAACCCGGTCCGCTCGGCCCACCGGCGGACGACGTCGGCGGAGTCGTCGGGCGAGGCGTCGTCGACGACGACGAGACGCGGACGGCAGGTCTGGGCCCGGACCGAGTCCAGGCACTGCTCGACGAAACGGGCCTGCGCGTACACGACGACGACGACCGTCACGTGCGGCGTGGCGTCGGCGGTGGGTGGCTCGCACGAGGACACCTGCGGATCCTGTCACGACCGGGCCCGACCGGCGCCGAGCCCGACGGTGGCTAGCCTGCTCGTCATGACGAGACACGACGGACGGTCCCCCGAGCAGCTCCGCGAGGTGCGGCTCACCCGCAACTGGCTCGACCACGCCGAGGGCAGCGTCCTCGTCGAGTTCGGGCGCACCCGGGTGCTGTGCGCGGCCTCGTTCACCGAGGGCGTCCCGCGCTGGCTCAAGGGTCGGGGGACGGGATGGGTCACGGCCGAGTACGAGATGCTGCCGCGATCGACGAACACCCGCAGCGACCGTGAGTCCCGCCGGGGCAAGGTGGGCGGCCGCACCCACGAGATCAGCCGGCTCGTCGGCCGCAGCCTGCGCGCGGTGATCGACACCGCGGCCCTTGGCGAGAACACCATCGTCCTGGACTGCGACGTCCTCCAGGCCGACGGCGGCACCCGTACCGCCGCGATCACCGGTGCCTACGTCGCGCTCGTCGACGCGGTGGCGGACGCGAAGGCCCGGGGCCTTCTGGCCGCCGGCGCCGAGCCGCTGACCGGGTCGATCGCGGCGGTGAGCGTGGGGGTCGTCGGCGGCGAGCCGGTCTGCGACCTCGACTACCCCGAGGACTCGACGGCCGAGACCGACATGAACGTCGTCATGACGGGCGACGGCTCGTTCGTCGAGGTGCAGGGGACGGCCGAGGGGGCGCCCTTCGACCGCGAGCTGCTCGGACGGCTGCTGGACCTGGCGACGAGCGGGTGCGCGGAGCTCACCCGGCGACAGCAGGAGGCGCTCCAGGCTCCCGCCCGCGAGCGCGTCGGATGACCCGCCGCCTGGTCCTCGCCACCCGCAACGAGCACAAGGTGGACGAGCTGCGGGCCATCCTCGCGGACCTGGTGTCCGAGCTGGACCTCGAGATCGTGTCGGCCGCCGAGGTCGACGGCCCGGAGGTCCCGGAGACGGAGGTCACCTTTCTCGGCAACGCCCGGCTCAAGGCCGTCGCGCTCGCCGAGGCGACCGGCCTGCCGGCGGTCGCGGACGACTCGGGCCTGGCCGTCGAGGTGCTGGGCGGCTCTCCCGGCGTCTTCTCGGCCCGCTGGTCCGGGTCGCACGCCGGGCCGGGCGCGGGCCGCGCGGACGTCGACCGGGCCAACCTCCGTCTCCTGCTGGAGCAGGTGGCGGACGTGCCGGACGAGCACCGGGCGGCGGCGTTCGTCTGCGCCGCCGTCCTCGCCCTGCCCGACGGGCGCGTCGAGGGGGTCGAGGGGCGGGTCGACGGCGTGCTCGTCCGCGAGCCGCGCGGCACGAAGGGCTTCGGCTACGACCCCGTCTTCGTCCCGGAGGGGGGCAGCCGGACGCTCGCCGAGCACAGCGAGGACGAGAAGAACGCGATCAGCCACCGGGGGAGGGCCTTCCGGTCGCTCGCCCCGACCCTGCGGCTCCTCCTGGGCGGGGACCGGGGCGGCAGCGGCGCCGGGGCATGACCTCCGACGCGCCCCGGTGCTCGGTCGTCATCCCGACGTTCGACGCCACCGCGACCCTCGGGGAGCAGCTCGCCGCGTTGGCGGCCCAGGAGGGCATCGCCGACTGCGAGGTGGTCGTCGCGGACAACGGGTCCACCGACGACCTGCGGGCGCTGGTCGAGCAGTGGACCGGACGCCTGCCCGGCCTGCGCATCGTCGACGCGTCCCGGGCGCGGGGTGTCTCCGTGGCCCGCAACGAGGGCGTCCGTGCGGCCCGCTCCGACCGCATCCTCATCTGCGACGCGGACGACGTCGTGGGTCCCGGATGGGTCGCGGCGCTGCTGGCCGCGCTGGAGACCGAGGCGTTCGTGGGGGGCTCCTTCGAGACCGGCACCCTCTCCGGGCCCGCGGCGGCGTGGACGGCCATCCCGCGACGCTCCGACGGGCTGCTCGTCTCGTGGTCGGGCCTGGCCTACCCCATCGGCTGCAACACCGCGTTCCGCCGGGAGGTCTTCGAGGCCGCCGGGGCCTACCCGGAGGACTACCCGCCGGGAGCGGAGGAGATCGACTTCGCCTGGCGTGCCCGGCAGGCGGGTTACGTCGCCGCGTACGTGCCCGACGCCCTCGTGCACTACCGGATCCGCGCCGACCTGCGCCGGCTCCTGCGCCAGCAGTTCAACGCCGGCCGTGGGCACGCGACGCTGCACGCCCGGTACCGGCCCTCCGACGCGAGGCCGCGGACCGGTCGCGCCCGGCTGCGGCACGAGCTCGTCCTGCTCTCCCGGTTCCCGGCGACGGGGGGCCCGGACGCACGGCGCCGGTGGCTGACGCAGGTCGCCTTCGAGGCGGGCAAGGTCCGCGAGTCCCGTCGCCTCGGGGTGCCCTGCCCCTGAACGCACGACGCGCCCGCGGCGCAAGTACGGCAGGATGCTCCCGACGAACGGAGGGGTCCTTCTCATGAACCCGGTGACCACCGCACAGCTGGAGTCCATCGTCGGCGCGTTCCACGAG
>NZ_SAYU02000121.1 GCF_004025965.2 Phycicoccus flavus | reverse complement strand
GCGCGTCCGCGGCCCGTCGTAGAGTGTGTGGCCGCCGGGCCCGCCCGGCCCGCTGGCGTGGCGCAATCGGTAGCGCACCTGTCTTGTAAACAGGTGGTTGGGGGTTCGAGTCCCCCCGCCAGCTCTCGCTCCTGAGCACTCGTCACCTGCCCACCCGCGGTACTCGTTGAGGTGAACGAAGCGAGTGGCACACGCGATGCATGGTCCTAGTTCCGGATGGCTTGATGGCACCAGTGAATCGCTCATCACTTGAAAGCGAGTCGTTTGGATCGTGCCCTCTTCCCACGTCGCGATCCCGGTCGGAGTGGGTGCCAACCTTCGGTAGGGGCGTGGGTATCTTGCTCGAAGAGTTTACTTGTATCGAGTAGGGGACAGGATGGATAGGACTCTGGCTTGGACGATCGCTGGCGTCGCTGCAGCCGTAGTGTTTGGGCTTGTCGCCTTTTCGGGTTTCACGCTCAAGGAAGACGTGCTCAAAAGTGGCAGGACCACATCCCCGGCCGGCGGCTCTCCCTCACCCACCGGCTTGTCGACTACAACCGCTCCTGAACCGAGCCGGTCAACCAGGAGCGCTGCAACCAACACCCCACCCAGCCGGTCAGACGGCACGGGCGGCCTCGCCAAGATTGTTGTGGATGTTGACGTAGATGGCTCGATTGCGGTGGGTGAGCGGGTCGGCCCGAATCTGTGGCAGTTGTCCGAGTTTGGCGGGGAGTCGCTCGTTGAGCTCAGTGTTGCGTGGGACGGGCGAGATTCCGACGGTATCACGATCGAGGGTGAGGAATGCCAGATGTTGATCCAGACCTCGGGCCCTGAGGACATACCGTCCTTCCGATCCGGACAATGCACAGACGGGCACCATGGCGCACTAAACGCCGCCTCGAACTACATAGCCATTTCCAAACCGGGCAAGTACACCGTCACGGTCGTTGACCAAGTGAGCAAGACCAAGGGAAGTACAACCTTCAAGGTGGTCCGCTGACAGATGCAAGGTGGATGGCGAAGCGGTGCCACGTCCGGCAGCTCGAGGAGCGGAGCGAAATTCGTGAGCGGGGCGCTCCGGGCCGGTCAGCAGAAGGACGGTCGCCGCTACCGGGGCCCATGGTCGACCTGGCGATCCGTCGGACCCGCGTGGCGCCAGGCGACGGCCGCCTGGACCACGGCGAAGGCGATGAGGACGGCGAAGAGCAGCCAGTACCCGAAGTGCACGACGATTACGCCGACCACGATCGGGAACCCCAGGATGGCGGTCTGGAAGACGAGCCCGGCGACCGGTAGGACGAAGGGCCGCACGCTCGACGGTGACACCGTGACGGCGTGGGCCAGCGTCGTCGGCAGGGCCAGACCGTAGGCGGCGCCGAGAAGCGCGGACGCCGCCGCGTAGGCCACCGCGTTCGCGCCGACGACGAGGAACGCTGCCACGGCCATCACCATGACGCTGGTCGCGATGCTCGCCACCCGGGCCTGGTCGAACCGTCTCGTCCAGGGGGCGACGACGAAGCGCGCAGCGATCACGGCGACGGTGTACGCCACGTAGAACACCGAGTAGTCCAGCCCTCGGGCGTCGGCGAAGGTCGTCTGGAACTGGGTCATCGTCGTGAAGAGGCAGGCGAAGAGCCCGATGACGAGCAGCCACGGTCCGACGTCCGAGCGCGCCACTGACCCGGCGGTCCGGGCGAGACCCTCCCGCGGTCCTGCCCGTCGGACGTCGCGGCGGTCCGGTGTCGACAGCGCCGTCACGACCGTGGCCACGAGGGCGACGACGCAGACCAGGCCCGCGACGACGAAGGGTCCCGCGCAGGCCGAGCGAGGTCTGGAAGATCCACCGTCCGAGCACCGGTCCGAGACCGATGCCCAGCTGCTGCACCCCCGTGAGGTACCCGAAATAGGTGACACGTCCGGACTCGGTGACCATCCCGTCGACGACCATCGGCATCACCGTGTACACCGCGGCCCAGGTCGTCCCGAGCGCCAGACCCACGACGACCAGCGGGTGCCAGCTCCCGCCGACCGCGGCCGAGCTCGCGGCGGCCGCACCGAAGACGGCCACGCTCGCGGCGAGCACCCACTCGGCGCGGACCGCGTCGGGGTGCCGGGCGAGGAGGGTCAGCGTCAGGGCCGCGGGGAGGACCGCCGCCGACAGCACCGTTCCGAAGTCGGCCTCGCTCCCGCCCAGCTCCTGGACGAGGAGCGGGAGGAGCAGCATCATCCCGTAGCCCAGCGAGATCCCCAGGGCCGCGGTCATCACCGCCAGGACCGCAGGCCGGCGCACGCCCGGACGTAGCGGCCCCTCCGACGGGCGCTTGTCCTCCACGGCTTGCACGCCCCGTCAGCCCCTCGTGGACGAGGTCACGACCCCGACGCGAACGGGGCCGGCATGGATCGGACCGCGGCAGGAGCGGCGAAGCCGAGGAAGAGGAAGCAGTCGGTGAGCTCGAGCTCGAGGACGGCCGGGCCGTCCGCCGTGGGGACCAGGTCGACCCGGGCGTAGGACAGACGCCCGCGCCCGCCCGGGACGGCGGCCAGGGCGCGCTCGGCCAGCGCCACCTGCTGCCGGCTCGGCGTGACCGCACGGGTCGTCGGGAGCACGTCCGCCACCCCCACCGGGGTCCGCACGCCGACACGGTCCAGGAGCGGCCGTCGCGAGACCGCATGCGAGAGCCGGTCCCCGAGGTAGACCAGGCTCGTCTCTCCGTGCGTGTCGATGCCGTGGGTGTACGGCTGCACGAGCACGTCACGACCTGCCCGGTGGAGCGACTCGATGTGCAGCTGCGCGTCCCGGTCGACGGCCGAGGGGAACCGTCCGGTGTCCGCGGCGGCGCCACTGACCGCGGGCTTGACGACGACGTCCGTCCACGCGGGCCGTCCGGTGTCCCCGACGGGCAGGAGCCTCGTCGGCACCACGGGAACCCCCGCGCGCTCGAGGTCCAGCAGGTACCGCTTGTCGGTGTTCCAGCGCAGGACGTCGGCGGGGTTGACCGTGCGCGGACACGACTCGGCCCAGGCGAGGAACTGGTCACGACGGCGCGGGTAGTCCCACGTGCTGCGCACCAGCACCCGGTCGAACTCGGCCCAGTCCACGGACGGGTCGTCCCACGCGTGGACGACGTGTCGCACGCCCAGGTCCCGGAGGCCGCCGCGAAGGACGTCGGCGTCGTCGTCGAGGTCGGGGGCGGCGGCGCACGTGGCGACGGCGAGCGGAGGAGGCATCACGCGAGCATGGCAAGATGACAACTTGTTGTCGATATGCTGTATGTCAGGCTGGGCCGTGCCCTCCGGACGGTCCCCCCACACCACCGACGAGCGGCTGCTGCGCGCCTACCGCAGCCTGATCGCCGACGTCCACGAGCTGGCGCACGTGACCCAGCGCATCAGCGACTCCGAGGCCCGGGCCGTCGGGGCCACGGCCAGCCAGTGGCACGTCCTGAGCGTGCTGTCCGTCGGACCGAGGACCGTCCCGTCGGTGGCACGGCGGCTCGGGCTCTCCCGCCAGGCCGTCCAGCGCACCGTCGACGACCTCGTCCTCCACGGGCTCCTGGTCCTGCGGCCCAACCCCGAGCACCGGACGTCCCCGCTGCTCGAGATCACCGGAGCGGGGACGCGACTGCAGGCGCTGCTGTACTCGTCAAGCGACGCAGCCCGGCTCGACGTCATCGCACAGGCCTCGTTGTCGCCCGAGGAGCTCGAGTCGGCCTTCGCCGTCGTCCGTCGACTCCTCGACGCCATGGCGCCGCACTCCCAGCGCGACCCCGAGTAGCAGGCATGCCCGAGAACCCCACCGGAGGTGAACACCCCCTGGGGTCTCAGGCCACGCCGGCGATCCGAATGAGGTCGGGGACGGCCACGTCGCCGGTGGTCGTGAAGGGCGGCCCGGGAGTCCAGGCCGGTGAGGCGTTGAGGTAGGAGTCGCGGTCGCCGGCCAGCAGCCCGGCCACGACCTCGGTGACGATGCGTCCGCCAGTCTCACCGAGCCGGGTGCCGGTCTCGCGGACCTCGGCCTCCCGCAGGACGTACCAGAACAGGGGGGCCTCGCCGTCCCGTCCGAGCTCCTGCGCGGAGAGGACGCGGACGCCGAGCTTCTTCGCGACCGTCTGGCCCGACGGCAGACCGAGGGTGGAGCCCCGCATGAGGTTGCGCTGGGCGAGGTTGGCCAGACCCGTACCGACGACGGCCGCGCCGACGATGCTGGCGGGCATGGCGTGCAGCGGCGGGGTGAGGTGGGTGTCGATCCTGCGGCACATCGCCGGGGTGGACCCGTCGACCGGGAAGAAGTGTCCCCAGTCGATGGTGTGACCGGCGGGAAGGCGGCGGAACCCCTGCATGTCGTTCGCGCCGCCGAAGAACGGGACGTCCGGGTTCGCGGCATTGAGGGGATAGGA
>NZ_SAYU02000120.1 GCF_004025965.2 Phycicoccus flavus | reverse complement strand
ACCCGCAGGTCCGGTCCGGCGGCGTCGAGGAACGCGGCGTCGACGCGGTGCCCGAGGGTGACGACGACGGCCTCGGCGCCGGCGACGACGTCCGGCAGCTCCTCCGGCGGGACGGCCGCGTCGACGTCGCGGTAGTCGACGTCGTGGGCGCCACGCAGGCGCTCCACGGCGTCGCCGGGCAGCCGGCTGAGGACGACGACACGGGCCATGGGGAGCACCTCCGGGGTCGGGTGCCTCCAACCGTAGGCTGTCGCGCCATGGACCCCACGGACCGCCGCCGTCCGCGGCTCTCCCGTCGGCGCCCGGAGGCCGACCCGCTGGCCGCGACCGAACGCTGGTTCCTCGCCAACGGCCTCGCCTACTTCGTCCCGGCCGAGCGCGCCGCCGCCCGGGAGGCGATGCAGCCGCGGCGCGCCGTGCCGCTCGTCGCCCTCGTCCTCGTCGTCACCGCGGCGCTCGGCGGGCTGCTCGGGTGGGTGTCGCACCAGGTGAGCGCGGCCCCGGCGCTGTGGCTGTCGCTGTCGGTGCTCGTCGGGGTCGCGTACGTCTCGACGGCGCTGCGGGCCCGCCCCATCCTCACCTTCGCCGTCCGTCGCACGGTCAGCAGCATCCGGCTGCTCGCCTCGACCCTGACCCGTGCGCTGCCGTTGCTGCTCGTGTTCGTCGCGTTCCTCTTCATCAACGCCGAGGCCTGGCAGATGACGGCGAGCCTCACCCTGGCGACGCACTGGGTCGTCGCCCTGCTGCTGCTCGGGTCCGGTGTCGTCTTCCTCTTGGTCCGGCTGCCGGAGGAGGTCGACGAGCTCGACGACGCGGTCGACGACGACTTCCTTGTCCGCGCCTGCGCGGGCACCCCGCTCGAGGAGACCTGCGCCCGGCTCGTCGACGACCCCGACGCCGACCCCGCGTCGTACGCGCAGGTCAGCGGGTTCGAGCGGTGGAACCTCATCGTCACGCTGCTCGTCATCCAGCTGGTCCAGGTGGTGGCGCTCGTCATCGGCGTCTTCCTGTTCCTGCTGCTCTTCGGGTCGATCATCATGAAGCAGGACACCCAGCTGGCCTGGACGACGCTGGAGGCGACCCACGGTGTGCCGTTCGTCCCCAGCGTCTCGGTCGAGCTGGTCAAGGTCTCGTTCTTCCTGTCGGCCTTCTCCGGCCTGTACTTCACGGTCAGCGCGGTCACCGACGACACCTACCGCGGCCAGTTCTTCTCCCTCGTCACCCGCGAGCTGGAGCGGGCCGTCGGCGTCCGCGCGGTCTACCTCGCCGCCCGGGCCGAGCGCCGCTCCGACCCCGACCCGGACCCCGACGACCGGACGCCGTAGGCGAGGCGGGGACCGGCATCACCACGTCGGGGTTTGCCCCTCGGGCCCGCCGTTGAGAGGCTGTCCGCAGGATCTCCCCGAGGTCCCCGGACGAGCGGTGCCGTACCCGGTCAGCGACAAGACGGCTCCCGAGGAGATCGTCATGCCCTGGCTCGTCCTGATCCTGTCCGGCGTCCTGGAGGCCGTCTGGGCCACCGCCCTCTCCCGCTCGGAGGGCTTCACCCGCCTCGCGCCGTCGATCGTGTTCGCGGTCTCCCTGACCCTCAGCATGGCCGGCCTCGCCCACGCCATGCGCTCCCTCCCGGTCGGCACCGCCTACGCCGTCTGGGTCGGCATCGGCGCGGCGCTCACGGTGGGCTACGCCATGGCCACCGGCGCCGAGACCGTCTCGGCGGTCCGGCTGCTGCTCGTCGCGGGGATCGTCGGCTGCGTCGTCGGGCTCAAGCTGCTCCACTGACGCGGTGAGCCGCGACCCGGAGGCCACTCAGAAGGGGATGGGAACCTCGTCCCAGGAGTGGTCGCCCGGGCTCGGTGCGGCCGGTGGCGGTGCTGCCGGTGGAGGAGCGGCTGGTGCCGTTGCTGCCGGGGCTGCAGTTCTCGGTGTCGGCGACGAAGAGTCAGGAACGGTGCGGTGGGCGGGTTCGGTGGTGCGGGTCCGGCCGGACGGGTCGGTCCAGCTCATCGTGCCGTCGGGGTGGAGGGTGGGTCGCCAGTGGCCTTGCTGCTTGAGGCGGTGGTGGCGGCGGCAGAGTCCGGCGAGGTTGCTCGGGGTGGTGGGTCCGGTGGGCCAGGGGCGGACGTGGTCGAGGTCGCAGCGCTCGGCGGGGCGGGTGCAGCCGTACATGCGGCAGGTGCCGTCCCTGGTGGTGACGAGCTGCCGCATCCGCGCTGGTGGGCGGTAGGCGTCGGTGGTGATGGAGGCCAGGGTGCCGGTGTCGGCGTTCAGGACCGCGCGGGCGACCTGGAGCGGGAGGGTGGACAGGATGCCGGCGACGGTGGTGGCGTCGACCCAGCCCAGGCCGGGCAGCTGCACCCCGGAGACCAGGGCGGTGGCGCCGGTGTCGGCACCGACACGGATGGGGGCCATCTCGACCGCAGTCGGCACGCCGGGACCGTCGGCGCACTCGTAGTCCGCGAAGTCGTGCCAGCCGAGGTCTTCCTGGGTGTCGGCGGGCAGGTCGCCGATGCGGACCTCTTCACCGGTGGTGGCGTCGATGATCGTCTCGTCGGGATCCCGCGGGGAGAACGTCCGCACGGTCGGGACGACGGCGGGGTCAGGTGCGGCGGTGACGACGGGGACCCCGAGGGTGACCTGCGCGTTGACGGTCACGTTCCGCAGGAGGAGGTCCCCGAAGGCGTCGGCCCGGGACTCCGGGACGGTGAGGGTGTCGTCGACGTCCCGGTACTCCGCCGCCAACGACTCCACCGCGCTCCAGGCGGCCTTGCTCGTCGCCGTGGGCAGGAGGGCGAACCACTCGGTGAGGCCGTCCTCGCTCGGGCACACCTCGACCGTCCGCACCTTCCTGGTCTTCGCGGCATGCTCCGCGACCTGGTCGGCGGCGACGCGGGCGGCGATCCGGCGGGTCTCGGACGACACCCGCGCCGGGTCCATCGCAGCCAGCCGCGGCGCGAGCGAGGCGTCCACCCGCCGGCACGCGTCGCGGTCGAGGCCGGCGCAGGCGTCGAGGACCTTGTGCGCCGTCACCGCCGCCACCTCCCCCTCGAGGACGAGCTCGAGGACCTGCGGGAACCGGGCGGACAGCTTCGCCCCCAGCCGGACCTTCCGCCCCGCGACACCCTCGGTGACCCCGGCCTCCATCGCGAGCATCGACGGGGCCATGCCGTCGACGAACCCCACCGGGTGGGTCCGCTCGATCACCCGGTCCGAGACCATCCGGCTCTCGAACCGCGCCCCGTACGCGGCGGCCACCGCCTGCGCACCTTCCGCCGCGTTCACCAGTCCCTGCAGCTCCCCGGCGACCTCGAACGCCTCCCGCGGATCCAGCCCACGTCCGTGCTCGGCCAGGTCCCTCGCCAGCGCGACAGCATCGCCGCGTAGTGCGGCGATGCGGCTGCTGACGTCCCCCCGGTCCATGCCCCGATCTTACCCGAACACGCGTACGACGACAAGCAATTGCACCCGTGAATCACTTTGCAGCAGAACAACATTGGAGGGATTTTGCAGCAATCTCAAAGGGGCCGGTGCGGCCCACGATTGCCGCGAGCCGGCGCCGCCCGGAAGGGGTCGGAGGCCGCGCCCGGAACGTGTCGAGACGGCCGGCAAAGGTGTCACAGCGGCGGGTGCCGGACATCCACCCCGATCGAAGCCGCCCGGAGGTCCGCTCGAAGCGAAGGAGGGGCGGCAGCGGAAGGCGACCGCCCGCCGACTGCGTCCAAGCCCTCTTGTGACCCGACCCCAGTCGACCAGAACCGGGCAACGAAAGGCGACCGCCCGCTGACTTGCGTCCAAGGCCGTCCCGAAGTCCGCCCGCGGCCGAAGCGAGGACCGACCCGCCCGGGACCACCTCTGTGTCAGCCTCGACCCCGTGACCTCCCCGTCGGCGCGCGCCTCCACCGCCCGCCCCTTCTACGACGTCCACGCCGACGTCTACGACCTCCTCGTCACCGACCCCGTCGAGCCGTGGGTCGACGCCGTGGACGACGCCCTCCGCGCGGCCGGCCACGACCGCGCCGACGACCGCGCCGACGTCCTCGACGCCGGCTGCGGCACCGGCCGCCACGCCGCGGCCCTCCTGGCCCGGGGTCATCGCGTGACGCTGGTCGACGCCTCGCCCCGCCTGCTGGCCCTGGCCCGGCGCCGCTGCCCGGACGCCCCCGCGACGGTGGGCGACGTCTGCGCCCTCGGCCTGCACGAGTCCGCCGACGCCGTCGCCTGCCGCGGTGTGCTCAACGACCTCCTCACCGACGAGGAGCGCTCCGCCGCGCTGAGCTCCTTCGCCGCCGCCCTGCGACCGGGCGGGGTCCTCGTCCTCGACGTCCGGGAGGCGGCCGCCGCCCGGATCCGGGCCGACGGCGTGGAGCGCATCACTGAGGTAGACCTGCCCGACGGCGGACGGCTGCGCTTCACGAGCCGCCCGACCTGGCAGGACGGCCGGATCGTCGTCGACGAGCGGCACGTCGTCACCGACGCCGGGGGCCGCGTCACGACCGAGCACCGGCACACGTTCACGATGCGGCCGTGGACCGGGGACGAGCTGACCGCCCACCTCACCGCGGCGGGGCTCACCGACGTCACGGTCCGCCCGGGGGTGGGGCGCCGGACCGCGGACCGGCTGCTCGTCACCGCCCGCACACCCTGACCGGACGCCAGGGCACGCCACAGCACGGCACAGCGCAGCCCGGCCCGGACCCCCGCCTCAGGTCATCCGGCGGACCGCGCCCAGCGGCAGGTGCCGCAGCGCCGTCCCGAGCGGCACCCACGGCCAGGCCGGGACGAACGCCTGCTCCTTCTCGTCCTCCATGGCCCGGACCATCGCCCGCACCCCGACCTCGGTGTCGACCATGAACGGCGTGCGCGACAGGTGCTCGTTCATCTCCGAGCGGATGTAGCCCGGGAAGACGGTCGTCACCCGGATGTCGAGGTCGGGCTCGCCGAGCATCTCGTGCC